>NZ_JAIFRO010000003.1:0-174123 GCF_019659805.1 Bartonella raoultii | reverse complement strand
GAATTTTGAAACTGACGTGCACAAAGAATGGTCCCCGATATCCCTCCTATACCAAATTGATACCCCTTTAACGCTGCCATCAAAGCAAAAGATCTTGTCTTTCCAGACCCGCGTCCACCCCAAGCCGCTCTGACCAAAGCATCCCCTGCAAAAAGAGAAATAAGCTTTGGAACAATCTTAATCTGTCTTGTCGTCATTTAATAAAGGAGCTATTTCTACACGCCCTATGATCTTCACGGCTCCCCCATTCTCTCCTGTCACTTGCAAGGGCAAAATCTTCCCAAGCAGTGCTAAATAAGCCGCGGGGCAATCCATTGCCTGCTTTTCTAAATAAGACACCAAACCCTCATTGCCTATTCTATTACCAGCATTTTCTGCTGCCTTCAGTACTGCTTCTTTAAGAACACGCGTGATTTTATTAGGGACACCTTTTACACGCCCTATGCCTGCTCTTGGTGGAATACGTTTTTTTATGGGCTGTAAAACCTGCTCTGTGTTTTCGGATGTCATAAATTCCTCCCTCCAGATAATAAAAAACCCCGCATTTGCGGGGATTTAAACTGTACATCACCCTCATTTAGATACAATACACCTAAGTACAGTAATGTCATTAAATACAATTCGTTACAACTTGTCAACACAAAAATAACACATATTGATAACTTCAAGAGGAATCTGTTAGGTAGTTAAGATGTAAATTAAGGTAGAAACAATGTTTATAAAAAAAACTCTCTTTAGAAGCATATTAATTATCACACTTTTTACAACGTATTTTATATCCCCTTCAAATGGATACGCTAATCCCAATGAATTATTCTGTTCAAAAGAAATTATAGAACGAGAGAGAGCGCTCCGTAAATACATGTTTGATGTAGATAACTGGTGGGAAAGCGCTTTCCGCAACTCTTTATGGTTCGCAAATACTTCACGTATAGCAAAGCATAAACTTGAACAACATGCCAACATGATGCAACAATGGCACGATATAATTATAAAACGAATGCGTTTATCGCGTGTTTTAACCGAAGATATGACAAATGAAATAACGGAAATGAAAAATTTAATTAAGGCAAAACAATCTAAAAACTATATAGAAATATCAGAAATTTTGGAACGTCTTTCCGGAATTCGAAATTTTATGGATAGTAATAGGAAAGAACTTGAAAAACTAGACTATCAAATGGAAATACTATATAAACTTCTAAGGGATATCCGTTAATAATTACATGATTTTTTGAAAATACTTATGAAGCGCATTAAGAGCAACCTTTAGTGAGCTTACAAGATGTGGTAATTCTTGATCTTCACTAACAAGATACTGTAGCGCAGCGTAAAGATTGTGCTGTCTATAGAGATGTTGCGCTTCTTTTATTGCCTCTTGCATGTTTGCAAACTTCTCTGTTGCAAATTCTACCCATTTGTCCCTTGCCTTGTCATCTGCTGACGATGGCATTTCATCATAAATCGCGCTTGGCAAGCCTTTTGCACAAAGGTAATTATTTCGTATCTGTAAATATTTTTGAGCAGCATCATATTGCTCTTGAGTAAGCACGCCTTGCAAACAAAGCCGCCCTATGTAAGTACCAGAAAGTGGATTTTTCGCATCTTGTAAGCTTAAACCAAAGCGCTTTGCACGTATTTCTATTGCTAATTTATCAATAGCTTCACGAGGTGTTTTTGACCGTGATAGACGTCCATTGGCTTCTCTTATATGCCCTGTGATTTTAGGGCGTCCCCTCTTTTTATTTTTTTTCACTTATACCCTCTGTTTAAAAAGAAACGCCATCATTTGCTACTGTAGGCATATCAAGAGGTCTGTAAATGCTTCTCTCATAAGAAGAGGACTGCTCTTGATTATCATCATTTTTGCTATCTAAGAGCTTTAAATCCCCTTTGTATTTTGGTAAAATAACCTCTGTTATATAACGATCAACACCGTTTTTATCTTGCCATTTACGGGTTTGCAATTGCCCCTCTAGATACACTTTAGAGCCTTTGTGAAAATACTGAAGCGCTATTTTTACCAATTGTGAATTAAAAATAACAATGGAATGCCATTCTATTTTGTCTATTTTCTTATTACTTGCCTTATCGGTATAGCTTTCGGTGGTAGCTAAACGAAAACTCACCATTTCGCTACCAGTAGACATTATTTTACTTTCAGGATGAGAGCCAATATAGCCAATTAAAATCACTTTATTAAGCATTCGCTTTAGATCCATTAATAGGAATAACACATAACAATACAAAGAACGTATAACCAGCCATTATTATAACACATTATAGGCTATAGTTACAAACGAAATTATTATTATAAGCTATTGAATCTAAAGAATGAATCCCATTTTTAGTTTGCTTGATTTATTGCTTTTTTATACAAATTATGTATTATAGAGATATTCGTCTCATTAGGATGTCAAAAGGACATCACGCATTACAAAACAGAAGCCGTGTCAAAAGCAATTGATACGGCTTTGTTGCATTTGCATATAATTAAGAAAATCAAGATTTAAGATTATGATGATGTTAGATAAAAAGAAAACCCTTTCACGTAATACATGAGCAAGGGCTTTCCACTTTTTAAATCTGTATGTTGTATAGCAGATTATGAATAAATTGGCAATATTGAATTCACAATGATATCTTAAAACGAAGATTTGTTTTTTACTAAAAGGAAAACACTTAGAATAACGTCGCTATTAAAAGCAAGCATCATTTACTTTAAGAGCAATTTGATAAAAATTGTATTGCGTTTATACATAAAATATGTAATTTAGAACCATATCACTAAAGTGATATCTCCTTTATTGTTAGTTAGTTTTTCATATTTCTCTAGATTCAAAGCCGTATCATTTCATTTTGATACGGTTTTTTCTTAATCATGCTTGCCATTATACACAAAATGTGTAATATAGATTTGATGTTGATTAAATATTGTGTATTGCGTAAAAAGCCGCGTTCATTAAGGACACGGCTTTCTTTTTTCTGTTTAAGACCAGACCCCAAACCCCTTATTTATGCTGTTTTTTCTAAAGTTTCTTCACTAACATCAGTATCTTTATAAACTCTTTTATTGCCTTTAATAACGGCATTCCCAAAAACTTTTACAGAGAAATAAACCTTCACTTTTCCTTGAATGCACGCATTATCATAAATCTCCGCCTCGGGATAAATACAAGCCGACCCCGATATTTTTGCATTCCCATAAATAAAGCCACCAACACAAGCGCTATTCAAAATTTTTGCATTGTCATAAACCTTTGCTTCTGGAGATACCATGGCTTTATTACAAACAATGGCATTCCCATAAATTTCACCACAAATTGCTGCATTATCACATATTTTTGCATTACCGTGAATATAAGCAGTCTTTTCAAGAACCCGCGCCTTATCACTAACTACTGCATTTCCTGCTACCCTTGCTTCCATAAAAACACAAGCGTTATTACGTATTTTTGCATTTTCACTAACAATAGCACCATGTGAAACGGCGGCATTATCGTATATCCAACAATTGCCATCATGAGAGAGATTGCTTTCATTTTCAATAAAACCACCTAAATCACCAGCCTTTACACCATCAAAATCTCTTAATGCTCTAATTCGGTATAAAGTAATCCCTTCAATATCGTAAGTTTCATTAGTAAGTTCATATTTTTTAGATACATTTGTAGTGGTCATAGGTTGCTCCCTAATCTAGTATTCGTTAAATTGTGAATGGAAATCTTTTAAAAAGAGGCGCCCCCGCCGCGCCGTTGCTTTTTTTACGCGGCTTGCTCTGAAAGTTTTTTACGATCAGTAATCACAACATTGTCACTAACATTGTCACAAACGCTAGCATTTCCACAAATTTTTGCATTCCCATGTATCTTTGCAACGCTATAGACAGAAGCATTATCAAATACCTTTGCATTTCCAAAAACCTCTGCACTGCTTTCAATACTCGCATTGCCAAAAACATGCGCATTCCCATAAACCTTGCCATTTACCTCTGCTTTACCATAAACTTTAGCATTATCAAAAATACGAGTGGTGTAATTCGTTTGTACATCACCAAAAACCTCGGCATTCCCATAAACACAACCGTCTATCCAAGCCTTGTCATGTATTTTTGCATTATCGTAAACACGAGCGTCACCATAAATCCACGCATCACCAGCGATTTGCGCATTCCCATAAACACGAGCCCGCTGACAGACACGAGCATTATCTCTAACCCAGCAGTCACCATCATGTGAAAGATGTTCGCTGCTTTCTATAAAACCACCTAAGTCGCCTGCTTTAACATCTGCAAAGTCTCTAATAGCTCTAATGCGTCTTAATGTGTGAATACCTGCAACAATCGTCTCGCCCGTAAATTCATATTTTTTTGGAACGCCTTGCTTTTTAGGAGGAACGGGGCCAGTATCAGTTGCTCCCATGTTATCTGCAATAGCTTTAATAAGAGCGTGACGAAAACCATTCATATATGTCATGATATTTATCCTAGTTATTTAGAGTTTTTAATTGACAGCCCACAAGGGCGCCGGGTGCTAAAAACACGGTAACTAGTCCGTTGCTTATACTTTTCCCTCGCGAAGGGTCTTGTATAGTATAAACACACCCGACATAAATCATTATACGCCTTAACAAGCACAAAAGACAGCCAGTATTTTAAGAAATGGGAGAAACCTTATCGTGGTTTATCCGCTAGTTATCTCGTGGTTTTTAAACACTTGACGCCTTTCTAAACGAACCTGCCTTTAATGTCAATACGTATTTTTTATTTTTTGCATTTTTTCCTGTTTTGATATTTACCCAGTTGAATATCAAGTGCTTTTTCTAACTCGCGATCTATATCATCATCATAAGCTTGTGAATAACTCTTCTCCCCTTCATTGCTAATCTCACAAATCAAACGGTCTTTCATTGTGCGTTTTTTGATTTTCTTATTAACCTCATTAATCAGCGCTTCACAACTCAATACGCTTCTTGGCAAATCACCACCGTATATCCACGCTTTCACTTGCGCCTTGCTACTGTAATCTACAGTTTCAGGCATCTCATGATATTGGCCACCTTCAAATTCTTCGTATTCTCTCATTCCATCATCATATTCGTAAAGATTGTAAAAATATTCTGCTACTCCTAACCCCCACGGGGCATGCCCTCTTATCGTTGCAACAAACTTTTTTTGCATGGGCGGTTTATGATTTGTTAAGAATAAATGTTTAAAAAAACCCATATCTTTTAATTCCAGTTTGTATTTTGTCGCTATAGTCTATTTACCTTAAATTTAACTGTACAAAGCGTTTTGTAGTTTTTACGTATCATTATCAAAAAATTAAATAATCGCTTTGTACGGTGCCTTTTTATCGATTTAAACGTATATCCATACAAATAGCCTCTCTACTTTTCAACATTTTGCTAGCTAATCAATGGTTTTTATTATGCCTCCTATCCCACTTAAAACCTGTTCAAAATTGTGCTTTTGAATAATGCTAAGCGCTTTTGAAGCATCGCTTGCTTCTTGTGCTTTCAATGCCTTTTCACGGCTGTTCAAAACAGCTTTGCGTACAATATTGGCTTGTCTCAAAAGGTTATCTTCCAAATCACGACATAACCTCACAAGTTCACGCGTGCTCGGAAAAAACGTATCCGATAAACCGTCTATCTCATCACATAAAATCCGTTTAACTGCTGTCATTAGTGACCATGCTGAAACTTTTTCTAAAGCCATTCCATAGGTTAATGCCATTCCCTCATGATCAGATTGTTGCGATATTTTTAAACCACATGACAGCATGCGAATAGCTTTGCCTATATCCTCTTTGCTTGCTTTCACTGCGAATAGCTCCTGCAACTGATCAGCAGCCTCTAAAGCAATCGCTTCCTGCTGTTTTGTTAATTGGCTGCCATCCTTCAAAACCAATGGGAACTCCTGTGGTGGTATCATCGCGTGAATGTGCTTCAAAGTATCCTCGATTTCCGATATCAAGCAGGCTGTCTGCGATACGTTCCCCAATGCTTTTTTGCTTTTGAGTGTAATTTCCATAATTTTTACCTTGTTGATTGATTTCGTATTTTTTTGAATTTCTTACCCAGTTACGCCATGTCGCTTGCCAATCGGTTTTGGCTGCATTAGCACCCGCTTTTGAACGCCAGTAATCTCGAAATTTTGCAATTTCGACTTTCACACGCTCTGGAGGCAAACCCTCTGCAAGTGCAAAATCGTAATCCGGTTCGAAATCAGCAGGCAAGCGACAACCTCTATCGGTTTTAACCCGCTTGGCTTTCTTAGGAACGTTTTCTTGCTCGTGAATAGGAGGTTGGTTTTCTGATGATGTTGCGATTTGTTCTGATTGAACATCATCACACTCGATTGGCTCTCCAACCAAATCGCTTGTTTCTAAATCTTCAAAATCGATTTCTTTTTTTGATAAAACGATAGTTTTATTTTTTTTATTATATATGTTAATGTTATTGTTAATGGCATCATCATGCATTGCATATGCATTGCACGTGGATTGCATATGCATTGCACGTGCATCATGATTACTTTTATCTTTATTTTTATTCCATCTAGCTTTTGCTGCTTTTGAAGCTTTTTCTGAAGATTTATCTAAATTTTCATTACAGTTATTGAGTTCTTCCTCAACATCTAAATTCCATAAGCGACCATCTGCCAAACGAATAAGATATCCTTCTTCAAGCAAGACATTTAACGCTGCTTCAAACTTCTTCACTGAATAACCAGTGTAATGAGATAAAACTTTAATGTTATAAAAAAGAGGTTCACCAGTATGCAACATACGTAATCGTAATCGCATATAAATATTGCCCTCTACAGCAGGCAAATAATCAACAACCATTGCCCACCTGTCTGCGAAGAGCCTCGTCCATGGCAACTTAGTTGACATGCATTGCCTCCTCTCTTTTCCTACTCCATCTTATATTCGCTGCTTTTGAAGCTCTTTCTGAAAATTTACTGAGGCTATAATCAAAAGCTAATGACTTATGCCATAGGTTCCCATTCTCTAAACGCGTGATGTAACCAATGCTTATTAAAGTCTCTAAGGCCTTTTGAAACGTTTTTATTGAACACCCACACCAGCTTGATAAATAAGATGCATTATTGATAAGAGGCGCTTTCTTATCATTCATAAGCAACACAACGGTTGTATAAACTGCCTTCTCTGTTGCTTTTAAACCCATAAGCTCTTTTAAAAACTGATCTGAATTAAACTTTACACACTCTACTTTTTTACTGGGCATCGCTCTAAGATCTCCCTCTCTTTAATTAAATGTAAAATTGCTAAAGCATCCGCTTCATTATCATCACAAGGCGCATGCCCTTTTACACGCATTGCCTTAATCATCTCTTCTTTCGACGCATTCCCCTTGCCTGTCGTCGCTTTCTTAATTGTACAAACTGGAATGCCCTCATACGGTATCTGATGATGTTCACACCATGCCGTTAAGGTTGCTAATAAACCACCATAAACATGCGCCGCATCAGTTCCAACATGACGCCTTACCTCTTCAAAATACACCGCATCAATGCTCCCTGCTGTCTGCTTGATTTCTGTAAGCCATCTCTTAAAGCGTAAATAACGCATCCCACCGCCTTCAAATCGGCGTGATCTAAAATTAATGCTACCACTAAGGATACTCCCATCAGCACCACTTATCGCCCAGCCGGTCTTCGTTCCTAGATCAAAGCAAAGAATTGTATGAAGCATCCCAATCATCAGCCTTTACTTCACTTCATTCTGAGAGGACGGTCATCACAACCAATCTCTTTTGCCTCACATTCCATTAAAAACAGAATGCAACAAGCCGCATGTGCCAAGTGTGATAAACCACTCTCGCTATCCTTACCCTCTCCTCCAAACCATGCTAATAAATGACGCAACGCTGCACCGTGAAACCGGCTCCAATCCATACCATTACGCCAATTATTTGCTCCGTATTTCTTGGCCCCAAATTCTAAAACACGACCAATTTCTATAAGAGCTAAAGGCGGTATAAGATCTAAACGAGGCTTCCCATCATCATTCTTATGCGCTTCATTTACAGCCATCATCATCTCCTCAAGGCTGTAAAATGTCACACGCGCTATGAACGGGTGAGTTTGTGACAAATGAAGAAGAGTTCTCTTGATACCAATCACTAGGACTTACGTAATTACCTGTAACTTCTGCTATTTTTTGTATTATTCTAGGATGAGGAAACCTCTTTCTATTTATATAACGAGCTATTGATGTTTGAGTAACACCTACCAAAATCGCAAACTCAGCATAGGTAATGTTATTCTTTGATAAATATGATTTTAGCTTAGACATTCCTTCTTTTACCGTATTGGTATTATAAATGCAAGTTATTTTTACCACTTTGGTATTTGAAAGGATATTTTTTTTAATTAGGATAAGAATCATGAATAATTTAAAATTTTTCAGACAAAAAATAGGCTTAACTTCAAAACAATTAGCCGAGCTAGCGGGAACTAGTCAGCCACAAATTTTCCGTTTAGAAAATGGCCAGAGGAAACTAACGAAAGAGTGGGCTGTACGTTTAGCACCCCATTTAGAGGTTACACCAAAGCAATTGCTATTTTCAGGACAAGAGCTTAATAGCTTAGATGAACAAATTGAAGATATGTTAGAGCACCTAAGCTATGATAATAAGATTAAACTCCTTGATCTCCTTTCTTCATTTTATCAA
Organism: Bartonella raoultii; assembly: GCF_019659805.1. Lineage (GTDB taxonomy): Bacteria > Pseudomonadota > Alphaproteobacteria > Rhizobiales > Rhizobiaceae > Bartonella > Bartonella raoultii. The sequence continues at coordinate 165,420 of NZ_JAIFRO010000003.1, read as the reverse complement.
GATAAAAAAGAATAAATTGTCTTTTTTCATCTTCTGTCAATTTGTTCCACAACTCTAGTATTCGTCTATTAATTGATCGTTCTTGATCCATTTTTTACCTTCAAATAAAATAAAATAAAATAAAATAACCATTTTGGTATTGACTAAATATTACCATTTTGGTAAAAATTGCCTCATATCTTATAAATTAACCATTGCCAATAGGCTCTATGGAGGCAGTTGTGGACAAACCAATCTTTATAAATTCTGATGAGATTCTTTTAGTCATGTGCGAAAATGAAGCACAAAATCTGGCAAAATCAGGACCTTTCTACGAAGAAAAAGACATTATCGACTTTATTGATGAAGCCGATAATGCCATCAAAATCATGCGCATCGAACCAATAAATAACAGATGTGAAGATATCTCTGAAGATCTTGCTGAGTTCTACATTAAAGAACGTGAAGAACAATGTTTTAACGACATTATACCTCATGACTTTGTAAAACATAGTTCTGCATATAGTTTTTTTTTAGATGAGATCAGACAGCAAGAATATGACGACAAAAGATACGGTACTTATGAACAGCAAAACCGTTTAACCTTTTGGGACGTTCTTCCAAACTACCCAAACTATACATGGCGTTTTTAAAAGCGCCTCTTTTCCTCAAATCATAACAGAACGCTTCTTTAAACACAGGCGTATTTCACGCAACGGGAAAGTTGCGTGCATTAAAAGGAAATACAGATGACAAATTCCCCTTTAACAACCATGGCAAGTAAATATGGGTTTTCTCATGAACAATTTCGAAAAACAATCATTAAAACATGTATCAATTATAACTTCTCTGATGAAGAATTCGCTGCTTTTATTTCGGTAGCCAATACCTATGGTCTTAACCCTTTAACCAAAGAGATCTATGCTCTTCCTAAAAGAGGCGGCGGCATTATTCCTGTCGTCTCAATCGACGGATGGATTAAGATTATTAAGTCTAATCCTCAATTTGATGGGATGACCTTTCAAGATCAACTTGATAAAGAGGGCAATATCATTGCTATCAAATGCGCTATTCGTCTTAAAAATATTAAAGACCCTATCGAAGTTACTGAATATTTAGCTGAATGCAAACAAAAAACTGATACTTGGCAAAAATACCCAGCACGCATGTTGCGTCATAAAGCAACCATACAATGTGCGCGCTATGCTTTTGGTTTTTCAGGTATTTATGAAGAAGATGAAGCCGCGCGCATCAATGAAGTAAACCAAAATATACAAGATAAAATGGTCTCTTATGAAACGCTTATGCAAATCAAACAATTAATGGACAGCACGCAAACAGAAGAAAACAAAATTCTCACTTATGCAAAAGCCAACACGCTTGCCGATATATCAGATGGACAAGCGCAAACCATTTTGCACCTTTTGAAAGAGAAACAACAAAAGCAAAGGATTGAAGCACAACACTCTTTACCAACAAAAGAGCAAATAGAGATGCCTGTACAAGAGGCAGAATATATTCATATCCAAGATATCGAATATGAACAAACGCAACAACAAACGGCGGTGTGAGATGGAACAAAGAACGGCAGAATGGTTTCAAGCAAGATTAGGAAAAGTCACCGCTTCTAATATTTACAACATACTGAGTAAAACAGCAAAGGGAACGCCTACAAGCAAATATGAAGACTACAAAATCAAGCTTATAACAGAACGTTTAACGGGAGAAATAAGCCCCCATTATGAAAATGAAGATATGAGATGGGGCATTGAACATGAAGAAAATGCCTTGCATGAATATAGCCTTATCCATGATGCGAATGTTACAAAATGCGGCTTTATTCAACATCCTACAATAGAAATGGCGGGGGCAAGTCCTGATGGGCTCGTTGATGAGCACGGGTTAATTGAAATCAAATGTCCTAGATCAACGACCCATATGCGCTTCTTTATAAATGATGAGATCAAACCTGAATATCATGCACAAATGCAATTTCAAATGGCATGTACTGGACGCAAATGGTGTGATTTCATCAGCTATGATCCGCGCTTTACGGGACAATCATCTCATTTACGCATGAAAATCAAACGTATCCACCGTGATGAAAAACATATTGAACAAATTAATCAGGCTGTAGAAGCCTTTTTAAAAGAAATAGAACAAGAGATCAAAAAGATTTCAACAAAAGCCGCATAAAGTTATGGGGGTGCTGCTGTCCACACATGCCTCCTAGCACCCCCACCCTTTCCTAATTCTATAAAGAAGAAAGACCACTTAAATGAAAGAAGAAAAATTATTAGCATCAATAGAAAAAATAAGTTTGTTTGAACAAGCGTTATTATCAATGCGCTTGCAAAGGCTCGTCAATATACAAGACCTATCGATTTATCTTGGAATGTCTATAACTTCTATTAGAGAGCTCGTAAAAGCTGGAGCTTTTCCTAAACCAATACAAGAAGGGCGATACTTAAAATGGGATATTGTTGAAATTGACCGCTATATTGAAAGTAAAAAAGCCGAAAGAGACGCTATACAATTAGCATCACTATCGTAACAATCAGCGCCCAGTCACAAAAGACGCCCACTCTTCTAAAAGAACACGACGCTGTTCCAAAAAATCAGTCCTCATATAGGCTTTTGTGACTGAATTTCCTACTGAATGAGACAACGTAAATTCCGCAATTTCAAATGGTGTTGACGTTGTCTCTGCTATCCAGTCACGAAGGCTAGACCTAAAACCGTGAGGACGATAAGCAAGCCCTCTATCTTTCATAAATTTAGAAAGCGTCATATCAGATATAGGCTGTCCAGAATTCCCAACAAACAAAAATCCATTTTTTTCGATTGCTTTTGCTTTTTCAATAATAGAAAGCGCTTCATCTGTAAGTGGTACACGAAAAGCAGAAACCTTTCCAACTATCCCTTTCATATTTTCTTTTGGAATCGTCCAGATTGATTGATTGATTTCCTCCAACCGTATATGCCGGATGGGCATTGAACGAACACCAGTTAAAATTAGAAGTTTTAAGGCTAAATTTGATACAATATTATCATTTAAAGATTGATAAAAATGAGGAACTTCTTTCCATGGCATAGCCGGAATATTTTGAACATTTTGAATAAATTTTCCCAATAAAGCTTTTGCTTTTGGTACCAATTGCATATCTACATCTATACCACGTGCTGCGGCATGTTTTATAGCAATATTTAAACGCGATAAAGCCTTGTTTGCTGTTTCATTTTTTGTTTTCCAAATAGGCGATAAGCACTCTTTTATATCAATCTGCGTCAATTCAGTAATTGCTATATCTCCAAGCTTAGGAAAAACATGCAATGTGAGAGGTGTTAACCACCTTGCTGCTGTTCCTTCATTTTTCAATTCGCTTTTTTTCGCTTCAAAAGCGCTTAAAACAATTTCTCGTAAAGAAATACTGTCAATCGACCGCTGTAATTTTTCATTGTTCCTTTTACGAATCGGATCAATCCCTTGGTTTAAAAGATCACGGCAAGAGATAGCCTTAAGTCTTGCTTCTTTCAAAGATACAACGCTACAAGAGCCTAACCCCATTTCACGACGTTTTTTATTGAAATCAAATCGAAAAACCCAACGTCCTTGATTCTGTGTTGTTTTAATAAGCCATAGTCCAGCTCCATCTGCATATTTACCTTTAGGCAAATTTTTTACAGATAAAGCAGATAATCTATCACGTGTTCTTGTTTTCCTAATCACTTTTCAAACCACCTTTTGAACCACCTTTTGAATCATGCTTTCAGCGGATTCATCAGATATCAAAACCGTATGTAAAAAACAATTAAGGAAATAAAAACAATCACTTATAATCGAAATGAGATAAACAACGATATCAAGTGATATTGTAGAAAATACTAGAGTGGTGCGGTCGAGAAGACTCGAACTTCCACGGGTTTCCCCACAGCGACCTCAACGCTGCGCGTCTACCAATTCCGCCACGACCGCACGTGGTAAAAACAAACATATTGGTTCACGGCTTTAACAAATCAAAAAGCGAGACACAAGTCTATTTTTATTTTCCCATAATTTATTTTGGTTGAATAATTTATAATTCAATATAAATCACGAAAATATAGGCTTTACTATGATCTTTCAACCATCGTCATAAAATGAGCCTGTGAATCTTGATTTTTTTCATAATAACCATGAAAACTTGTTGTAATTGTTGTAGAACCTTGCTTTTGAATTCCTCTCATAGCCATACACATATGTTCAGCTTCAATTAAAACCGCAACACCACGAGGCTTTAAATGCGCCTCTAAGGTATATGCGACTTGAGCTGTCATAGCTTCTTGTGTCTGTAAACGACGAGCAAAAACATCTACAATACGCGCAATTTTTGAAAGTCCAACAACTTTTTTATCAGGAAGATACGCAACATGCGCTTTCCCAACAATAGGAATCATATGATGCTCACAATGTGAATAAAAAGGAATATTTTTCACTATTATTGATTCATTATATCCTGAAACTTCTTCAAAAACTGCACCTAAGATCTCTTCAGTTGACTGATTATAACCAGAAAAAAGTTCACGATATGCCTTGGCAACGCGCTTTGGAGTATCTAAAAGCCCTTCTCTCTCCGGATCGTCTCCTATCCATAAGAGTAATATCCGAATTGCTTCTTCTACCTCTTCAACATTAGGACGTTTTTTTTTAGATAAAAATGAATTTACCGTACCTCCTTTACCAACATTTTGCATTTAAAAACTCCACGCTACCCTGTACAAAGCATTTGCCAGATATCCATTTTATCTTGTATAGTCTCTATATAGGAGAATGAAAAGCCTAAACAATCATAACTCTCAAAATTTCAGGCAATAGTGAATGATTGATAGCATCTATAATGATAAAATATTTGAATATGCTGCACATATAAGTAGGATTGGACGCCTTAATAATCCAGATGCGACATCAAAAAAATATGCACGTCTTTGTGGATCAACAGTTATTGTAGATCTCAAAGTAGAAAATGACATAATTATAGATTTCGCTCATGAAGTGCATGCATGTGTGTTAGGGCAAGCCTCGGCATCACTTTTAGCATCGCATATCATAGGACAAACAACACAAAATCTTAAAGTTTTACATAAAATTATCTATTATATGCTAACAAAAAATGGCCCCCCTCCTCAACCTCCATTTGCAGCATTTTCTTGCTTACAGCCTATTAAAGATTATAAAATACGACATGACTCAACAATGCTTCCTTTTGATGCAACTGTTGATTGTATTAAAAAAATCGAAGAAAAATAAATGCTGAAGTCCCAATATAAGAAAAAAGAAAAACAAACACGAAACTATACAGGTCCTTTGCGGAAAACACCTGGACGATTATTAGGTACTTTTTTAATACGTTTATACCAGATAACACTTTCCAGTTTTATAGGAAACCAATGTCGTCATGCACCAACCTGTTCAGAATATACTTATGAAGCGATTGTACGACATGGATTGTGGGCGGGGGCGTGGATGGGACTTTTCCGTATCATACGTTGTGGTCCATTTGGAACACATGGATTTGATCCCGTACCTATCTACCTTGATAGTTCTTGTTGTTTTTATAAACCTTGGCGCTACTGGAAAATTTCTACAAAACATAACAAATAATTCTTTTCTTTTTGCACATGTGTTGATAGAAAATAAGGCTATTAATCTTAACGTATTATAATTAAGTTTTCACGAAACCATCCGCAATCGTTAGCGGAATTGGATGAAAGGGTTATTTTCATGTCTCACTCTGTTTCTCTTTTTTTTCCCGACGGTTCAAAACGTGATTACCCTATAACCATGACCGGCTTTGAATTAGCTGAAACCCTTTCCAAATCACTCGCAAAAAAAGCAATTGCTTATAGTCTTAATGGAATTACTCGAGACTTATCAGACCCATTAGGACAATCTGGAAAAGTAGAAATTATTACGCGAGAAGATCCTCGTGCTCTTGAAATCATACGTCATGATTGTGCACATGTCTTAGCTGAAGCAGTGCAAGAGCTCTTTCCTGAAACACAAGTAACAATCGGCCCTGTTATTGAAAATGGCTTTTATTATGATTTTTCACGCCAACAGCCTTTTACGTTAGATGATCTAATAATCATTGAAAAAAAAATGCGTGATATTATCAAACGCAATAAGCCTTTTAAAAAAGAAGTTTGGTCTCGTGAGAAAGCCCGAAAAGTTTTTTCTGAAAAAAAAGAATTTTATAAGGTTGAGCTTATCGACAGCATTCCTGAAAATCAAGATTTAAAAATCTATTATCAAGGTGACTGGTTTGATCTTTGTCGTGGTCCACATGGGCAATCTACCGGACAAATTGGAAATGCCTTCAAACTAATGAAAGTTGCAGGAGCCTATTGGCGTGGCGATGCCAATAATCCAATGCTAACAAGAATTTATGGTACAGCATTTGCTCATGACAGTGACTTAAAAAACTACCTATACATGCTAGAAGAAGCTGAAAAACGTGATCATCGTCGCTTAGGGCGTGAAATGAATCTCTTTCACTTTCAAGAAGAAGGACCAGGAATGATTTTCTGGCATAAAAAAGGCTGGAAAATGTTCCAAAATTTAATCAGTTATATGCGTAGACGTCTAGATGACCATCAATATGAGGAAGTTAATGCACCTCAAGTTCTTGATAGGTCACTTTGGGAAATATCTGGGCATTGGGGATGGTATAAAGAAAACATGTTTAAAACCATACCAGCAGCTGAAGATTGGGATAGTGAAAATATTTTTGCTCTTAAACCGATGAATTGTCCTGGTCATGTGCAAATTTTTAAACATGGTTTAAAATCTTACCGAGATTTGCCCATGAGGCTTGCTGAGTTTGGTGTTGTCCATCGTTATGAGCCTTCAGGCGCTCTACACGGTCTCATGCGTGTGCGTAGCTTTACACAAGATGATGCACATATTTTTTGTACAGATGAACAATTGGCTCATGAATGTCTTAATATTAATGATCTGATTTTATCAACTTATGCCGATTTCGGTTTTAAAGAAATCAGTCTTAAATTTTCAACGCGCCCAGAAAAACGAGTCGGATCTGATGCCCTATGGGATCAAGCAGAAAATATTATGAAATCCGTTCTAGAAATGATCGAGACAAAATTTTCCGGACAAATAAAAACAAGTATTCTTCCAGGCGAAGGTGCATTTTATGGTCCAAAATTTGAATACACATTAAAGGATGCTATTGGCCGTGAATGGCAATGTGGAACAACACAATTAGACTTTAATCTTCCAGAACGTTTTGGTGCATTTTATATTGATAAAGATTCAGAAAAACGCCGCCCTGTTATGATTCATCGTGCTATTTTTGGATCAATGGAACGTTTTCTTGGTATATTAATTGAAAACTTTGCTGGACATATGCCACTTTGGCTTGCACCTGAGCAAGTTGTTGTAGCCACAATTACATCCGAAACTACCGAATATGCAAAAAAAATAATTGCAAGGCTTAAAACTGCTGGACTTTCTGTAATATCAGATTTTCGTAATGAAAAAATCAATTATAAAATACGAGAACATTCCTTACAAAAAGTTCCTGTCATTTTGGTATGCGGTAAACGTGAATCTGAAACAAACAGCGTGAATATGCGCCGCTTAGGAAGTACAGAGCAAATGTGCTTATCTATAGAAGAAATAATTAAGCAGCTTACCGATGAAGCAACACCTCCAGATTTACGTCGCTTAATCAACGCCTAAAAGGCGTTAAAAGTAAAGAATAAATACGTTGAAAGCACGAAGATTACCGTGCTCTGTCAAGCACACGTTTACATTCAATGAGCTCAAAAAGGGTTTCTTGCAATAAGGCCTTATCTGTTTTATCTTTATATGCATTCACAGATCCAATAGATGCGTGCTCCTCATTTTTCATAAAATTTAAAAGTCCAAAAGAAGATTTTTTGGGCTTACTACTGTTAGATTCAGAAGTTCTTTCTGCATGTTTTTTTTCCATTACAACATTCATAGCATCAAGATCACCGTTACCAAATCCAGTAACAAAAGCGACGCCATTTTCTTTTAAAAGGCGTTGAACACCTTTTATCGTATAACCTTGATCATATAACAACTGCTTAATAGCATTGAGCAAATCAATGTCACTTGGACGATAATAACGCCTACCGCCACCTCGTTTCATTGGTTTAATCTGTCTAAAGCGTGTTTCCCAGAATCTTAATACATGCTGCGGAAGCTCCAATAACTCGGCTACTTCGCTAATTGTGCGAAAAGCATCAGAGCTCTTATCCATTTTTCAACACCTTATTTAAAATACTACAAATGATTCTATAATAATTCATCGTGTTTTAATTTCTCAATAATATTCGTCAAAAATACGATTTACTTAACTACATTTAAAATAAAAAGCTTCTTGCTTAAATCTTTTTAAAAAAGGATATAGAATTTTATCTTATACTATTCTTTACGTGATATTATTTTTCTGTCTTGCACGATGTGAATCTAAAATTCTTTGTTTAAGTACATTTGCAGCTTTAAATGTCACTACACGTCGCGGCGGAATGGGCGCTTCAATACCAGTTTTAGGATTGCGTCCAACACGCTCATTTTTGCTACGGACTTGAAAAGTTGCAAAAGAAGACAATTTCACTGATTCACCTCTCACAAGTGAATTACAAATTTCATCCAAAACCAATTCGACCAAAGCAGCTGATTCAGTGTGTGACAAGCCCACTTTTCTACAAACTACGCTCGCTAAATCTGCACGCGTTACTGTCTTACTTGTCATTATAACTACCTATTCAAATATTTAAAATTACAAAGTGATTTATACGTTTTATTCAAATATGGTCAAGCGACTATAATCTACAAACGAATAAGAATAGCTCCCCATGTAAACCCTCCTCCCATAGCTTCTAACATGATGAGATCTCCTTTTCGAATTCTCCCATCACCAATAGCCGTCGCTAAAGCCAACGGAACCGATGCAGCAGATGTATTACCATGTTGATCAACGGTAATCACTACTTTATCTATAGCAATCCCTAATTTTTTGGCTGACGCTTCAATAATACGTTTATTAGCCTGATGCGGTACAAACCAATCTAATTGTGAAGCATTCATACCAGCAGCTGTAAAACAATCATCAACTACATCAGTAATCATACCAACAGCATATTTAAAAACTTCTCGTCCTTCCATACGTAAATGACCTGTTGTTTGCGTTGTTGAGGGGCCCCCATCAACGTACAACTTATCTGTATAAGCACCATTAGAGCGCAACTTTGCTGATAGTATACCACAACCAGAACGCATAGTATTCTCAAATTCTTGTGCTTCTAAAACAGCAGCTCCTGCACCATCACCAAATAAAACACATGTCGTACGATCTTTCCAATCTAAAATGCGGGAAAATGTATCAGATCCGATAACCAAAATCCTTTTAACCGCTCCACAACGTAGATAGGCATCTGCTGTTGTTAAAGCAAAAATAAAACCAGAACAAACAGCTTGAATATCAAAAGCAAATCCATGGCTCATCCCTAAAGCATACTGAATTTCAACGGCAGAAGCAGGAAAAGTACGGTTTGGTGTCGAGGTTGCTAAAAGAATACAATCAATATCTTTTATCGTAAGACCAGCATTTATAAGTGCTTTTTGTGCGGCTTCTACCCCTAAAGAAACGGTTGTTTCATTGTCATTAGCAATATAGCGTTGGCGTATGCCCGTACGTTGAACAATCCACGAATCTGATGTTTCAACAAACTTAGCCATCTCATCATTCGATAAGTTTTTTTGAGGCAAGGCACTTCCTACACCACACAGAACTGATCGAATCATTCGTATCTAACCTTTTCTTGAGACTTTTTACTTATATTAAAAAAAATTATCATATCATCTCCGTATTTATCATCACTTCATTATCTTGCTCAAAAAGCATTTCTTTATTTTCATGGAATTGTCTTAAATCAGCTGTAATTTTTTTCAAAAGCCCATTATTGACCATTTCATAACCTACGCGGATAGCAGAAGCAAAGCCATTAGCATTAGCACTTCCATGACTTTTTATAACAACACCATTCAAACCTAAAAGCACACCACCATTTACTCTATCGGGATCCATTTTATGTTTTAATATACGAAACGCACTCCGTGAAAAAAAATAACCAAGGGAAGCTAAAAAGGAGCTACGCATAGCAGAGTTTAAGATCTCTGCTATCTGGCGAGCTGTCCCCTCCGCTGTTTTTAAAGCAATATTACCAGAAAAACCCTCTGTTACAACAACATCTACTGTTCCCTTTCCAATGTCATTACCTTCAACGAAGCCTTTATACTCTAATCCTTCTAATTGTATCTCACGCAGTACCATTCCAGCCTTTTTGATAGCATCAAGCCCCTTAACATCCTCCACCCCCACATTTAAAAGCCCAACACTTGGCCTTTCAGTATGATACAAAGCGCGAAACATTCCCGCCCCCATAACAGCTAAATCAACTAATTGGCTAGCAGATGCACCAATCGTTGCTCCAATATCCAAAACAATACTCTCACTTCGAAGTGTTGGCCAAATACCTGCAATTCCAGGACGTTCCGCCTCTGCCATCATTTTTAAACAAAAATAAGACATTGCCATGAGTGCACCAGTATTACCAGCAGAAATACAAGCATCAGCTTCGCCATTTTTTACCGCTTCAATTGCATGCCACATGGACGATTTACCACGTCCATTGCGAAGTGCTTGGCTTGGCTTTTCATCCATACGTGTATAACTTTCTGTAGGAAAGAAACGTGATAAAGAAGCCAAACAGGGATATTTTTTTAAAACTGGTTTAACAACCTCATCTACCCCATAAAACAAAAAATAAATATTTGGCAAAGCTTTTTGTACAATTGCTGCTCCTGCAATAGTTGCTTCTGGACCATAATCTCCCCCCATAACATCCACAGAAATTCTAATCACGCTCGCATATCCCACATCTTTTCCTTTACGTTTTTAAACGCATATTATAATTTTTTGTTACTGAGTAAACCTGAAGCCAATTGTATAAATAGGCTTCGCAGAAAATATTGTTTTTATGATAACATCATCATAGATACTGTATTTTTATAATTACTTCCAATTTTTCAAAACAGAAAATGGTGATAATTTTTTTTCAGGTTCTTCTAAGTTTTTAATTATATTCATATTTGTTCCCTCTTTACGCGGATAATGATTAATGGATAATTCAAAAAATTCTTCCATAACCGCACCAACATCAATTTTATCACCATAAAACACTTCTGGTGTATCTAGCCCCTCCGCATCTAAAAATAGTTCACCTGTATTTTCTGATATTTTTGGCTTTATCAAATTTGAATCTTCAGGGACAAAAACAACCTCTATTTTTTCATAGAGAATATTCTCTAATGGCTCTAATGTAACAACACATAACTGTATTATACGCGCCTGCAATAGACCTTTTATACGAACTCCACGCTTTTTCCACGGAAAAATATGAAATTTTCCTTCACAAAATTTTACTTCAACTAAATCGTGATTTCTAGCTAAGTGTGCACACTCTTGTTCATCTGCACAAATATGAACCTTGAGCCCCTTAGCAGGCAATGAACGTACTGATACTGGATAAGCCATAGCAAATGTCATTTGAGAAGCATTTTGAACATTCATTGGCAACTCCCGAACATAAAATCATGTAATATACTGTATTTTGTTTAGTCAAAACATATTTTATTTATTTTTTTCTTTTCTAAAGAAACTCTGTATGGCATAATTCAACTTATAATGGGGAAACTCAATGTAAGCTATGATATATTTAAGTGAAAATAAGAAAAATTTGAGATTGCCTTCTTGTCATCTATCTATAAATAAGGGAGATATCATTGTTTCAGGAGTTCAACAAAAAAACCTCAATTAAACAAAACTTATTGATTGGTTTATTAACAGTAAGCATGATAGCAATTACGGGATGTAGTGTTCTTGATTCTTCAGGATCAAGTCAAATCTATAGAGAAGGCTATATTCTTGATAAAAATGCTCTTAATTCTATTTCTGTTGGATCAAGTCAAGAGCAAGTTATTTTAGCTTTAGGAACCCCCTCTCTCAAAACACAATATGATAATGAGGTCTTTTATTATATTTCACAAACACGCTACCGTGGTATGCAATTTATGAAAACAAAAATCGTTGATCGCAAAGTATTGGCTATTTACTTTAATAAAAATGATCAAGTTACAAAGATAGCCCATTATGGTCTACAAGATGGGCAGATATTTGATTTTATCACGCAAACAACGCCAACCGCAACAAAAGAACAGCCTTTTTTGATTCAAATTATCAAAGGTCCTGCGAATCTCCCAATACATAACTAAATATGTGAATACTTGATAAAACTAGATTTTAACGATTATAAAAACGAATAATCTAAAGATTGTAACACAATTTCTAGAGACGTATTTTTTTTGCCATCTTATCAAGAACAGCATTCACGAGTTTTGGTTCATCACTTTCAAAAAATGCTTTTGCTATATCAACATATTCACTTACAATAACTGCTACAGGAACATCTTGACGATTGACCAACTCCCATAAACCTGCTCGCAAAATCGCACGTAATATAGAATCGAGACGTGAAAGTGACCATTCGCTAGAAAGTTGTTGATGAAGCATGGGATCAAGCTGTTTTTGATCTCTTACAACACCAGTAATAATAGCTAAAAACCACTGGAAATCAGCATCAATATACTGATTTCCATCAATATCTTTTCCTAAGCGATAAGCCTCATACTCAGCTGCTGTTTCCATCACACCAGAACCTACAATATCCATTTGATAGAGTGCTTGGACTGCAGCAAGTCTTGCTGCTCCACGTTTGTTGGCTGAACGCGAAGAATATCTACCTTTTATATCAGCCATATTTAACGATTATCTCCAAATCTCTTTTTTAGAGCGATCATACATAAAGCAGCTTCAGCAGCAAAGCCACCTTTATTTTTTTTCTCCTGTTTTGCACGCTCCCATGCTTGTTCTTCATTTTCAACAGTCAAAATACCATTTCCAATAGCCAATTGTTTATGCACCGTTAAATCCATCAAAGCACGACAAGAATCATTAGCAACAATTTCAAAATGATATGTTTCTCCTCGGATAACACACCCAAGAGCGATATAACCATCATATGAGACTTTACTCTTATTTTCGGCAAAGGCTATTGCACTTGGTATCTCTAAGGCTCCAGGAACTGTCACAACATCATAGCTCACTTGAGCTTTTTGCAAAACATTCACAGCACCTGCTAGAAGAGCATCAGAAATCGCCTCATAAAAACGTGCTTCAACGATCAATACGTGCAACTTTTTACCTATTTCTTTTGCCATAACGGAATCTCATATAAATTAAGTTTATAAAACACAAAATTCTAAACATGAGAATAAAATTTTAACTTATTCATCGTTCATTTTAAAACCAGAAAGCTTAGCAACATAACGGGCAAGTTGATCAATTTCTAAATTAATTTTATCTCCAATTTTTGTTTTCCCCCAAGTTGTTACTTCAAGTGTATGGCGAATAATAAGAACATCAAAAATACAATCTTTAACACAATTAACAGTCAAAGATGTCCCATTAAGTGCAATAGATCCTTTGTTGACAATAAAAGGCACAAATCGTTTTGGAACTTGTAAAAAAAAACGAATGGCATCTCCTTCATTTTTCTGTTCAATAACTTCAGCCAAACCATCAATATGACCAGAAACTAAATGTCCCCCCATTTCATCACCCAATCTCAGAGAACGTTCTAAATTAACAAGAGTTCCTTTTGTCCAATCAGCAAGATTAGTCAAACGCAAAGCTTCTTCCCACGCTTCTACCGCAAACCAATTGGTCTTTTTCTGTTTTGATCCACACTCAACAATTGTCAAACAAACTCCTGAGCATGCAATTGATGCACCAATTTCTAAACTATCCATATCATAGCGCGTGGAAATATTAAAACGTACTCCTTGCTTTAAAGAATATATGTCTTCAATATAACCGATATCCGTTATAATTCCTGTAAACATAATGTCTTACGTCTCCATTTATAAAAACGATCATTTCCAAACATTCTCGTTTCAACTTCATGAAATTGAGAGAGGTAATTCTTAAAATGAGGCGCTTCAATACGGTTTTTGCCTAAAGTAATAGGAGCATAAAAGCATATTAAATTATCCACACAACCAGCATTTAAAAACATTTCTCCTGTCTTTACTCCCCCCTCTAATAAAACGCTATTAATTCCCTGTTTATAGAGTAGCTGTAAAATAGCAAAGGGTGACATATAACCATCACTGACTTCTACAGAATAGACGGATACACCATACTGTTCCAATGCACCTTTTTTACTTTTTTGTATAAAATTTGCATCACAAATGACCCATGTAGGAATCTTTTTTGCCGTTTGAACAACTTTTGCATCTAGTGGAATACACAGATCTGCATCTAAAATAACCCGTATAGGCGATCGATCTTCCATTCCTGGCAAACGACAAGTTAATTGTGGATCATCTGCTAATATAGTCCCAACACCAACAACAATAGCATTATTTTGAGCACGTAAAATATGCGTATGAGCATGCGAAATCATTCCACTAATTTGTATACCCCCCTGCCCTCTCTTTCCCACACCATTATCAGCAGAAATTGCCATTTTTAAAGTAACTGCACAGCGTTGTAACTTTCTTATACACCAATGCGTACATAATGATTCTAAAGCTTCTTCAGACAAAATGCCCTCAACAACCTCAATGCCAACCTTACGCAAAAGAGCAATACCACGACCATCAACCCTCTTATCTAAATCAGAAAGAGCAATAACAACCCGTGAAATACCCGAATCAATAAGTGCATTAACACATGGTGAAGTATTACCATAATGCGAACAAGGTTCTAAAGTAACATAGATTGTGGCCCCCTTTGCTAAAGAACCGGCCATGCGAAGGGCTTGCACTTCAGCATGAGGTCTTCCGTTTATGGCTGTCACACCATATCCAACAATAGAAGTTTCTATGCCGTTAATGTTTTGCACGATTAGTGCACCGACTGAAGGGTTTTCACCAGTAAGGCCTATATGACGTTCCGCTAAACGGATAGCTGCAGCCATAAACCGCTCATCTTGTACTTTTTTATTCATCAAAACAAGATTCTGTATCCGTTATATCCTTTGACAACTCATCAATAATATCGTGAAAATCACTCGCATTACGAAAATCTCGATAAACAGAAGCAAAACGAATATAAGCAATATGATCAATACTTTTTAACGCTTCCATAACAAGAAACCCTATTTTTTCTGATGCAATTTCTGGCTCTCCTAAGCTTTCAAGGCGACGGACAATGCCAGAAATTGCACGTTCAATATATTCAGGATCAATATTTCGTTTACGCACAGCAAGATCAACAGATCGCATTAACTTATCACGATCAAATGGCTCACATCGACCACTCTTTTTAGAAACTAAAAGCTCACGTAACTGAACACGTTCAAAAGTTGTAAAACGGCCACCACACACGGAACACACACGCCGTCGACGAATAACCGTCCCCTCTTCTGCAGGACGCGAATCTTTAACCTGTGTATCTTCATATTGGCAGTAAGGGCAGCGCATCTTTTTTGAGTTCCTCAACAACTACTAAGATGAGAGTAAAGAGGAAATTGTCTTGTTATCTCTTCTACTTTTTTCTTAACAGCCATTTCAACAGCACTATTATCTTCATCACTTTTTACGCTCCGAAGAGCATCAAGAACTTCTGAAATTAAATTACCAACTTGAATAAACTCTTTCTCTGTAAAGCCACGCGTTGTAGTAGCAGGTGATCCCAAACGAATCCCCGAGGCTATAGATGGTGTTTCAGAATCAAAAGGAATACCGTTTTTATTACAAGTAATATGGGCACGTCCCAAAGCCAATTCAGCACGTTTTCCCGTGACATTTTTGGAACGTAAATCAATCAACAATAAATGATTATCTGTACCACCAGATACAAGATCAAACCCATTATCCTGCAATGTCTTTGCTAAAGTTTTAGCGTTCGCAATAACATGAGCAGCATAATCGCGAAAGTCAGGTTGTAAAGCCTCTTCAAATGCAACAGCTTTGGCTGCAATCACATGCATTAAAGGACCACCTTGAAGACCTGGAAAAATTGCTGAATTAATTTTTCTAGCGAAAACTTCATCATTTGTTAAAATTAACCCACCACGAGGACCACGTAGCGATTTATGCGTTGTCGTTGTCACAATATGTGCATGCGGAACCGGTGAAGGATGAACACCACCAGCAACAAGACCAGCAATATGGGACATATCAACCATTAAATAAGCGCCTATCTCATCTGCTATTTCCCGAAACCGTTTCCAATCCCATAGACGAGGATAAGATGAACCACCTGCTATAATAAGTTTAGGTTTGTGTTTTTTTGCAAGCTGTTCAACTTCCTCCATATCAATAATCTGATCTTCTTTACGCACACCATAGGAAACAGCATCAAACCATTTTCCTGACATATTCACAGATGAACCGTGTGTCAAATGACCACCAGCATTCAAATCAAGCCCCATAAATGTATCACCAGGTTTGAGAAAAGCTAAAAATACAGCTTGATTCATTTGGCTTCCAGAATGAGATTGAACATTTGCAAAAGAAGCACCAAAAAGCTTCTTTGCCCTCTCAATTGCTAAATCTTCAACGACATCAACAAATTGACAACCTCCATAATATCGCTTGCTCGAATAACCCTCAGCATATTTATTGGTTAAAATAGAACCTTGTGCTTCAAGAACCGCTCTTGAAACAATATTCTCCGATGCAATGAGCTCAATTTCATGCTGTTGACGTTCCAATTCATCCTTAATTGCATTAAAGATTGCACCATCAATAGTTTGTAAAGTATCATTAAAAAAATGTCTTTGTGTATTCTCTTTTTGCTGAGTCATAAAACACATTCCCTAACATAAAAAATAAAGTAATAAACGATAACATAGCAAGTCAAGCAGACTAAATATTTTAAACAGCTTTCATTTAAAAATACCTGTCATATTTCTGTGCTGTACAGACAACAAAATCCCCCCCCATAATAAAATAAACCGCATAAAATGAGTAGCAAATTTTTACTCATATGCTTTTAACTTGTGGGATTTTTTTTAAAATTTTTCACAAGTAAAATGATCTACAGCCTCAAAAAATACAATAATTCCAGATTTATGATTTAAGTTGGTAATAATTTGAACTGATCTATAATATATTAAATTAAATATAGCAAAAAAAAAATAGATACAAGGCAAGTAGAATGGCAACAAAAGTCTTTATTGATGGTGAACATGGAACAACTGGATTACAAATACAAAAACGACTAGCCAACCGTTCTGATTTAGAGTTGCTCTCTCTTCCTCATACTGATCGGCATAACATTAATATGCGATACGATTATCTTTTTCAAACAGACATCGCAATTTTATGTCTACCAGATGATACGGCAAAAGAAACTGTTAACTGGCTTAAAAATAATAAAAATATTAGAGTGATTGATAGTTCAACAGCCCATCGTATTGCGCCTGATTGGGTCTATGGCTTTCCTGAAATGACAATAGGACAAAAACAACGCATCCAAGCAGCACGCTATGTAAGTAATCCTGGATGTTATCCCACAGGGGCAATTAGCTTAATTCGACCACTGCGTGAAGCTGGTCTGCTAGACGCTTATTACCCCATATCACTTAACGCAATATCTGGTTACACTGGTGGTGGTAAACAATTAATTGCACAAATGAAAAAGCAATCTCAACAAAATGATTTTTGTGAAAATTATTTTGTGTATGGACTTAACCTTCAACACAAGCATATACCAGAAATTAAAATGTATGGACAGATTAATTATCCCCCTATCTTCATACCAAGTGTTGGTCGTTTTCCTCAAGGAATGATTGTAAATCTTCCTCTACATCGTCATTTATTTACAAAATCAGCAAGTTGTTCTGATTTACGCGAAATTCTTGCAAGTCATTATGAGGGAGAAGATGTGATAACAGTTGCATCAAAAGAAGAAACTGATACACTCCAAAAACTCAATCCTGAATGTTTAGCACATAAAGATAGTATGAGGTTATTCGTATTCGGTAATGAAAATGAAGGTATTTTCAACCTATGTGCTCTTTTAGACAATTTGGGAAAAGGTGCATCCGCGGCTGCTGTTCAAAACCTCAACTTAATGCTTTCAGGACATTAATATTTTTTGCTTGAAAGATTATTCAAGAACACGATATGCCCCTTTCGTAGCACGCCAATGTGCAACAGAAAAACACAATATCACTAATGCAACACTTTGGTGAATAAGCCCTAAACTTATCGGTACTTCATGTAATAAAGTAGAAATACCTAAGAGTGCTTGAACAATAATCATAACACATATTAAAAATGCACGACGAGAATGGGTTGAATGTGGAAGATTCCTCTGTACATATAAAGCATGAATAATCACTGCAACAAATAAAAAATAAGCAAAAAAACGGTGAACAAATTGAACTGTTAAAGGATTTTCAAAGAAATTGAGCCAAACAGGTTTACGTTGTAATAAACCATCAGGGATAATTTGACCATCCATAAGGGGCCATGTATTATAAACTTTTCCAGCATGGATCCCGGCTACAAGAGCTCCAAAATAAATCTCCATCAAAATCAAAAAAACAAGCCACCCTGCAAAATATTGAACTTTGTGATTTGCAGGTTTTTCTGAATATTCTGTAAGTCCTCGAGATAAATAAGTAACAAAAATAATAACAAAACATGCTGTTATAAGATGAAATGCTAAACGATATTGGCTTACACTTGTCAGATTACTTTGGCCAATACCTGAAGCCACCATCCACCACCCAATAAAACCCTGAAAAGCAATAAGAATGGGAACAATGATAAGTGGAAGTAAAAGATTTTTTTCAATACGTTTTGTCATCCAAAACCAAATGAGCCCCAATAAAGCTATAAGCCCCACTAGACGCCCAAGAATGCGATGCCCCCATTCCCACCAAAAAATAACCTTAAATGCACTCAATGTCATATCACGATTAAGCAATTTATATTGTGCTATCTGTTGATATTTTAAAAACTCTTCCTGCCATTGTTTCTCACCAATGGGGGGAATAATACCATGAATCGGCTTCCATTCGGTTATTGATAGACCTGACCCTGTCAAGCGAGTAGCACCCCCAACTAAAACGATTGCCAAACACAGCAATAAAATAGTATAAAGCCACATTTGAATTTGTTTTCGATTTTTCTTTTGCCTTGCTGTCAAAACGCTTTCACTCAATCTTTTTACAGTCATCTCTGATTGCCCCACGTCTTTCTCCAACCACAATTTTTCAAAATTTAAATATTAAGTCCTAGCTATTTGGATATGTATTACAACTTTAGCACAAAACAAGCGATCTACATTTTCTTTTATGATCTTTATGATTCAACCAAACGATACACAGTCTTTGGAAATCTTTTTACCATCTGCATCATCCAATCCTGTTCATTTAAAACAACACTACAAATGTAATAATCTGTTAACTGTGCAAATTGTTCAAATCCATATTTGGGTTCACTCGACATTTCTAAAATGATAAAATCATAATCCTTTTTAAATTCCTGCAATATATGAGGGATATCATTTGAAAAATTCTGTGCTGAAACAGCACTTGTTAACCCTTGAGGAAGAATATCAACTCCCGTATCGTAATCACGATAAATAACATCATATAACTGAGCATTTCTCGTTAAAATATCACTCAATCCCCGATGAGGACCTATTACTTTCTCTATTTGTTGACCAGAAATATCTATCAAAAGAATTTTTTTATGTTCTTTGATGAGATGAAGAGATAATTTTGCTGCAGTACGCGCAGCTTCTGGACCAATTATTGAAACAACTGTTGAAGTACAGCATTTTAAAAAATCGGATAATCCTTCTATTGTAATAAAAATCTCAAGTTTTTTTTCATTCTGAGAAACGAGAAAGTCTTCATCATTCTTGTAAGCATTTTTTTTAGATTTTAAACCAGCATTTTCTAAATATTTTTTTTTTGTTTTAAAGCATTGATAAAACAACAAAACTCCTCCCAAAAAAATGATTGAGCTTAGAAGGACACCCATAATAATATTTTTTCCGTAAAGATCCATAAAAGAAATTGATACTAACGTTGTAGGTACAATGACATGAATTTTTGTCTTTTCTAAAAAAGAAATATCCTTCTCTAGCTCTTTGTTTTGCGCATTGACCACTATTTTTATTTTATTTTCTAATTCGTTAAACATTTGTGTCAAAGATTGGGATCTATCTTTTACAAAGTGGCTCATTCTTTTTTTGAGTTGTTCTTCAAATTCCGTTGCAATAATTTCATCGGAATGAATTTGATGAACAATCTGCAAAATTTTGTTTTCTAATTGGTGAGAAAGAACCTCCAGTTCCGCAGTCATGGCTTTAATTTGAGGATGTGTCCATCCCAATTGTGCGACCATATGTGCTCTTTGCATTTCTAAAATATTACGTTTAGATTCGAGTGCAGAAACCGATGAATTATTTGCAATAAACGATAAAGACAGTAATGATTTTCCCGTTTCACGCGTTACCTTAATTGCTGAATTCAAGCTCATTAAATGAATACGCTTTAAAGTTGCCTCCATTAATTGCGTAGAAAGATCATGAAGCTCTGTTTTTTTTATATCATGTTGAAAAAAAGAATCGACAGAAGAACGAAACCCCTGCACTATATTAAATAATGCAGCATTATCATAGTGTTGATCTTTTTGCTGTTTTATTAATAATAACTTTTGTTTCTGTTTTAGAATTTCTTGTGAAAGTGCAGAAAACCAAGTTTCTACCCCATGTTGAGCCGCTTCGGCTGTTTCTGCTTCAAAAATAAGATCTATAAGGTCACCATGGCGAGATAAACGGATATTCTCGCGAAAATCTTTCTCATGAGAAGAATCTGAAGAAAAATTCCGTAAATTTGAATTATTAAAAATAATAGATTGTGAAAACAAAAACGCAACGACATCATGCTGTTTTTCAATCGATAAAGGTTTTCCAACCGAATCAGATAATGAAAATGTTAAGGTAGCTCGGTAACCTCGTGGTTGAAAAAAATAATACAAGAAAATCAAAAATGAACAGAGCACCGCTAATAACAAAACGACCAAAACGTTTCGCGACACCGTGGGTATTAACAGCTCTTTATTGCACGTAAGACTCATCTTTATTTCAACCAGAAAAATACTTTATCTTTTTTATTAAGAGAAAGTAGTAACTATCCTCTTAACTTTAAGTATATTATTTTGAGAGAAGAAAAACGTAAAATTTAAGTATAAAAACTAAACAATAGATCAAAAAAACTTTAATTCATATTTTGTTTAATATGATCAAGACGTTTTTTTGCTTCAGAAGTGAGAACTGCTTTAATAGTGATAGAACCATCATCAAGACCTTCTTGCACCACTTCACCCGCATTGTCATAAAACCAATCAATAAGCGCCATTTCATGAGGTTTTAAAAGACATTCAATGCGCTGCATTTCTCCAAAAATTCGCTTTTCAATAACTCTTAGTAACTGATCAAGACCATCATTCATGAGAGCTGATACCATTACAGCAGGATTTAACTGTGTTTTTGCGCTTGTTTTTAAAACATTCAATGCATGCTTATCCAATAAATCAATTTTATTCCAAACTTCTATAATATGCTCTGTATCGTCAATATCGATAGAAAGACTTGAAAGCACTTTTAAAACATCTTGCGCGTGTGCACGATGATTAGAATCTGACATATCTCTTACATGAAGAATCAGATCAGCTTCAACAACTTCTTCAAGAGTTGCTTTAAATGCAGCAATCAAATTTGTTGGTAAGTGAGAAATAAATCCCACAGTATCCGACAAAAGAATCGTTTGCCCATGAGGAAGGGTAACTTTGCGCAAAGTTGGATCAAGTGTTGCAAACAACATATCCTTTGCTATGACATCCGCACCGCTTAAATGGTTAAAAAGAGTTGATTTTCCGGTATTAGTATATCCTACTAAAGCAACAACAGGATAGGATGTTTTTTTTCTTTTAGCTCTATGAAGAGCACGTGTTTTCATTACTGTTTCTAATTCACGGCGAATACGGGTAATTTTTTCTTGTAAAAGACGCCTATCTGCTTCAATCTGAGTTTCACCAGGACCACCTAAAAAACCGCGGCCACCACGTTGCCTTTCTAGATGTGTCCAGCTACGCACAAGCCTACTTTTTTGATAAGATAAATGCGCTAACTCAACTTGCAAAACCCCTTCTTTCGTCCGTGCACGATCTCCAAAAATTTCAAGAATCAAAGCTGTCCTATCAATTACTTTACAATTCCATAGCTTTTCTAAGTTACGCTGCTGTACCGGTGTTAAAAAATGATCTATGATTACAAGCTCAATGTGATATTCATTTATAAAATGAACAAATGTCTCTACTTTACCCTTTCCAAATAAAGTTGCAGGACGAGGTACCACAATATGAATTGTCTCATAGTGAACAACATTCAACCTAATAGCACGCGCTAGGCCCAACGCCTCTTGAACTCGAGAAGATACTGAACATCCGCTTGAAGTTATCGTTTCATTTTTGTTTTCTTGACAAATAGGCACCAAAACAAGCGCACGCACCTGTTTTTCAACCTGCGAAAAAAACCCCCTCACTTTCTCATTTTCATATACCATAGCAATCTAAGCACTTTTAAATGGAATAAGAGGTCTATCGTAAAGTGGCTTGCTTATTCAGAATTTTCACCTTCAAACATTTGTACAGGTTGTCCGGGCATAATAGTAGAAATAGCATGCTTATAAACCAATTGTGCATGTCCATCACGACGCAAAAGGACACAAAAATTATCAAATGAAGTTACAATACCCGTCAGTTTAACGCCATTTACAAGAAAAATTGTAAGAGAAATTTTTTGCTTACGCACCGTATTTAAAAATACATCTTGTAGGTGCTGTGATCGTTCTGCCATTATTCTTACACCTTCATCTCGAATTGCATAAAATATTCGTGCACGCATATCGACTGAAAAATATTAAATTGTCAACGTAGGAACTTCTAAAATTTAGTAAAAGATAACTTAATATTGAAAATATGGTTTTTAAAAAATATGCATCATCTCCCCATAAAAATTCTTTATATTGATTTTTTATAAATATTATTAATTACATATGTATCTTATAATCTATTACAAGCTATATGCTTTTTATTAAAGGACATAATAGATACTTTTTCATGAATATCAAAAAGAATAAGCATAATTTTTAGTATTATCAAAGGTAAGAGAAACATGTGTAATAATATATCTATACACTGCAAATCTTTTAAAACAGGGTATGTAACTTCATTAAATTGTTTTTAATGCACTAAACGAGATTCATAATTTTTCTTACAAACAAGATTTTTAAAAACTATAAACAAAATTTTTATTCTGATGACAGTCAAATACGACTTTGTTTTTATTATATTTTATAATATTTTGAAACAAAGAGAAAAAGCCACGTTAACTTTATCTTGATAAGTTTTTAAAATTTTTTGCAGAGCATATTCCTTTCTAAATAATTAACAGCTAGTATACCCAAATATCAGGAGGAGGACGTATCCCTTTTCTGTCTGTAAGAGTACGAGGCGAGTATGGCACGCAGAACCAAATTACAAGCATTTGAAGTCGAAGTTGAAGAAGCTCTCACAAAAGCAATGAATTTTGATTTTGATAACACTACAATTGACACAAGCTCATCTGGGAGTTCTGAAAATGTTGTTAATGTAGATGATTTGATTCAAAAAATTGCATTAGCAGAAGAAGAAATCTTTGCTGCAAATAATACTTCAAACCTTACTTCTAATATTCATGATAACGCTGTTATTGATGAATCGGTTGTTGAGCAGCTTTTTGCTCCCAAACCTACTCCTGAACTTTCAGGAGGGACAGTCCATAATACATTGTTATCTAAGGAACTTCTTCCTGCTAATGATGATATAACAACGCCTTTTAATTTTGAACTCTTAAAGCAAAATTCTCTCTCTCGAATCTATTGGTGCACCACAGCACTTAG
Source organism: Bartonella raoultii (assembly GCF_019659805.1). Lineage (GTDB taxonomy): Bacteria > Pseudomonadota > Alphaproteobacteria > Rhizobiales > Rhizobiaceae > Bartonella > Bartonella raoultii. Next base: position 141,318 of record NZ_JAIFRO010000003.1, on the reverse strand, counting down.
TGCTTTATGGGTAGCAGGAGGTGCTTTTATTGCGCATAAACTAGCACCTGCTGGATTGAGTTCCTTATCAAATATCGCTACTTTTTTTACCTCACCAATGGGAATAGCTGTAGCAGCAGGAACAGCAGTCCCTATTCTTATGTCTTGGGGCTTTGCGCAATTAACAAAGCGCTCGAGTGAATTACATAATGTTGCTATCCTTATGACAAACGCAGCACAGCGCCTTAGTGAACCACAACATATCTCTGAAAAACAAGCAATCGCTATAGGACAAACCATTCGTGATGAAGTTGCAGCAATGAATGAGGGCATAGAGAGAACCCTTGGACGTGCTGTTGAGCTTGAAGCTATTATACAAGGTGAAGTTCATAATCTAGAACAAGCTTATGCTGAAAATGAATCGCGTATTCATACATTAATTAAAGAATTAAGTAATGAACGCATAGCTATTTTAAATCACGCAGATCGCGTACAATCAACAATTAAAGGAACGCAAGAGCAATTAAGTAATGAATTTGGCTTGGTTACTTCTAAAATTGTGACTAATGTTGAAAAACTTGCCCAGACGCTTTCTCAGACTTTGCAAAAACAGGGAGAAGATCTTGTTACCAAACTTTCCTATGCAGGAGACGGTGTAAAAAACAAGCTTGTTGAGAAATTTAACGAGACAACAACACAAATTCAGCAAAAAAACACAGAGTTTTTCCATAAATTAGGAAAAAACTTTGATGATTTTTCGCAGCGTTTTGACAATAATGAAAAACAAATAAATAAAACCTTTAATGAAACAGCAGCAAAAGCTGAAATGCATATTGCTAAAATTGCTACACATATACAAGAAGCAACAGATCAAACTTTGCATAGTGTTGACAAAAAATTTCAAAATTTGGATAAAGCTATTATTGATCGCAATAACCAATCTCTACGAAATTTTGATGAAAAAATTATACTTCTGGATGAGCATGCGCACAAACTTTCTTCTACATTTGATAATGTAACTTCAAAAGCTATTGAAGCCTTTGAAAAGCGCTTAACAACCGTTGATTTTTCTCTTAAAGAGCATAGTGATTCTATCATCGAATCCTTCATAGCACGCGGTCAGATCTTAGAAGATAATGTTGAAAAGCTTGGTAACTTTTTAGAGTCTCATGTCTTAAAAATTAATGCAAATCTTCAAGAAAGAACAACTGATATCACCAACGCATTTACAAACGGACATGAAACTATTCTTTCTGCAATCGATAAGAGTAAAGAAAGCCTGAGAGAAAAAATACAACATGTTGATAGTGCAATTTTAGATATCGTACAAGAACGTTCACAGGACTTAAAATTACAACTTTCTGATCAAAGAGTTCTCATGGCAGACATGCTCGATAATGAAAAAAATAAAATTGCTAATACGTTAAAAAGTCAGATTGATGTCTTAGCCCAAAATACTTCTAATATTGAACAAGCTTTAATAAATAATGTTCGGATCGTTGATCAGCATGCTGAAAATCATGTTGAAAATATAGTGCAATGCACAGAAAAGCTGCAAGAAGTCATTTCACAAAGCTGCAATACAACAAAAGATGCTTTAGAAGCACAAGCAAGAAATATTGATATACGTGCTGATGCTTTACGTGATTCTTTAGCTATTAATAGTTTTTCTCTTAATGAAGTTCTTGCCGATCAAGCACGCACACTCGAACAACGGATGGAAACGATCCATAACCTTATCGCTAAAAGTGATATACGTGTTGATGTTGCTTTAAAACAACAGATAGATTTGGTTGAAAATGCAATTGTTGCTAATAACAAAAATATTACTGAAACTGTTCAAGGACATATAAAAAATCTCGAAAATCATGCTGAAATTCTTAAAAATACGCTTTCTCAATCTAGCGGTACATTCTTTGAAGCTCTTGAAACACGTATAGAATCATTTGATGAAAATCTGGAAGTTCGTGCACATAAGATTTTTGATCGTGCCAGCACATTAGAAGAAACATTATCCGAGAAACTTGGTCAGGTATGTGAGACCCTTGAAATGCAAACATCTGCTTTTGAAGAGCGCTCTAACACATTAAAAACATCTATTCTTCTTAATAGTGAACAAAATCAGATCATTCAACAAGCGCTGGAAACAAGCGTTGATAATATGCGTCTTACATTAGAAGATTCCGTTAATACGGTCACAGATAAAATTATAAAAGTCTCTGATATTCTTTCATCCAGAGGGGAAGAGATACTTTTATCTGTCACAGATGTTGCAGAGAAAGCAGAAAATATTCTTTCAGAGTCTGGAAATCGTATTGTATCAAACGTTAAACAAACCGTTTATGATACGAGTGAACAAGTTCTTTCTGTTCTTTCTGAGCAAACGTCTCATACTGTTGAAGCCTTCACAACAGCCAGTCATAATGTTCGGGCATTGTTAAATGAAACAATTCAGACTTCAACAACTGCCATTGAACAAGTTCTTAATGAACGTTGTAATGTTCTTCACCATTCTATGCAGAATCTTCAAAATAATCTTGGATATCAGCTTTCTGATGTAAGTAGTCGTTTGGAAGATGCAACAAACCAAACAGCTACGCAAATTTCAGAACATGTTGAAAAAATCACAGAGTTGACAGGTCATTTAAATCAAGCAGCACAAAGCACAACTGAATCAATTGGTTATTTAACACAACATATCAGTGAGCAGCTCTCTCTCTCAACACAAGACGCTGAACAAAGAATTTATGCGCATAGTGAAACTTTAATGAATAGCTTGACACAAACAAACTCCGAAACACTTCAAACCGTTACTGCTATGAAGGAAGATCTTGTTAGTAAAGTTTCATCCATCTTGAAGCAATTAGATCAGTCAATTTATAGCTTCCATGAAAATAGTAATGTTTTATTATCAGCAGTTCAAAATATTGATGGTCAATTTAATGAAACTGCAAATAATTTTCTCCGCAACACACATCAAGTAACAGAGAATTTATCAGCATCAAATCAAGTGCTAAATAATAATGTAGAAGTTTTACAAGGACTCTCACAAAACACTTTTGAGCAAATTAGTCATATAACAAGCAGTTTTGGTCAACATGCCAAAACACTTTCTGAAACTATTCATGTTCTTGAACAATCTCAAAACTCATTAAATACAACGCTTGAAGAAAAACACGATACACTTTCTACATTAAGCAATGCACTCATTTCAAAATCTAATGAAATTAATAAACTCATTGAGCATTATGAAGATGTTCTTTGTTTAGCTCTTGAGCGCAGTAATAAAAATGCGCATCATTCTACACAGGCACTCCAACAATCGCTTAATCAGCTTATTAATGAAGCCTCAACACGTTTTTCAGGAGCAGCAGAAAATATACGTCGCTCAGCGGATGAAGTTCGGTTAGAGCTTTCAAAAATACATCACGATATTGATGAAAATGTTCAAAAACTTCCAGAAAAAACAAAGGAAACAACGCAAACAATCCGCGCTGCTCTAAATGAACAAATTACCGCATTAAACGACTTGGTAAATGTCATACAAAAAAGTGATCAAAAGAATGTAAAAGAATATTTAAAGTCGGCAACTCTTACATCATCAACCTTAAAAAAAGATGAAAGTGTTTCACCTGACATCATAAAGAAGATAGTACCACCTAAGCCTATTTTACAACAAGATAAAAGCAAAAAAAGGACCAATAAATGGGTCTCTAACCTCTTAGAAAGAGCATCACGTGAAGAAACTTTATATGATGAGATTCCTAGCAATACGACCTTTACATCCACAAAAACAAAACCACGTACTATGAGTGTATCTCTTAATTCGTTAGCAGCAGGTATAGTACGCGCTATTAATCATGATGCCGTTGTTGAGTTATGGGATCATTATCAACGTGGACAAAAAAACATCGTGACAGAACGTCTTTATACTTTAAATGGACAAAATATATTTGAAATGGTTAAGAAAAAATACATAAACGATGTCGGTTTTAAACGTTCTGTTAATCAATATATTGCTGATTTTGAAAAACTTTTACGTGATGTCTCACGCAGTTCTAGCTCTTCAAATTCAGTGCGAAAGTATCTGACATCAGATACTGGAAAAGTCTATACAATGCTTGCTCATGCAAGTGGCCGTATCCAATAAATAATTGAAAAGTAGAAAATAACTTTTTCTACTTTTCGTTTTTTCAATTCTGTTGATAAAACTGAAGGAAGAGAAAGAGAGGCTTGGTATTTCGTTTTCTATCGTATTTAAAGAAATATTATGCTTATAAAAAAACAGAATTAATCACAAAATAACACAGCATTTTAAAGAGATAAGCATTACGCTTTTCTCTTTTTATATAAACTTTTCATAACTTTATTTCTTATATACAAACTCTATAAAAAGCTAAACTTTCATTCTAAATCTTATTTATTAAAATACATATTATTTTCTTACATTCCAAATGCTTCATATTCATCAACACTAAATTCTATTTACTTAGTATATTATAGAATAATGAAATATAATACTGATCATAATTTTTATACCCCTTCAACGATAAATAATGTAACTTCTATTATTCGGTTTGAAGTCTTTTTTTAAGAATATGAAAAATTTAAAGCTTAAAAATATTAGTTTAGCATTTTCTCCTCCTTTTTATAAAGGTATATATAAATCAAATTGTTATAGCAGTTAAAGTAAATTTCTTGTGTTTTTTTCTATCTTGTAAGCATTGCAAAAAAAATAGTGGCTTGGTAGTGTAGTATCTTTATTTGTTTTTTTAAATAGATCAATTTCTGCGAATTTTGTTAAAGAGAAAAATAATCGTGCTGATGCTAATAAAATTATTAACAAGCGCATACAGAAAAACATATCAGACTGATCTTATGATCCAAAAAATTTGCTTATACTCATGCATTTTTGTATTCAGAGAAATTAGGATCTATCACTAGACAAGGCCTTATTCGTAGATGGAGCACCATACAAACCTATATTAACCTGGATATCAGAAACATGACTACAAAACGAAATAGCACTTTTAATTCACAAAAAGCTGAGCTCGATAGCGCCGCACTTTTTTATCATCAACATCCAAAACCTGGAAAATTAGAAATACAATCAACAAAACCTCTTGATAATCAACGTGATTTAGCTCTTGCTTATTCTCCAGGTGTTGCTGCACCCTGCCTTGCTATTAATAAAGATCCAAATCTTGCTGCTCGATATACCTCCCGCTCCAATTTAGTTGCTGTTATATCAAATGGAACTGCTGTCCTTGGATTAGGGAATATTGGTCCTCTTGCTTCAAAACCAGTTATGGAAGGAAAAGCTGTTTTATTCAAAAAATTTGCCAACATTGATGTTTTTGATATTGAAATCGATGCATCCAATATTGAAGAAATGGTCCAAGCAGTCTCAGCCTTAGAACCTACATTTGGCGGTATTAATCTTGAAGATATTAAAGCTCCTGAATGTTTTGAAATCGAAGAAAAACTTCGCTCTAAGATGAATATTCCAGTTTTCCACGACGACCAACATGGGACAGCTATTATTGTTTCCGCTGCTGTATTAAATGCCTTAAATCTTGCAGGAAAAAAAATAGAAAATGCAAAAATAGTTGTCTCAGGTGCAGGTGCTGCAGCTTTAGCTTGCATCAACCTTTTAGTCCGTCTTGGTGCAAAAATTAAAAATATTTGGCTTAGCGATATAGAAGGAGTTGTTTATAAAGGTCGCAAAACACTTATGGATCGTTGGAAAATCCATTATGCACAAAAAACTGATGCACGAACTTTATCTGAGATTATTGATAATGCAGATATCTTTCTAGGTGTTTCAGCAGGTGGAGTTTTAAAATCTGAATATTTGAAAAAAATGGCTCCTAATCCATTAATTTTAGCACTTGCTAATCCAACACCAGAAATTATGCCAGAAGAAGCACATTCTGTACGACCAGATGCAATGATTTGTACAGGACGCTCTGATTACCCTAATCAAGTCAATAATGTGCTTTGTTTTCCTTATATCTTTCGTGGTGCATTAGATGTTGGTGCAACTGCAATCAATGAAGAAATGAAAATGGCGGCAGTTCATGCCATTGCTGCTCTTGCCCGTGAAGAAACATCCGATGTTGTAGCACGCGCCTATTCAAAAGCTCCTCCCAGTTTTGGAGCAGATTATCTCATCCCCTCTCCTTTTGACCCACGCTTAATACTACGTATTGCTCCTGCCGTTGCTAAAGCCGCAATGGCAACGGGTGTAGCTCTTCGACCAATTGAAGATATGGAATCTTATTATGATACTCTCAATCGATTTGTATTTCGTTCTGGATTAACAATGAAGCCCGTTTTTGCAGCGGCAAAAACAGCAAAACGTAAACGCGTAATTTATGCCAATGGTGAAGATGAACGTGTGCTTCGAGCAGCACAAATTGTTCTAGAAGAACAAACAGCAATTCCCCTTCTCATCGGTCGTCCACATGTTGTAGAAGCAAGGTTAAAACGCTTTGGTTTAAAGATTCGTCCTGGTGTGGATTTTGAGCTTACCAATCCAGAAAATGACCCGCGTTTCCGTGATTATGTTAATTTATTTTTTCATTATACAGGAAGACGGGGGGTTTCACCAGAAGCCGCAAAAACAATCGTAAGAACATCAACAACAGCCATTGCAGCCCTAGCTGTCATGCGAGAAGAAGCTGATGCTATGATTTGTGGTTTAGAAGGACGCTTTGAGCGCCATCTTGAACTGATTGAACAAGTTATTGGACTAGATCCCCATGCGCACCATTTTTCTGCTGTAAGTTTGCTTATCTCATCACATCGTACGCTTTTTCTAACAGATACTTACGTCAATGAAGATCCTTCTGCAGAAGAAATCGCAGAAATGACGATTTTGGCAGCGCAAGAAATTGAAGCATTTGGTATAACACCCAAAGCAGCATTGTTATCGCACTCAAATTTTGGCTCAAAAAATACAGAAAGTGCACATAAAATGCGACGTGCAACAGAAATCCTCGCTAAATTATATCCCAATTTAGAAGCTGATGGTGAAATGCATGGTGATGCTGCACTTTCTAAAGTTTTTCGTGATCGTGTCTTTCCTGATTCCCGTCTTAAAGGCGAAGCTAATTTACTTGTCTTCCCTACGCTTGATGCTGCGAATATTACGCTTAATATCGTTAAAAACCTAACAAATGCACTTCATGTCGGTCCCATTTTGATCGGTGCTTCACGTCCTGCACATATACTAACACCTTCTGTTACTTCACGAGGCGTTGTTAATATGACAGCTCTTGCTGTTCTTGCTGCAAATAGAGAAAAGTTACCAATAAAACAAATAAACTTAAAATAAAATTTTAAAACTTTAAATAAACTTAAAATATTATTATTTCATAATCCGATAATACATTTTGTGTATTATAAATATAATATATATTCTTGAATAATTCTTTCTTTTTTAGGAAAAAAAAGCTAGAAGAGTAATATTCAACTATATTCTCAATTTATAAATTCATCATAAGGAACTATACATTGCCCTCTACGTTTGATAAAGTTGCAGATATCATAGCAGAAATTAGTGAAATTGATCGCAACACAATCACACCTGAAAGCCACACAATTGATGATTTAGGAATCGACAGTCTCGATTTTCTAGATATCGTTTTTGCTATTGATAAAGCCTTTGGAATTAAAGTTCCATTAGAGCAATGGACACAAGATGTTAACGAAGGTTCAGTTGCAACTGAAGAATACTTTGTTCTTAAAAATCTTTGTGCAAAAATTGATGAACTCGTTTCCTTAAAACAGGTAGAGTAATTTTTTCATCATGCATGATCAAGCTGTATTCATCACTGGTATAGGTCTCATAACATCTCTAGGTGAAGGTGTTGACCATCATTGGAATCTTTTAAATGATCCTACAATCACGCCAAATCTTGATTGTACAACGTTTAATCCCTATACCGTTCATAAATTACCAGAAATTGATTGGAGTTTACAAATTCCCAAGAAAAGTGATCAACGTCAAATGGGAACGTGGCAACGTCTTGGTACCTATGCTGCAGGCCTTGCTCTGGATGATGCAGGCATTAAAAATAATAAACAATTAACATCAACAATGGACATGATTGTTGCCGCAAGTGGAGGAGAACGTGATATTACTGTTGATACACAAATTCTCTCACAAGCGCGTAAAGTAGCCAATCATGATTCTATGTTAAATTCAATCCTTTCGACTGAACTTCGTCCAACTTTGTTTTTAGCACAACTTTCAAATCTTTTAGCTGGAAATATTTCAATTGTTCATAAAGTAACAGGTTCCTCCCGTACTTTCATGGGAGAAGAAGGTAGTGGACTTTCTGCACTTCAAATTGCTGCTGCCCGTATCCGATCAGGACAAAGTACCCATGTATTAGTAGGAAGCTCCTATAATGCAGAAGGCTATGATATGTTATTAGCTCATGAACTCGGCGGTCTTTTAGCACAAGATGGATGGAAACCTGTATGGGATCGTAAAAATTGCTTTGGCGGTGGTCTTATCACGGGTTCTGGCGGTGTCTTCCTTGTTCTTGAAAGCGGAGAACACGCAAAAAAACGGAAAGCACGCCCTTATGCTGAAATCAATCAAATTATTACAGATCAAACCAACAGACAAAAAACATCATTAAAAAAATCAATTGCAAAAATGTTGAATACAATAAAAACACAGCCTGCTTTAACTATTTCAGCGACCTCAGGTTTTCATGAAGTAACAAAAGCAGAAAAAAGTGCTCTTGATGATGCTAATATAGTTTATCGTGGTATTACCACATTATTCGGTTATATGCGAGAAGTACAATGTCCCTTAGCGCTTGCACTTGCAGCTATTACAATTGAAAAAAAACGCAGTTTTCCAGTATTAAGTATTCATGAAAAGCCTTTTTCTAAAGAAGTCCATGAAGCATGCGTTACAACCATTGGTATCAAAAGAGCTGAGGGTATAGTACATCTCACTGCGGCTTAGGGGGAAATTTTAATAATGGAATATAACGATTATTTTGGACGTCCGCTTGTCGCAATAACTGGAGCCGGCGTTGTGACATCGCTGGGACAAGGCAAACATAAAAATTGGCAAAAATTGATCAGTGGTGTAAGTGGAATCCATAAAATAACGCGTTTTTCCGTTGAAAAATTAAATACATATATTGCTGGAACAGTAGATTTTCTGAAAGAAAGTACACAAGGGGCTTTTACGCTTTCCAAAAAGCTCGCAGAACTTGCGGCAGAAGAAGCTTTAGAGCAGGCAGCCCTTGACAAAACAAACTTCAATGGACCGCTCTTTTTAGCTGCTCCTCCTGTTGAACTTGAGTGGAAAGCGCGTTTTACTCTTGATCGAGAAAAAACCTTCAATACAGAATCTTCCTATGCGCATCTTCTTGAAATTTGCCGCCATAAACTCCATGATACATTCTTTGAAACCACGCAATTTGGTGCAATTGCAGAAAAACTTCAAAAAAAATTTGGAACAACAGGACTTCCTGTTACGCTTTCAACGGCTTGTGCATCTGGTGCAACAGCGATTCAATTAGGTGTTGAATCTATTCGACGTAGAGAAACAAACCGCGCACTCATCATTGCTACAGATGGTTCAGTTTCAGCAGAATCTCTTATACGTTTTTCTTTATTATCTGCTCTTTCAACCCATAATACCCCTGCAGAAAAAGCAGCAAAACCTTTTAGTCGTGATAGAAATGGTTTTGTTATGGCTGAAGGATCTGGTTCTCTTGTCCTTGAATCTCTTAAAAGTGCATTAGATCGTAACGCAACAGTTTTAGGCATTTTAGCAGGATGCGGAGAAACCGCCGATGATTTTCACCGCACCCGTTCAAAACCCGATGCATCACCGGCAATTGAATCTGTCCGTAAAGCTTTAAATGATGCAAAAATAACTATTAATGAAATTGACTATATTAATGCACATGGAACATCAACACCTGAAAATGAAAAGATGGAATATCTCGCATTATCAACAGTCTTCGGTAATGTTTTAGAACATATTCCAGTTTCTTCTAATAAATCAATGATTGGACATACACTAACTGCTGCCGGCGCTATAGAAGCTGTTTTTTCACTTTTAACAATTCAATCAGGGATACTTCCTCCAACTATAAATTATGACGAGCCAGATCCTGCTATTCCTTTAGATGTTGTTCCAAATCATAGCCGTCAAGCCTGTGTAAATGCAGTTTTATCCAATTCATTTGGGTTTGGTGGACAGAATACGAGTCTTGTTATTACAGCATATAAAGAATAACTTTTAAATTGTAACACCTAATCTATCATATATAAATGGGGAACGATAATGCGTGCATTACAACTTTTCAATGAACGTCAACTTAAAATTAGCAATATTCCTCCCCCTCCCCCTCCCTCTATCGGTGAAGTGACAGTACGTATAAAAGCCGTTGCGCTTAATCATATCGATGTATGGGGATGGCGTGGTATGGCTTTTGCTAAAAGAAAAATGCCAATCATAATTGGTGCTGAAGCTTCCGGTGAGGTTTTCCAACTCGGAAATGGTGTTGAAAATTTCAAACTTGGGCAGACCGTCTCAATTTATGGTGCACAAACCTGTGGCGTATGTCAAGCATGTCGTGAAGAACGTGATAATCTCTGTAGTGCTGTAAAAGGAGTTTATGGTTTCCATCTTGATGGATTTGCCTGTGAATTTGTTAATTTGCCAGCACGTTTATTGGTCCCAGCTCCTTTAGAAGGCAATATACTACAAGCAGCTGTTGCTCCAATTACTTTTGGCACCGTAGAACACATGCTTTTTGATAATGCAAAACTACAAGCAGGTGAAATAATCTTAATACAAGCAGGTGGTTCTGGTATCGGCTCAGCAGCCATTCAACTTGCAAAACAAAAAGGATGTATCGTTATCACAACAGTAGGTTCCGATGAAAAAATTGCAAAAGCACAATCGCTGGGTGCTGATCACGTTATTAATTACCGGAAAGACCGTTTTGAAGGTATTGTCCGAAAATTAACTAAAAAACAAGGAGTTGATGTTGTTTTTGAACATGTAGGGACTGATACATGGAACGGTTCTCTATTATCTATGAAACGAGGAGCACGCTTAGTCACCTGTGGTTCAACTTCTGGAGTTACAGCACCACTCAATCTTATGCATCTATTTCAACAACAACTTAAAATATTCGGTTCTTTTGGCTGTCGTATGAAAAATATGCAAAACGCCATGCAAAAAATGGCGCAAGGCATTGTCCACCCTGTTATTGATACAATTGTTAGATTTGATGAAATTGATACAGCTTTAAAACGAATGGAAAGTCGTGATGTTTTTGGTAAAATTATTCTTAAAGTTGATTAGACTATGATAAAGCCTTATATTAAAAGTTGTATGAATCATATTAAAATTCTAGCAAAAAAATCATTTTATTTTTTGTGGGGATATTTACTCATTGGTTGTTTGTCTATTTTAAAACATTTTCCTGTCAATATTGGAGTATCTTTCTTTTCTTGGTTAGCAAAAACATTTGGTCCCCTTATACATCGTCATAAAATCGCTCTTGCAAACCTTAGAGCTGCGTATCCAGAAAAAACTGAGCTAGAACTCCAAGAAATTGCAATAGAAATGTGGGAAAATATAGGACAGTTCTTAGCTGAATACATTTTTCTGGATAAAATTTTTGATTTCGATCCTCATGCAGAGCAGCCAGGTTTTATCGAAGTTAAAGGAGCTGAAATATTCCAGAGATTAAAAAATGAAAAAAAACCGCATATTTTTTTCACAGCTCATACCGGAAATTTCGAACTGCTCCCTATATGTGCTCAAAGTTTTGATCTTAATGTTACAGTGTTATTTAGATCCCCTAATAATCCCTATATTGCAAAACGCGTTCTAAAAGCCCGAAAAACTTCTATGGGGCATCTTGTCCCATCTAAAGCCGGTGCAACTTGGGCATTAGCAGCAAAATTAGCAGAAGGTAAAAATGTTGGTATGCTTGTTGATCAGAAGTTTCGCCGTGGTATTTTAGGAACATTTTTTAATAGACCATTGAAAACTAATCCCTTAATTATCAAACTTGCACGACAATATAATTGTGATATTTATCCAGCGCGTTGTATCCGTTTAGCCGGAGGACGTCACCGTTTAGAATTATACGAACGTATAAAACTTCCACTTGATGAAAAAAACGAAATAGATATCACCGCATCTACACAAAAATTGAATGATATTGTTGAATCTTGGATTCGTGAATATCCTGGACAATGGATGTGGTTACATAGACGCTGGGACTGCTAATATAGCTACATGAAAATAGAGAAAATAAAAGTGTTTGCCTCAAAAGATATAAAAGATCTTATTGCAATTATTACAGCATTACGGAATCGTGATAGCGGATGTCTCTGGAATATAAAACAAACTTCTGAATCCCTTATACCTTATATGCTTGAAGAAGTTTACGAAGTAATTGATGCTATTGAACGAAAGAACTGTATAGATCTTTGTGATGAACTTGGTGATCTTCTTTTACAAGTAGTCTACCATGCAACGATTGCACAAGAAGAAGGAAGTTTTACTTTTGAAGATGTTATTTATGCAATCACTGCAAAAATGATTCGTCGCCATCCTCATGTTTTTGGAAATGAAGAGCAAAAAAAGCGTGGTTTTATAAAAGAAGAATGGCAAAATATCAAAAAAAGAGAACAAGCTGAAAAATACAAGTTGTGTAAAAAAGAAGAATTATTACACGATACTACAACAAAAAATATCCTTGAAAAAGTAAAAAAAATCCAACCCGCAGATCAAGAAGCACTCGCTTTACAAAAAGAAGCTGCTAAAGTTGGATTTGATTGGCATAAGGATTGTGAAATTTTTGCAAAAATAGAAGAAGAGCTTAATGAACTTAAAGCAGCAATTAAAAATAATAATACTTCAAATATAGAAGAGGAATTTGGAGATCTCTACTTTATCTTTCTTAATCTCTCACGCCACTTAAATGTTGATTCACAAAAAGCATTAAAAAAAACAAATACAAAATTCCGAAATCGTTTTAGCTATATTGAAGAACAGCTCTCTAAACAATCTAAAACGCTTGTTGAGGCATCTTTAAATGAAATGGAAAATCTTTGGAAAAAAGCTAAAAATGAAAGATGAAAAAGATTAGCCTTCATAAAGCAAAAAATGTAATGTACGGAATATAATTTTACTAAACTTAGTTGACTTTGTGGGTTTTAGTAAGCAAATCCTGCGAAGCAGGACGAAGCTCTACCGATTCACCACACCCACACGCTGAAACTTGATTAGGATTTTTAAAAACAAAGCCAGAACGAAGTTTTGTCACTTCATAATCCATCTGTGTTCCTAATAAAAATAATACAGCATCGCGTGCTACAAAAACGCGAGCACCATTAACTTCAACAACATCAGCATCTTGCATTTCTTCCTCTACAAGAGTAATTGTATATTCCATCCCTGCACATCCCCCTTTTTTAATACCAATTAAAATACCATGCGCATTTTTTGTATCCATAATCGTTTTAACACGATTTACTGCAGCTTCCGTTAAATTTATTATTGAAAAACGACTCATCGCTTATTTTTCCTGCTAAAAAACACAATATCTGTCTAAAAATTTTATTATATTGATGAATATAACCTCATATACTCATCATGAAGTAAATAGTCTTATCTTCTTTTGTTATAATTCATGTAAAGCCATCTAAAATATTTATAGAGCTATATAATATAACTGAAAGTCAAACTCTTGACAGTTTTATGACTTACCCTTAATCACTAGAAAAGCATCTAAATAAAAAGTTTCATTTTATTTTTGTAGATTCTTTTGAAAAGTGTAAGAGCATTATAAATTTTACGCGACTTATTTTTCTCTTGCCTTTAAAGAGGCTGTCGTTTAGTCGTTTTATACAAATCGGAGCGTAGCGCAGCTTGGTAGCGCACTTGACTGGGGGTCAAGGGGTCGTGGGTTCAAATCCCGCCGCTCCGACCATTTTTAAAATGACATATAAGGAAATAAAAAACATAACTAAACATTTTTTGAACAGAGTACTTTAAAAACAACCTCTTCTCTTTTCATCTAAAACAACGAAAAGCAAAAGCATTACGCTCATAAACTTTAAAACGCTATCCTTTATAAAAAGAACTTATCAAACATGCAAAACGCGAGGCCAAGGTCTCGCGTTACTTTATTCTTTAAAAAGTTTGATAAATATTCAGTTTACAAATCTTTCAAATTTTCTTTATCGATACCGCGACTATTGTCATTTTTTGAAACCGATGATGACATTTGAACAACTATCTTTTTAGGTTTTAGTTCAGCTGGCATTTCCCTTTTTAGCTGAATATGAAGCAGACCATCTCCAAGTTCTGCTCCAATAACTTTAACATGATCTGCTAAATGAAAACGCCGTTCAAAAGCACGTGATGCTATACCTCGATAAAGGAACTCTCGTCCTTGATCATCATTTTCAGCTGTTCTCTCTCCTTTAATAATCAACTTATCGCAATGTATTTCAATATCAATTTCATTCTGAGAAAAACCTGCAACAGCCATAGAAATTCTATAAGAATCTTCAGTTAAACGCTCAATATTATAGGGTGGATAAGAAGAGACATCATCCGGTTGTGTTCTAGAATCAAACCAGTTAAAAAGATGATCAAAACCTACTGTTGAACGATAAAATGGTGAAAAATCTACTTGACGCATAATATTGCCCTCCTTTAGAGCGACTTATAAATTAACTCACAAAATTCTCAAATGGCAAAACTTGCCTGTGAGCGAGCGGTCCCGTATTGGCAACCGTATCTCTTATTTGGTAATTATTTCCTCCCATTTCAACTCTTTTGTGTTTCAATTTATCAAACACATAAAACAACATAACTGTTTCTTAACCCTTCTTCATCATTACTGAATATAGGTTCTTTCTTTATCTCACCTTGCACCTTAAGTTGCAAAATACATCATAAAGGATGTCAATTGGAAACACCTCTTTATCCAACACACTGGAGTTCCCCTCCTCCAAATCTCTATAGTAGCTCCCTTAAAATAGCACCTCATCATGAAATTCGTTTTGCAACCACACATCCTGAAGAAAAAAACACACAGGGAACAGTTGTTATCCTCGAAAGCTATGCAAAAGCTCTAGAAGAATATTTTTTACCAATGCATGAAATCTCTAACCGTGGTTTTTATACAGCAATATTTGACTGGTCTGGACAAGAAAAATCTAAGATTCATAAACAAAAAAAACTTAGACATCATTATTTTGATATTAATAGAGATCTTAATGACTTAGATAAATTTCTAAAGAACGTCGTATATCCTGACTGTCCACCACCTTATTATATGCTTACCTACGGAATGGGTGGATTAATAGCACTAAGTGGGTTGGATATCCTTAACCCTAAATTTAATAGAATGCTTTGCATTTCTCCACTTTTTGCTCCATTTGGTAATAATGTAAATGGTTTCCAGCATAAGTTATCGCAATTTCTTTCGGATATAGGGCTTGGATTTTTACCAGCTAAAAGTAGAAAAAAATTAAAACAAGAAAATACGCAATTTTTAGATACCCATAAAATCCTTTCATCCCCCACCTTTTTTATAAAACCTCCTACATTTCAATGGATGGCATCTGTATTCAACACAATTGATATTATGAAGAAAAATATACTAAATGGGCATTTACAAATTCCAACATTGTTTATCCTTGCCAATCAAAATAATATTATTAACAATATCGAAATACGGCAATTATGCCAACAGACACATCTAACAGAGAGCCTTACAATTACGGGCGCTAAGCTAGATACAATTATGTATGAAGAATCTTACAAACAACAATTTTGGGCTGCATTTGATGCATTTATTCCTAGAAAAAGAATCATAAAATAATGTCTTTTAATAAGGCTATCCAAAAGTGTCATACAAAATAATGATTCTAACTCTTTTAAAGAAAATTCTAAAAATAAGCTGATGAAAGCAACAATGCACATTCGTAAAAATGTACGAAAAAAAACAGAATCTGTATTTAATGGCATTTTTATTATTTATGCAGCTTTTTTTAGTCACATACATTTCGAATTTAATAAAGTTACAACAAATATTCTTTATTTTAGGAGATAATATATAAGAATTAACCATTTTGTCATTCATTCGGATTATAAAAGTTTTACCATCTTTTTTATAAATATTCTCTATTGTATAATCTAATGTGGCAAAAACTCTGATAAATGGAGCAATTGGAACATAACCATGAAACGAATCCTGCTCGCAGAAGATGATAACGATATGCGTCGTTTTTTAGTAAAGGCTTTAGAGCGTGCTGGCTATGAAGTTGCTGACTTCGATAATGGCGCTAGCGCATATGAACGTTTACAAGAAGAACCATTTTCTCTTCTCCTTACTGATATTGTCATGCCAGAAATGGATGGAATAGAACTAGCACGACGTGCAACAGAAATTGATCCTGATTTACGCGTAATGTTTATTACCGGTTTTGCGGCAGTCGCGTTGCATTCAAATAGTGATACTCCTCCGGATGCAAAAATACTTTCTAAGCCTTTTCATTTGCGTGAACTCGTCAATGAAGTTGAGAAAATACTAATAGCTGCCTAAAGAAATATTTTTTTATTTACTTATAGCGAGTTAAAGAGAAAATAAAATGAGGTATTGACCTTTATCATTCTATATGGTGTATGCAACATTATTAAACGGGCGTGTAGCTCAGCGGGAGAGCACTACGTTGACATCGTAGGGGTCACAGGTTCAATCCCTGTCACGCCCACCATTGCATTTTGTATTTCTAATAAATTATTGATTCTTCATACTTTTTTTAGGGTTAGGAGAGATAGAATAAAGGTGCGGAAATAGAACTTTGCAACATACCTCTATAGGACCTCTGTTTTTTTGCCAATTTTCTCCAATAATTTTTTAAATTCTGCTAAGTCTTGTGATGAAAAACTCTCTAAACTTCTAACCAACATACCAAGAATTTCAGAACGAAATGAATCAGAAGATTTAATGGTAAAACTCTTACGACAAGCATCAGCCTCTCTTCTTAAGAGACTAGCTCTCTCTTGATCCAAGCTATAAAGCTCTATGATCTTCTCTTCCATTCCAATAGGTACTGATTTTTTGCCAATTTCTACAGAAGATAAAAACACTACAGATACACCTAATTTTTTAGCCATATCTAAAAGGCGTTCTGAGTGATCAATACGAAGTTTTCGTAAGGTTTTACCAAATGGTGTAACCATCTAAAAAGTCCTGTTAGAGAAGAAATATTTCTGCTGATTCTAACAAATCTTTTCGTAACTTTCTTCAATTATTGCGAATCAGAACTTCTTTTCGAGGAATTTTTTTAGCCTTACCAGATGTCCAGAGGGTCTCAACTTCTAAAAAAATAACTTGAAGCTACAATGTGGCTACATTATAATAAAAGTTATAAATGGAGGTACTAATCATGAAAACCGATTCTGTTGTTCGTGCTCGCATTCCTGCTGAAATGAAAAAACAAGCTATGATTACTTTAGAACGCATGGGATTAAGTGCATCAGACCTTATCCGCATAACATTCTTGCGTGTCGCTGAAGAAGGTTGTTTACCTTTTGAGCTTAAAGTACCTAATAGTGTCACACGTAAAGCTATAAAGGAATTAGACGAGGGTAAGGGTGAAACATTTAAAAATGCTGATGCTCTTTTTAAGGACTTAGGTATTTAATATGCTGATACCTGTTCGCTCACGACAATTTAAACGTGACGTGCGCAAAGCGGAAAAACGCGGTAAAAATATGAATAAGCTGCGTATACTGTTAAGTCTGCTAATTGAAGAGAAGCCATTACCAAAGCATTATTGTGATCATCCACTAAAGGGTGATTGGGCGGGATGTCATGATAGTCATATAGAACCAGATTGGCTACTTATTTATCGAATTGAAGGAGATAAATTACATCTTATTCGCACTGGAACTCACTCTGACCTTTTCAAAGAATAATTGTATGAAAAATTAAAAGTACTCTAACTTTTTGTTATCCATCTTTTTAAGTGTGAGAAACTATTTTCTATGGCATCTATGAAACGGGAAAAATCCATGACAAAGATAAAGACAGCAAAGGCCCCCCATTTCATAAGACGTGACATCATCTTTAAGCCTTGATAGGTCTCCAGCATCTCAAGGAGCAGTTGGCGTTCTTTTTCTGTTAAATCTTGTTCTTTTCTGCTTTGTTTCTTAACCATCTTGCCAACCACACACGTGAGCCCCCTGTTGATTATGCTTTAAAATATCCCTTGCGAGGTGAGAACTGATGACCTGAACATCCTGTTGATCTAAATAAATGGGCAACCAACCAACACAAGAAACTGATCTATTTGTCCCGCATCCAACGAGACAGAGCAGCACGCACACCACTATCACTTTTTTGATTAACTTCATTTTCAACCTCAAAACGTGTTGTCGCTCTCTTTAATGCTGTCTCTACCTGCTTTTGACGCTCGCTCTTCTTTCCAAGGTGAAAGGCTTTAGCCAAAGCTATAAAAAAAACGGCTATAGCCGTTAACAGAAAAGACAGATTTCTTTTAAGATATAAAATCATAACCGCTGTTCCTTAAAGCGTTTTGTGACTATAAAAACCCCTGTTACAGCAGCTAGAACCATCATCCCTGCCAAAACCCATTGGATAGGACCATTGCCTGCAAAAAGCCCTCCAAGCCCTGAACAGGACCCTATAATCGGTGCAAGCGCTTCTATCTTGAACAAACCGCTCCTCTCTTTCGTTTCTACCTTTTGATAATTGGAACAAACATAAGATCCCTTGGCCCATAACCCTGCTTCAGCGGCGCGACGATTGACTAATCCTTGAAGCGGTTTACCTCCTACCTTATTCCATTTCTGTAATTCTGTAGGAACAGCTTCATAATCCCCTTTATTGAGCTTTTTTAATAAGGTCGATTGGCAAAAGGCGGTTGTGCCTACATTATAACAAAACGACACCAATGCCGCGAATTGCGCATCCGTTAACGAAACCATGACAAACTGCTCTACCGCATGCTCAAATTGCTCTAAATCTTTACAAAGTATCTCTTCGGCTTGTTCTTTCGTAATACACATGCCCTTATGCACCAAAGGTTTGCCCGCATAACTGGTGTGACCATAACCAATCGTCCACACACATGCCTCATCTCTATAAGCCTCTAAGCGTAAACCTTCCCATTGTTTAATAAGCTCTAAACCTTCCTTCGATATCTTGCGCATTTGCTCCTCCATAAAAAAAGCCCCACAAAAGTGAGGCTGAATAAAAATGAGACTGGATCCTTCTATGAAGTTTCTCAAATAAAACGACGTGGACGACAGCATCCACGCGCTCCTACCTTCTCATCCGTAAAATTACGAGAATGCACGCTCTGACGAAAAAAACTACCGCATTCTGCTCCATCCTGCCAACTCCCACCACCAATCAAAACATGCATATCACTCTTTGAAGGATCACTTTGATTGGGAACGGGGAAAAACTCTGATAAATATTGCGAAACATAACCATAACCATCCTCACAACCAATATGCGAGATCATACGACGTTCTTGTGTATCCTTATGACCTCCTGAATGCTGTGCTGTAGGCGCTTGTTGTCCCTCAATACTGCTATTTTCATTGCTTCCATACATCGCTGAAAGAAAATCCTCATGACCCAATAACCTTTTCTTTACCTGCATCATATCCTTGGCATGATCTGTATAAGAACGATTGCTGGTGATCGGAACACCATAGGCTGATTTGGTATCTTCCCCCTTACCGGATTGAAGATAGATATCCACCCAAAGATCTCTTCTAGGATCGTAGACCATACCTTCTGGGGAACAATGCGGGCGATGATTGAGACACCAAACAGAACGGGGTAAAATATCCCCTGCTTTATAACCGGATAAAGGATGATACGCAGAATAGCCAACATCTGCACAAAGCGTATGAAAACCGCCTATCTGCTTCCAATTATATGTTGAAATGTCTGCATCACGGGGAGAACTTTTATACTCTGACACAATCAGTTTTTGGTCCTCTCTCCCCCCATTCACCAAATAGACATAATAATCCTTACCGGCTGAAAGACCTGAAGAAGGAAGCGCGACCTCTGTAGAACTGCTCGTAAAACTGACCAGCTGTATATCACTCCCATCCTTGACAGAAATATGCGTTTCTCCTTCTAAAATGAGCCGTTTGGTTATATCTGTCTTCAGAAATGGCGTGGACTGGGTAAAAACATTCCAACTTAACTTTTTGAGAAGATCAGAAGCGCTACGTTCACAAGCCGTTTTGAACTCTTGTGCTAATGTTTTTGCTTCTTCCACCTTCGTTTGGACCGTACGGATGTTATTAGAGACGTTGCTCACAGAAAGATCCATATCGTCTAGGTCTTTTTCTAATTGCTCCGTTTTTTGGAATGTCTGTGTGAGCCATCTCTTCGTACTATTATTCTCTCGTATTGCATGACTCGCGCTTTGCTTGGCTTCTTCGATTTCTTTCTTCGCTTTTGTAATTTCTTCCTTCACTTCCGCGATTTTTTCCTGCGCATTCTTGGCTTCTTCCTTCGCATTCTGCGCATTGCGATCGGCTCTATCGGCTTTTATATCCGCTGACATGGCTTTCAAGCGGGCATCATAAGCAACTGTTTGCGCATCGGACGCTATGGCCATCGCTTCATCATCTGCCGTTTCGCTTATTTCTTCATCTTCCTCAACATCTGAACCTTCTGAGGCGGCTTTGACTTCTTTGGCTATACGAAGGGCTTCAGAGGCATTCTCTTGTGCTTGCTCTGATGTCGTTTTTAATGTCTCTAAACTACTTTTTACCCCTTCTGCTGTATTCTTGGCTTCTTGTGCCAAACTCTTGGCTTGGCTTGCTTGTTGGGTCGCTTCTTCAGCCTTGTTGCTCGCTGTTTGTGACGATTGATGCGCTTGTTCTACACTTTGTTGAAGCGCATTAACCCTTTGGCGCATTTCCGATAAATTCAGGGAATTGAGCCTGCTCGTGGCTTGCTCGGCAAGTGTCTTGGCTTCATTGGAGGTGGTGTTTGCCAATTCAGCATGGCTCTTGGCATCTGTCGCTTTCGTGAGCGCCTCATCTGCTGTCGACTTCGCATTCTTGCCTACTTCTTGCGCTTGACTTGCCTCTTCTTTCGCAGCTGAAGCGGCTGTTTCTGCCTTTTGCGCTGTTGACAAGGCTCCTGATGCATCCGTTTTTACCAAATCAAGTGAGGCTTTGAGCGTCTCTATAACCTGTTCAACATCATTGATTTTATGACGTGCTCCATCCGCCGATTGCTTGGCTTCTTCTGCTGTTTGCCGCGCTTGCTCTGCATCATCTTTCGCATTGGAAACGCTCTCTTTTATAGTCTTTACAGAATCTTTGGCTTCATTGGCTTCTCTCCACGCTGAACTTGCTGATTGCTTGGCTTCTTTTGCTTCCATTTCTGCCAAGCTCGCTTTTATACTCGCTCCATGTGCTGCTTCCTTGGCTTTACCCGCCTCATCTTTCGCGGCATAAGCTTGTGATAAAGAAGAACCGGCGGTTTTCTTGGCTTCTTCCGCTGCACTCTCTGCCAAGCTGGATTTTATTCTTGCTCCATTCGCTATTTCCTTGGCTTTATCTGCTTCATCTTTGGCGGCATAAGCTTGCGATAAAGTGGAGCCGGCGGTTTTCTTGGCTTCTTCTGCTGCCATTTCTGCCAAGCTCGCTTTTATACTCGCTCCATCCGCCGATTGCTTGGCTTCTTCGGCTTTATTTAAGGCTTGATAGGATAAATTCTCTGAACTTTGCGCCTTCTTTTGTGCTTGATCGGCATCATGTTTCGCATAAGAAGCCGCTTCTTTGGAGGCTGTAGCCGTTTCTTGCGCTTTTTCTGCTAATTGCTCTATCTTATCTATTTTGCTCTGTAATTTGTCTGAAACACTCTTGGCATCTTCTGCTAAACTCTTTGCTTCTGTAGCCTGTTGAGAGGCTTGATCTCCCGTGGCTTTTGCTGCATTCGCTGTCGATAATGCCAAGTCTGATGACGTTTTTAATCCTATAAGCTCTTGCTTTACTTCTTCTGATATTCTTTTTGCTGCCTCTACTTGCTCTTTTACATCCCTTGTTTCTGTAAGCGCGCTTGTCAAGGTTTCCTTGGCTTGTGTAGCCAATTGCTTTGCATCACTGCTCATACTCTTTGACGCTTCTGAGAGGGTCTTGGCTTCTTCTGCCTTACTCTTTGCATCATTCGCTGTATTTACCGCTGTTGCTGATTCACTCCTTGCATGATTAGAAGCTAGCAAGGACTGTGAAGCGCTCTCTTTTGCTTCTGAAGCTAAACTTTCTGCTGTTTCTGCTTTCTTCTTTACCTCTTCAACTAAACTTTTGAGCGCTTCTCCCCCTCGAAGGGTTTCTCCATCCGTAACAACAGCCCGTTCTGCAACTGCTTTTGCTTCTAAAGCGACCTTTGAGGCTTCTGACGCTGCCTGCTCTGCTTCATTCGCTTTCCTACGAGCAGTCTCTGAGACACTTTTCGCTTCCTCTGATAAAGCCTTGGCTTCAACAGACTTCGTCAAAGCTTCTGAAGCTTGCTTGCTTGTCTCTTCTCCTGTTTGTTTGGCCGCATTCGCTGTGGAGAGAGCTGTATCTGAAACTTCTTTGATGTCTTCTATCTTTTGTTGAACGCTTTCAAAACGCGCTTTGCTTTCTTGCGCTAAGCTCTTTGCCTCTTCCGATAGACTGTGTGCACGCTCTGCTATGCTTTTCGCATCATTGGCTGTTGTAGATGCCAAGCCTGCTGTTGCTTGCGCATCCAGAGAAGCGGTTCGTGATGCCTCCGATGCCTGTTGGGCCTCCGTAGAGACCTTGATTGCTTTATCGGATAATGCCTTAGATTCTTCACAAACACTTTTGGCCTCTTTAACGAAAACAACAGCCTCAGAAGCTTGCTGCTTCGCATCACTGGAGGCTGTAAGCGCGCTTGTCGACGCCTGCTTGGCGGCGCTTGCATCCAAAACCGCTCTATCAACCAAAGATTTTGCTTCATTCGCTATACCTGCAACCTCTTCACTTTTCTTTTGAGACGCTAGGGAAGCTGTCTTCGCATCATGGGCTGTTGTAAGCGCCTGTGAAGAATGCTCCTTGGCATCCCTAGAAGAAGTGAGGGCATTGGTGGAGGCATCCTTCGCTTCCAATGCTAGCTGTTTTGCTTCTGCTGCTTTACTCTTGCCATCTGCTGCTTCTGAAACTGCTTTATCAACACTGCTTTGTAGAGAAGTTACTGTTGCTTGCACTGTTTCACTTATCTGCTTGGCTTCTAAAGAGACTCTTGAGGCTTCACCCGATGCGGCTTCGCATTCTTCTGCTTTCGATAATGCTTTTGAAGCCGTAGCTTGTGCTTCTCCAGAAAGACTTTGGGCTCTCTCTGCAAGCGATCGTGTTTCTTGAGACAGACTAACGGCTGTCTCAACAGAGCTTGCTACCTGTTGAGCGGTCTTGGTGACCTCTGTGACTGAACTGACCGCTTGCTCTGCTAAACGCTTCGCTTCTGTCGCTACCTGCTGAGCACTGTTGCTTGAAGATTCTGCTTGATGAGAGCTCCTCAAAGCTCTTTCACTTGCCTCCTTGGCTTCATTGGCTGTACGAGATGCACCTTCTGCTACACCCTTAAAAGATTCTGCTAACTCCTTCGCTTCTGTCGCTACCTGCTGGGCTGTTTCTGCAACACTCTTGGCTCTCTGAGAAACTGTCTTAACTTCATGACATGTTGCAACGGCTGTGGCTGCGACTTGCGTCGTCTCTGTCGCTGTTTGTTCCGCTTGCATTGCTACTTTCGAAATCGACGAAACCTCTTGCTTAACTTCTCGTATGCCTTCTGTCGCTATTTTCTTGGCTTCCTCCGACAATGCCCGTGATTCAACCGACTTGCTTAAAGCTTCTGAGGCTTGCTTGCTGGCCTCTTCACTGGCCTGCTTGGCTTGTGTCGAAACCAAGAGTGATTGATCTGAAGCCGTCTTAGAAAGTTCTGACAAAGTCTTGCTTTCTTCTGAGAGAAGTTTTGCAGCATCAGCTATCTGTTTGGCTTCTAACGCTCCATTCTTTGCTATCAGAGAAGATTGTTCGGCTTCTCTAGCACTGGCTTCTGCTCGTTGTGAGACTGTCTTGCTTTCTTCTGAGGTCGACTGCGCTAATCCTGAAGCTGTTAAGGCTTGTGAGGATTCCGCCTTGGCTTCTCTTGCTATACGCAATGCACTCTCACTTTCCTGCTTGGCTTGTGTAACTGTTGCCAATCCTGAGCTTAATAAACCTTTCGCCGTATCAACTTCTGATATGTTCTTCTCAACAGCTGCTTGCGCGCTTTCCGATATTCTCTTGGCTTTTGAAGCTATCGTTTGCGTTTCTTGCGATAATCTTTCTGCTGCCTCCGATTTAAGCTTGGCTTCTGCCGAGACCAATTGTGCTTCTGCCGCTGTTGTTTTGGCTTCTGAAGCTGTCTGCTCTGCTCTTCCTGCACTCTCTTGTGCACTGTTTGCACGCGTGAGCGCATTGCCAACACTTTCAACCGTTCTTTGCACCTCTGTAAGCGCCTGCTCTGATAGTCTTTTGGACTCTTCTGCCTTTTGTTGGGCGCCATTTGCACGGGCGGTTGCCGTTTCTACTTCTTTCCTTACATCGACAACCTGTTCTAACGGCGCAAAAGTTTCATAAGAATAAAGGCAAGCCGTCCCTAACAACTTGGGAACAACAACCGTATCTTGCGAACGCCCCTCTATTATCTCTTCTTTGGTTGCCGTTGGGAGATAATATTCATGGGTATGGTGGGGTATACTCATTTCTTGCTTCCTTACATCAACTCTTCATAAAGCCTTAAAATAAACACGCTTTCAATTCTTCCACTTCATCCCTCAAAGCTTGTAATTCAGTTTCTAAACGCTTGAATGAAACGGAAAGCTCTGAGTGCAAAGCAGCTTTCAAAAGATCACTAACCCCATTTAACGGGGCGTGCACAAAGCGCTCACCGGAATACAAAACAACCCGTACTTGAGACGGGTCACTTAAAGCTGAAATCGCAAAGGGTTTTGATAACATCGCATAACCTCATGTCTTTATGCCAAATACAACCGATACATTGACTGGACGCGTTTCCTCTCCACCAAAACTGTCGATAAGAAATCTATGTTCATGAGGAGCAAGACGATCCAAACCCTCTTGTAACGGCGTAGAAGAGATTAAAAAATTGGCAAATGGAGACCGAATAAACCAAGGTAAACGGGGCGGTTTATCCGATTCTGTAAACCAAAAGGGAACCTCTGGAGCCGCTGGAACGCCCGCTCTTTCATCAAATTCTTGATTACACTTTTCCAAGGCATCCCCGCTCAATCCTAAACATTCCTCATCGCTATCAAGAGAACGCTTGCTTCTTTTTAAAGCATCTGAAGAAGAGACATCACGCTTCTTACGGGAGGCGAGAGAATGAGGGGCTATAGAACCGATAAAATGATCATGGGCTTTTAAAGAATGCTCTTGCTGGCTTGCAAAAGAACGCCAAGGATCAACATTGCGCCCTTCATCAAGACCCCGTAAAAACATCCCACGCAAATCTGGAACATTAAAGGTTCTTACACCATCTCCCTCCCCCCAACTCGTCCCTATCTTCGAAAAAAGAGACCTATAGTGTAAACGACTATAAGCCTGACCATCACACAACAACCAACCAGCCGGTAAATGGCGCATGGCAAAAGGACCGATTAAACCAGTCGGTAATGTTTTTGACGCTGGAACTGGATCACGGGTAGGATTGAGAACTTGCCAACCTGAAAGCGCTTCATCATACACAAGGCTATAAACACACCCTTCTTGGAACTCACCACCTGATAAAAGCGATAGCCCTTTATCTGTGGCCTTATAAACAGGCTGGCTGGTTAAAGTATTAACTGAAACACGCGTCGCGCCTCTATTGTGACCACGTGAGACAAAACGTAAATGAAGACCGTCCCTATAAGCAGGATAAGCCAACCTACTTTGCAAATGAACCGACGTTGTGCTTTGTCCTTCATCATATACAAAAACACTCTCAATAACCCCTCCCGTATCTAAGAGATACTCTTTGATCCGTTGCATCATCATACGGGCGCTGTTGTTGACTGTACTAGGAGGCTGACCCTCTGACCAATTGATCAAAGCATCCGCATTGCCATTCTCTAAGGCTTTTAAAGACCAATCATAAACCGTCGACATAAAACCCCTCACGTCTTAATTCCAAAGCGTACAGCTATATTGACAGGACGTGTTTCCCCCGAACCGGAACCCTCCAAAACAACATCATGCATATGAAGATGAGAACGGGGAAAAGCTATCTTATGGTGAACACGTATATCCTCAACCCGAACACCAAGCCGTTCTGCAAGTTTGGCTCTTTGCTGCTCATTGAACATATAGCCCCAAATAATCGTGCTATAACCATACCAACTTTCGCTATCCCCTTCGTTATTCAAAATAGAAAAACTGCTTCCTCCATGGCTATGGATCTTCATCGAATCCTTCTGTAACGTGCCTAGAATACGAAAAGGATCAATGCTACGCTCATCATCAACACAGCGTAAAAACATCCCACGCAAATCAGGAACATTAAATTTGGTCCAACTCTCACTCCCACCCCAGCGCGTGCTTATCGCTTCAAACAAAGCGCTATACTCACTGCGTAAATAGGCTTTGCCATCACACAACAACCAACCTGAGGGAAGATGTTGCATGCCAAAAGCACAAATACTGCCGGTCGCATAACGAGAAAAATCGGATAGTTTGGGTAAGGAAGCGGGGGTAGGATTGAGCAAATGCCAAACACCATCACGGTACACCAAGCTATAGATACACCCCTTTTGTATCTCTCCACCTGTTAAAGGATGCACCCCTAAAGCACTTGCTTTGTAAACCGCTTGGCTTGGCAAATCATTTAAGGAAATCCTCGTCGCGCCTACATTCTTCTCCTTCGCTTTAAAACGGAAATGGATACCATTCTTATAGGTGAAAAATTGTGATGGGCTTTGTAATTGAATAGATGTTGTCTGCTGTCTTGCATCAATTGTAAATCTATTCTCAATCATACCGCTCATGTCAAAAAGATATTCCCTTACACGTTGCATCATCATACGTGCACTGTTATTGACACTGCTGGGGGATTGTCCTTCTGACCAATTGATAGCATCATCACAACGGGCATTCTCTGATGCCGTCAAAGACCAATCGTAAATCGTCGACATAAAACCCTCATGTCTTTATGCAAAAAAGGACAGACATATTGATCGGGCGCGTTTCCCCTTCACCCGTTCTTTCAAGATTCACATCAGGACTATGATCAACCGAATAAGGTTCTATCAAATAGCCGTCAATATACTCGCTCTCTACCCCTGTAAAATTGGCGAGTACACCACCCTCAAATAAACGAAGCTTATAACCTAAAATATCCGTCGTATTCCCATCCCAATAATGTTCCTTGTCGAGAAGATGCTCGGTTGAAAGCGTTTGACCCTTATGTTGGTGCGCATGCATTAAATCCTTTTGTATGCTGGCAAAATCACGCTGCGCATCAATATTACGACCACTGTCTAAACCGCGTAAAAACACACCACGCAAATCAGGAACATGAAAGGTAGAAAAGCCATCCCCTGCTCCCCAAGCCGTTCCTATCGCTTCAAATAAGCTTCTATAAGTGATGCGTGAATAGGCTTTTCCATCACAGATCAACCAACCATCCGGAATATTGCGCATTGCAAAGGTCCCTATAAAACCGGAAGGATAAAGACTGATATCTGTAGACTCTCTCTGTACTACTGGTGTAGGATTTAACAAATGCCAAGCATCTTCTCTAAACACCAAGCTATAAAGACAATCCCTTTGGATTTCGCCTCCTGTTAAAGGAACCGCCCCTAAGGCTGTTGCCTTATAAACGGTTTTACTCCCAAGTCCATTTAATGAAACACTGGTCGAACCTACATTCTGACCGCGCGATAAAAAACGCAAATGGATACCGTTTCTATACTCTAAAAACTGACAATGCGTTTCTAACCTGATCTCTGTCTTTTGTTGCGTTGCATCAACCTCAACAATCCCTTCAAGCGCTCCACCCGTATCTAAGAGATACTCTTTGATCCGTTGCATCATAACACGTGCACTGTTGTTGACCGTACTGGGAGCTTGACCTTCTGCCCAATTAATCAAAACATCCGCATGCGTATTCTCTGACGCCTGATGCGACCAATCATAAATCGTTGACATGTTGCTCAATCCTAAATGCCGTAAAATGCCCGCATCAATTGCCCCATAAAGGGCTGTTCGTAAGCAGCAGAAGCTTCGCTCTCATCTTCTTCTGAAGGCTCTTCTTGTGAAGCCTGTGAAGCCAATAATGCCCGTAAAACCTCTAACAAATGCGTCCTATTGTCATAGCGACCTTGTACAAAAGGACTTCTATAAGATGGCTGTCCACCATACATTTGAAACACGCGATTGATAAAGTCACCAGCACGCATCGCATTGTTACCACTGTTCAAACCAACTGCATTGCTGCCAACCAATTGGGCCGCATTGGCATGAGGATTTTGTAAAAGACGCGCTGCACCCCTTGCCCCTTGTTGATGCGCTAAATACAATTCTGCCTCTGTTGGCGCTCTTCCCAACACACGGCTTAAATGATTGCGATTATCAAGGGTAAGTCTACCCATCGCATCGGCTGCTTGTACGGGATCAAAACGGTCCTGCAAACCATATTGCTTGGCTGTGCTGTCTATAAACTGATACAAACCACCAGCAGAAGAGCGTGGATTCCTTGCATTGGGATTGCCTCCACTCTCCACTTGCGCAACACGGTATAAATAACTTTCAGGGATCCCATAACGTGCCGCTGTCTGGCGGATCGCTTGAGCGACATGGCTATTGTTGTGGAGCATGAACTTGACTCCTTCCCCATCTTCCCACTTCACCCATCAGTGCCGAAACAATGATATGCGCTCTCTGCTCATTCAAAACTCCTCTTTTATGCCAGTTTATGAACTTTTGTAACATTTGAGCAACCTCCTGTTGACTCATACCTTCAATGCCAAAAGTTGATAACTTTGCCATATCACGTTCAAATATTTGTCTTTCTTTTTGAGGTAACTTTCTAATCGTATCAGATAACATATTTTGAATAACTTTTGCCGTTTCATGGGCTGCACTCACTTTTCCGTATGGTATATTAATACCTCTTAAAGAAGAAACCTCTGGGGTCCCTTGAAACGACTTTAATGCTCTTTTGGCTGCATCTTCATAAAATTTTTCATCATCTACAGCTTTTCTAAACACTTTAAGATTTTGAGGGTTTAAAGATCTGCCTAGATTTTCGGACATACGACCCGTTTGTAAAATATTCGAAAGTCTATTAATAGGGCCAGATCTTTTTAATATCTCATCGATATAGTCCCTCATCCCTACGCGATAGGTATTAAGACCATCCGGCATTGCTCCTTTACGAAGACCTTCTGCAATCCCTTCTCCTGAAACATCTCTTTCTGCAATTTTTTTGCCTTGTTGTATCGCTTCTTCAAAACCTTCATATTTTGCTACACTACCACGTGCTGCTTTATAAGTAGGAGAAATTTGATCCGCTATCTCTACTAAGTCTTTCTTAAGAGATTGATATACAGAAGCCATTTGATTATCGCCCACATTATGATATTTATTGCGAAGGTAATCGAGGGACTTCTTCGTTTGATCTAATAACTCCATCGTAGGCTTATAGTTAATATGCCTAAAATCTTTCGAAGAAAACATTTCTGGTTTTGCATTACGACGATCCTTTTTTAAGACTTTAACGGCTCGCTCGACTGCTTCTTGAAATGCTTCATTTTCAAAAAGCTCATTAAGAGCTGCATAATGTTCTTTTCCTACTGGAGTACGATGCACTTGTGCATAAAGTGGGTCATACTCTCTTTTTCCTTGCTCTTGAAGAGACCTTTTTAAAACTTTCGTATCTTGAAGAGGGGTAATGTTTTCATCTGCTGATTGACCAAGACGGCGGATAGCATTCTGCACCCTTTCCCCATGAGCATGTTTCAAAAGTTCAGAAACGCGCGTATTTGTTTTCCCCATATTTGCAAGTGATACTTCTAAATTCGGACTAATATCTGTCAAAAATGCGTGACGTGGTGCACTGGCAAGACGTTCTGCAACATTCTCGACACCATCATCATATAATGTTTTGGCAACTTCCCTAACGGCTTTAGTTTGAACGTCTTTATAAGCAGGATTAAAATGCCCTCTTACAAAAGGAACATGTTGCAATCCATGTCCCGCTTTTCTTAATCCCCAAGAAACTCCTGTACCAGCAAGAGAACCAACAGGTGCTGCTACTGCGCCAGTAACACCACCAATCCCTGCCGAACCAAGACGACCATAAAAACCGTCTCCTGCTCCAGAGCCATGAAAAGCACCAGAACCCGCTCCTAAAAGCGCCGCTCTACCAAGATTACCAAATGTTATACCAGCTCTTGCTGCTCCTAGCATAGGAAATAATAAAGATAATATTGTCGGTATAACCGCGCCAGCAAAATAAGCAGCATTAGAGACATAAGGATGTTTATTTTCCAAGGCTTTTAAATAAGCTCGTTCTTTTGCTAAGTTTTTTTCATAGATTTCTTCTGCCTCTTTATCTCCACTCCAATAAGCGACGGGTCCTGCTTTTAAAACAGCTTGCGCTTCATCACTATACCCCCCAATCAAACCAGATGCGATATTGTTCAAAAATGCACGCAACCTAGTCCAATCTTTACCATCAAGAGCAGTCGAAGCTATGGTATTTTGCTGGTCTCTGTTATCTTTAAAATCTGCAAAAAGTGAAGTATTTGGAATAGTGTCAATTAATTTGTATTGTTTTAGCCAATCCGGTATAGATTGAGTTTTATTGTCAACCAAATCCGTAGAACTTGAAGTATTTGGAATAGTATCAATTAATTTGTATTGTTTTAGCCAATCCGGTATCTGGTTGCTGTGATTTTCAAGAGAAGACGTCATACAACTTACCTTTCATAAATCTTTATGCCGTTGTTAGTAAGAAAGGCAAATTTTGATCCTTTAGGAAGTTTTTGTACCTCTTCGTTTGTAGTAATAAATGATACGCCCGCATACTTTCCCGTAAGAGTTGGCGAATCTATAGAATGCTGTGCTTTACTTCCAAATGCTGCAAGTATATCTGAAGGTGAAATATTATCATTAATCAAAATAGATAATTGAGCATTTGTGACTTTACTGTAAATTTCCTGTAAACGTTCCAAATTTCTTATAAGCTCTTTAGGGTTATTACTCTGTTGTATACTCAGATAAACATTTTCTAGTTTCACACCTTCTTTATCAGATAAAGGACCTAATCCCGAAGCGCCAGTACCTGATATTGACCTAATCAGGGCTAATTTCTGAAGCATCACTCCAGATCTGATAGATTCAAGATGACCTTTCAAACTTGCTGCTGGTGTGTTCCACAAATTTTGCAAAAATTGCCCCATTTTCCCTGCGGCTAATTCAGGACTTGTTTTAAGAATTTTGATTGCTTCATTTATCGTATTTTTCATGCTCTCTTTCATAATTTGAGCATCTACTATTTGTAATTTTTTCAACTGTTCACGCTGTTGTATTTCGTCATATGTCTTACTTCCCTTAATAATCTTTGCTTCATACTCTCCAGTCTCAGGATTGGTAATCAATTGGTAATCAACAGAAAGTTTAGGTTTATCACCACCTGTTAGCAGTGCACTAAGCATTTGAGGATTGCTTGCCATAACCCGCGCTTCTTCTTCACTGTAGCCTTTAGACTTCAGGTATTCGACAGTTTGGTTAACTTGATTGCTTTTTTCTCTTTCCATATCACCACGACGAAGATTCATAGCTCCACTCGCTAAGCTTTGTGCTACCGTCCCATCTGATAAGGCATAACCAATTCCATAATCCGATAATCTTTGTAAAAACTCTCGACTCCGTAGATGATCCCAAAAACTCTGTTGAAAACCAGCCGATTGGTTAGGAATGACACCTTGTTGTGGCGGTACAGACTTTTGTGGTTCTTTCGTTGAAATAGGTTCTGGAAATTGGTTTTGTTTTATTTGTAATAATTCCGGTTCAGAACTTGCATCGGGTAAAGGCGACATATCTTTAGGTAAACTTAAAGGATATGAATAAGAGTCAACGTTCGTTACAGGTTTTAAAGATGTAGAAAATGGTAAATTTCCTTTTATTCCCTTCAAGGAACTTACATCTGGTAAGGGAGGAATATTTTTAGCTAAACCTAGAGGATTTGCTTGCGAACCAAATGTAGCTATAGGTGAAGAGGGCATACCATAAGGCAAATAATTTGCTTTTTGTTTTGCTTCCTCTCGTGACAAACGTGCATTATTCATGATTACACGTGACGCCAACGGATCCATGGCGTACATGGTATCAACCATTCCTATTAAAAGATCCTTGAATTTATTTGACATTCCTATACCCTTTTCATTTTAAACCGAACTTGTTATTATCTTCATCATCACCTCTCTCATTATTTTCCTGTATAACGTGAAGCAAATTGACCAAGGCTAGCTAAAATCCCTATAGCGTTCTTCCAAGGGTCGTTGCCTTGCATCTCAGAACCTGTCATATTATTCATAGTCGTACCATAATTTCCTGCAAAACCATGCCCCGCATTCATTAACATGTTCAATCTATTCCAACCGCTATTGTCTTGCTCCATCCAACGTTCGCGGTTGGCATCAACAACTCTCTGATTGTAATTATCAAGCACACCTCCACCCTGTATGGCATTAGAATAAGCATTGCCATAACCTTGTAAGAAATTATTCGAAGCACCCAACTGATTTTGGTTAGCTTGGTCAATCATTGCATTCGCTTGCATCATATTTTGTACATCTTGATTGTATTGGTTCGCTGTAGCACTTGTAGACAAAGCTCCAAGTTCATTTGCCAAAACACCCGTATGTGCACCGGACCCATAACGACCTGCTCCTGCAAAAGAGCTATGAATAGTATCTCTTGCACGGTCTAAACTCTTTTGAAGAGCAGCATTAAAAAAGGGATTTTGTCCAACCAGATCACCAGAAGCCATTCTTCCAAGATTATTTGCTGCTGATGTTGGATTGTAGACTGTATTCATCAAAGAACGATTTTGGTAATGGCTAGGAATACTCCCAAGTCCACCAATGGCATAGCGCGTCTGATCACTTAATGGCGCAACACGAGGTCCACCATAAACATTCCCACCCATCCCTGTATTATACATTTGATAAGCATCCGCACCACCACGCTTAAAGACATTCTCCATCCAAGCAGGAGGGGCGCTTGTTTGCACCTGCTTTTGTTGTGTTTCTGTTGGGCTCCTACTCCCCATGTCTCAAATCCTTCCTATAGTAAAGCATATCTATCTCATAACCCTGTTTGCTGAGTGCTCGTTTCCAACCAAAACGCCCTAAAATCTCCAGTTCTAAAGCACCATTCTCAACTGCCCAATCCTCTATAGAGTGCAAATTCTCAATAAGACCAAGAACACCCTTGCCACTACATTCACAAATCAAGGCACGCTTCTTTCCTAAAACGGTTTCTTGTATCTGGGTCGTAACTGCTGCTAAAAAGCGCTCGTCATCATCCAAAACAAGCCATAACTGTTTTTTGCCCGTGCAAATGGCTTCAATGATTTCTTGCAACGTAACTTCATGTTTGAAACGCTCTACATACGCACTCAATGACGCAAGTATCTCTTCTAGATAAGGCGCTATACGCTCCATATCCCAAGAACTGGTCAAATAGACTTTTGCCATTATCCCCTACCTAAAGGACGTAAATCCGCATTAAAGCCAGTAATCATCGTCCAAAGTTCATGTTCGGGAATACGCAATTTAAAGCGGTGATAACGATTGCGTGAGCGACCATGATAAGCGCCCGTAATATAAGAACACCCCCTCTCCTTGTGCCATGTAATCGGCGTATCATGATTACGCAATCTTCTCTCACCTATGCTTAAAAGACCTTGCGTTGTATCAACCTCTGCAAACATCTTCGTGATAAAGCTAAAACTTCCATCCGGTGCCCCCATCTCTTGCGATACAAGAGTTGCCTCCATCGGCGCTCCTGTAAACATAACAAGATGATTTTGTTCATTAAAAGCCCCAAGGATAGGTGCACCACTTTGCCAACGGGGGCTGTCTAAAGAAGCCGGCAAGGACTCAAGATTTATTGAGATCTCATCCAACTGTTCCAAAGTATAACCTGTCGTAAACACTGGAAACAACGTGAAAGGCTTGCCCTGTATCGTCGACCATTTCTGCAAACCCCAATCATAAACAAAGGTCGTTTGCTCGTTATTGCCTTTCTTTAAGGACCAGTAAATCCGGTTATCAACGGGGTCTATCACTCCTTGCATCTCATCAAGGGCAAGTTTATCAAAGTTTTTAAAAACCGTTCTATCAACCTTTTCAAAGCCTATCGGCAAAAGTTGTCCATCCAAACGCATCTGATAAAAGCCACCATCACCGGCAAAAAAAGCATCACTGCCTCGACAAGCTATAGAAGCTGCACTGCGTACTCCTCGCTTGTCTTGGATCTTTTGAAACGTAAACACTATCTTAGAACCCGCAACAAAAGTTCCTGCATAAACAGCAGAACGCATAAATATGAGCGGATTGGTAGATTCCGTTGCACCCTGTACATATTCTCCATCCGGAAAATCCTGAAAATCGCAATTTTTCTGCTTAACGGTCCAATGGGTTGCATCTTCCAAACCAGACCAATGAATGCGATTGGGGTGATCTGTGAGTTGCATCAGACAAACAAAAGGTCCCCAAACCTTCACCAACCCTGCTTTCGGTGGATTGCCGTCTAAATCTTCAAACCGTTCAGAACTATGGGCATTAAAGACTTGCGGTTTATCATTTTTATTGACCGCAATAACTCTTTGACCAAACAAAGCAAACGACCATTGATTATCTTCATGCGCATGATACATCACACCACTTTGGCTTATATCTTTCCAACCCTGCGTTTGACTATCATAACTATAAAGCTTTTGCTTGCCTCCTACGATGATCTTGACACCATTGCCACTTCTAAAGGCGATACAACCCAACGGCTTCTCTGCCAAAGGCAACTTAGAAACAACCGTTGCACTAGGCATAGGAATGTAGCCACCATCTGCCGGTAAAACATTCACAAGTGTATCTGTAAAGCTGCCGTTGACAACCGCAACATCTGGGCGGTAATCCGCAACTGGAAAAAAAACCATGTTAGAAATCCGTTGGAATGATTCTGATATCGTTATGACGTTTTGACGTTTCTGCACGCAAGGCATGCAACTGTTCGTTAAAATCATTATAAGCCGCGGCTGCACAATCGGGCTCTTTAAGGATATTCTTGTACAATTCATATTTTGCACGCGCCTTAATCAAATCAAACGCGTGCACAAACCATGGATGTTCTTGATCCGCATTCTCTAATTCTTCCAAGCGCATTGGAGAGAGAATAAGTTGAACCTGATAGGATTGATCCGGTGTGGGATAAAGATGCAATTTCCTATCAAAGTAACTGTAACAAACAGGTCTTCCTTGCTGTGCTGAAGAAAGCGAAGCTTCTAACGCAAAAGGACTTCTCTGTTCTAAGGCAACCTTGTGATATTGATCTGAAGAAAGATAAACGCTTTTGATTTTGACTGCCGTTTCAAGGTGGGGGGTATCACTTGCATCATAAAGAGCTTTTCCCGCTTGTGTATTAAACACAACATCACGGCTTTCGTTAAAGTAAAAACTTTCCCGCTCGCAAAAACGAATAGCAGCAAAAATACTCTCTTGGATTTGCCCAATATATTCATCCGTGATGTCATCGATTTCGTCTTGAATAACAGACACAAGATGAGAAAGGGTTCTTCTATGACGAAAAACATCCTGCCTCTCTTGGACAGGACCTCCCGTCTTAATCCTTATATAATGACGTGCCATCAAAATACCTTTCAATGAAAAATTTTCTTGACATTACTCTTACTTGCATAAAATACATAAAGTATGTATTTTATGCATAGTGCATATTAGCGTAGGAGTATTTTTATGAAAAAGTATAGTTTTACAGATATAAACCGCGGAACTGGTGATATCTTAGATGAAGCTATGTCCATACCTGTAGCTTTAACGAAAAGAGGACGTGAAAAAATTATCATGCTTCCTATCGATTTATATAAAGAGTTGATAAAATCTCGTTCCAGTACACAAGTATTTTCTTATATGGATGCACCAAAAGATATATTAGATGACTTAGACCGCGGCTTAGATGACCTTTTAAAAGATGACAAAAATGTTTAAGGTAGGTGACGTTATTAGATATTATTACTTATGGCATGAACAATCCCAAAAGGGCGAAGATTCAGGTCGTAAATCACGCCCTGCTTGTGTTGTCGTAAAAACAGACACTCATTTCTTTTTATTCCCCATCACTTCACAAGAACCTCATAATTTGCAATTCAGCTTAAAAATCCCTGAAACAGAATGCAAGCGTGCAAAGCTAACAAAAGATTCTTGGCTATGTGTTGATGAATTTAACGTTACTCCTTGCAAAGATTTTTTTGATTTTGAATCTATAAGACCACAAGAATGTTTTAGCATTGCCTTTATGCGTAAGATTGCACTTAAAATTAAGGAAGTTAAAGCAACAAAACTTCTTAAAAAAGTTTCTAGGCATTAACCCCCTTAATTTCAGTGATTAGTCACGAACTGCACAACCACAACACATTCACCTGCTGCTGTGGCTTTGTCGCGGGTAGCGTAAAGAGTCGTTTCCTTATCATCTCCAACAAAAACTTTCTGATCTGTGGGTGTAAAGTCTTGTGTGCTTTGGGTCTTGATCTCTTTCTCACCAAATTCACTTCCCCCATAACTGCTGCCTATCTTCAACTTGGCTTCCGAAAACGCTGTCTTCACAAAGGCTTTGATCGACGTAATCACAGCTCCACGCGGTAAAATCCCTATTCTCTCCGTAAGGGACTTCTCTTTATGCGAGATATTTAAGCGTAAAAAGCTTACCTGTTGCGTATGAAGATTTCTCCCCTGTAATGGGGCGGGTAAATGATCTGCCATCTCTTGTTTCCTCCTTTAAAATTACGCTGCTTCACCACTGTAGGTGGGGATAACTATCGTTCCAAAATCTTGGGCTGTTTGTGCACTACCAGGCATCTGGAAACGGGTTTTCTTCATGCCAATAAGCGTCTTGGCGGCAACGCCAAATTCACGTTCATAATCAAAATATTCTTCCTTGAGGGTGTAATGGGTTGCACTATGATTTTGTCCAAAACCGATCACAGCACTTTGCGCTCCTAAGAACACAGCACGACGAACGCTTTTTACGGCTGTAGAATCTGTCGATTTAACACCATGGGTCACATGGATAGCTTCCCGTAAAACAACGCCATTATACATACCTAAAGATCCATCAAAGATTGGGTTCTTTGCACGTGAGGTTGCATAAACTGATTTTTGAATATCTAACCATTCACCAGCGGCTGTATTGGTGCGCAATTGCATCACTTGGGTAGGGTGCAAATACAAAACATACACATCATCACCATTGACGTGAACAGGAGAGATTTGCGGATTGGCAAGCTTTGCTTGTTTAACCGCTTCATCAATCAATTTAAGGCTAAAGCTATGTTTGGCTTTATCGGTAAGTTCTTCATCTTTGGTTTTGCCATCGGGGCGGATAATGCGTTCACTGCTGGGCGCCATGATCGGATTAAAGCCGTAATGAACCGGTTTAATATAAACTTCTCGACCATCAACACTAAGCGTGCTTGCTGTATAACCACACACTTGAAGAAAGAACATGATGCTTAAACGATTAGCATACCAGCGAACCAAACCTTCCTTGGCCTTTTTGCGCAAATTCGGTAAGACTCTCTGTTGATCAATCGAATCCGTATTGGCAACACGCGCTGCATGTAAGAGCTCGTTAATGACCAAGCGGTCATTCATAAATTGAAGCGCTTCTTCATTGCCCTCTAAGGTTTCCCCTTGCGTGACACCATCTCCAAACAAATTAACCAGCAGGCTAAAGGTAACGCTATCCCCTGCACTCTTATGGGTTTCATTGTAAAGCTGGATAATGCTGTTTGAACTTTTCCCTATCAAGGGGGCGATTTTCGTCGCCTTCAAAACTTCATTGCCTAATTTCTGTGA
Organism: Bartonella raoultii; assembly: GCF_019659805.1. GTDB lineage: Bacteria > Pseudomonadota > Alphaproteobacteria > Rhizobiales > Rhizobiaceae > Bartonella > Bartonella raoultii. The sequence continues at coordinate 103,101 of NZ_JAIFRO010000003.1, read as the reverse complement.
CCACAATTTTACCGCTTGCGGATCATGGGTCCCTATATGTGTTGTTGCCATTTTTGATTTCACCTTTCTTTGCTGTAAAAAAAACCGGCTGAATAAAGCCGGTGGAAAACCCGCATCAAAGGCGGATTATGTGGAAAAACCTCTTACCTAATCAGGATCTACACCCATAATTTCATAAAAACGTGCTTCATTCTTTGGATTGGATATCCACGCATCAAATTCTTTCTCTGACATATTCGCAAGAACTTCCTTGGTCATAGGACCAACACGGCCTCCACCACCAGAGCCCGTTAATGTCCGCGCTGAATTCTGACGATTCTGGAGTGCTGCAATTTGATCATTGGCTTGCACGGCTTGCTTTTGATAGCCAAGATTTTGCGCGATCCTATAAAGCTCTTCTGCCGGATTAACCCCCTTTTGTGCGCAAGTGGCTACTATCGTTCGCAACTCATCTCCTATAATCGCATCGATCGTGCTCTTCTGGGCATAAGTGGGATAGATAGAAGACCATGCATTCAATTGCTTGGCGCGCGTCTCATAGAGAAAATCTGCCGCCGCATCAAAATCACTGTATTTATCTTTGACCGAGGTAACGGAACTTTCTAAAAACTGATTTAAATGCCCATTAAATTCTTGGTATTCTAACGCTTGCCTTTGCACATCTTGCTGCGCTCTAATATACGCATCCTGCTCTTGAAGCTTTTTGCCCATCCACCCCATATAACCAATAATATCTTCACTAGGATTGGGAGGCGTTTCCTTGCCATCAACCTGAGACATCTGGGATTGCGCTTCATAAAACTTCGTAAGTGCTTCACGGGCTTGATTGGCTTGTTCTACAGCACGTTGCTGTTCTCCATTAGGGATAGTAATCTCTGAAGGCTCTTGAACAGGCTTTGCTACAACCGGCTCTGAAGAAGAGACATCATCACTTTCAACCGCTCCTCTATCATGAGCGCTCTCAAAAGAACCCTCATCATCAAAAACGGATGCCTCTGTTCCATAATCTTCATTCAGTCCTTCATTCAGTTCTGCATTCATTCTTTAACCTTTCTCAAATGCTTCTTCCTCTATAACTGGCCGCTCTTTCTCGCATGATCTGATTTTGCATCTGCTCATTGTAAATGCGTTGCCGTTCAAGTTCATGGCGCTGTTGCATCAATTCTGCTTCCAATTCCGCTCTTTTTTGACGCATGAACAATTCAATCTGCTTTTGTTGTAAATCCATCTGTTGCATTTGGGTTTTCGTCGCCATGTCTTGCTGCTTTTCTTGCAACTGCATTTCCTGCTCTGGATTCATCTGTTGTTGCGCTTGTTGTGCCATTTGTTGCTGCTGTTGTACCTTCTCACTTACACGATTAAGCAGAGAGGCCGGCAAGGGAGAATAACGAAGCAAATCAAGCATAATATCCGGTGTAACCGCATTTTGAAGCAACGGTAACAATTGCGTGATAATACCAAAGGTACGCTCTTTCTCATTAGGACTGGTGGGCGCATCATCAACAACAATATCGTAATCAACATGCATCACAGCTTCACGGGTTAAGGGAATATATTGCGCATTCTCCTCTCCTGAAATCCGTACCAAGCGACCATCGGATAAATAATTCTGGATCAAGTGCAAAATAAGCTTCCCTTGACGCTTGCGATACAAACGTAAACCATCAAACAAACAAGCAAGCAGATTGAGACTGGATTGGCGCCTTTGTGCTTCCAAAATCCCTGCTTGTGAAACTTCTCTCGTCCCTATAAACTCAGGCGATAAACCCGTGACCTGATTAATCGCTTCTTTCGCCTCATTAAACAGTTGGAAAAAGCCTGTTGGAAACTGAGTGACCGGTTTGGGTTGGATCTTTCCACCCGCAAGCGCTCCTGATTTAAGCACCGTGATACTATCAACTCTGCTCCAACTCCTTACCGCTTCCCTCTCATCTTCAAATGCACCTCTTTCTGCCATTATCCCCCCTTTGGATTGGCTATTGAGAATATGCATCACTTGACTGAAATATTTATTTGCCCAGCGTTGTGGATCTTTGGTCGGGCGAACAACCCCATAAAATTGACGCTCTATCTTATCAAAATACCCCGTTATACATTCCCAACCCAATTGACCGGCGGGAACCAAAGGCTGGTCTGGACAAAGCAAAATTTTCCTGCCTAAAAAAGCGCGCTTAACCACCTTTTTATGAAAAGCAGCTCCTTGAATATCGGGCATCATGCACTGAAGTTGCTTAAATTCTTCCTCGCTATAATCACGAAGTTCACCCGTTTCTAAATCAGGCGCTTTATAATATCTCTCACTTTCAAACCAACGACATTCAACTAGCGTGACCATCCGGCGGCCATTTTCAACATCAATACCCTTCTCATCATCATAAGCTTCAAAAGCATTGTGATGAACCCCTTCATAAGAACTCCCATCACGCGCCCAATCCGCACTTAGTTCACTCCAATGCGCTTTGGGAAACATTTGTCTTGCAACTTCCAAAGGTTTACGGTCTACATACCACAAACGTTGTGCATCGGTTAAATTCGGTTGTATGGCCGCGCTGTCCCAAACCATCTTTAAGGGGTCTAAACGTGTAATAACCGGCTCCCCATCTAGACTACTCTCATAATCAAGCCTTGTATCTGTCCAGCCCATACCGCAAATGACAGCATCTTGGAAAGCATCTGAATCCGCATATTCCGCATGGGCCATGTCGCGAAACCATTCTGCTGCACCAGTGAGCAATTCGCTAGGCAAGGCCTTGCCTATTTGACGAGGAATAAACTGCACTTCTCTCTTATTATTGCGTTCAGATCCAACAACCGCATTCACAAGTGGAGCAATGCGGTTAAACGTCATGACAGGACGGCGTTGTTCTTTTAAAGCGGCTAAATCAGTCTCATTCCACTGGTCGCCATTGTAAAAACGAAAATCTTCACGCGCTTGCTCACGCCATTTGTTCACATGCTCTACATCTTCTTTGTACCAGCTTAAAAGCTTACGAAACAAACCTTCCATTGAGAAATCTGAAACCTGACTTTCTTGCTCTATATGCTCTTCATCATGCATCATTGTGCCATCCATGACGTACTCTCATAGGCTTCTCTATCGCTATAAGCTGCTCTCTTATGTTTCTGTATCGGCTGCTCATAACCCACACACATCAATCCAAAGGCATCGGCCCCATGACTCGACCAATCATGCTCTGCCCCTAACCCTATATTCCGCTTCTCATCCCATTTCTCGTGATACCAATTCAGTGCCTTACGACCCGCTACGGTCGTCTCTTCATTAGATAACACATTGATTTATAATGATAATCTAGCGTTGTTCATATTGAATGAGAGTCCCGAATAACGTAAGATTCTCTCATTTCAAATCTGTTTATCTTGAATCAATCAAAACCACCCGTTTGCACATCACAAGCGGGATGAGTGTGTGGATCAAACTTGTATAAGAAAGGAGTAAAAATGGCTCTTATGAACCGTCTTAATGCAAGGTCTGTCGCAACATTGGGGGCTGGCAAATATAATGATGGTGCCGGCTTGCTTCTTCACAAACGTAAAGATGGAGGTGCTCAATGGATTTACCGTTATACCATTCACGGGCGGCGCCGTGAAATGGGATTGGGTGCTTTAAGAGATGTCTCTTTAAAACAAGCGCGTGAATTGGCAAATGGGTGGCGTTCTGTTTTGCATGAGGGTCGTGACCCCATTAAAGAGCGCAACAAACAAAAGCGTGAGGCAATAAGTAATCTCCATTATTTAAAAGATATTGCTCTAGATGCTTTTGAAAGTCGTAAAGCTGAATTAAAAGGAGATGGTAAAGATGGGCGTTGGTTTTCGCCTTTACAACTTCATATTCTCCCTAAATTAGGTTGCCTCCCCGTTTCAGAAATTACACAAACAGAGATACGCAATACCCTCGCTCCTATTTGGCATACAAAAGCTGCAACAGCTAATAGAGCTCTTACCCGTCTTAATCTTTGTTTCAAACATGCGGCTGCATTAGGATTGGATGTTGATTTACAAGCAACAGAAAAAGCACGCGCTCTTTTAGGTAAACAACGCCATAAAACACAAAACATACCGTCAATGAATTGGAAAGATGTGCCCGCTTTTTATAAAATGCTTTGCCAAAAAACAACGATGACACATTTGGCATTGCGCTTGCTTATCCTTACAGGTGTCCGTACCAATCCTTTGCGTCATATTCGTGAAGATCAAATTGAAGATGATATCTGGACCATACCTGCTGAAGGTATGAAAGGTAGACGTGATGCTACAACAGAATTTCGTGTGCCTCTATCATCAGAAGCATTAGAAGTGATTAAAGAAGCGCGTCCTTTGTCTCGCAATGGTTTCCTTTTTTCTGCTACCGGTCGAGGTCCTCTTGCTGTAAATTGTATGGCTCAATATATGCAACAGACTGGGCTAAACGCATGCCCGCATGGATTTCGTTCTAGTTTACGCGATTGGCTCGCTGAAACAACCGATGCCCCCTATGAAGTCGCTGAAACTATTCTAAGTCATACGGTTGGGGGTAAAGTAGAGCGTGCCTATCGTCGTACTGATTATTTAGAACAGCGCCGTGTCTATATGGATAAATGGGCGGCGTATGTCACGGGTCAATCTTAAGATATGGGGTGCATAACCCCATGATCTGTGGATAACTTGCTCTCTCTCTTCTCTCATTTCCTTTCAATAATTCTCATAAATTATCACATGAGAAAATGTATGATAAAATACTGTTTTCTATAGACTAAATACCTTTCCAATGATTCCAAAATGTGCTTAATAAATGGGCATGATTTGTTTCTATTTTTTACTCTTGAAAGGATTTTAATATGACAGAAAACGATATTCTTTTAACTGACCGTGAAAGTGCAAAATTACTTCATATGAGTGTTTCAACATTCCGCCGTCATGTGACCAATGGCTCTCTCCCAAAGCCTTTAAAATTTGGTTTCTTATCGCGTTGGTTACAATCAGATCTTTTGAATGTAATAGAGCAAGCAAAACAGCAACGTTATAACGACGTCGCATAAAAGAAAACCTTGTCACGTAAGGACAGACAAGGCTTTCCATTTTCACTCAAAGAATGAATAGAAAAATCCGTTCTGTGACGCAAGTAACAGGACAATAATATGTTTTATGAAAATTCTCAGGGCATCACAAATGCCTTGCGTGGGGTTTGGCATGGGCATTATGGAAGTGCCCGTTGTCCAGCCCATGATGATCAATTGCCTAGCTTATCTCTTTCTAATGGACATGATGGGCGTCTCTTACTCACTTGTTATGCTGGCTGCTCTTTTAAAGAGATCATACAAGCGCTTAGAAGAATTGGCTTGCTTGGGAAACAAGCCTTTTTTGATAAAGCTTATGATCATAGGCTCTCTTTCTCAAAACAGTTTTCTGCTGATCTCAAAGAAACAAAACAGAAAGCAGAGAGAGCAAGAGAGATTTGGCAACAAGGTCAACCAATAAAAGATACTTTAGCAGAAATCTATTTACGTATGCGGGGGATTACTTGTGAATTGCCTGCTGATTTACGTTTTCACGACAAATGTCCACACCCATTAGGGATAACACTGCCCGCGTTGGTTGCTCTTGTTAAGGGAGCTGGCTCTTTTGCCATTCATAGAACCTTTTTACAAACCAATGGCTGCAAAACAGATCAGAAACCAGCAAAAGCCATGTTGGGTTCTGTCATGGGTGGTGCTGTGCATTTAAGCCAAGACAATCCAAAACATCTTGTCATTTGTGAAGGCATTGAAACCGGTCTCTCTCTGCTGTCTGGTTTGTTATCAGAGCCCGTGAATGTATGGGCGTCTCTTTCGACTAGTGGCATGATGCGTATGAATTTACCCCTGATAAAAGCACGTCTGACAATCGCAATGGACGGCGATGATGCGGGTCGTAAAGCAGGTTTTACCCTTGCAAAGCGTGCTTATAGCCAAGGCTTTGAGGTCTTTATCATGCAAGCTCCAAAAGGAATGGACTTTAATAATGTATTACTTTCTCAAAAGAGGGAACTATGAAAGAGTGTAATTTACAAAACAACAATGAAAATACCCCCGTCAATGATAACGATAATGCTTGTTTAAAAGCCATTCCTTATGAACAAGCCTTGCAACAAAATGGTTGGGGGGAATTAAAACCCATTGCTACGGCTCTTTTACCTGTCGAACCTTTTAATCCATTACAGCTCCCAATCCCATTCATGGACTATATTTATGACGTTTCAGAGCGTCAACAAGCCCCTCTCGATTTTATTGCTGTCTCTGCTTTATGTGGCTTGGCTGCTGTCATTGGCAATGGCGTGCGGGTTGCTCCAAAACAATATGATGATTGGACAATTGTTCCTAATCTTTGGGGCGCTCTTATTGGTCAATCATCAACATATAAAACACCAGCCATGAAAGCCGCTTTAGCGCCTATCACGTGCCTTCAAAAGCAATGGTATAAAGAGTGGTTAAAACAGAAAGAAAAACAAGAAATTGAAAAGAGATTAGAGAGTTTAGACAAACGAGAAAAAGAAAGACAAGCCAATAAAGCGCTTAAAAAAGGAGAGTGTGAAACAGCCCGTGCTCTGTTGTTTGAAACGCTCTCTAAAGACAGTGCTCATGATGATGAGGTCTCTCGTTTTATCGTCAATGATGTCACGGTTGAAAAGCTTGGGGAATTGTTAAAAGAAAACCCTCGTGGTCTTTTGATGGTTCGTGATGAATTATCTGGTTTTTTAACCAATCTAGAGAGAAAGGAATATCAAACAGACCGTTCTTTCTATTTAACAGCTTTCAATGGAGATGATCAATTTACCTATGACCGTATAGAGCGTGGAACCATTTTTATTCCCCATGTAACTTTATCAATGATTGGAGGCATTCAACCTTCACGAATTATTCCTATCATTCAAGCAATACACCGTGGAATAAACGATGACGGTTTATTACAACGGTTTCAAATGCTGGTGTGGCCCGATGAAAATCAAGAGTGGCAATTGGTTGATAGACCGCCCAATCAAGAGGGCTGGCAAAAGTATGAAAGCGTTTTTCGTTCTTTTCGTGATAAACGGCTAGGTTCTCCAGAACAGCCCATTACCATGCGTTTTATACCAAAAGCACAAGAGAAATTTTATGAATGGCTAGAAAATCTTCATAGAGAGGCAAAAAGTGGTTGTTTCTCTGAAAGCTTACAATCACATCTTTTGAAAATGCCTAAGACCATAGCAAGCCTTGCGTTGATTTTTGAACTTCTTGATAGTGGTGGTTTTGAAATTGGTCTCTATGCCATCACAACAGCATTGCGTTGGGAAAAATATCTGATAAGTCACGCAAAACGTCTTTATACGGCTGGGGATACATTAACAGCAGAGCGTGCAAAATTGATTGTTGAACGCTGTGATTGTTTGCCCGATGTTTTTACTTTACGTGATATTCATCAAAGAAGTTGGACGCATTTAAAAGACAATAGAGCCGTTAAGCAAGCTTTAGAGCTTTTATGTCGTTGTAACTATATTCGCGAAATCTCTGGAGACAATAACTCCAAAAGCGGTCGACCTACTATACGCTATGAATGGCATCCTTTAGTGAAAAGTGATAAGATATCACAATAGGCAATCTGAAAATCTTATAAAACACTAAACTTTATAACCTTTATTTGTGTCATGAACCTTCAAAGTCTTTTTATCTCTTAATTTCGAGGATTTTGAAGATTTTGAGGGTTCCTTTTACGCCCCCTTATATATTTTTTTCAATCAAAAAAAATAAAAGTTATTATATTTCAATATGTTATTATTTTAATAATACAACCTATATCGACAAGATAACCCTAAATTCAACCCATAGTATATTTTTGAAGGTATTTTGAGGGTTTGAGAAACCTTCAAAACCTCTCTATAAAATTTGTAATAAAACCTATCAAAATACTCATTCTGATGTTTTTAAACACGTATTGCATTTGTCTTGATTAACACGTCAAACGATAAGCAAATTTCACTTCTTTGCTCATCTGGCTTGCGTCATAGGCTGTGGATAAAGTGCCTTTAAAACCCCTTTTGAAAAAATTATCCGCTTTTTCTGCATTTTTTTCTCATTTCGTTCAAAATGGATTTAATAAACCTCATTTTGATTCTTTTGAAAAGAATTAACCCTCTCATCTCAAAATGGAGCTCTGTTGTAATATGCTGCAATCTATTAAGCCTGATCATGAACACGTCTCTTTACGCTCTCTCTTAGAATTCTACCGTCAACAAGCAAAATCACCCCGTGAATTGGGAACGCTGTTTGAAAACCTTGTGAAGGCTTATTTATCTGAAGACCCTTTACAAAAGCAGGAATACGAAAAGGTTCAGACTTATTCGGAATGGGCTAAGGAACATGATGAAGATGGGCGTGATATCGGTATTGATCTGGTCGCTACAATCCGTGATGAGGGAGGTTATGCGGCTATTCAATGTAAATGCTATGATGCTTCTCACATCATTAAAAAAGAAGATATTAATAGCTTTATTGCTGCTTCTGGCAAAAAGATCTTCACGCGTCGCATTCTGGTTGATAGTACTGAGAGCAATTGGAGTGATAATGCTAACAACACGTGTGATGGACAAGAAGTTCGTATTCAACAGATTAATCTGTTTGATTTAGAAAACAGTCAAATTGATTGGGGGGCTTATAAAGAAAGAGGACAAGCCGTCCTTAAAGAACAACCGAAAAAAAAACTTTTAGATCATCAGATAGAAGCGCTTGAGAAAGTTTGTGAAGGTTTGCAAGAAGCAGACCGTGGCAAGCTTATTATGGCATGTGGTACAGGGAAGACCTTTACTAGTCTTAAGATAGCAGAAACCATAGCAGGAAAAGGCAAGCGTGTGTTGTTTCTGGTACCCTCCCTTGCTTTGATGTCACAAACAATTCGTGAATGGACCATTGATACAGAAATCCCCTTGCGTTCCTTTGCCGTGTGTTCGGATACACAAGTGGGCAAGCGTCGTAAAGGGAAACATGATGATGAATCTGGTCTTGATGCCTCTGATCTTGTCTTACCGGCGACAACGGATGCTGAAGAGCTTGCACGTAAAGCTAATAAAACCTCTCTTGATGTGATGACCGTGGTCTTTTCGACCTATCATTCCATTCAAGTGATTTCCGATGCGCAAAAGGAATATGATTTACCCGAATTTGATTTGATCATTTGTGATGAAGCACACCGTACAACTGGGGTTGTATTAGGAACAGACAAGCATGAATCTGAATTTATCAAGGTTCATGATAACAGCATCATTCAAGGCAAAAAACGCCTCTACATGACAGCAACCCCTAAGATCTTTGCTGATAGTGCCAAAAAGCAAGCCCATGAGATGAATGGTATTCTGGCGTCTATGGATGATGAAGCACTCTATGGGAAAGAGCTTTACACCTACACATTCTCTAAAGCCGTGAAGAATGAACTCTTAGTTCCTTATAAGATTATTGTCTTAGGTGTTAATGAAGAGGAAGTGAGTGAATCCATTCAACATCTGATGACCGATGAGAATTATGAACTTACCCTTGATGATAAAACCAAGATCATAGGCTGTTATCAAGCCTTGAGTAAAATAGATCTGAAGGTTGATTTAAGTGATGACCCCAATCCCATGCGGCGGGCTTTGGCTTTTTGTAAAGACATAAAAACGTCTGAACGTATCCGTGATACATTCAACTCTCAAGAGATACAGAAAGAATTGTATGGTATTCATAAGCTCTATAAAGAGAGCCCGCCTCTTCAATGTAGCTTTGCCCATATTGATGGAACACAAAGTGCCAAGAAACGCAATGAAGCCCTTGATTGGTTAAAGGAAGATGCGGGGGAAAACACTTGCCGTGTGCTCACCAATGTACGCTGTCTTTCTGAAGGTGTTGATGTTCCTGCTCTTGATGCCATTATGTTTTTACACCCGCGTAAAAGCCAAGTGGATGTGATACAAGCGGTGGGGCGTATCATGCGCCGTGCCAAAGGCAAGAAGAGAGGCTATATCATTTTACCCGTTGGGGTACCGGCTGGGATTTCTGCTGAAGAGGCTTTAAAATACAACAAGAGATACAGTGTTGTTTGGCAAGTGATCAATGCTTTGCTTTCCCATGATGAGAACTTTGAGGTAACCCTTAACCAGATGATTTTAGGTCAAGACGTTAGTCATACTTTAGAGATTGTAGCCTTAAAGAGTATGACGACGGTTGAAGATAAAATCCATGTTTATGAGAAACCAGAAAGCGCGGGGCTTGATATTGGAAAAGCAGCCTATGAACCACAAAAATACATTCATAGCGTAACAGGAAGATTACCCTTTTATAAAGAGTTTCCTAATGCCCTTAAAACCCTTTTGGCTAAGAAATTTACCCTTGCGGATTATTGGGGCATCTGGGCTGACAATGTCGCTGAAATTGCACAAAACCATATCAATCGTCTTAAAGATATACTTTCTGATAAAACCAGTGAAGCTTATCATGCTTTTGAGAACTTTCATAAAGAACTAAAAAACAACTTAAACAGCGATATCAAACAAGAGGAAGCGCTTGAGATGTTAGCACAACATCTTGTCACGCGCCCCGTGTTTGAAGCTTTGTTTGACGGCAATGAATTTGTCCAGAACAATAGCATCTCGCAAGCCATGGAAAAGATCTTAGCTGAATTGGATAAAACCAATATCAAACAAGTATCAAAAGAATTACAAGAGTTTTATGACAGTGTAAAATTCCGTGCCTCTGGAATTACTTCCCCCCAAGCAAGACAAAACCTTATTATTAAACTTTATGAAGACTTTTTTGCCAAGGCATTTAAGAAAACCACGGATAGGCTTGGGATTGTCTATACCCCCGTTGAGGTTGTGGATTTTATCATTCACTCTGTTGATGATGTTTTACGCAATGAATTTGGAAAAAGCCTAGGATCACGTGGTGTTTCTATTCTTGACCCTTTCACTGGAACTGGAACCTTTATCACACGGTTGTTACAATCAAATCTTATAAAACCAGAGGATATGGAATATAAATACCGTTATGATATCCATGCTAATGAGATTGTTCTTTTAGCTTATTACATAGCAGCCATTAACATTGAATCGACCTATCATAGTCTTATGAAAGGAGATTATATTCCCTTTAAGCATATTGGTTTGACTGATACATTCCGGATGCTTGAAGAAAAAAGTCTGCTACAAAAATTATTTAAAGAAAACAGTGAATATTTAGAACACCAGAAAAATCTGGATATCGAAGTTATTTTTGGTAATCCTCCTTATTCGGTAGGACAAAAAGACGAAAACGACAACGCAAAGAAGAGTCCTTATCCAATATTAGATAATCGTATCCGTGAGACCTACGCTGCTCAATCAAAAGCGAATCTATTGCAAGCACTTTATGATAATTATATCCGTGCTATTCGCTGGGCTAGTGACCGTATTAATAATGCGGGGGTAATCGGTTTTGTTTCTGGTTCTGGTTATATAGAAAAATCGACTATGGATAGTTTACGAAAATCTTTGGCTAAAGAATTTACGAGTATTTACGTGCTTAATTTACGGGGAGATATTCGTAAAAATATGATGAATAAAAATAATTCTCAAGAAGGAGAAAATATTTTTGGCAATGGAAGTATGACGGGTATCGCCATAACACTATTTATCAAAAATCCCAATATTTCTGGAGAGTGTAAAATTTACTATCACGACATTGGCCATAATCTCACGACAAAAGATAAACTTATAGCTCTCAAATACTTTGGTAGTGTGGGTGGCATTTCACGGAGTAAACAAGGTTGGCAAACGATTACACCAAACGAGCATGGGGATTGGATTAATCAACGTGATAACAGTTTTGCTAACTTTCTAACCTTGGGTGATAAGAAGGGTAATAATAAAAAGCTCTTTTATACCTATTCTTGTGGTCTAAAAACCAATCGTGACGCTTGGGCATATAATTCAAGTCATGCATCTTTATCAAAAAATATGTACAATATGATTGCCTTTTATAACAGCGAAGTTGAACGTTTTAATCATGCCTATTCACACGCTGACCATAAAACACGTATCAACATTGTAGATAATTTCGTCAATTCAGATGCAAGTAAAATTAGCTGGAGCCATAACATTAAACAAGAGTTGGTAAAAGGAAAGTTTTTTGAATTTGAAGATAAATGCCTTATTCAAAGTCTATATCGTCCTTTTACACAACACTGGCTTTATTATAACCGAATTTTCAATGATAGAGTCTATCAAATGCCGCGGATATTTCCTATGGGAAAAGCAGCTGAAAATAAGGTGATTCAAGTTGCTTCTGTAGGAACTATGAGTGGTTTTTCTGTACTTATGGCGAAGAATCTGCCTAACCTTCATGCAATAGATACAGGTCAATGCTTTCCACGCTATATTTATGAAGATACTACGGTTTCAAAAAGTAAAAGTGAAAAACAATCCCATTTATTTGCAAATACTACAGAAAATAGCAAAACGGCTGGTTTACAGAGGCGTGATGCCATTACTGATGAAGGGTTAGCACATTTTAAAGCTGCTTATCCGAATGAAACCATAACTAAAGATGATCTATTCTATTATGTTTACGGGCTCTTACATTCAGAAGATTATCGTGCCCGTTATGCTGATAATTTATGCAAAGAACTCCCTCGCATTCCTTGTGTAAAGAGTGCTGATGATTTTTGGATGTTTGTTACAGCAGGGCGTGAATTGGGTCATTTACACGTAAATTATGAAGATGTGGAACCTTATCCAGTAACCTTTAAAAAAGGCAATCCGAAACAAACTGATATCTCTAATCCAGAAAAGTTTTATTATGTAACTGAAATGAAATTCGCAAAAATTAAGGATAGTAAGGAAAAGGATAAATCGACAGTTATTTATAACAGCAATATCACAATAACAGACATTCCTCTTGAAGCTTATGAATATATCATCAATGGCAAGCCTGCTCTTGAATGGGTTATGGGACGTCAATGCGTTAAGACTGATAAAAAGAGTGGTATTGTGAATGATGCCAATCGCTATGCTGTTGAAACCATTGGAAACCCTGCATATCCATTGGAGTTATTCCAAAGGGTTATTACCGTAAGTTTAGAAACCATGAAAATCGTTAAAAACCTACCAAAATTAGAAATAAGAGAAACTGAATAAACTCATAAAGCATGCTCACATAATGGGCATGCTAATTTTATAAGGGGTATAGGGTCTTATAACTATAGATTTATATCCCTTTTATAAATTGCTTACATACAATCTTAAAAGGAATAATTTATCATGCGTTATTCTAAAAAGAAAAAACTTGCACTTTTAAACACCCTTATTTGGATTGCCTTTAAGAGATTATACCGTAATCTCAAATGAGTGCTTTATTGTTTTTAAAAGCCTTGTTTAAAGAGAGATTTGTATATTCATTTTCTTATATTACTTATAGGTTTTGAAGGTTTCTCAAACCCTCAAAATACCTTCAAAAATATACTATGGGTTGAATTTAAGGTTATCTTGTCGATATAGGTTGTATTATTAAAATAATAACATATTGAAATATAATAACTTTTATTTTTTTTGATTGAAAAAAATATATAAGGGGGCGTAAAAGGAACCCTCAAAATCTTCAAAATACTCAAAACTCATAACCATAATGATCTTGATAGCATTTCTTATGATTATACCCCCTTTCTTTTGAAAGGCTTTAAAAGATCACATGCTTTCATAAGACGTGTTTTAATCATTCTCTAAGATAATCATTTTGTCGGTTCAATTTACTGACAGATAACTGACAAATATATATTTACAGCTGTATTTAAGGTTGTATTGTCGATATGGGTTGTATCATTAAACTACTAACATATTGAAATATAATGTTTTTAATTTTTTCTCATTAAAAAAAAATAATATAGGGTCTAAAAAGAACTGACAAAAATGATAAAAGTCTATTAAAAGCGATTTTGCTAATCTCTATAGTTATCAATCTTTCTTTAGATGTTTTCATAACAGACTATAAATAACAATTATCCTTTCTCTTATGAAAATGAAAAATGATGCTGTGGCTATAAAGAATATAACAGCTATAGAGAATGCGTGAAAAAAGCAGGTTTTTATAATCACAATGCAAATGAAAGCGTTTTTATAAAGACAGTTCCTATAAAAGGCTGTTAAATTGCAAATGTGTTATAAAAGAAATTAACAGAAATCTTAAAAACCATTTAGTAAAAAAATAAGATAGGTTATAAAGATAAAAATACGCATAATGAGAGCGTTTCTAAATATTATAAATGTATAGATTCAAAAAAGAACGCTATCGTTTAAGAAAGTCCATAATATAGCTTTAAAAGACTATAATACAAAAGAAGCAATTAATAAGCATATAAATAATATTTACACACAATGAATTAAAAAAATCATAAAAAATATCAAAAAAGTTCATAAATTAATTGACAATAAATACGTATTTTGTTATATAAATAATCAAGTGATGAAAACACTTAACCGTAAGCGAATGGGTTGCGATAAACCTAATTCCCATTATAAAAACTGACTATCTTTTATGCTATGATTAGCATATATAACGATTTTGTCGGGTGTGGCTATGTTATACAATACCCTTTTATGGGGAAGGCATAGCAACGGACTTACGGCCGTGTTTTCAACACCCGGCGCCTTTATAGGCTGTCAATTGAAAACAATATTAACCCGTAAGGATTTAATTATGAAAAATATTTCAAAAAACACCCCCGTTATCTCTAAAATTGCTAATAAAACTGTACCTGCTAACAAACAAGAGCCTGCAAAAAAATACGAGTTTATTAATGACGGTGACTATGTAGATGGTCATTTCTTAACGCGAATTAGAGCTTTAAGAGATTTTGATGATGTCAAAAAAGGTGACCTCGGGGGGTATATTGAAAGTGAAGATAACCTATCGCATGAGGGCAATTGCTGGGTGTATAACAAAGCACGGGTTTTCCAAAATGCACGTGTTTTTGGTAATGCAAAGGTAAGAAGCTTTTTTGTAGACGTTTATGGCAATGCGCAAATTTATGGTAATGCTATTTTTGAAGGGATGACATTAAAGGACAATGCAAAGCTGTCGGGCAATGCACAAATTTATGATAACGCCCGTGTCACTGACCATGCTCATATTTCCGATAATGCTGTCATTTGTGATGATGCTCATGTTGGTGGCAATGCGAAAATAAGTGGCTCTGCTTATATCTGTGATGACTCGCGTGTTTTTGATGATGCGATTGTTTGTGATGCTCTTATCTCTGGCTCTTCTTATATTCATAGCAATGCCTTTTTAGAAGCGAATGAAGATATCTGTGATAATGAATATCCCGAATTTGGTAGCGAAGATGATTATTATCGTCATGAATATTATGCTGATTTTGAAGGCTATTATGATAATGATGATGATAACAGCGAATATGAAACTGATGCTGCTTAAATAAAGCGCGGGCGCGGCGGGGGTGCCTGCTTTTTAACCAAATTCTTTCATTCAAAAATTGAATCTTCTTATAAAGGAATTGTGCTATGCAAAAAAAGTTTGCACTCACAAATGAGACACGTGTATTAAATAATCAAACCCTTTATCGCATTAAAGCATTAAGAGACTTTGCTGATGTAAAGGCTGGGGATCTCGGTGGTTTTATCGAAAATGAAAGCAATCTCTCTCATGATGGCAATTGCTGGGTATATGATAATGCTTGTGTTGTAAAATCTGGTCGTGTTTATGAAAATGCAAGGGTCTATGGCAATGCTGCCATTGGTGGTTTTGTTTATGGCAATGCTCATGTATGTGATAAAACCCGCGTGTATTTTGAAGCTCATGTTTATGGCAATGCTCATCTTTCTCATAATGCTTGGATTTATAATAGTGCAAGGGTTTATGGGAATGCAAAATTATCTGGATGTGCACGTATTCATAGCAAGGCTGAGGTTTATGACAATGCTGTTGTGAGTGGTGCTGCAAAAATTTATGGCAAGGTTTATGACAATGCTAGCGTGGGTGGGTATGTTAAGGTCTACGGCTCTGTTTATGGGAATGCAAAAGTGACTGGTTATCACACCATTAGAGGTTTGGTACATGGCAATGCAAGATTAAAAAGAGATGGTTATTCATATGTTGAACAAAACATTTACTATGCATATGGGATTCCCGAAGATTGTGAAATTTATGAAAGCGATCACGTTGTAAAAATTATTGAAAACAAAGCAGCATAAATAAAAGCAGCGGCGTTGCGGGGGCGCCCCTCTTTTAAATTTTCCATTCCAAATTTTATCAACTCTTTATCACATTAGATTGTGAGGGTATCCTTATGTCTCAAAAATATAAGTTAACCAGTAAAATCAAAAAAATTAAACATGATGTTACAAGAAAAACTATCATTCTTTATCGTATTAAAGCATTAAAAGACTTTTCTGATGTTAAAGCAGGCGATTTAGGGGGCTTTATTGAAAAGGAAAGCAACCTTTCTCATAAGGGCAATTGCTGGGTTTACGATGAGGCATGTGCTTATGGGGCTGCATGCATTTATGAAAATGCAAAAATACGTCACAAAGCTCATGTGTGTGGTTATGTTTATGGTAACGCTGAAGTCTATGGAAAGGCTTTGGTATCTCAATATGCACAAGTTTACGACAATGCTTGTATTTATGATAACGCGCGCGTGTATGGTTTGGTTTATGGCAATGCCCATGTACATGGTAGTGCACGCATTTATGTTGATGCGCATATTTATGATCATGCCCATGTTTCTTACAATGCTTGGGTTTATAGCTATGCAAGGGTCTATGGTAATGCCAAGGTTTCAGGATGTACCTGTCTTTATAGCCATGCCAAGATATATAACCATGCGATTGTTCACGGTCGCACAAAAATTTATGGTTCTGTTTATGGGAATGCTCATGTGAGTGGTCGTGCTGAAATTTATGGCTCTGTCTATGGCAATGCCAAGATCTCACATTACGCTAAGGTTTGGGGAAAAGTTTATGGCAAGGCAAGGTTAAACAAACCAAATAAGGTCGCTGTAGTCCTTAAAGAATGTGAGGTTTACGAAAAAGATCATATTATAGATTTATCAAAACAAAATGATAATTAACAGGTGTGGGGGGCGCCTTTTTACCATTAACCTAACATAAAAGAGACAATGTAAAAAGAAAGCCGTGTCATGTAACGTGACGCGGCTGATGAATCAAGTGATGAGTGTAAAAATATGAATAACAGAAACCCTATATACAAAACCTATATTACACAAGTTAACCATTCTCTTTATTAAAACTTATCCAAAAGAACCTTATATCAAGCATTTGAATTATAGAGACTGTAAATGCTTGTTATAGCTATAACTGATTAATAATCCTCTCTAGGTAAAATATCCATTTGAAACAAAGCACAATCATCAAAATGCTTGCTAGGTTTATCAATACAATCAAAAGCAAATGTGTATTAAGTGAATGTCTGTAAAAACGTTCTTTTAAAATTTGTGAGGGCTATGTTTAAAAAGCAGTTTTTCATAAGACAAATAAACAACCGCTTTTATAAAATGAAGGTTTTTAAGATTTTCTCTGTTGTGAAATCTAGATCTTGTTTTTCGTAAATGAAACGTTTTTAAAAACAAATGATAACTATTATAAAACATCAGTTTCAAACGATTAAACGTTCATTTAGAAATGCTATGCATATTTTCACTTTTCTTTAAAATCTAATTTCTTTAAAAATTAGCCGGCTCAAATTTGAGTTGGCAATATTAACCATCCCAATTCTGGGGGGCGTTAACTTTAGAATAGAGCATTCTTTAAACAATATCGCTTTTGACTCCAAAATTGAGTAAAATCCCATGCCTTTATGATGTTACAATGATTTTGAATTTTGCTTGCTTATCTTAAAGAGCTGCCCCCAATTTTGGGGTGCCCCCATTTGGCTTCGTATTCTTAAACGATAACTGTTAAAACGTTGTTTGATAGCTTGCTTGCGTTATATCATTCAAAGGCTTTTGATTTCATATGACATAACGTTTTGAATTTCATACCTGCTATGTCTTACTCCGGTAAAAAAATACCGCGGTTATAAAATCGATCTTGTCTTTAAATCCTTTTATGCAATCTTATAAATGAAGCCTATAAGCTTATGAAAGTTTCAAAGGATTACTCTCTTATAGGATACTATAAGATCTTTAGATTTTGCGCTCCCCAATTTTGGGGACCGTTAATTTGTTTCTGTTTATACGATTAACAATCCAATCTTTAAAACAAGCTATGACCTTTAAACGTATGTTATTGAAAATTTCAAACGATTAAATTTTAAAACAGTGCGATTTTTGAGTGATAAAAACGTATCATAAAATTTATGAACTGTTATGAATGATAACTGCTTTTCATTTCATTTGAATACACACATGCGTTATAATATTTGCATCATGATTTGCTTTTTATGCTCTATTCATACGTGACAATCTTATCTAAAAAATGATCAAATGAATCACGTATAAAAGGATGGATTCTTAAGTGGATTCATATAAAATAATTGAACGCAACATATTGACTTTGTTGTATTTTTAGGTATACTGTGGTCTCTTCGTTAAACCATACAGAAGGTAAAATACGCCGCACCGCCTCTATACGCATTTTGACAGCACCAGCCCCTTGATTAGGGATCACTTGCGTTTCAAAACCTGCATCACTTAAAGCACTCTCAAAACTCACATTGTGTACACGGTCTCTCGTTGCACCATCATGGGGCAAAACCATCAATGCCTTCTCATAACCATTTTGACGCAACCAACCGATATGTTCGGATAACGGCTGCCCTTGTGCCTCATAATAATCCAGCACTCTGATCTCTCTGCCAATAAATTGCGCTATCCAAATCGCCGTTGCATCTGCCTTGGCTCCTGTCCCCCCAATATCCCAAAAGGCGCGTATCTGCATTAAAGGATCACGTGCAACACGCCCTATCCGCCCCTCCTGTTCAGCTGCTAACATCTCCTTTTGGTAATAAGCACCTTGAACGGCTGTAAGGTAAGCTCCCTCCCAAATATGCTTATAGGTCTCTGGACGGTTTCTCAAATCATCAAGACGCGCTTCATTCAAGATCTTAGGAAACTTGGGATTATCTGACCAATTAACCTCAACACGCTTAATCGCTTCATTGTCTGAAAAACGAAAGCGCCTTTCAACCGGGGCATTCTCCCGTAATGGGTTCCATGTTACCCATAATTCTGCACGCCATCCATCCCCTTCTTCACGCAACGTCGGTATAAGCGTCTGCCAAGCGGTCTCTGTGACAGGCTCTGCCTCATCAACCCAACAGAGCAAAATACGCCCCATCGACTTGATACTCGCAATATTACGGTCTAGTCCAGAAAACTGAAAGGCTATACGCCCATCATTTGACTTAATTGAAGATTCCCCAACCCTGTAATAATCCTTTAAAAAGTCATGGGCTTCAATAGCACGCTTAATCTCTTCCAAGGAACTTTCCGCAAGCGAATTTTGAAACTGACGTGCACAAAGAATGGTCCCCGATATCCCTCCTATACCAAATTGATACCCCTTTAACGCTGCCATCAAAGCAAAAGATCTTGTCTTTCCAGACCCGCGTCCACCCCAAGCCGCTCTGACCAAAGCATCCCCTGCAAAAAGAGAAATAAGCTTTGGAACAATCTTAATCTGTCTTGTCGTCATTTAATAAAGGAGCTATTTCTACACGCCCTATGATCTTCACGGCTCCCCCATTCTCTCCTGTCACTTGCAAGGGCAAAATCTTCCCAAGCAGTGCTAAATAAGCCGCGGGGCAATCCATTGCCTGCTTTTCTAAATAAGACACCAAACCCTCATTGCCTATTCTATTACCAGCATTTTCTGCTGCCTTCAGTACTGCTTCTTTAAGAACACGCGTGATTTTATTAGGGACACCTTTTACACGCCCTATGCCTGCTCTTGGTGGAATACGTTTTTTTATGGGCTGTAAAACCTGCTCTGTGTTTTCGGATGTCATAAATTCCTCCCTCCAGATAATAAAAAACCCCGCATTTGCGGGGATTTAAACTGTATCTCACCCTCATTTAGATACAATAAACCTAAGTACAGTGGTGTCATTAAATACAATTCGTTACAACTTGTCAACACAAAAATAACACGTATTGATATTTTTAAAACGAATCGATTAAACAGCGCTTATGAATAATTAAGGGTTCAAAATGATGAAATCATTATCTATAACACGCATCATAACATTTATAGCTTTCTTTTCTATATCAGCGCTACCCGCATCAGCATCATTTGGATTTATAGACAAATTGACGCGTATGTTTACAAGTGTAGATACTATAGAGAAGTATAATCAACTTTACGACAAATACGCGAGTGAAGAATATACTGGCTTTACGCATTTTAATAAGCTAAACCAAGCACAACAATTTGTATACAGCCGTGACTATCAGAATATATCTCCCAAATTTGATACTGTATTGCATCGTCACATACTCGTTATTTTATGTGGACGCTTTGTGAATTTATTACGGGGTGAGTATAATGAGGAAATGTCATGGGCAATGCTACCCAATGTAATAAGTCGTTTACGTTATGAACATAATTGGAGTGAAAGAGATTTTATGTGGGCATACAACGAATCCAATAACAGCAAAAATCCAATGATTTATTATGCAAAAAAATTTCTTAGTAATCCGACTGGAAGTGGCATTAGCCCCAAGACACAAATGATAGTTGTAGTATCTGACGTGAGTACCGGTGATTATGAAAACACTAAACGAGTCGCTAGATTTTGCAGAGACTTACCAACGATATATGATATAATGAAACCGTGATAGAGATTATCATTTAACGATTAAAATACTTCTGAAGCGCATTAAGAACAACCTTTAGCGAACTCACCAAATGCGGTAATTCTTGATCTTCACTAACAAAGATAAAGTCTGATGTTAATACCATATTTAAAGAAAATTGCCTTATTCGGAATAATAAGTATCTTTTTCACCGGTCATGTAAATAGCCAAACGTCAATAAAAAATAGTTATGGGGACAGACTACAAAATATGTGCATAGATGGCCAAATTCCTGTTTTGCGTGATGTACAAAATCCAGATTCTTTTATTACTTGTGTTTCAGAAGAAATATTGGGAGATACAGGTTTACCTAAAGACAAATTCAAACTAATTGCTACTAGCGAAGACAATTATAATAAAGCAATAAAAAGTCGTTTTAATAGAGATAAAACAATAGAGTGGTTCGTAATAGGCTTCGTAATGACGATTATAATTGCTATAATGTCTATTCTAATTAGCCTACTTTGGCGTTTTAAGTTCAAGATTTCCGCATATTTATTTGGAATAGTCACTCTATTATCTGTTATTGCTGTTCCTTTTATATTTTATTTGTGAAAATACTTATGAAGCGCATTAAGAACAACCTTTAGTGAGCTCACAAGGTGTGGTAATTTTTGATCTTCACTAACGAGATACTGTAGCGCGGCGTAAAGATTGTACTGTTTATAGAGACATTGCGCTTCTTTTATTGCCTCTTGTGTGTTTAAAAACTGCTCTGTTGCAAATTTTACCCATTTATCTCTTGCTGTATCATCAGAAGATGACGGCATTTCATCATAAATCGCGCTTGGCAAGCCCTTTGCACATAGATAGTCATTTCGTATCTGTAAATATTTTTGAGCAGCATCATATTGCTCTTGAGTAAGCACGCCTTTCAAACAAAGCCGCCCTATGTAGGTACTTGCAAGTGGATTTTTCGCATCTTGTAAGCTTAAACCAAAGCGCTTTGCACGTATTTCTATTGCTAATTTATCAATAGCTTCACGAGGTGTTTTTGACCGTGATAGACGTCCATTGGCTTCTCTTATATGCCCTGTGATTTTAGGGCGTCCCCTCTTTTTATTTTTTTTCACTTATACCCTCTGTTTAAAAAGAAACGCCATCATTTGCTACTGTAGGCATATCAAGAGGTCTGTAAATGCTTCTCTCATAAGAAGAGGACTGCTCTTGATTATCATCATTTTTGCTATCTAAGAGCTTTAAATCCCCTTTGTATTTTGGTAAAATAACCTCTGTTATATAACGATCAACACCGTTTTTATCTTGCCATTTACGGGTTTGCAATTGCCCCTCTAGATACACTTTAGAGCCTTTGTGAAAATACTGAAGCGCTATTTTTACCAATTGTGAATTAAAAATAACAATGGAATGCCATTCTATTTTGTCTATTTTCTTATTACTTGCCTTATCGGTATAGCTTTCGGTGGTAGCTAAACGAAAACTCACCATTTCGCTACCAGTAGACATTATTTTACTTTCAGGATGAGAGCCAATATAGCCAATTAAAATCACTTTATTAAGCATTCGCTTTAGATCCATTAATAGGAATAACACATAACAATACAAAGAACGTATAACCAGCCATTATTATAACACATTATAGGCTATAGTTACAAACGAAATTATTGTTACAAGCTATTGAATCTAAAGAATGAATCCCATTTTTAGTTTGCTTGATTTATTGCTTTTTTATACAAATTATGTATTATAGAGATATTCGTCTCATTAGGATGTCAAAAGGACATCACGCATTACAAAACAGAAGCCGTGTCAAAAGCAATTGATACGGCTTTGTTGCATTTGCATATAATTAAGAAAATCAAGATTTAAGATTATGATGATGTTAGATAAAAAGAAAACCCTTTCACGTAATACATGAGCAAGGGCTTTCCACTTTTTAAATCTGTATGTTGTATAGCAGATTATGAATAAATTGGCAATATTGAATTCACAATGATATCTTAAAACGAAGATTTGTTTTTTACTAAAAGGAAAACACTTAGAATAACGTCGCTATTAAAAGCAAGCATCATTTACTTTAAGAGCAATTTGATAAAAATTGTATTGCGTTTATACATAAAATATGTAATTTAGAACCATATCACTAAAGTGATATCTCCTTTATTGTTAGTTAGTTTTTCATATTTCTCTAGATTCAAAGCCGTATCATTTCATTTTGATACGGTTTTTTCTTAATCATGCTTGCCATTATACACAAAATGTGTAATATAGATTTGATGTTGATTAAATATTGTGTATTGCGTAAAAAGCCGCGTTCATTAAGGACACGGCTTTCTTTTTTCTGTTTAAGACCAGACCCCAAACCCCTTATTTATGCTGTTTTT
The DNA here is from genome assembly GCF_019659805.1 of Bartonella raoultii. Taxonomy (GTDB): domain Bacteria; phylum Pseudomonadota; class Alphaproteobacteria; order Rhizobiales; family Rhizobiaceae; genus Bartonella; species Bartonella raoultii. Next base: position 79,915 of record NZ_JAIFRO010000003.1, on the reverse strand, counting down.
TCTAAAGTTTCTTCACTAACATCAGTATCTTTATAAACTCTTTTATTGCCTTTAATAACGGCATTCCCAAAAACTTTTACAGAGAAATAAACCTTCACTTTTCCTTGAATGCACGCATTATCATAAATCTCCGCCTCGGGATAAATACAAGCCGACCCCGATATTTTTGCATTCCCATAAATAAAGCCACCAACACAAGCGCTATTCAAAATTTTTGCATTGTCATAAACCTTTGCTTCTGGAGATACCATGGCTTTATTACAAACAATGGCATTCCCATAAATTTCACCACAAATTGCTGCATTATCACATATTTTTGCATTACCGTGAATATAAGCAGTCTTTTCAAGAACCCGCGCCTTATCACTAACTACTGCATTTCCTGCTACCCTTGCTTCCATAAAAACACAAGCGTTATTACGTATTTTTGCATTTTCACTAACAATAGCACCATGTGAAACGGCGGCATTATCGTATATCCAACAATTGCCATCATGAGAGAGATTGCTTTCATTTTCAATAAAACCACCTAAATCACCAGCCTTTACATCATCGAAATTCCTTAAAGCACGAATGCGGTATAAAGTAATCCCTTCAATATCGTAAGTTTCATTTGTAAGTTCATATTTTTTAGATACAGTTGTAGTGGTCATAGGTTGCTCCCTAATCTAATATTCGTTAAATTTTTAAATGAGATGTTTTAAAGGGGGCGCCCCCGCCGCGCCCGCGTGCCATTTACGCTGCTTTATTTTCAAAATTACTGCATATTTCCATGGATTTGCTCTCTTAAATATGCTAGTCCTTTAGATGTTATCTTTGTTGATGGTACTGTCTTTTCTGTACCATCATTTTTTTGAATAGTGATAGTTGTGCAATCCATAAGACCTTTTTGTATTTTATCTTGATATGGTAATAATGGACCGCTTGGTACTCTTTTGTAAACCCAACCATATCTTCTTAGGTAATCTGATAAATCTTTAGGTCTTACTTCTAAGATTTTCGCAGCATCTATAATACCAAACAAGCCATCCGAACGTGTTAAACCTTCAAGAGCTATTGCTTTCGGTTTTAATTCTGCAATGACATGATCTTTCTGTTCGATTTGACCTTGCAAGTAATTTAAAAAACCAATCATCGCTTGTGGACTTGAGTAATCGATTTGTGGTGTTGTTACTTGCTTTGCACGCCGTTCGCATTCGATAAAGTATTCTCTTGCTTCATGCCCTTTATCATTACGCTCTATCATTGAAAGGTGTTTTGCCATGTCTAAGGTAATGTAATATTCTTTCATTTGCGCACCCCGGTAAAAATTTACCGCGGTTACAAAATCTATATTTTCCCGAAACTTACATTCTTTAATACGATTTTTTATCCAGTTTCTAAATTCAGATTTTATCTCTAAAAACGCATGCAAATCACGTGCATTTACTGTTTGAACTAATTCATTATTAATTTCGGTTTGATTGATGTCGATTAAATATTGCGACATAGTATTGTCTCCTGTGTAAAATTAAGTTGCTTCTATTGACACACAATAAAGAATGCCGGGCGCTAGAAACACAGTACACAGTCTGTTGTTACGCTTTTCTCATAAGAGTATTGTATGGCATAACCACACCCGACAATCCCCTCTATATGCTATAAAGCATACTTGAGTCAAAACTTTACACGTTATGGAGGCAAGATTGATTATAAAACCCATCCACTATGTACTTTTAATGTTTCTAGCACTTACTGATTCGTTTAACAGAGTGATTCGATTTATGTCAATATGTATTTTACTATTTTTTAACTTTTTTTATTTCGATACTTACATCATTGAATCTAAAGTTAAAAAGCAGGCGCCCCCCACGCGCCCGTGCGTTATTTAAGCTGCCTCATTAATGCTATGTACATTATCAAAATTAGGTTTGTAGGCTTTCAAAAGAGGAACTATTAATTGAATTGGTTCAGAATGACCAAACTCTGTAATGATTGCTAAGATTTTTGTAAAATTAGGCATTTCGTTTTGTAATTTTAAAACCAAAACTTTTTCTAGAACAACCATCAGTTTCACTAAAGATTCACTATATTCGTCTTCAGTATAATCAGTGTTAGCTTCTTTAAACACTGCCATCCACAAATCACATAAGAAATCAGTGGTTATTTGGATCTCATTTTTTGTCATAATAAATTCTTTCTATTGGTTAGAAGTTTTTAATTGACAGCCCATAAGGGCGCCGGGTGCTAAAAACACGGCCAATAGTCCGCCGCTATACTTTTCCCTCGCGAAGGGTATTGTATGGTATAGCTACACCCGACATAAATCGTTATATGCTAATGAAAGCATAAAAGAAAGCCAGTTTTTTTAAATAGGAGAAACCTTATCGTGGTCTATCCGCTATTGGATTCGTGGTTTTTAAGCACTTGCCAATCTCTTTAAACAAACCCGCCTTTAAAGTCAATACGTATTTTTTATTTTTTGCATTTTTTCCTGTTTTGATATTTACCCAATTGAATATCAAGTGCTTTTTCTAACTCGCGATCTATATCATCATCATAAGCTTGTGAATAACTCTTCTCCCCTTCATTGCTAATCTCACAAATCAAACGGTCTTTCATTGTGCGTTTTTTGATTTTCTTATTAACCTCATTAATCAGCGCTTCACAACTCAATACGCTTCTTGGCAAATCACCACCGTATATCCACGCTTTCACTTGCGCCTTGCTACTGTAATCTACAGTTTCAGGCATCTCATGATATTGGCCACCTTCAAATTCTTCGTATTCTCTCATTCCATCATCATATTCGTAAAGATTGTAAAAATATTCTGCTACTCCTAACCCCCACGGGGCATGCCCTCTTATCGTTGCAACAAACTTTTTTTGCATGGGCGGTTTATGATTTGTTAAGAATAAATGTTTAAAAAAACCCATATCTTTTAATTCCAGTTTGTATTTTGTCGCTATAGTCTATTTACCTTAAATTTAACTGTACAAAGCGTTTTGTAGTTTTTACGTATCATTATCAAAAAATTAAATAATCGCTTTGTACGGTGCCTTTTTATCGATTTAAACGTATATCCATACAAATAGCCTCTCTACTTTTCAACATTTTGCTAGCTAATCAATGGTTTTTATTATGCCTCCTATCCCACTTAAAACCTGTTCAAAATTGTGCTTTTGAATAATGCTAAGCGCTTTTGAAGCATCGCTTGCTTCTTGTGCTTTCAATGCCTTTTCACGGCTATTCAAAACAGCTTTGCGTACAATATTGGCTTTTCTCAAAAGGTTATCTTCCAAATCACGACATAACCTCACAAGTTCACGCGTGCTCGGAAAAAACGTATCCGATAAACCGTCTATCTCATCACATAAAATCCGTTTAACTGCTGTCATTAGTGACCATGCTGAAACTTTTTCTAAAGCCATTCCATAGGTTAATGCCATTCCCTCATGATCAGATTGTTGCGATATTTTTAAACCACATGACAGCATGCGAATAGCTTTGCCTATATCCTCTTTGCTTGCTTTCACTGCGAATAGCTCCTGCAACTGATCAGCAGCCTCTAAAGCAATCGCTTCCTGCTGTTTTGTTAATTGGCTGCCATCCTTCAAAACCAATGGGAACTCCTGTGGTGGTATCATCGCGTGAATGTGCTTCAAAGTATCCTCGATTTCCGATATCAAGCAGGCTGTCTGCGATACGTTCCCCAATGCTTTTTTGCTTTTGAGTGTAATTTCCATAATTTTTACCTTGTTGATTGATTTCGTATTTTTTTGAATTTCTTACCCAGTTACGCCATGTCGCTTGCCAATCGGTTTTGGCTGCATTAGCACCCGCTTTTGAACGCCAGTAATCTCGAAATTTTGCAATTTCGACTTTCACACGCTCTGGAGGCAACCCCTCTGCAAGTGCAAAATCGTAATCCGGTTCGAAATCAGCAGGCAAGCGACAACCTCTATCGGTTTTAACCCGCTTGGCTTTTTTCGGAACGTTTTCTTGCTCGTGAATGGGAGGTTGGTTTTCTGATGATGTTGCGATTTGTTCTGATTGAACATCATCACCCTCGATTGGCTCTTCAACCAAATCGGTTGTTTCTAAATTTTCAAAATCGATTTCTTTTTTTGATAAAACGATAGTTTTATTTTTTTTATATATATTGTTAATGTTATTGTTAATGGCATCATTTCGCATTGCGTTCGCAGTGCGTTCGCAGTGCGTTTGCATTGCACTAACATCATCATCACTTTTATCTTTGTTTTTATCCCATCTTAATTTTGCTGCTTTTGCTGCTTTTGAAGCCTTTTCTGAAGCTCTATCTAAATTTTCACTACAGTTATTAAGTTCTTCTTCAACTTTTAAACTCCACAAACGACCATCTTCTAAACGTATGATCTTCTCATCACGTAATAAAATGTCTAATGTCTTTTTTAGAATCCTCTCTGAACAACCTGCCCATCTTGCTAATTTGGGAGCATCTTCAATAATAGGACGGCGCTCTTCATACATATATAAGACAAGAGTCATATAAAGACCCTTTTCCACTATGCTCATGCCACTAACATCTACAATCCATTGTGAAGAAAAAAGCCTCGTCCATGGCAACTTAGTTGACATGCATTGCCTCCTCTCTTTTCCTACTCCATCTTATATTCGCTGCTTTTGAAGCTCTTTCTGAAAATTTACTGAGGCTATAATCAAAAGCTAATGACTTATGCCATAGGTTCCCATTCTCTAAACGCGTGATGTAACCAATGCTTATTAAAGTCTCTAAGGCCTTTTGAAACGTTTTTATTGAACACCCACACCAGCTTGATAAATAAGATGCATTATTGATAAGAGGCGCTTTCTTATCATTCATAAGCAACACAACGGTTGTATAAACTGCCTTCTCTGTTGCTTTTAAACCCATAAGCTCTTTTAAAAACTGATCTGAATTAAACTTTACACACTCTACTTTTTTACTGGGCATCGCTCTAAGATCTCCCTCTCTTTAATTAAATGTAAAATTGCTAAAGCATCCGCTTCATTATCATCACAAGGCGCATGCCCTTTTACACGCATTGCCTTAATCATCTCTTCTTTCGACGCATTCCCCTTGCCTGTCGTCGCTTTCTTAATTGTACAAACTGGAATGCCCTCATACGGTATCTGATGATGTTCACACCATGCCGTTAAGGTTGCTAATAAACCACCATAAACATGCGCCGCATCAGTTCCAACATGACGCCTTACCTCTTCAAAATACACCGCATCAATGCTCCCTGCTGTCTGCTTGATTTCTGTAAGCCATCTCTTAAAGCGTAAATAACGCATCCCACCGCCTTCAAATCGGCGTGATCTAAAATTAATGCTACCACTAAGGATACTCCCATCAGCACCACTTATCGCCCAGCCGGTCTTCGTTCCTAGATCAAAGCAAAGAATTGTATGAAGCATCCCAATCATCAGCCTTTACTTCACTTCATTCTGAGAGGACGGTCATCACAACCAATCTCTTTTGCCTCACATTCCATTAAAAACAGAATGCAACAAGCCGCATGTGCCAAGTGTGATAAACCACTCTCGCTATCCTTACCCTCCCCTCCAAACCATGCTAATAAATGACGCAACGCTGCACCGTGAAATCGGCTCCAATCCATGCCATTACGCCAATTATTTGCTCCGTATTTCTTGGCCCCAAACTCCAAAACACGACCAATTTCCATAAGAGCTAAAGGCGGTATAAGATCTAAACGAGGCTTCCCATCATCATTCTTATGCGCTTCATTTACAGCCATCATCATATCCTCAAGGCTGTAAAATGTCACACGAGCTATGAACGTGTGAGTTCTTCACAAATCGTGATATCGAAGAGCTTTCTTGCTCTTGCATTAATCTTTGCAAGCGTTCTGGATAAAAGAAATCATCAGGACGTAAATCTATTCCATGATCTCGTGCATAGTTTAATAATTGCGCTTGATAAATTGAAGGGAATAATCCATTAGCTCCCCCTTTTCTCTTAGAATAAGTAATACGATAAACAGCGCCCTTACTTTTCTGTAAAATGCGCGAAACGTTCATCACACCACCTAAGTATTTTATTATAGTAAATGCAGGTTCTTTTTTCATAAAGATAAAATTTCATATTTTATGAATTTTATCAAGATAAAATTTCATATTTTTTCTGTTGATTTTTCATTTAATATGAAAGAAGTTTACCTTATGGAATCAGATAAGTTAAAGGTATGGCTTAGTGAGCAATTAGCTAAAAATGGGCATGGCAGTAAGAAAATGCTAGCTAAACATTTAGGGGTATTGCCATCTACTTTAACTAGCATGTTGCATGATTCAGGTACAAAAAGATCGATAAAAGCAAGCGAATTAATAGAAATTATCAATTTTTTTGGTGAAATCCCCCCTTTTTTAATCAAAGAGTCCGAACAGTTTATTCAACTGTATTATCAAGCAAAGCCCGAAGTTCAGAAAGCTGTTTTAACGATTCTTCAGAATTCTTGCTCCTTAGATAAAAAATAATAGCGGCCTTGACTTTATTATCTCCACAATTCCAAAGTTTTTCTAATATTGCTGTATCCATAGTTGACCTCTGCTTTTACAATATTTCATATTTTATGAATTTTTTTATTGACACTTTTCATAAAAAATGAAATACATGCCTCATATCCTATAAATTAACCATTGCCAATAGGCTCTATGGAGGCAGTTGTGGACAAACCAATCTTTATAAATTCTGATGAGATTCTTTTAGTCATGTGCGAAAATGAAGCACAAAATCTGGCAAAATCAGGACCTTTCTACGAAGAAAAAGACATTATCGACTTTATTGACGAAGCCGATAATGCCATCAAAATCATGCGCATCGAACCAATAAATAACAGATGCGAAGATATCTCTGAAGATCTTGCTGAGTTCTACATTAAACAACGTGAAGAACAATGTTTTAACGACATTATACCTCATGACTTTGTAAAACATAGTTCTGCATACAGTTTTTTTTTAGATGAGATCAGACAGCAAGAATATGACGACAAAAGATACGGTACTTATGAACAGCAAAACCGTTTAACCTTTTGGGACGTTCTTCCAAACTACCCAAACTATACATGGCGTTTTTAAAAGCGCCTCTTTTCCTCAAATCATAACAGAACGCTTCTTTAAACACAGGCGTATTTCACGCAACGGGAAAGTTGCGTGCATTAAAAGGAAATACAGATGACAAATTCCCCTTTAACAACCATGGCAAGTAAATATGGGTTTTCTCATGAACAATTTCGAAAAACAATCATTAAAACATGTATCAATTATAACTTCTCTGATGAAGAATTCGCTGCTTTTATTTCGGTAGCCAATACCTATGGTCTTAACCCTTTAACCAAAGAGATCTATGCTCTTCCTAAAAGAGGCGGCGGCATTATTCCTGTCGTCTCAATCGACGGATGGATTAAGATTATTAAGTCTAATCCTCAATTTGATGGGATGACCTTTCAAGATCAACTTGATAAAGAGGGCAATATCATTGCTATCAAATGCGCTATTCGTCTTAAAAATATTAAAGACCCTATCGAAGTTACTGAATATTTAGCTGAATGCAAACAAAAAACTGATACTTGGCAAAAATACCCAGCACGCATGTTGCGTCATAAAGCAACCATACAATGTGCGCGCTATGCTTTTGGTTTTTCAGGTATTTATGAAGAAGATGAAGCCGCGCGCATCAATGAAGTAAACCAAAATATACAAGATAAAATGGTCTCTTATGAAACGCTTATGCAAATCAAACAATTAATGGACAGCACGCAAACAGAAGAAAACAAAATTCTCACTTATGCAAAAGCCAACACGCTTGCCGATATATCAGATGGACAAGCGCAAACCATTTTGCACCTTTTGAAAGAGAAACAACAAAAGCAAAGGATTGAAGCACAACACTCTTTACCAACAAAAGAGCAAATAGAGATGCCTGTACAAGAGGCAGAATATATTCATATCCAAGATATCGAATATGAACAAACGCAACAACAAACGGCGGTGTGAGATGGAACAAAGAACGGCAGAATGGTTTCAAGCAAGATTAGGAAAAGTCACCGCTTCTAATATTTACAACATACTGAGTAAAACAGCAAAGGGAACGCCTACAAGCAAATATGAAGACTACAAAATCAAGCTTATAACAGAACGTTTAACGGGAGAAATAAGCCCCCATTATGAAAATGAAGATATGAGATGGGGCATTGAACATGAAGAAAATGCCTTGCATGAATATAGCCTTATCCATGATGCGAATGTTACAAAATGCGGCTTTATTCAACATCCTACAATAGAAATGGCGGGGGCAAGTCCTGATGGGCTCGTTGATGAGCACGGGTTAATTGAAATCAAATGTCCTAGATCAACGACCCATATGCGCTTCTTTATAAATGATGAGATCAAACCTGAATATCATGCACAAATGCAATTTCAAATGGCATGTACTGGACGCAAATGGTGTGATTTCATCAGCTATGATCCGCGCTTTACGGGACAATCATCTCATTTACGCATGAAAATCAAACGTATCCACCGTGATGAAAAACATATTGAACAAATTAATCAGGCTGTAGAAGCCTTTTTAAAAGAAATAGAACAAGAGATCAAAAAGATTTCAACAAAAGCGGCTTAACCTTATGGGGGTGCTGCTGTCCACACATGCCTCCTAGCACCCCCACCCTTTCCCTATAACAACTTGCAAAAAAATGCGTGATTCACGACACGGGTGAATTGCACTTCAAATGAGGAGAACAGATATGGCGCATCGCCTAGCTACCATAACACAACCAGCCATTGCACGGGCTTTAAGAGAAGCAAAAAAGCAAGGATGCGAACTCATAGAAATCAAACCTACGGGGGAACTGCTTATCTATCTCAAATCCGATATCCCATTACCAAATGCAAATACTCATCCTGATAAATTGTGGAATTTATCATCTGATGATTATGATATCGTCTTATAGAGTTTCATCATGCCAAAACCACGCCCTCCTTATCTTCTCAAAGAAATCACACGCCATGGTAAAATTGTGTGGTATGTACGTATTGGTTATGGAAGACGCATTAGAATCCGCGGAACCTATGGAACGCAAGAGTTTGTTGATAACTACAAAAATGCTCTTGCCGAATTACAAGGGATTATACCTCCTAAACCTAAAGTCGGTAAACTCACTGAAGGTTCATTTGCATGGCTGCTTAAACAGTATTTTAACAGCTCTGATTGGTATTGCCTTGCTAAAGCTACCAAAAAACAAAAAGAACTCATTCTTATGAAAGTATGCGATAGCGTAGGAAACATGCCATACCAAGCGATTGATAAGAAACATATCATAGCTGGTGTTGAACGACGTAAAGAAACACCGGCAATGGCTAGAAATTTTCTGAAAGCACTGAATGGACTTTTTAATTGGGCAATTGAGCAAGGTCTTTTGGAAACTAATCCAACAGTAGGAGTAAAAAGACCAGCTCTCAACAATAAAGATGGATTTGCTGTTTGGACAGAAGAAGATGTTGAAAAATATTATCAACGCTGGTCACATGGTACCCATGAACGTGTTTGGATTGATGTTCTTCTTTACACAGGCTTGCGTCGTGGTGATGCTGTTCGCATTGGTTGGAAAGATGTTAAAGATGATATCATTCATCTCAGAACAGAGAAAAGTAAATTCCAAACAGATGTTTTTCTTCCTATTTTACCCGAATTAGCAGAGACACTTAAAATTGGTCCTGTTGGAGAAGAAACATTCATCTGTAGTAAAACTAATCAAAAATTTATCAAAGAAAGTTTTGGTAATGCATTTAGAGATGCTTGTAATGCGGCTGGAATTAAAAAATCAGCACACGGTTTGAGAAAATTAGCCGCAACACGCGCCGCTAATTCCGGTGCAACAGTCTCACAATTAAAAGCAATTTTTGGCTGGACAGAAGATAAAATGGCATCTCTGTATACAAAGAGCGCAGATCGTAAAAGGCTAGCATTAGAAGCAATAAAAAAGCTCCAAAAAAGTTAGGGATAGAGCCCAAAAAACATAATAGAATCAGGATTCATCAATTCCCTTATATTCAATATAACTTTTTGATTTTATTTGCTTTCTTTTTGCCTGTCACGCCCACCATTATCTTTATGTTGCACTATAATCTATTAATTTTTTATATGTTTTCAAATATAAGGTGCACTAAAAAAAGTGAGACAATAAAAACTTTAAATAAGAATTTACAAAAAAGCATATTTTCTTATCAACTTTCTCTTTTTATTCTTAAAGCTTTTAGTAAGTTTTATTATCATTTATCTAAATTATACTTCTAATAGTCTTTTCTTTAGGTAATAGTCTTTTCTTTAGGTTTCTGATAAAATAACTTAATTAAAATAAAAATATAAGAATCTGATAATAAAAGAAAAATAAAATTTCTTAAAACTGATATATCTAACCAGCCTCTATATTACAACTGCTGATTTTAAAAAGATATCACCAAACTATTGCATACTCCTCTGTTAAAGGAACTTTAAAAAAAGAACATAAGAGATTAAATCCTACTTTAGATACAAAAGAATATTCCCTAATGTCTTTAAGATTTTCTAGATATTTTACTATAAAAACAATCGTTAACTGGTTATTTTCATTCTTTTAAGAATACTGTAGTTGGAAATAAGATAAAATCGTATACTATATTAAAGAAAAGAATCCCAAAGATTAAAAGTCCCTGAATTCATCTCTTCAAGACCTAAAGGTAAAAATATTCCTCATCCAATCCAATAAAAAATTCAAAAAGATTTGAAACACCATATAGAAAAAAGTTAATAGAATCAAAAGAATATAAAATTTAAAATTTTTATATAATCTATTAATTATATGGAAATTTGGCGATCCCGACAGGATTCGAACCTGTGACCCACGGCTTAGAAGGCCGTTGCTCTATCCAGCTGAGCTACGGGACCAACTGATTATTTCTCAATGTACAACAGCATCCTCAACTTAATGCGTCCAAGATAGCTGCCGATCATTACGAAAATTATCAGCATAAGATACAACACGCCGAATCGGCTTATGTATCTTTTCTATACGATAAGGAATGGCGTTCTTAAATGCAAAAGCAATCGCCTCTTCTTTACTATCAAACCGAATCCTTATCTGATTATTCATATCAGATGTTGCCGTATACCCCATAAGAGGCTCAAGCGCTTTTGCTTGTACCGGCTCATACTGTAAAATCCAAAAACCAGTATTTGCCCTTCCTGACTGCATAGCTGTCTTGGCAGGACTATAAATACGTGCGATCATGGTTATTTTCCTTCAGATTATATAACACTTGAATAATAATTTCTCACCACACGCACCCTATTGGGCTATTATCATAAATAAAACAAAACATGGTCGGAGCGATAGGATTTGAACCTACGACCCCCTGATCCCAAATCAGGTGCGCTACCAAGCTGCGCTACGCTCCGCCATTTATATCTGTTTTGATTTATACTCCCTAAAATTTTCATAACAGAAGTGCAAGTGAAAAACACATTTTTTTTAAATTTTATTACATTTTTTCATAAAAAATTTTTTAAAAGTTTTTCCACAAAATGATATAGCATATCGATAAAAGTAGAAAACATCATCCATAAAAGAATAAGCCTTCCAATTCTTTGAATTATGCTAAAATATTATAAAAGAAGATACTATCATACGAATTGGTGAAAAACAAAATAAGATATAAGCCCACTTTCTTCTCAACAAGGTAAATCATATTTTAAAACAGTATTTAAGATTTTTTTAAGTGAAGAACTTCATTAATAATGGCACGTGTTATCTTGCTTTTTTTTTGCAATGCCAACTGATCAATCGAATCAATAACACACTTCAATGAAAATAAAGAACGCTCACAGCGACTTACAAGATAGTGTACAATGTCAGAATGAACAATAACTTGCTTATCAGAAAAAAGTTTAAAAGCCACAGCTGTTAATAATGCATCATCAGGCTGATGAAGAGAAACTAACATAACTGAATTAAGACGACTTTTGAGATCATTTAACTTTAAATTCCAAGCTGAAGGTACTGTCCGTGCAGTTATCAATAAAGTAGCTTTACTTGAATTAAGATTTGCTTGCTTAATACTGTTAATTAAATGAAATAGTCCTGTCTCATTCATTTCTCCAGCATCAATATCTTCAATTAAAAATGCTTTACCTAAAGCAGCTATAGCAATAGCCTGATCAATTTCATTGCATTGAATATTTAAAGCATCAGCTTTTTGTGTCCAAACACGAGAAAAGTACGTTTTTCCAGATCCTTCTTTTCCAATTAAAACCGCAACAGGTAAGCTCCAATTTGGCCAATGATCAATAAGTTGAAAAGCCATACGATTGCTTTCTGTCACTACTAAATCATCAACATGAAAAACCGAATTATCAGAAAAGGTTAAAGGTAATTGTGTTTCAAGTTTATTCATTCTAGTGGCTCCGAATTTCCACTTCGTGAATACATTTGAGAATTAAGATAAGTATGAAGAGCAAAACGCACCAAAACACCAACAGCTGCTGCTGCCGGAACGGCAACAAGCATACCAGTAAATCCAAAGAGTGAAGAAAAAGCAAAAAGTGCAAACATCAACCACACTGGATGAAGGCCTACTGATGACCCCACTAACTTCGGCTGAAGAATGTAACCTTCAATAAATTGACCAACTAAAAAGAGAACCATAACGACGACAATTCCCCACCAATTGCTGGGATAAAATTGAACCCATGCAACACCAACAGAAAATATAAACCCACTCATTGTACCAATATAAGGAACAAAACTTATAAGGCCAATAAACATACCAATCAAAAGGCCAAAATTAAGTCCTGTGATTGTCAAACCAACAGCATAATACCCACCTAATATGAGACAAACTGTTCCCTGCCCACGAACAAATCCAGCGATAGCTCTATCCATTTCGTGAAAAATACTGCGAACAGTTTCAAGATGATCGCGTGGTATCAACGAATCAATTGCTGTCACCATACGCGGCCAATCTAATAACATGTAAAATGCCACCACAGGCGCCACGACAAATAAGCTGATAATATTAACAATAGATTTTCCTGATTTTAAAAGTGAATTCAAGAGAGACGTAATAAAATCAGAACTTTTTCCCAAAAGTCCTTTAATATTACTTTGTAATTCATTTGGATCACTCCCAAAATAGTGTCTTACCCAATTAAAATCATGCTCAATAAAAAAAGTTTGAATACGATTAATATAAACAGGTAAACCATCACTAACAAATTGCTGTATTTGCCCACTGATAAGAGGAATTAAAATAATTAAAGCAGCAACGAGAACAACACCAATAAATAGGGTAATAAGAATAGTTCCCAAAACACGACAAATACCAAATTTTTCTAGCAATTGAACAATGGGATTAAGAAAATAAGCCAGTACAATCCCTGCTACGAAAGGAAGTAAAATAGATCCAAAAACAAACATAAAAAGCACAAAAAAAATCAGCGTACCAAGCCAGAAAAAAATTTGCTTTTTCATATTATTGGGTAAAGGTACTTGCGTATAAGCTGGTACATAAGTTTTATAACGATCACGTGATCCATTTTCACTAACTTTCTTTTTCATAAGCTGCCAAGAAAAATGTCCGTGATTACCTGATATCTTTTTCATAAAATATCCTAAAAAAACGCTTTATAAAGATTATAAATTTCTTCAACTCGGGTCAAGAAAAGTTCTTATGTTAACATAAATATTAATATCTCTTGCAGAAACAACTCTATCATGGCATTGCATAATATAACGTAAAAACCTGATTTTCCATGAGGAAAGCCCTAATGAGCAAGCACAATTTAATAAATGATAAATCCAATTGTGGTCTTACCTATGCAAAAGCTGGTGTAAATATCAATATGGGAAATGCTTTAGTAGAAAAAATCAAACCTCTCATACGCACAACAAAACGAGCAGGAGCAGATGCAGAAATTGGTGGTTTTGGTGGCCTTTTTGATTTAAAAGCAGCAGGATTTGTAGATCCAATCCTTGTCGCTGCCAATGATGGTGTAGGAACAAAATTAAAAATTGCCATTGAAGCAGGTATCCATGACACTGTTGGTGTTGATCTCGTTGCTATGTGCGTTAATGATTTGCTTGTACAAGGCGCTGAGCCCCTCTTTTTTCTCGATTATTTTGCAACTGGCAAGTTGAACCCTCAACAAGGTATCGCAATCGTTTCTGGTATTGTAGCAGGATGTAAACAAGCAGGGACAGCTCTTATTGGAGGAGAAACTGCAGAAATGCCTGATATGTACGCAGCAGAAGACTATGATTTAGCAGGCTTTGCTGTAGGGGCGACTGAACGTAATGCATTGCTTCCTTCAAAAAAACTTGCAGAAGGTGATATTATTTTAGGACTTAGCGCATCTGGAGTTCATTCCAATGGCTTTTCACTTGTTAGACGAATCGTCCAACAAAATAATCTCAAATGGAATGATCCTGCTCCCTTTAATCCCCAAATGAATCTTGGCACAGCGTTGCTTACTCCAACACGCATTTATGTAAAATTACTTCTTCCTATCATACGAGGTTATAAAGGAATCAATGCTCTTTCCCACATCACAGGGGGAGGCTTTTCTGAAAACATTCCACGTGTACTTCCCTCTTCTCTCTGCGCTGAAATTAATCTTTCTAACATTCATGTGCCCCCCGTCTTTTCATGGATTGCTAAACAAGGTAGAATAGAAGAAACAGAAATGTTACGAACATTCAATTGTGGTATTGGTATGGTTGTAATTGTAGAACAACATGCAGCTGAAACAATTACACAAGCATTAAAAATGCAAGGAGAAACTGTCACTTCCCTCGGCATTTTAACAAAACGCCAAGAAGAAGATAAAGCAATACTTTATAAAGGTGCACTTCATTTATGAAAAAAAAAGTCGTTGTTTTTATTTCTGGTAACGGATCCAATATGGTTGCCCTCGTCAAAGCGAGTAAACAACAAGAGTATCCTGCTGAAATCATCGCTGTTATTTGTGATAATCCTCATGCTAAGGGCATTGAAAAAGCTCAAAACAGTAACTTGCCTGTTCATGTGATTGCTCGCAAAAGCCATCCAACAAAAGAAGCACATGAAGAATCTATCTTTACAGTTTTGTCGCAATACCAGCCAGATCTTATCTGCTTTGCTGGTTATATGCGCCTTATTTCATCACGCTTTGTAAAACTTTATGAAGGACGTATTCTAAACATTCATCCTTCTCTTTTACCTTCATTTAAAGGTTTGAAAACACATGAAAGAGTTTTGCAAGCAGGTGTTAAAATCACTGGTTGTACTGTCCACCTTGTAACAGAAGATATGGATGAAGGAAAAATTCTTGCCCAAGCAGCTGTTCCTGTTTGTCATAATGATACTACTGAAAGCCTAGCACAAAGAGTTCTTAAAGCTGAACATAAACTCTATCCTGAAGCTTTAAAAGCTTTTATTGATGGAAAAGACAATATGATAGATATGCAACAACAACTTTTATCCTTTTGAATAGCTCAATACACGCTTTTCAAGAGTGTCTCTAAAATGATCCTTACATGTCTCTTGTGTAGACTGTATGATTTTTTACATAATAAGAAATATAAGAAATTTCTATGACATAAATCTCTTTGTGCAAAAATGCAAGCCTATTCTTATTGTAAATTTTCAAATGTCATTTGCTTATTGGATTTACTAATCTTAGATATCCTCTCTTTACTTTTCTAAGAATGCGTATTTTTCAACCCTAGAATTTTTAAAGATATAATTTTTTACTTCATAATTTTTTTATTTTATTCTGCAAGTGTTTCTTTAACTGTTAGAGCTAACTGTTTGAGTGTAAATGGTTTTGATAAAAAACCAAAAACGGCATCTTGAGGAAGGTTTTTAGAAAAAGCATCTTTTGCATACCCTGAAACAAAAAGAAATTTTATATTAGGATAGCTTTTATGTACTTCCTTAAGCAAAGTTGGTCCATCCATTTCTGGCATTACCACATCAGAAACAATAATATCGATATCTCCCTTATTTTCCTCAAGAAGAGTAAGTGCTTCTACTCCACTTGCTGCTTCTAAAACAGTATATCCTCTCATTTGAAGAGCTTTTACTCCACCCATTCTGACAGAGTCTTCATCTTCAACCAATAAAATCGTCGCTGATCCTGTTAAATCTGTATTTTTTTCTTTCTCTTCACCTTTTTCAATTTGCAGAGAAACTTCTTGATTATTATGAGAAATATAACGTGGAAGAAAAATATGGAAAGTTGCTCCTTCTCCTTCTCTACTATCGCAGTAAATGTACCCACCTGTTTGTTTGATAATTCCATACACCATTGATAGGCCAAGACCTGTTCCTTTTCCTACTTCTTTTGTTGTAAAAAACGGTTCAAACATTTTTTCTTGTATTGCAACAGGTATACCGGTTCCCGTATCTGAAACCGTCAATTGCACATATTCCCCAATTGCGAAACCAACATTATCATATTCAGCACTTTGTTGTTTTGTAATATTGTTTGTCGCAATAGTAACAATTCCCCCATCTTCCATAGCATCACGTGCATTAATAACCAAATTCATAATAACACGCTGAAAAGATGCTTGATCAACTTCAACGCTCCACAAGTCTCTTCCATGAATAATTTTTAACTGAATATTATTACCTAAAAGAGGCAAAATAAGATTGCGAATGTCTGATAAAAATTCTGTAAAATCAACTTTTTCAGGTCGAAGTGTTTGCTTTCTAGAAAAAGCAAGTAACTGCTGCACAAGTGCAGCTGCGCGATTAGCATTATTTTTTATATTGATAAGATCAGCATGAGCAGGATCAGAACTACGATGGATATTTAAAAGGAGGTCGCATGACATTAAAATTGCTGTTAGAACATTATTAAAGTCATGGGCAATGCCACCTGCCAATTGTCCAACAGCTTGCATTTTTTGACTTTGCATCATTTTATCTTCAAGCGTTTTCTGTTCTGTTATTTCTACAACAGAGATAATAACCAAATCTTGCAATACATCATCATAATATGGAGGAAAAGAAACAACATGGAGACGTAAATGGCGTTCTTCATTTTTCTCTAATACTGTTTCTAATGAAACAGAATAATTTTTATTTTTCGTAACTTTCTGAAATGCACGCTCTAGCTGCACACAATCACGCTGAAGTATAACTTCATAAAGATTAAGTGTTTTACCTATACATCCCATAAGTGATGAAAAGACTCTATTCATATGAAGAACGTATCCATTCACATCTGTCACGGCGATTGCAAAAGGACTCGCATCAAAATACTCTATCAACAAATGTGGTAATTGTGATTCATCATTTTTTTCTTTTTGTTGTAACTGATGTGGGATTATCACAATACGATAAATATGTTCATCCTCTAAAGAAGAAGACATAAAACAATTCAATCTTTTCGTAACACCGCTTTGTAAATTTAAATATAACGAAAATATATAAGGCCAAGAATAACCTAAACTTTGATATTTCTCACTCTGTAAATAAATATCATTCCAAGCATTATTGGTTCCAACGCTATTAAATAATTGATCAAAATGATATTGACCAACAATAAAGTTTGCCAAATCAATTGAAAACCATTCTGCAAAAATTGTATTAGAATAAAGAATGCTCCCTTGTGCGTTAACAGATAAAAAACCAATAGGCGTTTGGTTTAAATGATTAGCAGCTTCTTGAAGGTTTGAGACAAAAACTTCACGATTCTCTTGTAAATGCGAAATATCAGCAATACGCCAAAATAAAAGCTTTTTTCTCTGTTTTTCAATCGGTTGAACAGAAATATGATACCAAGCAGATTTTTTTTGTATAGAGTATTTAAAAATCGGCTGCTCAACCTTTAATTCTTCTTGTGCTACCAGATTCTTACATGCTGCCACTTTTAAGCGATACGCAATTGCACCAGCTCCTGGAAGAGCAGCAATTACCATATAACAAGAAGATTCAGGCTTATAGGTAACAATTTTTTGATAGTTTTGATTAGAATAATAAACAAAACCTGAAAGATCTGAGACTATAATTACATCATCAATGGTATCAAAGAGACTAAGATCAAAATCTTCACGCCGCTGCGCAGTATAGTATCTAAAAGTACCCATTGCTATAAAAATAAGTGTAAAAGCTCCTATAACTGCTAAACTCAAAAAAGAAATTAACATAAGCTTTTGCAAAAAGCTTTGCGGATTTAAAGAAACAAGAAACCCTACACAAAATAAAAAAACTATAAAAAAAACAACATTAAAAATCACAACTCCCCGATACAGAGAAGAAGACCATGATTTTTCATGATTCTCAAAACCTTTATCCATCTCTCTTTACCTTGATTATGGTCATTTCTTATACCACAAATTTCCTCCATAATCATTGTTATGAGGGATATACCATGATACTATATCTCTTAGCAAAAACACTTAACGTTAAAAAGATCTTGTCTATATTTAAGTAAAGCTTTTAAAGATATATTTATAAATTAAACACAATAAAAAATAATATTTTGATTCTAAACTGAGAGAAATTCTATGTATGTCTGGTTATCCAATAAAATAGATACATCTGCAGAAAACATAACAATAAGCTTGATATTTTTTATAATAACAATCGCCGCCATTACTATAATTATCTTACTTTTACGTCGTTTAAATGCAAGAAGATTTAGAGCTAACAGAAAAAAGAATCTGCCACGCTTAACCCTATGCGATAAAATTGCTATCAATCGTACACATCAACTCGTTTTGGTACGTTGTGATGATACAGAGCATTTACTTCTTATTGGTGGATTAAAAGATGTTGTAATAGAATCGACGATTATCAATACAAACATCAGACAAAAAGCTGGATATCAACAAAAAAAGGAGATGCAAACAATACTAACAACAACGCAAACCAATCCAAATCCAAATTTTACCGAACAAAGATCTTTTTCCGTAAATGAAAAAAAGAATCCGCAAAGTAATACTCCATCCTCTTTTATGAGACAACACATGGAAGATTCAGCGATCACCGCTGAAATCGAAGGACGACAAGAGCCATCTTTATCGATTCCTCCCCTTAAAAAATAAAATATACGTTTCTTAGATCTGCATTTCATTCATGATCGCAATTCATTTTAATCGTCACGATAAACTCTTTCCCGCCGTTCATGGCGTTCTTGTGCCTCTAATGATAAGACAGCGATTGGACGAGCTTCAAGACGTTTTAAACTAATAGGCTCACCAGTTTCCTCACAAAAACCGTAAGTACCATTATCAATACGTTCCAAAGCAGCATCTATTTTTGAAATAAGTTTTCTTTGGCGATCACGAGCACGGAGTTCAATTGTACGATCAGTTTCACAAGATGCTCTATCTGTCAAATCAGGTTGACCAACATTTTCTTCTTGTAAATTTTCCAAAGTTTCCCGTGCTTCTCTTAAGATATCATTCTTCCATGAAACCAATTTAGCACGAAAATACGCCTTTTGTCTCTCATTCATAAAAGGCTCATCTTCACTAGGGTGATATTGACCATCAATCTCTTCACTCATGCCACCAAAACCTCCACATATAGACGTGCAGTCTATATATTGTGCAATATCAAATCAACGCAAGTGGAAAATACTTTTTAGCGCACCTTATAAATGTGTTTACAGCCACCATAGTTTTATTTATTTTTTGTATAGTATAATTTTTCTTAACAATTACGTGCCAAGGATCTCAATAGATTTTTTTTCTAAGTTATGCTTTAAAAACTATAAAAGCATAAAAAAATAGATTCAAAATCATACAAGCATATTCCTTAGACCATTATTAAGCTCATATTTTAACATATCGACAATGTATTGTCTCATAATGCAAAAAGAATAATTTTTATAAAGGCAGAGTATGATATTGACGATTTAAATACATCAAAGCATCATTGTCTTGATTACGCTTTATAGCAAGAACTTCTCCAATCAAAATACAATGGGTTGCATGCTCGTGCCAACAAATTAAACGACAATCAAACGATGCTAGAGCATCTAAAAGACTAGGAGCTCCAGTTTGTAAAGTTCCCCATTGTGCTTCATCAAAACATTCCGCTTGTGAATCATTATTGTAACGCCGAGAAAAAATATCTGCTAATAAACGATGCTTTCCTGCCAAGCTATTAATGCAAAAATTTCCATTTTCCACAAATAATTGATTCTTAAGATTATGACGCATAAGGCAAACAAGAAGTGTTGGAGGATTATCAGATAAAGAACAACAGGCCGAAACAGTAACCCCACGCTTTCCTTTAATACCACTTGTTGTAACAATATGCACAGCCCCTGCAAAATGGCTCATAGCATCTCGATATTCTTGCGAAGAAACAGTAACAATATGTTGAAGTTTAGGCATTACAGATATTGTATGATTTGACATATCTCTCACTTATACAGCTTTTAAATTCCAAGTGATATTCCCCAGAAAAAACGATCATATGTACCCTTTCTTTTAGGTCATACCATAAATAATATTTATGTATACACAACAACATGCTACTAAACAGCCTACCAAGGAGATCATAATGCCTCATTCTCATCTCATTTCACCTTCACTCTTGGCTTCTGATTTTTCCAAACTTGGACAAGAGGTCTTGGATGTCATTGATGCTGGTGCAGATTGGCTTCATCTTGATGTTATGGACGGCCACTTTGTCCCTAATATTACGTTCGGTCCCGATATCGTCAAGGCTCTTCGTCCATTAACCAAAGCAATATTTGACGTCCATTTAATGATTGCACCTGTCGATCCCTATTTGGAAGCTTTTGCAAAAGCGGGTTCTGATATCATAACCATTCACGCTGAAGCAAGCTCTCATCTTCATCGTTCACTACAAACAATCAAAGCAATGGGGAAAAGAGCTGGAATTGCAATTAATCCAAGTACCCCAGAATATATTTTGGAGTATTTGCTTGATCAATTAGATCTTATCCTCATCATGACAGTCAATCCTGGTTTTGGTGGACAAAGTTTTATTCCAGCAATAAAAGAAAAAATAACACGCGTTAAAAATATGATTGCACATCGCCCTATTGATCTTGAAGTTGATGGTGGTATCACCGTTGATACAATCGGAATAGCAGCAAAAGCTGGTGCTAATGTTTTTGTCGCAGGCTCTGCAATCTATAAAAATGGAAATAAAGAGCTTTACAAAGCACGTATTCATGCATTGCGCCAAGCAGCATTCCTCTCAAAATAAGGAAAAAATTATGATAGAACGTTATTCTCGCTCTGAAATGGTCGCAATTTGGTCTTCTAAAACGAAATATCGTATTTGGTTTGAAATTGAAGCGCATGCTTGTGATGCGCTCGCCAAATTAGGTGTTATTCCCAAAGAAGCAGCAAAAGTCATTTGGGAAAAAGGAACAGCGGCAGAATTTGACGTCAATCGCATTGATGAAATTGATGCAATCACTAAACATGATGTTATAGCATTTTTAACCCACTTAGCTGAATTTATTGGACCAGAGGCACGTTTTATCCACCAAGGTATGACATCATCAGATATTCTCGACACAACATTTAATATTCAATTAATGCGTGCCAGTAATATTTTGCTAAAAGACATAGATAAACTTCTTGAAGCATTGAAAAAGCGTGCTTTTGAACATAAAGAAACAATTACCATTGGACGTAGTCATGGTATTCATGCTGAACCAACAACATTTGGAGTTAAATTTGCTCTTGCATATGCTGAATTTTCCCGCTGTCGTAAACGTCTTCTTGCAGCACGTGAAGAAATTTCTACTTGTGCTATTTCAGGAGCTGTAGGTACTTTTGCAAATATTGATCCACGTATTGAAGAACATGTCGCAAAAGCATTAGGATTGCGCGCTGAACCAATTTCTACTCAAGTTATACCACGTGATCGTCATGCTATGTTTTTTGCAACGCTTGGTGTTATTGCTTCATCCATTGAAAGACTTGCCATAGAAATACGTCATCTACAACGAACCGAAGTTCTTGAAGCCGAAGAGTATTTTTCACCTGGACAAAAAGGTTCATCTGCAATGCCCCATAAACGTAATCCAGTTTTAACAGAAAATTTAACAGGATTAGCACGTATGGTACGTGCCTTTACAATTCCTGCTATGGAAAATGTAGCGCTTTGGCATGAACGAGATATTTCTCATTCATCTGTTGAGCGTTATATTGGTCCTGATGCTACCATTACGCTTGATTTTGCCCTTGCTCGCCTCACATCCGTCATTGAGAATTTAATTGTTTATCCGGAAAATATGCAAAAAAATCTTAATAAATTTAGAGGTCTTATTCATTCACAACGCGTGCTCTTAGCACTCACACAAGCTGGAATAAGCCGCGAAGACGCCTATAGAATTGTACAACGAAATGCAATGAAAGTTTGGGAACAAGGAAAAGATTTTTTAGAAGAATTACTCCAAGACAAAGATGTTACAAAAGCTTTAAGTGAAAAAGAACTCCGGGAGAAATTTGACCTTTCCTACCATACAAAACATATCGATACAATTTTTAAACGTATCTTTGAACTATAATACAAGAAATTATATACAAAATAAATTTCTTTTCACTTAATTTTATCCCCTAATGCCCTTATCATGAAGGAAGCAATTCATGAAAGCAAATCAACTGGATATTCTTATTGTTCCTGGCTATAAAGGATCTGGTCCTGATCACTGGCAAACACGCTGGGAACAAAAATTATCGACAGCCCACCGCGTTAAACAAACCCATTGGTCAAAACCTGTTTGTGAAGAATGGGTTAACGAAGTTAAAAGTGCTATTGCATGTGCTCAAAAACCTATTTTTATTATAGCCCATTCGTTAGGCGTTCCTACAGCTATTCATGCAGCTGTACAAAATACAGAAAAAATTCGTGGTGCCTTTTTTGTTGCACCTCCAGACGTAGCTAATAAAAAAATACGTCCTAAACATTTAATGACATTTGGTCCTTATCACCGCAAAAAGCTCCCTTTTCCATCTGTGGTCATCGCTAGCCGCAACGATGAATTTTGTCAATTCTCCGTAGCAAAAAGTCTTGCTACGGATTGGGGAGCCTTCTTTGTTGATGCTGGACAATCTGGTCATATTAATGCAGAATCTGGACACGGACCTTGGCCTGAAGGACTTATGGTTTTATCCCACTTTCTTGCAAAAATTTGATCCAGAGGATAATTTTTTTATTTGACCGATACCCCCTCACCGCTCCTCTCTGATGGAGTTTCAATGAGAAAAATTGTATGAAGTTTTATAGCAGTCATTGAGAATTTTTATCAACTAGGATAATATTATAATTTCAATACTATTTTAAAGCTCTCAAATATATAGAGAATCACAATGAATCGTCGCCACCGTATTTATGAAGGCAAGGCCAAAGTTCTATATGAAGGACCTGAACCAGGCACTTATATTCAATTCTTTAAAGATGACGCAACAGCCTTTAATGCCAAAAAGCATGAAATTATCGATGGAAAAGGAGTTTTAAATAACCGTATCTCAGAACATATCTTTAGCCATCTTAGCCGTTTAGGTATCCCAACACACTTTATTAAGCGTATAAATATGCGCGAACAACTCATTAAAGCTGTTGAAATTATTCCATTAGAAGTTGTTGTTCGTAACGTTGCTGCTGGCTCTCTTTCTAAACGTTTAGGATTAGAAGAAGGAACCCCTCTTTCGCAATCCATTATTGAATTTTATTATAAAAACGATTCTCTTGATGACCCAATGGTAACAGAAGAACACATCACGGCTTTTGGATGGGCTGTTCCACAAGAATTAGAAGATATTATGCAACTTTCAGTTCGCATTAATGACTTTCTTTCTGGATTATTTGCAGGTGTTAATATTCAACTTATTGACTTTAAAATGGAATTTGGACGTTTATGGGAAGATGATACGATGCGCATCGTTCTTGCTGATGAAATTTCTCCTGATTCTGCTCGATTATGGGATATGCAAACACGAGAAAAAATGGATAAAGATCGTTTCCGCCATGATATGGGAGGACTTATTAATGCCTATCAAGAAGTAGCAAAACGTCTTGGTATCATCAATGAAAATGATCCTCCACGACCAAGTGGTCCCGTTTTAGTAAAATAAAAAAGTAGTATAATATAGGCTTCCTTGTATTAAGGATACCTCTTCAAAAAGATACTTTTAACAATAGGACATAAAAAATGAAAGCACGCGTTACAGTTACTCTAAAAAACAGCGTTCTTGATCCGCAAGGAGAGGCAATTCTTGGTGCTTTAAAGAGTTTAGCTTTTAAAGGCATTCATTCTATTCGCCAAGGAAAAGTTTTTGATATTGTACTCGATAATCAATCTAGTGAAACCACAAAGCAAGAACTTGAAAAAATGTGCAAAGAGTTACTCGCAAATACTGTTATTGAAAATTATACAATAGAACTTCTTTAAATGGAGTCCCCATGAAAACCGCCATTATTCAACTCCCTGGATTAAATCGTGATCGAGATATGATTACAGCGTTACGTCATATCACGGGAATTGAGCCATTGAAAATTTGGCAAACAGAATCTACAATCCCTGATGTAGATGTTATTATTATTCCTGGTGGTTTTTCTTATGGTGACTATTTAAGATGTGGTGCTATTGGTGCACGAACTCCAGTCTTGCAAGCAGTCCGTGAAAAAGCACAAAAAGGTATTACCATAATAGGTATTTGTAACGGATTTCAAATTTTGATAGAAGCTGGTTTATTGCCTGGCACTTTAATGCGTAACACTTCATTAAAATTTGTTTGTCGTGAAATAAAACTTGAAGTTATGAACAATAAAACAAGGTTTTCTCGTTATTATTCCAAAGGGCAAATCATTCGTTGTCCTATTGCACATCATGATGGAAATTACTTTATTGATACTGAGACACTCAAAAAAATGGAAGATAATGAACAAATTGTTTTCCGTTACACAGAAAATACAAACCCTAATGGCTCAATGAAAAATATTGCTGGTATTATCAATGAAACAGGTAATATTCTTGGTATGATGCCACATCCTGAAAATTTTATTGAAGATGCACATGGAGGTAGTGATGGTCGTTTACTTTTCCAAAGCGCTTTAGACTTTGCAAATGGATGATAAAAAAATCCTATACCCCCACCTTAGTTTAAAAATCAAAAAGCAATATCATTTTTTACGCAGTAAATTTACAAACTAAGTGTTTTACAGAAAAAATAAATATGATTTCCTAAATACATGAAGATCAATTATAAAATAGCTTTTAGACTTTGAAAGCCTACAAAGAAAAAACCGTAATTGCATCTGATAATTTATAATTAGTTGTAATGGATTAATCATACAACCATTTAAAACCTAAATTGCTAGATTTTAAATAATAAAAATGCTAAATTTTGATCAGTTTTACGGATAAAATACTCATGAATCTTTGCAATAATATTGCCATTACTCCAGAATTAATTGCACAACACGGCTTAAAAGATGATGAATATCAACATATTATAACATTAATTGGTAGAGAACCGACATTTACTGAGCTGGGAATTTTTTCAGCAATGTGGAACGAGCATTGTTCTTATAAGTCCTCTAAAAAGTGGCTAAAAACACTCCCTACAAAAGGAAAATGTGTCATTCAAGGTCCTGGTGAAAATGCTGGTGTCGTTGATATTGGTGAAGGTCAATGTGTCGTTTTCAAAATGGAAAGCCACAACCATCCTTCTTACATTGAACCTTATCAGGGTGCTGCTACAGGTGTTGGCGGTATTTTACGCGATGTCTTTACAATGGGAGCTCGTCCTGTCGCAGCAATGAATGCTTTACGATTTGGAGCTCCTCAGCATCCTCGTACACGCCATCTTGTCTCTGGTGTTGTTGCGGGCATTGGTGGCTACAGTAATGCTTTTGGCGTTCCAACTGTTGGTGGAGAAGTAAATTTTGATGAGCGTTATAATGGCAATATCCTTGTTAACGCTTTTGTAGCTGGCATTGCAAAGACGGACTCCCTTTTTTATTCTAAGGCACAAGGCATAGGACTTCCTGTTGTTTATCTTGGGGCTAAAACAGGACGTGATGGCGTTGGTGGAGCAACAATGGCTTCTGCTGAATTTGATAATGCAATTGAAGAAAAACGTCCAACCGTTCAAGTAGGTGATCCTTTTACAGAAAAGTGCCTTCTTGAGGCATGCTTAGAACTTATGGAACTGAGAGCTGTTGTCGCTATTCAAGATATGGGAGCAGCAGGTCTAACATCTTCTGCCGTTGAAATGGGCGCAAAAGGAAATTTAGGCATACAGCTTAATCTCGATAAAGTTCCTGTTCGTGAAGAAAATATGACAGCCTATGAAATGATGCTTTCTGAAAGCCAAGAACGTATGCTCATGATCCTTAAACCAGAGCTAGAAAAGCAAGCAGCTGAAATTTTTCATAAGTGGGGACTTCATTTTTCTATTATAGGAAAAACAACAGATGATTTACGCTTTCGTGTGTTGCACCAAGGAGTAGAAGTCGCTAACCTTCCCATTAAAGAGCTCGGAAATGAGGCACCTGTTTATGATCGCCCTTGGAGTGAACCAGCAAAAAAAACTACGCTCAAAGTAGAAGATGTAAAAAAAGTTGAAAATCTTGGTGAAGCATTGCTTACATTATTAAACTCTGCCAATCAAAGTTCACGACGGTGGGTTTATGAGCAATATGATACAATTATACAAGGAAACAGTCTTGTTTGTCCTGGCGGCGATGCTGGAATAATACGGGTAAACAATGACGATAAACGTGCTCTTGCTTTTTCTTCCGATGTAACACCACGTTATTGTGAAGCTGATCCTTACGAAGGGGGAAAGCAAGCTGTCGCAGAATGCTGGCGCAATATCAGTACAACCGGCGCCATCCCTCTCGCTGCAACAGATAATCTCAATTTTGGTAATCCTGAAAAAAATAACATTATGGGACAATTGGTTTTGGCTATTAAAGGTATAGGTGAAGCTTGTAGAATTCTTGACTTTCCTATCGTTTCAGGAAATGTCTCTCTTTATAATGAAACCAATGGTGAAGCAATTCCTCCAACACCAACAATTGCTGGTGTCGGCCTTCTTGATGATTGGTCTAAAATGGTAACAATTAGTGGCATGCAAAATGGAGATAGTATTATTTTAATTGGACCTTGCGGTTCACATTTAGGACAATCAATCTATGCCCGTGATCTTTTGAAAATTGATGCTGGTGCGCCGCCTCATGTAGATTTGCAACTTGAAAAAAAGCATGGTCAATTTGTTCGCGATGTGATTAATCGTGGTCTTGTTCATGCCGCTCATGACCTGTCTGATGGTGGATTAGCCATTGCACTTGCTGAAATGGTGATCAAAGCAAAAAAAGGAATTAAAGCAAAACTCACTAACAAATTACCCTGTCATGCAGAACTTTTTGGAGAAGATCAAGGACGCTATCTGTTAGCAGTAAAACCTTGTGCTCTCAACACCTTTAAAGAACTTGCACAAATAAATACAGTTCCCTTAACAGAACTTGGAAAAGTTGAAGGTGATTCCCTAAATATAGATGAGGTCTTAACGCTTTCTATAAAAAAACTTACACAAGCTTATGAAAGCTGGTTTCCGCAATTTATGGATAAAGAATAAAAAATCGTTTCTCTTAATCAAACTGAGGAGAATTATCATGGCAATGAGTGCCCATACAATTGAAACACTTATTCGCAAAGGTATTCCTGATGCAACTGTGATCATTCGCGACCTTGCTGGAGACGGAGAACATTATGCAGCAGAAGTTATTTCTGAAAGTTTTCGCGGTAAAAGCCGTATTCAGCAACATAAAATGGTTTATGATTCTCTGAAAGGCAATATGGGCAATGACCTTCATGCCTTAATGTTACAAACACATATTCCTAAATAATCTGAAATTTCTTCTTGCATTCATTATCTCAATACGATTAGAAAATAACATTAGAGTAAATGCGTACTTGCAAATTTGTAATATCGAGGAATAGCAATGACCACTGTTCATAATTTTATTGATAACGAAATTAAAACAAATGACGTCATTTTATTCATGAAAGGAACCCCTGAGGCTCCACAATGTGGATTTTCAGGGCAGGTTGTTCAAATCCTTGACTATTTAGGAGTAGATTATAAAGGAGTGAATATCCTAACTTCTAATGAGTTACGCCAAGGAATTAAGGAATATTCCAATTGGCCAACAATTCCGCAACTTTACATCAAAGGTGAATTTATTGGTGGTTGTGATATTGTTAAAGAAATGTTTCAAAATAATGAGCTACAAGAACTGCTCAAAGAAAAAAATATTCCCTACAATAAAGCGTAGTATCTTTTATTGTATTCACCTCTTTACGACCCTTTCTGCTTATAGGGAACAGTATTGAATTTAAAATTTTATTTCAAGGATGCATATGTCATACTCTGTTGATGAACAAAAGCATAGAGATGCAATTAAAGCAAAAGTTGGTTATAAAGAATTTGTAATTATCATTGCTGCACTTATGGCCGTTAATTCCATAGCTGTTGACATTATGCTACCAGCTATGCCTGATATCTTGAATAGCCTTCATGTTCTCGATGAGAATGATCAGCATTATATTATTTCTGGTTATCTTATCAGTTACGGCATCACACAGATATTTTTTGGTCCAATAAGCGATCATTATGGACGACGTAAACCTATTCTTATTTGTCTTGCTATTTATTCATTTTCAGCAATTTGTTGTGCCTTTATATCGAGTTTCTCTTTATTGCTAATTTTGCGGATCTTACAAGGAGTAGGTGGCGCTGCTATGCGCATACTTACAGTTTCTGTTGTACGTGATCTTTATAGTGGCCGAGAAATGGCAAAAGTTATGTCTATTGTCATGATGGTTTTTCTTATTGCTCCAATGATTGGGCCTGCGACAGGGCAAGTTATTTTACTGTTTGGACATTGGCAATTTATTTTTATATTCATGGCAATAATTGGTTTTGTGTTGATGCTTTGGATTCAATTGCGCTTACCTGAAACTCTTTATACACAACGTTCTCTTTCCTTTTCTTCAATCAGACATAATTTCTGGTTAGTTATAAAGAATCGTACAACAATTTGTTATACATTGGCTGCTTCTATTGTTTTAGGCTGTATTTTTACCACTGTTAATACTTCGCAACAAATATATGAGGGAATCTATAATCTTGGACTCTGGTTTCCAGCGGCCTTTGCAACAGGAGCTGCATTCCAAGCTCTTTCCTCATACTTTAATTCTCGACTTGTTGGACAGATTGGCATGCGTCGTATAGCACACACTATGCTTTTGCTTTTTTGTGCTACCTCATGTGTTTTATTTATTGGATCTCTCTTCACAAATGGCGTCATCCCTTTTTCCTTCTACATGTTATTATACTGTATACTTATGTTTTCTTGTGGTGGCATGATGGCCAACTTTAATACACTTGCTCTCGAAACTGTCGGAGAAATAGCTGGAACCGCATCTTCTATATCTGGTTTTCTTCAAACATCTATCGCTACAAGCCTTAGCTTTTTTATTGCACAACAATTTAACGAGACCATCATACCTAATTCAGCAGGTTTTTTCTTCTCTGGCCTTATCGCCATACTTCTTATCTTGTGGGCTGAACATGGACATCTTTTTAGGCA
Source organism: Bartonella raoultii (assembly GCF_019659805.1). Lineage (GTDB taxonomy): Bacteria > Pseudomonadota > Alphaproteobacteria > Rhizobiales > Rhizobiaceae > Bartonella > Bartonella raoultii. The sequence goes on along the minus strand of NZ_JAIFRO010000003.1, from coordinate 50,271 downwards.
GCATCACCATAATCTTTATAAATAATATTCTAAAAAAATGAAAAATACTTTTATTTATTATATTAATATATTGATTTATAATGATAATTTATGATTATCCCAACTTTAAAAGTGAGTATCGTAAAATGCTCCTATTTTAAATAGTCCTTTATGGTAAAGCAATTCAAATCACTTTTCTCACACGCCACAAGCAGGATCATATGTGGGGAACAATACCTTTAGAAAAGAAGAAAATTTCTTCTTATAAATTAGAATCAATGTATGGACTGTTGTAATATTAATGACTGAAAATAATAAAAGAGTTAAATTATGTTTTTAGCAACATAAAGAGTCGTTATAGTACATTTTTACCATATCGCTTACAAATGCAGTTCTGAGATGTACTGAAAAGCATTGAAAAATACTCTCAATAAAACAATTAACGATACAATTCAATTAACAAATTTTCCTGATTTTGGAAAACCTTTTGGAACCAAACGTCCTACCCCAGCACGTATTCCCATCCATTCAATAAGATCATCAGCTTGACGGTTAAAACAACGTTCAGCTGTATCTTGCCAACTTAATCCTTCTGATAAATTAAAGGTTTTAGCATCAGCAATTCCTCCCTCTTTATAGCGTTGCAAACGTACACCTTTACCGCGATTCATTTCTGGTATTTGTTCAAGAGAAAAAATGAGCATTTTGCGATTTTCACCAATTACTGCAACATGATCGCCTTTAACTGGAACACAAAGCTTTACTTGATCAGGAGATTTCACATTCATAACTTGCTTTCCTTTTCGTGTATTTGCGATCACTTCGGTTGCAGGAACAATAAACCCATTCCCATACAATGAAACTAAAAGTAGTTTTTCTTGCGCATTATGTACAAAAGCTGTCAAAACATCGTGTCCATCATCCATATCAACTAAAAGACGAATGGGTTCTCCATGCCCTCGTCCTCCAGGCAAATTATTTGCACCAATAGAAAAAAATTTTCCCCCAGTATTTATAAGAACAATCTTATCTGTTGTGAATGCAGGAAATGCAAGCTTTAAGCAATCTCCTTCTTTAAAAGCAAGTGCTTTGTAATCATTTAAATGTCCCTTTAAAGCACGCATCCACCCTTTTTCAGAAATAACAATCGTAACGGGTTCTTTTTCAATCATCGCCTGATGAATATCATCAATATCATGCTGTGGTGCTTCTTCAAATGTCGTACGCCTTTTTCCTAAAAAGGTTTCAGGACCAAAGGCTGTACGAACTTTTATTATTTCCTCTGAAATTATTTTCCATTGCTTTTTAGGAGAGTCTAATACATTTAGTATCTTTTCTTTTTCAGCTTTCAAGGTGTCAAATTCCTTCCGAATTTCAAATTCCTCAAGTTTACGTAGAGAGCGCAACCGCATATTAAGAATAGCTTCAGCTTGATTTTCTGTTAATTCAAAATGCTTAATCAGTTCTTTTTTGGGTTCATCTTCTTCACGGACAATCTGAATAACCTCATCAAGATTCAAATACGTGATAAGATATCCTTGTAAAATTTCTAATCGAGCATCAATTTCACCAAGCCTATAATGAGAGCGGCGAATAAGAACTTCTTGACGATGCTGAAGCCATTGCTGCAAAGTTTCACGTAAAGAAAGAACATTTGGTATTTTTCCTAAAGACAAAACATTGAGGTTAAGAGGAAATCTCACTTCAAAGTCAGTCAATTTAAAAAGAGATTCCATAAGAAGTTCAGGGTCAACACTACGATTCTTAGGCATAAGAACAATACGAATATCTTCTGCCGATTCATCTTGAATATCTTCAAGCATTGGTAAACGCCGTGCAAGCAATAACTCAGCTGTTTTTTCAATAAGCCGTGATTTTTGAACTTGATAAGGAATTTCTGTCACGACAATCACATAAGAACCACGGTTACCAACCTCCTTATGCCAACGCGAACGCAAACGAAAGAATCCACGCCCTACACGATAAGATTCTTCTATACTCTTTTTAGGTTCAATCAAAATCCCACCTGTTGGAAAATCAGGCCCGAGTACAAATTGATTTAATTCTCCATCATTTGCATTGGGATAAGCAATTAAATGTAACGCAGCATCACATAATTCAGCAACATTATGCGGTGGAATAGAAGTTGCCATACCAACAGCAATACCTGAGGAACCATTGGCTAAAAGATTAGGAAAAGCCCCCGGTAAAACAACGGGTTCTTCATCCTCCTCATTATAGGTTAAACGAAAATCAATAGCGTTTTCATTAATCCCTTCAAGTAACAATGCAGCCACTTCCGTCATACGTGCTTCCGTATAACGCATAGCAGCAGCATTATCACCATCAATATTACCAAAATTGCCTTGTCCATCAACCAATGGATAACGAACAGCAAAGCTCTGAGCTAAACGCACCAACGCATCATAAATAGATGCATCACCATGCGGATGAAATTTTCCCATAACATCCCCGATAATACGAGCACATTTCGCATAAGACTGTCCGGGATTCAGTTTCAGAAGACGCATTGCGTGAATAATACGCCGATGTACAGGCTTTAACCCATCACGCACATCAGGCAATGCACGATGCGTAATAGTAGAAAGTGCATAAGCCAAATAACGCTCCTGCAAAGCAGAACGTAATTCTATTGGTTGAATATGTTCTTTATCAAAAGGTAAGTTCATTTCATCAGACATAGTGTTAACATAAACAATTTCCCCAATAATGAGAAATTATTCTATAAGAAAGCTTTTAAGTACAATGTTTTATGAATCGACGACTTTTTATAAAAAAAATCGACTATATAAAAATAAATATTCTGATTAAAACATGAACAGAAAATTATATCAATTTGAAAAATTGTGCACAGCTGTATTACATTTTGGCTTTAAAAGGTATGGAAATCCTTAATACATTAATCTGAAAAGTCTTGTTTCGAAATTTAATACAAAGAACCAAAGAAAATAAAAAATACATCCATCTTTAAACTTAGCAATCAACACCTTTAGATTTTTCATAAAAGCACATATTAAAATACATGCAGTTAAAATCCACCTTGATGAAGCATTTAAAGCTCACAAAGCGCAAATTTTTCAAAAACAGCCTCATATTAAATAATATTTTCCCCTATTCTATAATATAGAAAAAATATCTATTTTTTTTACAATACGTAAAAACTGAAAGAAAATATGCCATCTAAGAGCTTTTTTATTAGCAATACATACATCTCATGCAATTAAAGACATACAAGCTATAAATTCATAAGAAAGTGAAACAAACAAGTAGTTTATGAACCACTTTTTCTAGTAAGAGGAGCAATACGGATCCCTAAATCATGTAATTGTGCAGCAGAAACATCAGATGGAGCACTCATTAAAAGATCAAGAGCTTGCTGATTCATAGGAAATAAAGCAACCTCACGCAGGTTTTTGACACCTTGCAAAAGCATAATAATACGGTCAACACCTGCTGCCATACCACCATGCGGTGGAGCTCCATAATGGAATGCACGATAAAGACCACCAAAACGCTCTTCCACAACTTCTTTAGAAAGACCTGCAAGGTTAAAAACCTGGAGCATCATTTCTGGTGAATGGTTACGAATGCCCCCCGATGCAATCTCATAGCCATTGCAAACAAGATCATACTGAAAAGCTTTAAGAGTAAGAGGATCTTGACACGTAAGAGCCTTTTGCCCTCCCTGAGGCATAGAAAAAGGATTATGTGCAAAATCAAGCTTTTTCTCATCTTCATTCCACTCAAAAAATGGAAAATCAACAATCCACGCTAAGGAGAAACACTCTTTATCGATAAGGTTTAACTCTTCCCCTACCCGTGTGCGCGCTGCTCCAGCAAAAGATGCAAATTTCTTCGGATCACCTGCAACAAAAAAACAAGCATCACCACTTTTAAGTTTAAGCTGCGTACGGATTTCTTCAGTCCTTTTCTCACCAATATTTTTAGCAATAGGCCCCGCACCTTCAAATTTTCCTTCTTCCTCACGCCAAAAAATATAGCCAAGTCCTGGTTGTCCCTCACTTTGAGCCCACGCATTCATACGATCACAAAAAGCACGACTTCCGCCTGTTTTCGCCGGAATAGCCCATACTTTAGCATTTTTATCATTTGCTAAAATCTGAGCAAAAACTTTAAAACCAGAATCACAAAAATGCCAAGAAACATCTTCCATAATGATAGGATTACGCAAATCAGGCTTATCAGATCCATATTTTTGCATTGCTTCGTCATAAGAAATACGAGGAAAGCTTTGCGTTACAGACTTTCCATTTGCAAATTCTTCAAACAAAGAACGCATAATAGGTTCCATTGTCACAAGAACATCTTCTTGCTCAACGAAACTCATTTCAACATCTAATTGATAAAATTCACCTGGAAGACGATCTGCTCGTGGATCTTCATCTCTAAAACAGGGAGCAATTTGAAAGTAACGATCAAAACCCGACATCATCAATAACTGTTTATACTGCTGAGGTGCTTGTGGCAGTGCATAAAACTTCCCCTGATGAATACGGCTTGGAACCAAAAAATCACGTGCTCCTTCAGGCGATGATGCTGTCAAAAGCGGCGTCATAAATTCTGTAAAACCATTCTCTTGCATAGACCGTCTAATAGCAGCAATAATTTCAGTACGACGCATAATATTTTTGTGCATAGTTTCCCGACGTAAGTCAAGAAAACGATATTTCAATCGAATATCTTCTGGATAATCAGGTTCACCAAAAACAGGTAAAGGAAGCTCATGAGACTTTGAAAGAATTTCTACTTCTTTCACAAAAATTTCAATCTCACCTGTCGGAAGAGTTGTATTAATAACTTCTTCAGAGCGTGCACATACCTCTCCATCCACACAAATAACCCATTCAGAACGCACGTCTTCAATAACTTTAAAAGCTGGCGAAGCAGGATCAGCAACAAGTTGTGTAATTCCAAAATGGTCACGTAAGTCTATAAAGAGGATACCTCCATGGTCACGAACACGATGAACCCATCCAGAAAGACGAACCTGTGTTCCTACATCACATCTACGAAGGGCAGCGCAATTATGACTGCGATAACGGTGCATAGTTTTTACCTTTGATTATAATATTCACATGCGCTAAAAACGCTTTTTAATCACCATTTGTCAAGATATGAGAATAAAGAAACAAAAAAAATAAATAAAAACAACTTTTAATTATCCAGCTATAGTAGAATAATGAATCTTATTACACAAACCACAGATCTTGAAATTGCACTTTCCTCTTTATATACCTCTGATTTTGTAACAGTTGATACTGAATTTATCCGTGAAACGACCTTTTGGCCTCAACTATGCTTAATTCAGCTTGCATCACCAAATACAACAATTCTGATTGATCCAATGGCACAAGATATTAATTTACAGCCATTTTTTGATCTCATGAAAAATCCAAATATTGTAAAAGTATTTCACGCTGCACGCCAAGATATCGAAATGATTTATTATCTTGGAGGAATCATTCCTACCCCTCTCTTTGATACACAAATAGCGGGATCAATCTGCGGATTTGGTGATTCTATTTCCTATGAGCAAATTGTACAACGTTGTACCGGTCATCAAATTGACAAATCATCCCGCTTTACCGACTGGAGTTATCGCCCTCTTTCTGAAAAACAATTACTCTATGCGCTTGCCGATGTAACTTATCTAAGAGACGTTTACTTCTTCTTGAAAAAACAACTCGAAAAAAACAAACGTATGCATTGGATGGATGACGAAATAAAGATTCTATCAACCCCCCAAACCTATGATATGCCTGAAGAAGAAGCATGGAAAAAGGTAAAAGGAAAAGTTAAAAAACCGCGTGAACTTGCTGTGTTACAAAAAATAGCCGCTTGGCGTGAACGTCAAGCGAAAAAATATAACATTCCACGCCGTCATATGATGAAAGATGAATGCCTTATCGAAATTGCAATCCAACAACCAAAAGATGAAATAGCATTAAAACATTTGCGTGGTCTTAACAAAAAATGGGATAAATTTTCAATTGCACAAACATTAATAGAAGCTATTCATGAGGGGTTAGAAGTTGATCTTGCTACATTACCAACTCTTCCAAAATATAGTCCACTTAATGATACAACAATAGCTGCCATTGATCTTCTCAAAGTATTATTAAAACTCGTTGCAAATGAAAATGGTATTGCTCCTAAAATTATTGCAACAACGAATGATTTAGAAAAAATAGCCAATGGATGTATAAAGAAAAATATTCCCGCTATGAATGGTTGGCGCTACGAAATATTTGGTCAAAAAGCTGAACAAATGCTAAAGGGAAAAATAGGATTTTATTTTAACAATGGAAAAATAAGTACCAAACAACTCTAAATTAACCAAAAAATGATAATACTCTACATGAGTAAAATTTGCACGACTAAAACCTTTTAAAAAGAAAGACTGTGTGCGTTCATATAAAAATGTCTAAAATACAGTTTACAATGTCGTACAGAAAAGAATAACCAACATCTGTTATAACTATGGCAATCTCATCTATAAGCTCCCAATAAAAGCTGTCCCTGTATTTCATCATAATCAAGAAAATGAATTTTATGGTCTTAATAGGCGATCATTCATATTGCTGCCTATTGCGATTAAAACAAATTCCACCTCTCCCCTTGTATCAAGAGATAGTAACTCATTGAAAAGGATTAAATAAATTTTTAAACATTCCGTATTTTCAATAAAATATTAAATCCTTATAATTTTTTTATTCCCAACATTCTCCAATCATTTTAACCACTATACCTTTCAAAAAAAAATATATATATATAATTTTGTGAAAAATTATTTCATATATACTATAATAGAGCTCAATATGAGCTACTTTTTTATCATATAAGAAATATATCTTTCTATTTTCTGATTCAGAATAAATTCCTTCCAAATAATAAAAATATCAATATACGTATTAAAAAAATACAAGATTATATTGAGATCTAAAGTAATGAATAAAGCAATATTTTTACATATATTGTGTTATTCTATACGCAATAATATAGTACATATTGAAGTATTTATATCTTCTTTCTTTATACTAGTATTGTTGGGCTGTACTCGAGTAGATACTCTAGAACAGTATAATAACCTTTATAAACAATACATAAGTGAGAGAGATATATCATCTGAACATTTTATAAAGCAAGAAAAAGCAAGAAACTATGTATATAGCCACAATTATCAGGATATATCCCCAAAGTTTGATATCATTTGGCATCGCCACATTCGTGTTGTTCTCTGTGGGCGCTTTATGAATTTATTACGCGGCGATTATAATGAAGGGATGTCATGGGCAAAATTACCAAATATAATAGACAGATTATACTACGAGTATAACTGGAAAAAAAATAGATTTCATTTGGGCATATAATTTATCTAATAACTCTAAAAATCAAATGATCTATTATGCTAAAAAATTTCTGAATTCTCCAAGTGGAAATGGTATTAGTCCCCAAACACAAATGATTGATCTCGTATCTAGCGTAAACATTGCTTATACTAAAGATCATGATACAAATATAAAAAAAATAGCACGATTTTGTAGAAATTTAGAAGTGATATACAATATAATGGAGCCTTAGAGAATCTTCCTATCTCACTGAAATAAAATAAAAACTTATTAAATATAAAGATCTAAAATCTTATAAATCAAAACATCTTATCATAGAATAACAGTATTTTAGCTCAATTTCATCATGGATATAGGTAAATGAAAATTGAATTATGAGCGAACTTAAAAACAGAAAATTTTTATAACTTAAGTTCAAAAAATCAGAATGTTTCAAAGGCAAGAGGAAATTTTATTATTTTTGATAATTTTTTCAACCGAGTGAGAGGGCGCTCTCCTAATAAATCAGCATAACAACTTGGAATACATAATGCAATGTAATCTGTTTTTTTTTGCCATGAAAAATGTGGTAGAATTCCTACTGTAGAAGCACTAAAAAGATGTGCAATACGCATAACTTCACCAAGAATACGTGCTTTTTCAATGATATTTTGGGTTGCTAATTGAAAAATAGGAAGAGTTTCTTCATCAAATAATGAACTTGTATTGCGAAAAAAAGCAGCAAGGGCTGCATAAAGACGTCCTTCATGAGAAATTCCTGGATAAGATCCTAACGCTATCTGATTAGCCGCCTCATTACCGCGATAATCTGGATGTATACGCCAGCCAATATCCGCAAGAAGGCAAGCTGCTTTACGATAACGGCATTCATTTTCAGTTTCTGAAATCCCAAAAGCTTTAAAAGCACTTGTTGTAAAATCAATAAGTTCTTCTGCCTGTTTGGGTGAACGTGACCGTAGAATAGCCATTTCCGTACATGCTGCAATGAGAGGATCTGAATGACGAATTGCCTGCGGTAATCGTGAATAAAGAAAACCTTCACGGACTCCTGCTCCAGAAAAAATTATCCTTTCGAACCCTATACACTGAATAAGTTCAATAAGAACAATTGCCCCATAAGACAAAAGTTGACGACGATTTTTTGAAACAGCCAATATCCCTTTCATATTATCAATATTGCCACTTGCTACAAGATGCAAAAAATCTTGCATTTCGACAGTATCAACTTCATAACCATGCATGACAGGTAGCCGATAATGTTTTGTTACCATATAAAGTTTTGCTAAATTACGCCAAGTTCCTCCTACAGCATAAAAACAACGTGCCATACCTTTACGAAAAATAGCAGATTTATCAAAATGCTCATGTACAATTTTTGTGGCTACAGAAATGTCATTATTGGACATATACCGTAGCTTTAATCCCCCTAATGGCAGAGTTATCCCTTCACCTACATCAGAATTATCAATTGCGATAAGTTCAAGACTTCCGCCACCAAGATCTCCAGAAATACCCTTTGGTTGATAAAAAGTAGACATAACTCCATAGGCTGAATATACAGCCTCTTCATGTCCTGAAAGAAGGTATATTTTATTTTGCAAAACATTTTCAGCATTTTGAATAAATTCTAACCCATTTTTTGCTTCTCGTGCTGCTGCTGTTGCTAATACATAAATTTCATCTGCTCCAATTTGTCGACAAAGCGCACGAAATCGTTTCAGAGTTTGCAACGCCATTTTCATTGATTTTTCTTCTAAAAATCCATTTTTTGCCACCCCTTGACCAAGACCACAAAGAATTTTTTCATTAAATAAAACTGTCAGGGAACGAACAAGACCTTCATAGATAACAAGACGAACAGAATTAGATCCAATATCAATAACAGCAACAGGCTTACAGCCTTTTATCCGACCTTGAGCATTTATATATGTCATTGTATTTCAATCTTTACACACTTCAGCTTGCTGCCGGTGCAATGCAACCAGATGCGAAGCAGAAGATCCAAAAGATTTTTCCCATCCCGCAAGGCCTGCATTGGTCATAAAATACTCCTGCGCATTAAATGGACTTTCATTTTCTTTCGGTGTAATACGCTTAGATATTCCATCACTGAGTATATCAAAGCTTTGTTGATTATCAATAATATTAGCCAACATAATTTGTAAAAGGATCTGTTTACGAACTGTTTTATTAAAAATAGGAACCAATATTTCAACACGATAATCCAGATTACGGGGCATCATATCAGCAGATCCCAAGTAAACAAGCGCGTTCTCATTCGGTAAATCTTCGCCATTTCCAAAACAAAAAATGCGGCTATGTTCAAGAAAACGCCCTACTATTGATTTTACGCGAATATTATCTGAAACTCCTAGTATAGCAGGACGTAAGCAACATATACCACGCACCACCAAATCAATCTGTACACCTGCTTGACTGGCACAATATAGAGCATCAATAATTTCAGGGTCAACCAGTGCATTAACTTTCATCCAAATAGCAGCAGGTCTTCCTTGCTGTGCATTGGTAATCTCTCCTTCGATATGCTTCAAAATACGACTGCGCAACGTTAAAGGAGAAAAAGCAATTTTCATTGCTTCATTTGGACGCTCATATTGAGCAATATAATTGAATAGCAGCGCAACATCATGAGCAATATTATTATCAGTAGAAAAAAAAGAAAGGTCAGTATAAGTTTTAGCATTCACTGGATGATAATTTCCTGTTCCAAGATGAACATAAGAGCAATGATACTTACCTTCACGCCTCACAACAAGTGACATTTTAGCATGTGTTTTTAATGTAATAAAACCAAAAATAACTTGAACACCTGCACATTCAAGATCACGTGCCCAACGAATATTTGCTTCCTCATCAAAACGCGCTTTAACTTCAACCAAAGCAGTCACAGACTTCCCCCGTTTAGCAGCTTCAATCAAAGCACTGACAATGGGACTATTATTGGATGTACGATAAAGAGTTTGTTTAATTTCTATCACATCAGGATCGCAAGCAGCTTGATGTAAAAATTGTACAACAACATCAAAGGATTCATAAGGATGATGAATCACAAGATCATTTTCACGAATAGCCGCAAAACAATCCCCCTTATGCGCACGAATAGATTCAGGCAAACGAGGCGTATAGGGAGTAAATTTAAGATCATCGCGTGGAATAGAAACAATTTCTGAAACCATATTAAGCGCTAAAAAACCCTCAATAACACTGATACAATTATCAGGAACAGCAAGGGCTTTTGTTATAAATTTCTGCAAATTCTCTGGCATCTTCGCATCAAACTCAATTCGAATGACCTGACCGCGACGACGCCTTTTAAGGGCTGTTTCAAAAAAATGAACGAGATCTTCCGCCTGTTCTTCTACTTCAATATCACTATCACGAATAACTCTAAATATACCAATTCCCTTAACATCAAAATCAGGAAAAACATGATTTATAAAAAGCTTTATAACGTCTTCATACATGATAAAGCGAAAATTATTTCCTTTTTGAGGAAGCAGAATAAAACGTTTTAAAGACATTGGCAGTGGCAACAATACTGTATATGCATGTTGATCACCCTCCTTAGATAATTGAAGAGCAAATGAGAGCCCTAAATTAGAGATAAAAGGAAAAGAATGAAAAGAATCAACAAATAAAGGCTTTAGAACGGGAAAAATTATATCAAGAAAATATTTTTCAAGCCACAGTTTTTCAATTTCTGAAAGTTGATCAAGACAAATAATTTCAATATCATGCCGTTTTAATTCGTAACGTAAAAGACTCAATTCTTGCAGTTGATACATTTGTAAATTTGAAATCTCTGCTAACACAAAATCTAACTGTTCTCGTGGTGTATGCCCATCTGCACTGCATCTAGTAACATGCGCACGAATTTGGGCAACAAGGCCAGCAACACGAACCATAAAAAACTCATCAAGATTTGCTGCTGAAATGGAAAGAAATTGTACTCGCTCTAATAAAGGATGGTTTTGATTAGCAGCTTCCATTAATACACGATGATTAAATTGTAACCATGAAAATTCTCGATTAACAAACCGCGCTGGATTTTCCATCGTTATATTTGATAGAGAAATTTTATTTATCACCCTCTGTTCCCCATATTATAATTAAAGTTTTTTTATACTTTAAAAAACTTATTTAAAAATATCACATATAACATTTTACAAAATGTTACCGTAATCATCATATATCAATGAGTAATTTTTCTTATATTAGTCACATTACATATTTAAAAATACTTGAAACTATTTCTATACATAAAATTTAGAAAAACACGCTAACAGACCTGTGAGGCATAAAAGAGAGTTCGTTTATCTTAAAAGCACCTTGCATTATTATAAGCTTTATTACAAACTAATACCCATAGAAGAGAAGATCTAAAGCATATCTTTTCAAATAATACACTCGGAGTTTATACAGCATGGCTGATCACAATATTCCCCATTTCCAAAATGACCTTGGATATAAAATAATCGAAATTGGTGTAAAAGAATTTATGTGCGTGGGTGCAACACAACCCTTCGATCATCCCCATATTTTTATCGATATGGGAGCCGCAGATGAAAAAGTTTGCCCTTATTGTTCAACGCTTTATCGCTATATTCCCTCATTATCGCATAATCAAACAAATCCAACAGGATGCTTATATCATCCAAACAATGCAGTATAATGTATTTTCTTCTGATAAGATCCAAAATCACTCATGAATCAATCACCAATTATTGTAGGAGGAGGAATCGCAGGCTTGAGTTGTGCTTTAGCGCTAGCACATAAAGGAATGGCAAGCACTCTTATTGAAAAATGTAAACAGCTTGAGAATATAGGTGCAGGTATTCAGCTCACGCCAAATGCAACACGTATCCTTGCACGCTGGGGAATTCTGAACAAACTTACCGAAGTGGCTATAGTACCACAGTTTCTTGAATTAAGAGATGGCATCTCTTTAAAAACACATCTACGTGCTGATCTTATCAATCTCTCAGAAAAAAATTGGAAAAAACCCTATCTTACGATTCATCGTGCTAACTTACAAAAAATTTTACACAATGCCGCTGTTAAAAACCCTCTTATCACATATAGAATAGGAGAAACTCTTGTCGATTCTACCCAAGCGACAACAAATAAGATACATATCAAAACAATAAAAACAAATCCTTCCACAAAAACAGAACAACACCAGCTTTATACAACACCTCTCCTCATTGGATGTGATGGAGTTTGGTCCACATTACGACAATTGGCTCCTTTTCATGAAAAAGCGAATTTTACAGGATTTATTGCTTGGCGTGCAACAATAGAGTTTGAAAAGCTTCCTAAAAATTTTTGTTCTTTATTACAAAATACGGAGACAATTACGGCTTGGATGGGGCCCAAAAATCATCTTGTTGTCTACCCTATTCAATCATCAACAAAAGTTTTTAATTTTGTTGCTATTACACATGGAGAAAATTCAAAAGAAGGATGGGCACATAAGGGAAATAAAGAGAAACTAAAAACACTTTTTAAAGATTGGAATTTTCAAATCTTGCAGATTTTTGATCACAGTGATGAATGGAGTTACTGGCCCATCTTTCAAATGAAACAAAATCGCTTTTTAGGCTTAGAAAGACAAGTCTTTGTTGGTGATTGTGCACACGCAGCCCTTCCCTTTGCAGCACAAGGTGCAGCGATGGCAATTGAAGACGCTGCGACATTAGCAGAAGTGCTTTCTCTTAAAGATATTCCATTAACAAAAGCACTTTCACTCTATGAAAAAACACGCTCCCCTCGCATTACAGCCGTGAAAAAACGTGGCGATTTTAATAAAATGGCCTATCATGCAACAGGCCCCATAGCAATTGCACGTAATTTCATCATGAAAATACGTACACCCGAGAGTATCATGTCGAGTCTACACTGGCTATATATGTATGACGCTATGAAACTCTCTGAAAGAGATGATTAAAACTGGTAAAATTTTCCTCAATCCCTTTGATTATATATCGATAAAAGCTTTATCTTCTTAACTTTTTCTGCAAAAAATTCTGCACTATAGTTTTCCCAAAAAGCAAGAAGCTTCAGCATTTACAATTCAATGCGAAGCTATATTTTAAGTTACCATGAAAAAACACTCTCAAAATCAAGTTACAAATCACGCAATTCTTGATCTAACTCAATTCTACATCGACAACGCCCTGTATTAATTTCATAGCACTTGCAACATGTGCATTGACTTTATATCGTTTGGGGAGCGTAATTTCAACTTCCCGCAATCCATTATCTTGAATCAGAATAATTCCTACCTCTCCATTCCCATTAAGATTTAAATTTTTTTCAATTTCTGCAAGCATATCAACTGTTTTTATAAAGAGTCGCATCATTTTGTGATGCTGTAAAGCTTCCTTTTCTAAAGATTGTACTGTTTCAAGTCGTAAACTGATACCCTCAGAACGGTTTTCAGCACTTACAGTAATGATAAAAGATTTTCCAGGTTCTAATAACTCCTCATAATCTGAAAGTGCCTGAGAGAAGAGAACTGTCTCATATTGTCCACTCGTATCAGAAAAATGAATAATCCCCATTTTTTTACCAGATTTTGTTTTACGTACTTGTTTTGCCACAACAGTTCCAGCAAGCCTAGCCGCATTTGCTCCTCCTTTAACAGCATTGGCAAAAGTAACCCAAGTTTGCACACGTTTTTTAGCAAGAATAGCTTGATACTCATCCAATGGATGCGCAGAAAAGTAAAAACCTATTGCTTGAAACTCTCTATAAAGTTTTTCAGTCAGTAACCAAGGAGACGCTTGCGATAAAATGAGAGGCTCTTTTAACCCGCCAGTCATCCCAAATATATCAATTTGTCCACTAGAATTATTCTCTAAAATACGAAGTGCACGTGCATGAAGTATTCCAAGACTCGCTAATAAAACCTCACGTGCAATATTAAAGCAATCAAAAGCACCAGCACAAATCAGACTTTCCATCGCCCGCTTATTAACAATACGCGGATCAATACGCTCGCAAAAATCTTCTAGATCTTTAAAAGTTTTCTTTCCACGACACGCGACAATATGGTCAACAACGGCTTCTCCTACACCTTTAATGGCCGCAAGAGAATAATAAATACAGTTATCACCAACCTCAAAAACACGGTGTGATGTCTGCACACAAGGTGCAATAACTTTAATACCTAACCTTAATGCTTCACGCCGAAAATCATTTAACTTATCTGTATTTGTCATATCATATGTCATTGAAGCAGCTAAAAACTCAACAGGATGGTGTGCTTTCATATAAGCTGTTTGATAAGAAACAATCGCATAAGCGGCAGCATGAGATTTATTAAACCCGTAATCTGCAAATTTTGCTAAAAGATCAAAAATGATATCGGCCTGCTCCTTATCAACACCACCAGCAACAGCTCCATCTACAAAGCGTGTACGCTGTTTTTGCATTTCTTTGTGAATCTTTTTTCCCATAGCACGGCGTAATAAATCTGCTTCTCCAAGCGAATAACCAGCAAGCACTTGAGCAATCTGCATCACCTGCTCCTGATAGACAATAACCCCCTGTGTTTCTTGAATCAGATGATCAATTTTAGGATGGATTGATGCAATTTCCTCTTCTCCATGTTTGCGTGCATTATAGGTTGGGATATTCTCCATTGGGCCAGGGCGATAAAGTGCGACAAGAGCAATAATATCTTCAATACGATCTGGCTTCATCCCTATCAGCGCTTTACGCATACCAGAACTTTCCACCTGAAATACACCTACTGTTTCACCACGTGCCATCATTGCGTAGGTTTTTTCATCATTTAAAGAAATATGCGACAAATCTATTTTATGACCCTTTCTGCTAACAAAATCCACCGCCATCTTCAAAACAGTAAGGGTTTTTAATCCAAGAAAATCAAATTTTACTAAACCAGCCTGTTCAACATATTTCATGTTAAATTGTGTGACAGGCATATCAGAACGAGGGTCACGATACATTGGAACAAGTTCTGACAGTGGTCGGTCACCAATAACAATTCCCGCTGCATGGGTTGATGCATGACGATACAACCCTTCTAACTGAAGTGCTATATCTAATGCATGTCCAATGGCTGGATCTTTTTTCTTTTCTTCTTCAAATTTAGGTTCATCCTTGATCGCATCGGCCAATTCAACCTGACTGCCTGGTGTAGCAGGCACCAATTTTGTTAGATAATCCACTTGACGATAAGGAAGCTCTAGAACACGTCCAACATCACGCAACACAGCACGTGCCTGTAACTTTCCAAAAGTAATAATTTGAGCGACTTGATCACGTCCATATTTTTTTTGAACATAATGAATGACTTCTTCACGCCGTTCTTGACAAAAATCAATATCAAAATCTGGCATAGAAACACGATCTGGATTGAGAAAACGTTCAAAAAGAAGAGAAAAACGCAAAGGATCAACATCCGTAATAGTTAATGCATAAGCAACAAGCGAACCAGCACCAGAACCACGCCCTGGACCGACAGGAATATCATGCGCTTTTGCCCATTTTATGAAATCTGAAACGATCAGAAAGTAACCAGAAAATTGCATACGTGTAATAACAGAAACCTCATAATCAAGCCGCTTCTCGTAATCAGCAATCGTATATCCTTCGGCTAATCCAATTGTTTCAAGCCGCATTTTTAAGCCAGCTTTAGCCTGACTTAACAATTCATTATCTTCTTTTTCTAAAGTTATATTTGGCTCAAAAGACTGCTCTATAAAACGAGGCAAAATAGGTTTTCGAATTGGCGTAGCAGTATGACAACGCAATGCAATTTCAACACTGTTTTCTAAAGCTTCTGGTAAATCAGAAAACAGCGCGACCATTTCATCTTGTGACTTTAAATAATGATCTGGTGTTACACGTTTACGATCTGGATTAGAAACAAGTTGTCCTTCAGAGACTGCCATCAGCGCATCATGCGCTTCATACCCTTCCCTATTTAGAAAAAAAGCTTCATTGGTTGCAACAAGAGGAATTTCATACGCATAAGCTAGCTCAACAAGCGCCGCTTCTACTTTGCGGTCATAAGACCCGTGGCGTTGTAATTCCACATAAAGACGGTCCCTAAAAATTTCTTTCAAATACATTAAGCATTCAACAGCACGTTCTTGTTTTTCTTCTGCCAGAAAAAAATTAATCGGTCCTCCTTTACCACCAGTTAAAGCAATAATCCCTTCACTGTGTGATGACAACCAATCAGCTTTGATATGAGGAGGTTCAGTATCGCATTTATCAAGATATGCACGACTAACAAGACGCACTAAATGAGCATAACCAATATCGCTTGCAGCCAACAAAACAAGAGAAAAAAAATCAGAAGGTTGGCGTCCTTTCTCTAAACGAGTATTATCATTTTTATCTTCAAAATCAACTGTGAGTTGACAGCCAATAATGGGTTGAATACCATGTGAAAGACAGTGTTGCGAAAACTCCAAAGCACCAAATAAATTATTCGTATCCGTAATTGCAACTGCTGGCGTATGATCTGAAATTGCCTGTTGGACAATTTGTGGAATTTTTAAAGCCCCTTCGAGCAATGAATAAGCTGAATGCACTCTCAAATGAATGAAACGAGGAAGAGAGTTTTTATCATCTCGAATTTTACTTTTATCTTTTGCCACGCTTAAAATTTCCTACTATAAAGTAAATATAAAACATCCCATATCTCTCTTAATTAAAAGAGAAGCATTAAGCTTATCATATCCTAAAACTTATAGATTCACCACTCTTCATATGGGCAAAATATCTTAATTTTATCGCTATTTATAAGAAACTTTTAATAAGAAAATCCCTCTTTAAAAGCAAATAAATACATAAAAAAGGAAACACTTTTATAAAATGAGAAACATAAATATACTCTTTTTATTTATTCTTTCGAATCTTGATTTTTTTGTTTAAGATTCAAAGTGTAAATAAAGCAACCTCTACATATAAGACTTATCCCCAAAACTCTTTGATAAAGTACTAGAAAAAATGAAACGTGCAGGGTAAATTTCCTTATGCCTCCAAACTCCATTGCTCCTCTTTTTAATTCTATTCGGACCCTTTCTGGGATAACACCGAAAATATACAGCTTACTAGCAAAAGTCTTAAACATCAATTCAAGTCAACGTGAACCAACCCTTATTGATCTTCTTCAATTAATGCCTCATTCCGTTATAGACCGCAGAATGTGTCTTAGCATCACATCAGCACAAGAAGGAAACACTGTAACACTCGAACTTGTTGTTGACCAACATCAACCTCCTCCAGTAGGCCGTCGTAGAACTCCCTATCGTGTTATCGCACATGACCACACAGGAAAAATAAATTTAGTCTTTTTTCATACACAACGTTTTTGGTTACAAAAACAACTCCCAGAAGGAAGAAAAGTTATCGTTTCAGGAAAACTAGAGCGATTTAATGGACAACTTTCCATGGTCCATCCTGATCATATCGTCGCAAATGACCAATCAAATCAAATTCCCTTAATTGAACCCATTTACCCTTCTACCGCAGGATTATCAGCAAAAACACTAAGACGTGCTATACAAAATGCTCTCGATTATATTCCTCTCTTACCTGAATGGATAGAAGAAAATATTAAAAAACAGCAAAACTTTTCTTCTTTTTCCGTTGCACTACGCCGTATACATACCCCCATTGATCCCAATGATGTCTCTCTAGAAAGTACAGCACGAAAACGTCTTGCCTATGATGAATTGCTTGCTTGTCAATTGGCTCTTGGCTTAGTACGTTTAAAAACAAAATCTCTTGTTGGAGCTTCTCGACCATTAACAGGAACTTATACTAAACAACTGCTGAAAAATCTTCCCTTTCAACTTACAAAAGGGCAAACGAAAGCAATAAGTGACATTAGCAATGACCTTGCTTCATCAGAACCTATGCTAAGGCTTCTGCAAGGTGATGTTGGAGCAGGAAAAACTGTTGTTGCACTAATGGCAATGACACAAATTGCTGAAAATTCAGGACAATCAGCTTTAATGTCTCCAACAGAAGTTTTGGCTCGGCAACATTTTGCAACAATTGCACCTCTTGCCGAAAAGATTGGATTACAAACAGTTCTTTTAACGGGACGAGAAAAAGGCAAAGTACGCACAAATATTTTAAATGCCATTCACTCAGGCCAAGTGTCTTTTATTATTGGAACCCACGCACTCATACAAGAGAGCGTTTCTTATCATAATCTTTCTTTAGCCATTATAGATGAACAACATCGTTTTGGTGTACATCAACGTCTTGCTCTTACAGCAAAAGGACATAAACCTGATATGCTGGTAATGACTGCTACCCCAATTCCGCGCACTCTCGTCTTAACAGCTTTTGGAGATATGGATGTCTCTCAACTCACAGAAAAACCAGTGGGACGACAACCTATTACAACAGCAACACTCTCTTTGAAACGTATTCATGAACTCATAGAGCGAATTGCAATCGCATTAGAAAAAGGAGAAAAAATTTATTGGATTTGTCCTTTAGTTGAAGAATCAACAACTCTTGAACTCACATCCATTGAAAATCGCTTTGCTATTCTCAAAAAACAATTTGGAACACGCGTTGGTATGATCCATGGCAAAATGTCTACAGTTGAAAAAGACGCAGCTATGACATCTTTTAAATGCGGAAATATACAGATTTTAGTTGCAACGACAGTCATTGAAGTAGGAGTAGATATTCCAGATGCTTCCATTATCATCATAGAACACGCGGAACATTTTGGCCTTTCACAGCTCCATCAATTGCGTGGACGTGTTGGTCGAGGAGAAAAAAAATCTTCCTGTATTCTGCTTTACAAGGATCCTCTAACAAAAATGGCAGCAAAACGCCTTAATATTATACGCAATACAGAAGACGGTTTTAAAATCGCTGAAGAAGATTGGCGCCTGCGAGGGGAAGGAGAGCTTTTAGGCACAAAACAATCTGGCATGCCTGAGTTCCACATAGCAAATCTTGCTGTACATAATGATCTTTTATCAATAGCAAGAAGAGATGCACGTTTATTCCTACAACGTGATCCGCATCTTTCTTCAGAACAAGGACAAGCTTTACGTTTACTACTTTATCTTTTCGGACGAGACGATGCTACACGTCTATTACGAGCAGGATGATAATAAAAAAGAAATGAAATAAAAAGCATTCGTTAGCTATTGCAAATACTTTATGATAACTTTTATCTTTTCATTAGAATTAACATAGAATAAAGTATAGATAGATTTATATAATTAATATAAGTAAAGTTGTTATAAATTACTTACGAAATAAATAAATATTAAAATTTTATTATAAAATATATGTATTATAAATGAATTAAAATGATTTTTTATAATAAAAATTAATATTTTAAATTATTATTCAGCTAAATTTTTATATGTACACAATATTACTTTTATTTAAGGTAAAAAGTACAATACTTTTCTATTGTTAATACTGATTTGTATTATCATATGATGCAGTTATATAAGCGAATTTACCATAAAGAAGATATTTATTTATAAAATATAGTTTTTTTCTTTCAAACATCTAATTCTCTAACCACTCTTCTTTGTCTCCTGTACTTCTTTTATTTTTCTATAAGATTTCTCTCTAATGCTGTTGATTTAGATCTTTATTTTCATTTTACAAAAACAAGTCTCTATTCAACAGTAACTGATTTTGCCAAGTTACGGGGTTGATCAACATCTGTTCCTAATAAAACTGCCGTATGATAAGCAATTAATTGAATAGGCAAAGCATAAATAATAGGCGCAATAAATTCTGGAACATCAGGTAAAGTTAGAGATGACAAAGTATTAAAACGCGCTACCTCTGCCCCTCTTTTATCAGTTATTAAAATAATACGGCCATTACGCGCTGCTACTTCCTGCATATTAGAAAAAGTCTTTTCAAACCATCGATCATAAGGTGCCACAACAATTACTGGTATTGTCTCATCCACCAACGCAATTGGCCCATGCTTCAATTCACCAGCCGCATACCCCTCAGCATGAATATAAGAAAGCTCTTTCAATTTCAGTGCTCCCTCTAAAGCGATTGGATAAGAAGTACCACGCCCAAGATAAAGGACCCCTTTTGCATGTACTAAATCACGACAAATATGAGCAATTTGATCATCAAGCTTTAAAACGTCATTTAAAATACGTGGAATTTCTGCTAATTGCTGAACAAAATGCTTTTCTTCCTTCTCTGAAAGAGTTCCACGTTGCTTTGCAGCACCAAGCGCAATCGCAGCAAGTGTTGCCAATTGGCAGGTAAAAGCTTTTGTTGAAGCCACACCAATTTCTGGTCCAGCAAGTATTGGAAGAATAAAATCCGCCTCTCTTGCCATTGTAGATTGTTCAACATTCACAATTGTTGCTGTTTTTACACCATGCTCACGACAATAACGTAAAGAAGCCAATGTATCGGCTGTTTCACCAGATTGAGAAACAAACATAGATAAAACATCAGAGCTTATAGGTGGTTCACGATACCGAAATTCCGAGGCAACATCATTATCAACACTTAAAGCAGCAAAACTTTCAAACCAATAACGAGCAACTAAAGTTGAATAATAAGCTGTTCCACAACTAGCAAAGAAAAGCCGATTAATATTTTTCCAGTCAATCCAATTTTCAAATGGACGAACAGTATAATTGCCAAGATCAAGATAATGCGCCAAATTATGAGAGATCACTTCCGGCTGTTCAAACATCTCCTTATGCATAAAATGACGATGATTACCTTTAGAAATCAATAAAGCTTCTTCCCAAAAATTTACAATAGAACGTTTTACCGGTTGATTATACGTATCATAAACAGTTACCCCTTCGCGTGTTAAAACAGCCCAATCTCCATCTTCCATATAACTAATACGGTCAACAAATGGAGCTAAAGCAATTGCATCCGATCCAACAAAAAATTCATCCTTTCCATAACCAATTGCTAGTGGTGGACCAGAGCGGGCAGCAATCATAAGATTATCTTCACCTTCAAAAATAAGAACAATAGCGAAGGCACCCTGCAACCTCTTCCAACTTGTGCGCATTGCTTCCTGGGGAGAAAGTCCACTTTTTAATGCGCGCGTAATTAAATGTGCAATAACTTCTGTATCCGTTTCTGTTTCAAAGATATAACCATCTTGTATGAGTTCTTTTTGTAATTCTACAAAATTTTCAATAATACCATTATGAACAATTGCAAGCTTTTCAGTTATATGAGGATGTGCATTCCGCTCCACAGCAATTCCATGAGTAGCCCAACGTGTATGGCCAATCCCTAAATTTCCCTGCAGAGGAGCTTTTTTTAATTTTTCTTCTAAGTGAATGAGCTTACCTTCAGCACGCGTACGACAAAGATGTCCATTATATACTGTCGCGATACCAGATGAATCATACCCTCTATACTCAAGACGCTTTAAACCATCAATCAAAGAAGGAACAACACATTTCTTTCCAAGAATTCCTATAATTCCACACATTTAAAAGCTCCCACTCACATCCCAAATTTCAAAAATTCCATAAGATAATCCAATATCTTTTATTCAAAAATTTTAAAGTATAAAATAAATTAAATATGGAGCATGACAACCTTTAAGAAAATAAACCTCCTACGCAATCGATTGATTATCATAAAGCATAGAAAAGACCTAAAGTGATCATTTTTTTTGTTTATTTTCTGATAAGCGCGCACGCAACTTTATTGCATAATCTTCTTTTATTACTTGTCGTGCACGCCCAAAAACCATACTATTTATAGGAACATTTTTCGTGATAACACTTCCTGAAGCAATATAAGCGCCCTCCCCTATCTCCAATGGAGAAACAAGTGCTGAGTTAGATCCAATAAAGGCATTATTACCAATCGTTGTTTTATATTTGTGAAATCCATCATAATTGCAAGTAATAGTCCCTGCTCCAATATTGGTATATGCACCAATTTCAGCATCACCGATATAACTTAAATGATTAATTTTTGAAGCCTCTCCTACCTTAGCTTTCTTAACTTCACAAAAATTTCCAATTTTTACTGATCTTGCCAACTCTGTCCCAGGGCGCAAACGTGCATAAGGACCAATCTGCGCATCCATACCAACCACTGCTCCTTCTAAATAACTAAATGCATGAATAATCGCACCAGACTGCACTTTTACTCCCAATCCAAAATAAACATTTGGCTCAATTAATACCCCTGGCTCAATCTCTGTATCATAAGAAAAATAAACAGTTTCCGGTTGAAGAATTCTAACACCAGATAACATAAAATCACGTGCTTTACGCTTTTGCCATAAAGAATCAGCCTCAAAAAGCTCAAGACAAGTATTAATCCCTACAACATTATCAAAAGGCACCTCAACGATTCGAATATCTAATCCTTCCTGCGATGCAATAAAAACAATATCTGTTAAGTAATATTCCTGTTTTGAATTATTATTACCAATCTTTTCTAAAAGAGAGAGCGCATACTTCCCATTAAGAGCCAATATTCCACCATTACAGAAAGAAATCTTTTTTTCTTCATCACAAGCATCTTTTTCTTCCACAATTGCAATTAGCTTACCATTCTTCTCAAGAAGACGCCCATAACCTGTAGGGTCTAGAGCATGAAAGCCAGAAACAACAACATCCGCTCCATCAGCAAGTTGCGCCCGAATTTTTAACAATGAATCCTTCTCAATTAAAGGAGTATCACCAAAAACAATAAGAACATCATCAACCTCTTTTTGTAAAGCTAAACGAGCAGACAAAGCAGCATGAGCGGTCCCTAAACGTTCTTTTTGTTCAAAAATCATTGCTCCTTTTGCAAAAGATTGAACAATTTCTATAATATTTTCCGCGCCAAACCCCACAACAACTGCTAATTGAGAAGTATCTATCAATTCTATTTGTCTTATGACATGACATATAAGGGGTAATCCAGCAATTTTATGAAGTACTTTAGGAAGAGACGACTTCATACGCGTCCCTTCACCCGCTGCAAGAATAATAGAAAGACAATTTCTAACCATAAAAACACATAAAATTAATGAGAAAATCCAAAAAAGTTTGTAATACGATGCCAACCAATACCTTCAACATCACTCAATAAAGGATATTTTTCTAAAAGCCAAAATGATAAACTCTGCATAGTCCCTGTTAAAAATAAGAGACCTGTAAGAACGAGAAAAATACCAATAATTTTTTCAACTTTTCCTAAATGAATACGAAAAGCTCCTAAGAATCTCATAAAATGACTCGAAAATAAGGCTGCTAAAACAAAAGGTACACCAAGACCTAAAGCATAAATACCTAAAAGGAATGCTCCCTCACCCACAGTTTCTTTTGTTCCGGCAAGAGTTATGACAGGTCCTAAAATTGGACCAATACACGGTGTCCAGCCAAATGCAAAAGCTAAGCCAATAATATACGCTCCCAAAGGACCAGTAGGCGCTTTGTGCGTTTGAAAACGCGCTTCACGAAATAAAAAAGCAATCTTAAAAAGACCCAAAAAATTTAAACCAAAAATAATAATAATAATCCCAGCAGCAAGGGCTAACCAATCACGATAATAACCAATAAACCTACCAATTGTACTTGCACTCGCACCTAAAATAACAAAAATAGTTGTAAAACCAAGAACAAAAGCAAATACAGAAAATAAAAGTGCTCGCTGTACAAATACCTTCTCATGACGGTTTTCTGAACGAAAATCATCAATACTAATACCTGCCATGTAGCACAAATAAGGTGGAACTAACGGCAAAACACACGGTGATAAAAAAGATAACGCACCGGCAAAAAATACACTTACTGTTGAAACTTCTACAGCCAAAACCCTTTATCCATTACATTTTACAGTTCATAAACAAACTTTCAATCTATTTCTTCATCAATTTGTTGCATATTTTGTGTATTTGCTACCACACTAATATCTTCATCATGACCAGAAACAACTGAAAACACTTTTTGATAAATTTTATCTTTATTTTTAGCAATTGCAATATACTCCCCCTCCGCTAACACAAGCGAAACGTAAGAACCAACCGTTTCATAAACAATATCACCAGAATCATTTGTGATAGACCAACTTGTATCAGCAAGCGCTTCACCTCCTTCTTGCCGTACCAGCTTTAATATGATTTGGGCTGCTTGATGTTCAAGGGTAATTTCAGTGATTTTACCTGCCTCTACTTGAATATCCGAACGAACAGTCGCATTAATAGAACCATAATGGGAAGCAACATGATAGCGTCCTGTATTCAAACGTATCATAGACTGAGGCTTAACATTTGATAAAATTACACCAGTCTCATCATTTTCCTTCTCATCTTCATAGATAGTAAAACGTAATTCTTTTTCATCAATTTTACCATTTAGCAGTGTAGAATTTAAAATAACAACACCCGCATTAAGATTAAAATTTTTAATAAGACTCTGCCCATTTTCTAAACTAACATGACGCACTGCACTGGCATGGCCAAATGAAACATGAACAAGATAACTTCCTGGTTCTAAATCAAAATGTGCACTCCCCCCTTCATAAATTGCAACTAACGGTAATTTATTATCAATCCCTAGGATAGGCGCATAAACCCGCCAGACAAGCCCCTTCACGATATTTTCACTACTATTTGTTAACCGAGCATGCAATATGAGCTGAGATTTAGAAATGATGTCTTCTTCTTTTTCACGATTTTGAGACTTTAAAATAAAACTTTTTAATTGTCCTTGTTGATGATCTTGCCCCCTCTCTTCTTCAGCAAAAGCACAGTAACTCCAAATCAACAAAGTAAGCAACGCTCCTAAACATAAATATCGGCGCAATATTTTTATAAGAATGCCCATTCCCCTATTGTTGATCAAAGTCATATTTTTTGCAATAAACAATATCACTAAAGTCACCATTCTAAATTGAAAAACTCACACCACACCCACATGCTGAAACAGCATTGGGATTATGAATTTGGAAAGATTGCCCCATAAGATCATCCACAAAATCGATTTCAGCCCCTTTCATGAAGGGAAGTGATAGTGAATCAATCAAAACAGTTGCTCCATCTTTTTGAAGAACGAGATCATCTTCACACGTTTCAGAAACCAAATCATATTTATAAGAAAAACCTGAACATCCACCACCTTCTACAGAAATACGTAATCCTATTTTATCAGGTTCATTTAAAAGTATCTGCGCAATCCGCTTAGCAGCAACATCTGAAATATTTACACACATTTTATATATCCTTGCATTTAACCATCAAGAAAGAGTATTTAAAATAAAAAATCAAAGAGAAGTTTATAATCATACGGCAATCTAACTTTAGGATGAGAATGGACCGCTTGCAATGGATATAAGCAATATCAACTTCAATTACCAATCTCGAGCAATCTATAGTAGTAACCCGCAAACTAGCCGTGGTAGATTATTCTATGAACCTATCAACATCACACGCTCACCTTTCCAACGAGATAGAGACCGTATTATCCATTCTAATGCATTTCGACGCCTTAAACATAAAACCCAAGTTTTTATTGCAGATGAAAATGATCATTACCGTACACGATTGACTCATTCGATAGAAGTTTCTCAGATTGCACGAACATTAGCCCGTACGCTCTGCCTAGACGAAGATCTTGCTGAAGCCATTGCCCTTGTGCATGATTTTGGTCATACACCTTTTGGCCATGCAGGAGAAGAAGCCCTTAATGAAGCAATGGCCCATTATGGCGGTTTTGATCATAACGTACAAGCACTACGCATTGTTACGCATCTAGAACAGCGCTATGCAAATTTTGATGGACTAAACCTTACATGGGAGACACTCGAAGGACTTGTGAAACATAACGGCCCCCTTTTAGGTCCTTACACAAATAATAAAGATATTCCTATCGATATTTTACAATATAATACAAAGCAGGATCTTCAACTCGATTGCTTTGCTGGATTAGAAGCACAATGCGCCGCTATTGCTGATGATATTGCTTATAATGCACATGATATTGATGATGGATTACATGCGCATTTTTTGACACTTGATCAGTTTCAAGAAGTGTCTCTGACTGCAACATTATTAAAAGAAATACAAAAGGAGCATCCACATCTCGACCAAAATCGGCTTGGCTACGAGCTGGTACGCAGACAAATCACAACAATGGTGAATGATGTGATCGAACAGTCACAAAAAAACTTGGCACAACTCAAACCAACAAGTATAAACGATATTTACCAAGCAAAACAAACCATCATCACCTTTTCCCCTACAATGACCCTCCACGAAAAAGAACTAAAAGACTTTCTATATAAAAATCTTTATTACCATGATCAAATTCTCAATCGCCGTAATACAGCAAAATGCATTGTACAAAAATTATTTGACTGTTATTATAATAATCCAAATAAAATGCCTGAAAGTTGGCACAACAAAATAGCACACCGAACACATCAAGAGTTAGCACGTCTCATTGCTGATTTTTTATCGGGTATGACCGATCACTATGCTCTCCGTGAATATCAACGTTTATTTGACCACACAGATAATTTCATTTAATTGTTTTTGAATACGTAATGGAAAATAAATATGAATGTCTTTAAAAAGATTGAAAAAAAAATAAAAGATTCAATTGAATTATCTGATATAAAAGGAAAAAATGGAGAAGAGCTAGATTTATCAAAAATCACTGTCGATCCTCCGCGCGATTCTTCACATGGCCATGTATCAACCAATGCTGCTATGGTTCTTGCAAAGTCTATCGGGCTTAGTCCACGTATACTTGCAGAAAAAATTATCGAACTGCTCAAAAATATTTCCTCTATTGAAAGTATTAATGTTGCCGGCCCTGGATTTATCAACATCAAACTTACCAAATCTTTTTGGCAAGATATAATAAAATCTATACTTGAAACAGGAACATCTTACGGTCGTGTTCCCATAGGACAAGGAAAACGCATCAATGTTGAGTATGTATCAGCAAACCCTACAGGACCAATGCATGTAGGACATTGTCGAGGTGCTGTTGTTGGAGATGTTCTTTCCAATTTACTACAATTTGTTGGTTATAACATTACAAAAGAATATTACATTAATGATGCTGGTAAACAAATTGAAGTGCTCGCACACTCTGTCCTTTTACGTTATCGTGAAGCTCTTGGAGAAAACATCAATGAAATTCCAGAAGGGCTCTATCCTGGTGAATATCTGATCCCTTTGGGACAATCACTTGCCCAAAAATTTGATGACCAATTACTCACTATGGATAAAGAAGAGGCTTTATCTATAGTGAAAGAACACGCAATTTGTGCCATGATGGCAATGATTAAAGAAGATTTGGCTACTCTTAATATTTATCATGATATCTTTTTCTCTGAACGAATGCTTTATGCAGATAATGCGCGCGCTATTCGTAATACAATCAATGATCTCACGTTAAATGGTTATATCTATAAAGGAAAACTTCCTCCCCCAAAGGGAAAAGACATAGAAGATTGGGAGCCTAGTGAACAAACTTTATTTCGTTCTACAGATGTTGGAGATGATCAAGACCGTGTTTTGGTTAAATCTGATGGCTCGTACACTTATTTTGCCGCTGATGTCGCATATTTTCGTGATAAATTTAATCGTCATTTTGATGAAATGATTTATATTTTAGGTGCGGATCATGCAGGTTATGTAAAGCGGTTAGAAGCAATGGCAAAAGCAGTTTCTGGTGATAAAGCCAAATTGAGCGTTTTTTTATGTCAATTGGTAAAGCTCTTTCGCGATGGACAACCTGTACGTATGTCAAAAAGAGCAGGATCATTTGTCACTTTACGAGATGTTGTAGAAGAAGTCGGCCGTGATCCAGTGCGTTTTATGATGTTATACCGTAAATGTGAAGCACCTCTTGATTTTGATTTTGCAAAAGTAACAGAACAATCAAAGGATAATCCTATCTTTTATGTCCAATATGCACATGCACGTTGTCACTCTGTTTTTCGACAAGCGCAAGAAAGTCTGTATATCAAAAATCTTTCAAATGATGCAATGATTGCGCACCTTAACCGTCTAACAGACGATCATGAAATATTCTTAATACGCAAACTTTCCGAATATCCACGTATTATTGAACAAGCTGTCGTTCATAAAGAACCACATCGATTAGCTTT
The DNA here is from genome assembly GCF_019659805.1 of Bartonella raoultii. Taxonomy (GTDB): domain Bacteria; phylum Pseudomonadota; class Alphaproteobacteria; order Rhizobiales; family Rhizobiaceae; genus Bartonella; species Bartonella raoultii. The sequence goes on along the minus strand of NZ_JAIFRO010000003.1, from coordinate 21,769 downwards.
TTATCTTTATGACCTTGCTTCCAACTTTCATAGCCATTGGAATAAAGGAAATGATAATCTCCATTTACGCTTTATTCAACCTGATGATAAGGATCTTTCTTTTGCTAGATTAGGACTCATACAGGCTATTATAAATATTTTATCATCAGGGCTTACAATTATTGGAGTTGAAGCGCCAATAGAAATGCGTTGAAAAAATTCTATAAATACGTAAAATAAGTACTTTATTGATAAACTTTTTTGTATATCCTGTTATAGGAGGGGGAAAATTTGTAATCTTAAATTATAAAAAATCAAATTTAACCATTTATTATATTGCACCTAGATGCAAACCATCATGTGAGAGAAGCTATGAGCGATAACGATCGCAAAAATCCGCACGAAACAAAACAAGATCATGAGCACCATGATCCCTTGGCGAGACTTAGGCAAATTTTTAATCCAAACATACAAAGCAAAAAACAAAATGATCAATCAATATCTCAATCTTCTAAGCCTTCATTTCATGACGATGATTTTGATTTATCCTTTTTAGAAGCAGAGTTTGAAAATAATTTAACAAATAACACATCAAGTGATGCTCAAAAAAAACAAGAAGACTTACGCGTAACCAGCGGCGTACAAACTGCAGATGCCACGCCAACTACTATTTTTGATCCTTCAGAACAAAATAATGTTTTATCTGAAGAGGATACTTCTGCACTTATCGCGCACGATGAAGAGCAAATTTTAGATGCGCTCTCTCCACTCCCTATTCAAAAACGTCAAACAGCACAAAAGGCAACAACGAATAATCCTGATTCCTTTTTTGAAAAAAGTGATTTTAATCCACAGTTAGAAAATTTCTTTTTTGATGAATCTGATAGACAAATCAACGATAAATTACAAACAGAAGCTACTGAAAAAAATAACTATTTTTCACAAACAGCCACCCACAAATCGCATACTCCAGATAGGCAACAAAATCATGATCGGAATCAAAATACCTATGAGTCTCCCATAAATCATCCTTATAAAGTTTCCGCTGATCAAGAAAATTGGATTGAAGAATATTATAGTGATATCTCAAATCCTTCTACGGAAACAGAGACTTTTTTTTCATCTTCTCATCCTGCTTCAAAGGAAAAAAGTACAACAGAAAATGAAACAACAAGTACCTTTCCTTCATCTTTAGATTCAACGCAAGCTAATAAAACATCTGATTTAGCAAACTTTGCACATGAAAGCTATACGACTGATTATCCTCAGTTTTATGAAAAAAACACTTTAGAAGAAAAAAAATATGCTGCAAAATATCATAAAGAAGTTGCCTCTAATCAACATAATTTAAATAAGAAGCCCTCCGCATCAGAGCCTCTACATACAGGACAAGAGAAGCATTCTGTTTCCCATAATTATACCCAAAGAGATTCTTCTCCTCCCAATATTGATACTTATCAATTTGCGGAAGAAACGGTAGAAAAAACAGGACCAATCATGGTTCCAGAAATCCCGTATGAAGCTCCCGAATATGCTGTATCAACGGATGGTTTAAAAGAAGAATTTGCAGATGTACTCAATGTAGGGAGTACTCACATGGAAAGTTTTTCGCAGCAACACCAGCATAATGAAACTTTCAATGAAATCTTTCATCAAACTACACATTCCCCAAAAGACGAAGTCTATATAAATTCCCACGAGCAGAGTGCTAACTATTCTCCCTCTGCTAATATGGAATATGATACCTCTTCTTTTACTGAAAATTCGCCATACAGAACCACAGAAAAAATACCTTCTCATTCATCAGTCATATCGAACTTAAAAAATTTTATTTTTGGTAGTTTTTTCGCTAAAATCGTCGTTTTTCTTATCTTAATAGCTATTGGTTTTGTTGGGTATTCTCATTTTTTTATGTCATCACAAAAAAATGGAGATACGCTCATTATCCACGCTGACAATACACCTTTTAAATTTAAACAAGAGAAAACTGAAGCCGAAAATGATATTACAAGTAATTTAGATATTTATAATCAAGAAATTGAACAAAATGAAAAACAAGATAATACACAACAATCTCTTATCGATAACTCTGAACAACCAGAAGATTTAGAAACATTAGATCAGCAGGGATCAACAAGAATTTCCTCCTCTTCCCTTGATGAATCTGATGTTGAACATGCGGTAACAGAAGCTATCAATCACACTATTCCAACACAGGAAGTACAGACCGTCGTTGTAAACCAAGATGGTACGATTGTACTCTCTCCGCATCATACAGAAAGAAAACCTACTAATGAACCTGAAGAAATAGTTGATCAAGCAAGTAGAGGTCAAACTCAAAATTCTTCTTCAATTTCTTCTCAGTCTTCTGATAAAAATAATAGTAAAACTGAAGACAATATTACGAATAATATTGATAAAATAATCGCTGAAAATACTTCTAATTCTGATATTGAGGAAAAAACAAAGCTTTCATTTATACCTGTTCCATCCTATGCAAAAAAGAATTCAGAGCTACAAACACATGTTGATACACGCTCACTTCCACAAAGCAGCGAAACAAGCGTACAAAATTCAGAATATTATTATGTACAGCTGGCATCACAACCAACACATGCGCTCGCTACAGATACTTTGAAACATATGAAGTCTAGATTTGGATTTCTTATTGGTACGCGCCCTGTAAACATTCAGTCTGCTTTTATAGCTGGCAAGGGAACCTATTACCGTGTGCGTATTCAAACACAAAACCGCAACGAAGCCATAATACTTTGTCAGGATATCAAAAGCTCTGGGGGGAGCTGTTTCATAACACGTTAAATAAATAATGCAACGGTTTTCAAAACCGTTGCATTATTCAATTTAAACAGATAGATGAGCTAATCTATAAACTTTAGCAATTAAAATTATTTCAAATTATTTAAAGTGCATAAATTTAAAATGATGTTACTTCTTAATTTCTTTCTGAAGAGGGGATTTTATCTGAAGGATTATACTTATAGGGTAACGTTGATGTTGTATCTTTATAAGTATAAGGTAGTGAAGGTGTTGAATGTAAACCTTTTTTCGGATCTGTTATGGTTTGATTTGATTCTGTTTTATTATAATGAGATGTATGTTCCGAAGACTTCGTAAAAAAAGATCCCAAAAAGCCAAAAATAAACCAGAGAATAATGAGTGCAAGGATAATAGTAAAAAGACCTTTACCAATCGAATAACGTCGTTCTCGATCGATCTTTTCTGCAGCCATACGTTCCTCATATGTTTGGTAATTTCTATCAATCATAATGAATTCCTTTTCTCAATTCCCCTACCTTTATGTTATTAAAAGATATGCATATACAAAATGGTTTAGGCACTTATTCCAGAAAACGATAAATATTTATAAAGGTTCCAGATTATTTGATAAAATTGAGAAAAAGATTATGAAAATAGAAACAAATATCTTTCAATGTTTTCTATAATCTATAATAAAACATTGACATGAAGGATTTGCTAATAATAAAGTTATAATAAAAATATAGCATTTCTTTTGATTATAAATAAAATCCATAATATTCAAGCTTATCCTCAAAGGTCCTTTTTATGAAATCTTTCACAACACCACTTCCCTTTAAAATAGAAAAACATCCATCTCCTCTGTCCGATGAAAATCGTGAAGAAATACTCAAAAGTCCTGGCTTTGGTGAATTTTTTACAGATCACATGGGAATTATCCAATGGACTCAAGATAAAGGTTGGCATAACGCTACCATCTCTCAATACAAATCTTTAGAAATTAATCCAGCAAGTTCCGTTCTGCATTATGCACAAGAAATTTTTGAAGGATTAAAAGCATATCGTGCAAAAGATGGGCGTATTTTATTATTTCGCCCTGATGCCAATGCACAACGTTTTATAGAATCTGCGCAACGACTTGCTATGCCTGAATTACCAAAGGATATTTTTTTAGACGCTGTTCACCAATTGGTAAAAATTGACCACAAATGGGTTTCTGGACATCCCAATGCTAGCCTTTACATACGTCCATTCATGTTTGGCAATGAAAACTTTTTAGGAGTTCGCCCTTCTAAAAAATATATTTTCTGTATCATAGCATCTCCTGTTGAATCCTATTTTAAAGGAGAAGAAAAAGCTGTCAACGTATGGATTGAAAAAGATTATAGCCGTGCTGGTCCAAGAGGAACAGGTGCCGCTAAATGTGGCGGTAACTATGCAGCCAGTTTACTTGCACAAAAAATTGCAACTGAAAACAACTGCAGCCAAGTGCTCTTCCTTGATATGATTGAACATAAATGGATAGAAGAACTTGGTGGTATGAATGTTTGCTTTATTATGGCAGATAATACACTTGTAACACCCGCCCTTAATGGTTCTATCCTTCCAGGAATAACACGTCATTCAATTTTACAGTTGGCAAAACAAATGGGATTGACAATAGAAGAACGGCCTTATTCTTTTGAATCTCTCAAAGAAGATACAGAAAATGGTTATCTCAAAGAAGCCTTTGCTTGTGGTACAGCAGCTGTTGTTACATCAATCGGTTGTTTTAAATATCAAGGTGGTGAAATTGTTATTGGAAATGAAATGATTGGGGAAGTGACAAAACAGCTTCGCACACAACTCGTTGATCTTCAAAAAGGGGATCGAGAAGATAAAAATGGCTGGGTGCATTCTGTTGAGATTTCATAATAAGAAGAAATATCTCTAAGTACAGTGATAAAGTATAAAAGCTTCCATGAATATATCTCTTAAGTCTTTCATGGAAGCATAGTTTTTAACAACACATTTTTCTATTTTTCATAGCACGAGAAAAAACGGCATTAATCAAATTTTGAATAATCTCTATGTTGTGCTTTAATATTACGGATTGTACCGGTATGTGAGCGCATTACAAGAGTTTCTGTTTGAATATAACGAGAAGTAAATTTAACACCAGAAAGCATATTGCCATCCGTTACACCTGTTGCAGAAAATAAAACATCACCCTTTGCCATTTCTTCCATTGTATAAGCTTTATTGGGATTGTCGATTCCCATTTTTGCAGCACGTATAATTTTTTCTTCTGTATCAAGCTGTAAACGTCCTTGCATTTGCCCACCAATACAGCGTAAAGCAGCAGCAGCTAACACTCCTTCTGGAGCTCCACCAATACCCATGTAAATATCAATACCTGTTTCCTCTGGATCTGTTGTATCAATAACAGCCGCGACATCTCCATCGCCAATTAAGCGAATTGATGCACCTGTTGCTCTTACTTCATTAATTAGTTTTGTATGGCGAGGTCTATCCATAATACAAACTGTCACTTGATTAACAGCTACTCCTTTAGCCTTTGCAAGAGCATGAATATTATCAGCAGGACAAGCATCTATATCAACTACTCCCTTTGGATAACCAGGACCAATAGCAATTTTTTTCATATAAACATCAGGAGCATAAAGGAGATTACCCTTTTCTGCAAAAGCAACGACAGCTAAAGAATTGGCAAGATTTTTAGCACAAATTGTCGTCCCTTCAAGCGGATCAAGAGCAATATCAATCGCCATTCCATTTTGAAGACCTACTTTTTCTCCAATATAAAGCATAGGAGCTTTATCACGTTCACCTTCACCAATTACCACTGTACCATCAATAGGCAAACGATTAAGTTCTTGACGCATTGCATCTACAGCAGCTTGATCAGCAGCTTTTTCATCACCACGTCCACGCCAACGTGCAGCTGCAACAGCAGCACGTTCGGTTACACGTACCAATTCAAGAGTTAGAATACGATCAAGTACATTTAAAGTTTTGTGAGTTATGGACATACGAAAAATCCTACCAAATGAAGCACTAAAAACATTTAAAAAAGAATTTTTGGCAAAAATGAAAACTTTTCACAAGAGAAAAAACTTATATTTTTTTCTTTGTTATTATTAACTCTATACCATAGGTTCGATACGAATAAATTGAGATTTTGCAACAAGGTGCCCATCTTTTTCAATAGCCATCAATGCTTGTTGTACATTCACTTCTGTTGTTTCATGTGTTATTAAAATAATTGTTTTTACACTCTGACTTTCTACAAAAGGTTTTTGAACAATTGACTCTAATGAAATATGATTATCGGCCATATGCCTTGCAACCGCAGCAAAAACACCAGCACGATCATGAACATTCAAACGAATAAAGTAACCACCTGCATGGTGAGAAATACGCGCTTTTTTGTGAGGAGCAAGTTGCAATGCTGGGCTTCCTAAAACAGGTGCATACTGAAAATGAGACCGTACTTTAGCTATATCAACCAAATCACCAATAACCGCAGATGCTGTTGCTTCTCCTCCAGCTCCTGGACCAGAAAACAGCAGTTCACCTAATAAGTCACTTTGAATTGAAAGAGCATTTGTCACGCCATGAATCTGTGCAATCATTGATGATGCCGGTACCATTGTTGGATGAACACGCTGTTCGATTCCAGAATTGGTTTTTAACGCAACCCCTAAAAGCTTAATCCGATACCCCAATTCATCGGCTGCACGGATATCAATCTGCGAAATATTGCTGATTCCTTCGACATAAATATCATCTAATGAAACGGTTGTTCCGAATGCCAAACTTGTCAATAAAGCTAATTTATGAGCAGTATCATTTCCCCCAATATCAAAAGTTGGATCAGCTTCAGCATAGCCAAGCCTTTGTGCATCTGCCAAACAATCTTTAAATGAGAGACCTTCTGTGAACATACGCGTTAATATATAATTACAAGTTCCATTAAGAATACCATATATTCGCGATATATGATTACTAACAAGTGATTCTCTCATAGCCTTGATAACAGGAACACCTCCTGCAACAGCAGCTTCAAAATGAAGAAAAACACCTTTTTTTTCTGCATTTATTGCCAGTTCCACGCCATGTCGAGCAAGAAGAGCCTTATTGGCAGTAACTACGTGATGTCCTACTTCCAATGCCTTTTTAACAGCTGTATGCACAAGATCTAATTCGCCCCCAATGAGCTCAACAAAAACATCAATCTCATCAGAAGCAGCCATCTCTATAGGTGAATTAAACCATTTGACATCACTCAGATCTATACCACGATTACGGTCTTTATCACGCGCACTGACAGCAACAACCTTAATCAATCGTCCACATTGGCCCGCTAAGCTCTTTTCTTTATCATGTAAAATGCGAAAAACTGAAGCCCCTACTGTACCAAGTCCTGCAATGCCAACTTTTAAAGTTTCTGTCATTATCTAATTACTTATCCCTCTTTTCATAAAAAAACGTTTAAATGATGCATCAACTAACACCAATAAAGCTAAAGCACCCCTTCTCTACTTGTCTTGATCTTTTCTTAGTATAATAGCAACTCTTTATTCAATCAAAATTTCCAAAGCATACAAATATTCATATTTATTAAAATAAAGAATGCTCTAAAATTAATGAACTTAGACATTACAATTGACCAATGAGTGCATCACATAACTTTTTAGTTGTAAACAACACAGTTTATTTCATATCGCTTTCAAACAATAGGGATATAAAGAAGAATTATTTTTTGATTTATAATCTCTTGAAGAGAAATTTCATAAAAGCTCTTTGAGAGTGAAAAATTTAAAAAAAAATTATCATCCATTCATCTCATAATTTGTCCCAAATGATATAAATAGCATTCAACTCATTTAAATTACTGATTTTATCCTGTACAGCTACTTCTGTAATAAGGAATCATAAAAAATATTATTCAATTTTCATAATCATCACATGAAAACTTTCTTTCAGAGTCTCTAACTCTGCTTTCTATTTTTTGCAAAAACTCGAGAAAATAAAAAAAGAAATCTCCAAAGAATGCATTTAAAACATGTTTTTTTAAAAAAAATTGCATAGAGGGCTTGCGAAGTAAAAAGATCCTCTCTATAAGCCTGATCATTGGTTTGCGCCCATCGTCTAGCGGTTAGGACATCGCCCTTTCACGGCGGAAACAGGGGTTCGATTCCCCTTGGGCGTACCATAACCTCTTCTTATATCAATAACATATTGATTTTATTTATATAAATAACAATAAGGGATGCTAGAATAACAGTATGGGAATAGGATTTTCGAATATATAGCTAAAAAGCACTTCCTTTTTTGCTAACTGTCTCCAAGAATTTTTTAAATTCTACTAAGTCTTGTGATGAAAAACTCTCTAAACTTCTAACAAACATACCAAGAATTTCAGAACGAAATGAATCAGAAGATTTAATGGTAAAACTCTTACGACAAGCATCAGCCTCTCTTCTTAAGAGACTAGCTCTCTCTTGATCCAAGCTATAAAGCTCTATGATCTTCTCTTCCATTCCAATAGGTACTGATTTTTTGCCAATTTCTACAGAAGATAAAAACGCTACAGATACACCTAATTTTTTAGCCATATCTAAAAGGCGTTCTGAGTGATCAATACGAAGTTTTCGTAAGATTTTACCAAATGGTGTAACCATCTAAAAAGTCCTGTTAGAGAAGAAAGATTTCTTCTGATTCTAACAAATATTTTCAAAATTTTCTTCAATTATTGCGAATCAGAAATTTTTTGAGAATTCATAATTGACTTTTTACTTAAATAAATCTGAGTGCGTACCTGTCCTATCAAAATGGACACGCTCTTCATCAACTATATGAATTAACAACCAATCTGGCTCTATATGAAGGTCTCTACGAGGCTTCCAATTGCCTTGTAATGCGTGATCATTTAAAATAGTCGGCAATTGCTGCTTATGAATTAGAAGTTGCATAACTTCTATAAGCTTTTGCATATCTTTTCCACGTTTTTTTGCCCGTCTTACATCCCTTTTAAACTTTCCTGAATAACTCACTGAACGCATAATTAGATGTCCAGTTGCTTCATCAAATCAGCAATATTTTTAGCATAAAAAACATCTTCATTTCTGTCTGTTTTGTGAAAAGTTTCAAGCGTTTCCTGATTAGGTATTTTATTATTTTCAACGTAAATACGAATCAGATCACGTAAAATTTGAGATGCTGGACGATGTTTTCTTTCAGCTATAGCCATAAATGCGCTTTTTAGATTTATATCTACTTTAGCTGCTATAAGTTCACTTTTTACACTCATAATGTCTCCTCTCTAAAATTTGAGTGATTATATATTGTATAACACAGTTAAACATAGTTTAACTTATGATTAATATCAATCTCTTTTTTAAAGAAGAAATATCTAACTTTTTGTTATCCATCTTTTTAAGTGTGAGAAGCTATTTTCTATGGCATCTATGAAACGGGAAAAATCCATGACAAAGATAAAGACAGCAAAGGCTCCCCATTTCATAAGACGTGACATCATCTTTAAGCCTTGATAGGTCTCCAGCATCTCAAGGAGCAGTTGGCGTTCTTTTTCTGTTAAATCTTGTTCTTTTCTGCTTTGTTTCTTAACCATCTTGCCAACCACACACGTGAGCCCCCTGTTGATTATGCTTTAAAATATCCCTTGCGAGGTGAGAACTGATGACCTGAACATCCTGTTGATCTAAATAAATGGGCAACCAACCAACACAAGAAACTGATCTATTTGTCCCGCATCCAACGAGACAGAGCAGCACGCACACCACTATCACTTTTTTGATTAACTTCATTTTCAACCTCAAAACGTGTTGTCGCTCTCTTTAATGCTGTCTCTACCTGCTTTTGACGCTCGCTCTTCTTTCCAAGGTGAAAGGCTTTAGCCAAAGCTATAAAAAAAACGGCTATAGCCGTTAACAGAAAAGACAGATTTCTTTTAAGATATAAAATCATAACCGCTGTTCCTTAAAGCGTTTTGTGACTATAAAAACCCCTGTTACAGCAGCTAGAACCATCATCCCTGCCAAAACCCATTGGATAGGACCATTGCCTGCAAAAAGCCCTCCAAGCCCTGAACAGGACCCTATAATCGGTGCAAGCGCTTCTATCTTGAACAAACCGCTCCTCTCTTTCGTTTCTACCTTTTGATAATTGGAACAAACATAAGATCCCTTGGCCCATAACCCTGCTTCAGCGGCGCGACGATTGACTAATCCTTGAAGCGGTTTACCTCCTACCTTATTCCATTTCTGTAATTCTGTAGGAACAGCTTCATAATCCCCTTTATTGAGCTTTTTTAATAAGGTCGATTGGCAAAAGGCGGTTGTGCCTACATTATAACAAAACGACACCAATGCCGCGAATTGCGCATCCGTTAACGAAACCATGACAAACTGCTCTACCGCATGCTCAAATTGCTCTAAATCTTTACAAAGTATCTCTTCGGCTTGTTCTTTCGTAATACACATGCCCTTATGCACCAAAGGTTTGCCCGCATAACTGGTGTGACCATAACCAATCGTCCACACACATGCCTCATCTCTATAAGCCTCTAAGCGTAAACCTTCCCATTGTTTAATAAGCTCTAAACCTTCCTTCGATATCTTGCGCATTTGCTCCTCCATAAAAAAAGCCCCACAAAAGTGAGGCTGAATAAAAATGAGACTGGATCCTTCTATGAAGTTTCTCAAATAAAACGACGTGGACGACAGCATCCACGCGCTCCTACCTTCTCATCCGTAAAATTACGAGAATGCACGCTCTGACGAAAAAAACTACCGCATTCTGCTCCATCCTGCCAACTCCCACCACCAATCAAAACATGCATATCACTCTTTGAAGGATCACTTTGATTGGGAACGGGGAAAAACTCTGATAAATATTGCGAAACATAACCATCCTCACAACCAATATGCGAAATCATACGACGTTCTTGTGTATCCTTATGACCTCCTGAATGGGCTGGTGTAGGCGCTTGTTGTCCCTCAATACTGCTATTTTCATTGCTTCCATACATCGCTGAAAGAAAATCCTCATGACCCAATAACCTTTTCTTTACCTGCATCATATCCTTGGCATGATCTGTATAAGAACGATTGCTGGTGATCGGAACACCATAGGCTGATTTGGTATCTTCCCCCTTACCGGATTGAAGATAGATATCCACCCAAAGATCTCTTCTAGGATCGTAGACCATACCTTCTGGGGAACAATGCGGGCGATGATTGAGACACCAAACAGAACGGGGTAAAATATCCCCTGCTTTATAACCGGATAAAGGATGATACGCAGAATAGCCAACATCTGCACAAAGCGTATGAAAACCGCCTATCTGCTTCCAATTATATGTTGAAATGTCTGCATCACGGGGAGAACTTTTATACTCTGACACAATCAGTTTTTGGTCCTCTCTCCCCCCATTCACCAAATAGACATAATAATCCTTACCGGCTGAAAGACCTGAAGAAGGAAGCGCGACCTCTGTAGAACTGCTCGTAAAACTGACCAGCTGTATATCACTCCCATCCTTGACAGAAATATGCGTTTCTCCTTCTAAAATGAGCCGTTTGGTTATATCTGTCTTCAGAAATGGCGTGGACTGGGTAAAAACATTCCAACTTAACTTTTTGAGAAGATCAGAAGCGCTACGTTCACAAGCCGTTTTGAACTCTTGTGCTAATGTTTTTGCTTCTTCCACCTTCGTTTGGACCGTACGGATGTTATTAGAGACGTTGCTCACAGAAAGATCCATATCGTCTAGGTCTTTTTCTAATTGCTCCGTTTTTTGGAATGTCTGTGTGAGCCATCTCTTCGTACTATTATTCTCTCGTATTGCATGACTCGCGCTTTGCTTGGCTTCTTCGATTTCTTTCTTCGCTTTTGTAATTTCTTCCTTCACTTCCGCGATTTTTTCCTGCGCATTCTTGGCTTCTTCCTTCGCATTCTGCGCATTGCGATCGGCTCTATCGGCTTTTATATCCGCTGACATGGCTTTCAAGCGGGCATCATAAGCAACTGTTTGCGCATCGGACGCTATGGCCATCGCTTCATCATCTGCCGTTTCGCTTATTTCTTCATCTTCCTCAACATCTGAACCTTCTGAGGCGGCTTTGACTTCTTTGGCTATACGAAGGGCTTCAGAGGCATTCTCTTGTGCTTGCTCTGATGTCGTTTTTAATGTCTCTAAACTACTTTTTACCCCTTCTGCTGTATTCTTGGCTTCTTGTGCCAAACTCTTGGCTTGGCTTGCTTGTTGGGTCGCTTCTTCAGCCTTGTTGCTCGCTGTTTGTGACGATTGATGCGCTTGTTCTACACTTTGTTGAAGCGCATTAACCCTTTGGCGCATTTCCGATAAATTCAGGGAATTGAGCCTGCTCGTGGCTTGCTCGGCAAGTGTCTTGGCTTCATTGGAGGTGGTGTTTGCCAATTCAGCATGGCTCTTGGCATCTGTCGCTTTCGTGAGCGCCTCATCTGCTGTCGACTTCGCATTCTTGCCTACTTCTTGCGCTTGACTTGCCTCTTCTTTCGCAACTGAAGCGGCTGTTTCTGCCTTTTGCGCTGTTGACAAGGCTCCTGATGCATCCGTTTTTACCAAATCAAGTGAGGCTTTGAGCGTCTCTATAACCTGTTCAACATCATTGATTTTATGACGTGCTCCATCCGCCGATTGCTTGGCTTCTTCTGCTGTTTGCCGCGCTTGCTCTGCATCATCTTTCGCATTGGAAACGCTCTCTTTTATAGTCTTTACAGAATCTTTGGCTTCATTGGCTTCTCTCCACGCTGAACTTGCTGATTGCTTGGCTTCTTTTGCTTCCATTTCTGCCAAGCTCGCTTTTATACTCGCTCCATGTGCTGCTTCCTTGGCTTTACCCGCCTCATCTTTCGCGGCATAAGCTTGTGATAAAGAAGAACCGGCGGTTTTCTTGGCTTCTTCCGCTGCACTCTCTGCCAAGCTGGATTTTATTCTTGCTCCATTCGCTATTTCCTTGGCTTTATCTGCTTCATCTTTGGCGGCATAAGCTTGCGATAAAGTGGAGCCGGCGGTTTTCTTGGCTTCTTCTGCTGCCATTTCTGCCAAGCTCGCTTTTATACTCGCTCCATCCGCCGATTGCTTGGCTTCTTCGGCTTTATTTAAGGCTTGATAGGATAAATTCTCTGAACTTTGCGCCTTCTTTTGTGCTTGATCGGCATCATGTTTCGCATAAGAAGCCGCTTCTTTGGAGGCTGTAGCCGTTTCTTGCGCTTTTTCTGCTAATTGCTCTATCTTATCTATTTTGCTCTGTAATTTGTCTGAAACACTCTTGGCATCTTCTGCTAAACTCTTTGCTTCTGTAGCCTGTTGAGAGGCTTGATCTCCCGTGGCTTTTGCTGCATTCGCTGTCGATAATGCCAAGTCTGATGACGTTTTTAATCCTATAAGCTCTTGCTTTACTTCTTCTGATATTCTTTTTGCTGCCTCTACTTGCTCTTTTACATCCCTTGTTTCTGTAAGCGCGCTTGTCAAGGTTTCCTTGGCTTGTGTAGCCAATTGCTTTGCATCACTGCTCATACTCTTTGACGCTTCTGAGAGGGTCTTGGCTTCTTCTGCCTTACTCTTTGCATCATTCGCTGTATTTACCGCTGTTGCTGATTCACTCCTTGCATGATTAGAAGCTAGCAAGGACTGTGAAGCGCTCTCTTTTGCTTCTGAAGCTAAACTTTCTGCTGTTTCTGCTTTCTTCTTTACCTCTTCAACTAAACTTTTGAGCGCTTCTCCCCCTCGAAGGGTTTCTCCATCCGTAACAACAGCCCGTTCTGCAACTGCTTTTGCTTCTAAAGCGACCTTTGAGGCTTCTGACGCTGCCTGCTCTGCTTCATTCGCTTTCCTACGAGCAGTCTCTGAGACACTTTTCGCTTCCTCTGATAAAGCCTTGGCTTCAACAGACTTCGTCAAAGCTTCTGAAGCTTGCTTGCTTGTCTCTTCTCCTGTTTGTTTGGCCGCATTCGCTGTGGAGAGAGCTGTATCTGAAACTTCTTTGATGTCTTCTATCTTTTGTTGAACGCTTTCAAAACGCGCTTTGCTTTCTTGCGCTAAGCTCTTTGCCTCTTCCGATAGACTGTGTGCACGCTCTGCTATGCTTTTCGCATCATTGGCTGTTGTAGATGCCAAGCCTGCTGTTGCTTGCGCATCCAGAGAAGCGGTTCGTGATGCCTCCGATGCCTGTTGGGCCTCCGTAGAGACCTTGATTGCTTTATCGGATAATGCCTTAGATTCTTCACAAACACTTTTGGCCTCTTTAACGAAAACAACAGCCTCAGAAGCTTGCTGCTTCGCATCACTGGAGGCTGTAAGCGCGCTTGTCGACGCCTGCTTGGCGGCGCTTGCATCCAAAACCGCTCTATCAACCAAAGATTTTGCTTCATTCGCTATACCTGCAACCTCTTCACTTTTCTTTTGAGACGCTAGGGAAGCTGTCTTCGCATCATGGGCTGTTGTAAGCGCCTGTGAAGAATGCTCCTTGGCATCCCTAGAAGAAGTGAGGGCATTGGTGGAGGCATCCTTCGCTTCCAATGCTAGCTGTTTTGCTTCTGCTGCTTTACTCTTGCCATCTGCTGCTTCTGAAACTGCTTTATCAACACTGCTTTGTAGAGAAGTTACTGTTGCTTGCACTGTTTCACTTATCTGCTTGGCTTCTAAAGAGACTCTTGAGGCTTCACCCGATGCGGCTTCGCATTCTTCTGCTTTCGATAATGCTTTTGAAGCCGTAGCTTGTGCTTCTCCAGAAAGACTTTGGGCTCTCTCTGCAAGCGATCGTGTTTCTTGAGACAGACTAACGGCTGTCTCAACAGAGCTTGCTACCTGTTGAGCGGTCTTGGTGACCTCTGTGACTGAACTGACCGCTTGCTCTGCTAAACGCTTCGCTTCTGTCGCTACCTGCTGAGCACTGTTGCTTGAAGATTCTGCTTGATGAGAGCTCCTCAAAGCTCTTTCACTTGCCTCCTTGGCTTCATTGGCTGTACGAGATGCACCTTCTGCTACACCCTTAAAAGATTCTGCTAACTCCTTCGCTTCTGTCGCTACCTGCTGGGCTGTTTCTGCAACACTCTTGGCTCTCTGAGAAACTGTCTTAACTTCATGACATGTTGCAACGGCTGTGGCTGCGACTTGCGTCGTCTCTGTCGCTGTTTGTTCCGCTTGCATTGCTACTTTCGAAATCGACGAAACCTCTTGCTTAACTTCTCGTATGCCTTCTGTCGCTATTTTCTTGGCTTCCTCCGACAATGCCCGTGATTCAACCGACTTGCTTAAAGCTTCTGAGGCTTGCTTGCTGGCCTCTTCACTGGCCTGCTTGGCTTGTGTCGAAACCAAGAGTGATTGATCTGAAGCCGTCTTAGAAAGTTCTGACAAAGTCTTGCTTTCTTCTGAGAGAAGTTTTGCAGCATCAGCTATCTGTTTGGCTTCTAACGCTCCATTCTTTGCTATCAGAGAAGATTGTTCGGCTTCTCTAGCACTGGCTTCTGCTCGTTGTGAGACTGTCTTGCTTTCTTCTGAGGTCGACTGCGCTAATCCTGAAGCTGTTAAGGCTTGTGAGGATTCCGCCTTGGCTTCTCTTGCTATACGCAATGCACTCTCACTTTCCTGCTTGGCTTGTGTAACTGTTGCCAATCCTGAGCTTAATAAACCTTTCGCCGTATCAACTTCTGATATGTTCTTCTCAACAGCTGCTTGCGCGCTTTCCGATATTCTCTTGGCTTTTGAAGCTATCGTTTGCGTTTCTTGCGATAATCTTTCTGCTGCCTCCGATTTAAGCTTGGCTTCTGCCGAGACCAATTGTGCTTCTGCCGCTGTTGTTTTGGCTTCTGAAGCTGTCTGCTCTGCTCTTCCTGCACTCTCTTGTGCACTGTTTGCACGCGTGAGCGCATTGCCAACACTTTCAACCGTTCTTTGCACCTCTGTAAGCGCCTGCTCTGATAGTCTTTTGGACTCTTCTGCCTTTTGTTGGGCGCCATTTGCACGGGCGGTTGCCGTTTCTACTTCTTTCCTTACATCGACAACCTGTTCTAACGGCGCAAAAGTTTCATAAGAATAAAGGCAAGCCGTCCCTAACAACTTGGGAACAACAACCGTATCTTGCGAACGCCCCTCTATTATCTCTTCTTTGGTTGCCGTTGGGAGATAATATTCATGGGTATGGTGGGGTATACTCATTTCTTGCTTCCTTACATCAACTCTTCATAAAGCCTTAAAATAAACACGCTTTCAATTCTTCCACTTCATCCCTCAAAGCTTGTAATTCAGTTTCTAAACGCTTGAATGAAACGGAAAGCTCTGAGTGCAAAGCAGCTTTCAAAAGATCACTAACCCCATTTAACGGGGCGTGCACAAAGCGCTCACCGGAATACAAAACAACCCGTACTTGAGACGGGTCACTTAAAGCTGAAATCGCAAAGGGTTTTGATAACATCGCATAACCTCATGTCTTTATGCCAAATACAACCGATACATTGACTGGACGCGTTTCCTCTCCACCAAAACTGTCGATAAGAAATCTATGTTCATGAGGAGCAAGACGATCCAAACCCTCTTGTAACGGCGTAGAAGAGATTAAAAAATTGGCAAATGGAGACCGAATAAACCAAGGTAAACGGGGCGGTTTATCCGATTCTGTAAACCAAAAGGGAACCTCTGGAGCCGCTGGAACGCCCGCTCTTTCATCAAATTCTTGATTACACTTTTCCAAGGCATCCCCGCTCAATCCTAAACATTCCTCATCGCTATCAAGAGAACGCTTGCTTCTTTTTAAAGCATCTGAAGAAGAGACATCACGCTTCTTACGGGAGGCGAGAGAATGAGGGGCTATAGAACCGATAAAATGATCATGGGCTTTTAAAGAATGCTCTTGCTGGCTTGCAAAAGAACGCCAAGGATCAACATTGCGCCCTTCATCAAGACCCCGTAAAAACATCCCACGCAAATCTGGAACATTAAAGGTTCTTACACCATCTCCCTCCCCCCAACTCGTCCCTATCTTCGAAAAAAGAGACCTATAGTGTAAACGACTATAAGCCTGACCATCACACAACAACCAACCAGCCGGTAAATGGCGCATGGCAAAAGGACCGATTAAACCAGTCGGTAATGTTTTTGACGCTGGAACTGGATCACGGGTAGGATTGAGAACTTGCCAACCTGAAAGCGCTTCATCATACACAAGGCTATAAACACACCCTTCTTGGAACTCACCACCTGATAAAAGCGATAGCCCTTTATCTGTGGCCTTATAAACAGGCTGGCTGGTTAAAGTATTAACTGAAACACGCGTCGCGCCTCTATTGTGACCACGTGAGACAAAACGTAAATGAAGACCGTCCCTATAAGCAGGATAAGCCAACCTACTTTGCAAATGAACCGACGTTGTGCTTTGTCCTTCATCATATACAAAAACACTCTCAATAACCCCTCCCGTATCTAAGAGATACTCTTTGATCCGTTGCATCATCATACGGGCGCTGTTGTTGACTGTACTAGGAGGCTGACCCTCTGACCAATTGATCAAAGCATCCGCATTGCCATTCTCTAAGGCTTTTAAAGACCAATCATAAACCGTCGACATAAAACCCCTCACGTCTTAATTCCAAAGCGTACAGCTATATTGACAGGACGTGTTTCCCCCGAACCGGAACCCTCCAAAACAACATCATGCATATGAAGATGAGAACGGGGAAAAGCTATCTTATGGTGAACACGTATATCCTCAACCCGAACACCAAGCCGTTCTGCAAGTTTGGCTCTTTGCTGCTCATTGAACATATAGCCCCAAATAATCGTGCTATAACCATACCAACTTTCGCTATCCCCTTCGTTATTCAAAATAGAAAAACTGCTTCCTCCATGGCTATGGATCTTCATCGAATCCTTCTGTAACGTGCCTAGAATAGGCAAGACATTGATTTATAATGATAATCTAGCATTATTCATATTGAATGAGAGTCCCGAATAACGTAAGATTCCCTTATTTCAAATCTGTTTATCTTGCATCAATAAAAATCACTCATTTGCACATCACAAGCGGGATGAGTGTGTGGATCAAATTTGTATAAGAAAGGAGTAAAAATGGTCCTTATGAACCGTCTTAATGCAAGGGCTGTCGCAACATTGGGGGCTGGCAAATATAATGATGGTGCCGGCTTGCTTCTTCACAAACGTAAAGATGGAGGTGCTCAATGGATTTACCGTTATACTCTTCATGGGCGCCGCCGCGAAATGGGCTTGGGTGATTTAAGAGATGTCTCTTTAAAACAAGCCCGTGAATTGGTAACGGGGTGGCGTTCCGTTCTTCGTGAAGGGCGTGACCCCATTAAAGAACGTGAAAAACAAAAACGTGAAACAATAAGCAATCTCCATTATCTAAAAGATATTGCTTTAGAGACTTTTGAAACTCGTAAAGCTGAATTAAAAGGGGATGGTCAAAATGGAAGTTGGTTTTTACCATTACGCCTTCATATTCTCCCTAAATTAGGCTGTTTGCCCGTTTCTGAGATTACACAAACAGAAATACGCAATACGCTTGTCCCTATTTGGCATACAAAAGCTGATACAGCTCGTAAAGCACTGAACCGTCTTAATCTTTGTCTTAAACATGCGGCTGCTCTGGGATTGAATGTTGACTTACAGGCAACAGAAAAAGCACGCGCGCTCTTAGGTAAACAACTCCATAAAACCACTAATAGATCAGCAATGGATTGGAGAGATGTTCCTGCTTTTTATCAAACGCTTTGCGAAGCATCAACCCTAACACAACTAGCATTGCGTCTGCTTATTCTGACAGGTGTTCGTACAAATCCTATACGCCATATTCATAAAGATCAAGTTGAGGGGGATATATGGACTATCCCTGCTGAAAATATGAAAGGAAGGCGTGATACAACAAAAGAATTTCGCGTGCCTCTATCATCTGAAGCATTAGAAATCTTAAAACAAGCACGATTGCTTTCTCGTAATGATTTCTTCTTTTCTGCAACCGGTCGAGGTCCCCTCGCTGATAAGTGTATGGCTCAATATATGAGAGACAATAAACGTGATGCCTGCCCCCATGGATTTCGTTCTAGTTTACGCAATTGGCTTGCTGAAACAACCGATGCCCCCTATGAGGTCGCTGAAACTATTCTAGCTCATACGGTCGGCGGTAAAGTAGAGCGTGCCTATCGTCGTACGGATTATTTAGAACAGCGCCGTGTCTATATGGATAAATGGGCGGCTTATGTCACCGGTCAAGCTTAAGATATGGGGTGTAATACCCCATTATCTGTGGATAACTTGCTCTCTCTCTTCTCTCATTCTTTCTCAATAAGACTCATAAATTATCACATCAGAAAATGTATGATAAAATACTGTTTTCTATAGACTAAATAGCTTTCCAATGATTCCAAAATGTGCTTAATAAATAGGCATGATTTGGTATCATTTTTTAATATTTGAAAGGATTTTAATATGACAGAAAACAATATTCTTTTAACTGACCGTGAAAGTGCAAAATTGCTTCATATGAGTGTTTCAACATTCCGCCGTCATGTGACCAATGGCTCTCTCCCAAAACCTTTAAAATTTGGTTTTTTATCGCGTTGGTTACAATCGGATCTTTTGAATGTAATCGAACAAGCTAAACAGCAACGTTATAACGACGTCGCATAAAAGAAAACCTTGTCACGTAAGGACGGACAAGGCTTTCCATTTTCACTCAAAGAATGAATAGCAAAATCCGTTCTGTGACGCAAGTAACAGGACAATAATAATGTTTTATGAAAATTCTCAGGGCATCACAAATGCCTTGCGTGGGGTTTGGCATGGGCATTATGGAAGTGCCCGTTGTCCAGCCCATGATGATCAATTGCCTAGCTTATCTCTTGCTAATGGACATGATGGGCGTCTCTTACTCACTTGTTATGCGGGCTGCTCTTTTAAAGAGATCATACAAGCGCTTAGAAGAATTGGCTTGCTGGGGAAACAAGCCTTTTTTGATAAAGCTTATGATCACACGCTTTCTTTCTCAAAACAGTTTTCTGCTGATCTCAAACGAGTAAAGCAGAAAGCAGAAAGAGCACAAAAGATTTGGCAACAAAGCCAACCAATAAAAGATACTTTAGCAGAAACCTATTTACGTATGCGGGGGATTACTTGTGAATTGCCTGCTGATTTACGTTTTCACGACAAATGTCCACACCCATTAGGGATAACACTGCCCGCGTTGGTTGCTCTTGTTAAGGGGGCTGGCTCTTTTGCCATTCATAGGACCTTTTTACAAACCAATGGCTGCAAAACAGATCAGAAACCAGCAAAAGCCATGTTGGGTTCTGTCATGGGCGGTGCTGTACATTTAAGCCAAGCTAATCCAAAACATCTGGTTATTTGTGAAGGCATTGAAACCGGTCTTTCCTTACTGTCTGGTTTGTTATCAGAGCCCGTGAATGTATGGGCGTCTCTTTCGACTAGTGGCATGATGCGTATGAATTTACCCCCCATAAAAGCACGTCTGACAATTGCAATGGACGGCGATGATGCAAGCTCCAAAAGGAACCTATTTTAATGATTTTCTATCTAATGCCCCTTTAAATAAAAAAATCGGCATTCCACATTACACAACGCTATAATTACATACAATACAGATAAATAAGGATAAAACTGTATATAATTTTATCCCCTATTATCACTACAAAGTTGTTTATTATATCATTTTTCTAATAATAAAATGGATATTACGCCTAAATATAATACATATTGATATAATAAAAGGAATCATTCATAAGCTCCATGAATAATCTAACGAGTTAAGAGAAAATGACACCTATAGTAATATTGATAGCTATAATACTCTTTTTATTTTTAGCTTTTTGGCATTATTTTGGATTTAAAGAGTGGGCGTTTTTTCCATCTTTATTAATAACTTTGGGCGGTACTACAGTATTCTTTCTTTTAGCACCTATGGATGGATCTTGCGAACCAGCTCGTCTAGGACGTGGTCGTACTTCAAATCTTCATTGCATTATTGGAGAAAACTATCCAAATTTTGTTTATGCTTTGAAAGAAGGATATGCTGCTGCACTCGTAATTTCTTGTTTAGTGATTTCAATTATATGTCTATGTGAGAGATTTAGGGAACAAGATATGGGTCGTGATAAAGAAAGCGATAGTTCAAAATACAGCAATGACTATAGTGGTCCATGGCAATAATTTTCTTAAACTACGTAATCGCATGCTTTTACAAAAAATACTTATGAAGAACATTAATAACAATATGTGATGAATTTACAAAAATGGTTATGCTTATTTCACTACCTTTTATTGTGTTAAAAAGCTATTCGGTTGCAAATTAAACCTATTTATCTCTTTCCTTCATAATTTGTTTCTATCTCTATATAGAGTTTATCTATGATTATCGCTAATAGTGTTCGCATAGCTTCAAAATAGAATGATGATTGGAGAATTGTTCCAATCTCTGTATCGCTCATTATTGGAAAGCATTTAGCTATGGGACATCAGCTATTCTCCTATAGTTTTTAAAAGAAATAGTATCAAAAATGGAGCAACTAGAAAAAACAAACCTACAAAATATTCAAAAATAAAAACGATGAATAAGCCCTTGCTATTCTCTCTAAGTCTTTTGAAGATGGATAAAACTATTCCAACCCTTGCGTTGATTTTTGAACTGTGTGAAGGAGGGCGTTTTGAAATCAATAGAAATGCCCTTGAGAAAGCCTTGTATTGGGAAAAATATCTGATAAGTCACGCAAAACGTCTTTATGCGGCGGGGGATACATTAACAGCAGAGCATGCAAAATTGATTGTTGAACGCTGTGATTATTTACCCAATGTTTTTACTTTACGTGATATTCATCAAAGAAGTTGGACGCATTTAAAAGACAATAGAGCCGTTAAGCAAGCTTTAGAGCTTTTATGTCGTTGTAACTATATTCGCGAAATCTCTGGAGACAATAA
>NZ_JAIFRO010000030.1 GCF_019659805.1 Bartonella raoultii | reverse complement strand
CTAATAATGTTGCCGTAGAAGACAAAAAAAAACTATTTGTAGATGAAACACCTTTGCCAATTCGTCCGGAGGGTGATGATTATGTTCAAGCAGCAAGACCAGAGTTACCATTAGAGCCAATTAAACCAATTGAAACTAAACAGTTAGCAAAAGCAGATACAAATCCAGAACAAAAACAACTCGATAAAACAGTAGATGAAGAAGATGAAGCACAAAAGAGATTATTAACACGTGTTTTGGAGAGGCGTTTAGCTAAAATGGAGGCTGCTCTAGATTCTGATCCTACGGTTTCCTTTACAATCAATTCAAAGGTAAAAAATCAATCTCCAATTCAAGATACATATCCGCAAAAAGCGACCCTTGAAAATTTATTTGGTCGATCTGGATTATCCGCTAACTCATCTTTATACAATGGTGATGGGGGGCATGATCCTAATATGCAAGCACAAAAAATTGCTTTTTTATCTCAATCTCCAGAAGCAGAAGTTTACTTAAAAAACACGCGTCAAGAAGCTATCAAGGCAAGCCTTGAGATTAAGGCTGGAACCATTATTCCTAGTATTATGATAAGTGGTATTAACAGTGATTTACCTGGACAAATCATAGCTCAAGTAAGAGAAAGTGTTTATGATTCCGCTACTGGCCAAAATGTTTTAATCCCTTTGGGGTCGAGGCTAATTGGAACATATGATAGTCGTGTATCTACTGGTCAAAAAAGAGCACTTATTGCTTGGTCAAGAGTTATTTATCCAGATGGTTCTTCTTTATCTCTTGGGAATATGCCAGGGACAGATCAGTCTGGTTATGCTGGATTTAAG
>NZ_JAIFRO010000002.1 GCF_019659805.1 Bartonella raoultii | reverse complement strand
ATTGAGTTCTATTACACCCCAGTTTTCGAGCGGAAGTTTTGAATATTTTTCTTTTTAAATGCACTTTCTGCCAGTTTTGGGATAATTTATTTATATTAAATAGAAAAGGTTATGCGATACAGCCTTCATCTCATTTCTAAATTAGAATTTGAATTCTTAAATAGAGAAAATCAATACACTTTCTGCTAGCCGTTATAAAAAATAACTCTCAATTTTTCCGTAAAATGCTCTCTTCCATAAAGCTGTACGCAATCAAAAAAAATCTTCTTTTTAAATCATACACTTGTTTTATTGAGTAAAAACACCTGCATTTTCTAAGGTTTCGTGTGTAATATCCTTAATCGTACGTACACCGGTCAATGTCATAGCTACGCGCATTTCATTTGCAAAAAGATCAAGCAAATGCGCAACACCTTTTTCTCCTGCTGCAGCAAGAGCATAAACAAAAGCACGACCAATCATAACAGCATCTGCACCCTGTGCTATCATACGTACAACATCAAGACCAGAGCGAACACCTGAATCTGCTAAAACAACCAAATCCTTTTTTACCGCTTCCGCAATTGCCGGCAATGCCCGTACAGTTGATATTACACCATCCAGCTGGCGTCCACCGTGATTAGAAACAACAATACCATCAGCACCAAATCGTACTGCTTCACGTGCATCCTCTGGATCGAGAACTCCTTTTAAAATCATTTTTCCCTTCCAAAAATCCCGTATCCATTGTAAATCATGCCAACCAATAGATGGATCAAAATTTGCACCAATCCAACCAATATAATCTTCCAATTTAATCTTTTTTTTAAGATAAGCCGAAATATTTCCAAGATCATGTGGACGCCCCATAACACCAACATTCCAAGCCCAATGTGGATGCATACATGTCTGTAAAAAACGGCGTAACCCAGCATAAGGACCAGACATCCCCGAATGTGCATCACGATAACGCGCTCCAGGAACAGGCAAGTCAACTGTAAAAACCAATGTGCGTACACCAGCTATCCAAGCCCGTTCTAATACATCACGCATAAATCCTCGATCCTTGAGAACATAAAGTTGAAACCAAAATGCACTTTCAACGGCTTTTTGTACTTCTGCAATAGGACAAACTGAAACAGAAGATAGTGTAAAAGGAATTCCTTTTGCAGTTGCTGCACGTGCTGCTTGTACTTCACCCCGACGCGCATACATACCTGTTAACCCGACAGGTGCCAGCACAATTGGTAGATCAAGTGTTTGATCAAAAAGTTTAATTGAAAGATTAACTTCATCAACTTGTTTTAAAATTCTTTGACGCAGTGCGAGAGCTTGAAGATCTGTACAATTACGTTTCATCGTTATCTCAGCATAAGCTCCACCATCAATATAATGAAAAAGAAAAGGAGGAAGCCGATATTGTGCTACTTTACGATAATCAAATGTTGAAGAAATAATCATTAATGGCACCACTCTTTTGAAATAAAAAATTAAAACATACTAAAATTAATAAAATTCAACCCAAACAGAACTCTTTTGAGATCTAATTTAGTAGATATAGAAAAAAGAGATTACAACTCAAAAAACGAAGCTATCTAAACAACATTTTCATTTTATCTAGATTCTGAGCCTTATAGTATTCATCCTTCATCAAAAATGTATATATTGATAGGTTTTAATATATAGAACAATTGCAACTTATCTCCTCTCTAATCAATATCCTTCAAGAGATATTGCATTTATCATTTATTGCAATTTAAAATTATTTCCTCAAAGAATTGTTATATTCTCTTCCATTTGAGTGTATAATAAATGATTACTTATATACCAATACCTCTCTTAAAAAGCGAAAAGCTCCTCTTCTTAAACTGAAAATCACGTTTTTGTCCTAGAAAATCTATCGTGACAATATTTAAGTTGAGAAAATTGTTTTTTACTGTAATTGAAAACTTTTTTGCTCTTAATGATATCTTATATGGGATAAAATGCGTAAGCCTCGTTTTGTTAATTTTAAGAAAGAAATAAACAAACTGATTTTGTATCCCCAATTTAATAAACTCATAATCTACTGTTATAGCATATGCTTAAAATGAATATTTTCCTTTAACAAATGCTGTATCTAGAATGCGTATTCTTTATCTTATTTAAAATGCTTCGACAGTTTTAACCCTTGTGCTTGATAATGTGATCCAACACCATGCCCATAAAGTACCGTCGGTCTATTGAGCATAGGTTCATATATCAAACGTCCAATAATTTGTCCGTGCTCTAAGATAAATGGAACTTCATGGCTCCGCACTTCTAAAACTGCTCTTGCTCCTTTTCCACCCGCATCCATATGTCCAAACCCTGGATCAAAAAAACCTGCATAATGCACTCTAAATTCACCAACAAAAGGATCAAAAGGTGTCATTTCTGCTGCATAAAGTGGAGGAACATGAACGGCTTCTCGAGACACTAAAATATAAAATTCATTAGGATCAAGAATCAATTCTCTTTGATTACCATTACAAAAAAGAGGTTCCCAAAAATCTAAAATATGAGCAACAGCACGTTTATCAATATCAATAACATCTGTATGCCGTTTACCACGATAACCAACAAGCCCGTCTTCATCTCCCTTCAAATTAATAGAAATTCCAATCCCCCCCTTACTGACATTAAGCACATCATCTGATATCAGTGTTTCATCCCTATGCAAAGCACGTAGCTCAATTTCATTTAAATAAACTTGCCCTTTGCGAAAGCGAAGCTGTGATAAGCGCGAACCTGTACGTACCAAAATAGGAAATGTACGTGGACTAATTTCAAGATAAAGTGGACCATGATAACCAGCGCAAATTTTATCAAATTCTTGAGCATTATCTGTAATCACACGTGTAAAAATATCTAATCGTCCCGTAGAACTTTTGGGATTAGCAACAGCTGATAAAATTTCTGGTAAAGCCAAACTTTCTAAAAGCGGAACAATATAAACACATCCGGTTTCCAAAACCGCTCCAGCTTGTAAATCAAATTCATGCAATTTTACCCGTTTAAGCTTATCCAAAACTTTTGCCTCAGAACCAGGCATAAAAGAAGCACGTACACGATAAGCTTTCTCCCCTAAACGAAGATCAAGACTTGCAGGTTGTATTTGTGCCGCATCAAATGGACATTGCGCCTTGAGAATATCATGATCAATCAAAGCCTGTATATCACTATCTGCCAAAATCCCGCTTACACGCACCATATGTTTTGCCTTCCATTTTTACTTTGCTTTTTCTTTGTCTTAGATAATTGACAAGAGAAAGATATTTTAGAGCAATAAAACTTTTCCCTTTTAATTTTATCCATTAATTTGCTTCTATCATGATACTAGAATAGCAAATATGATAAAATAGCATTTAGTATAACTCTCTTCAAAAATGAATAAGAATGATTTTGAGAATAATATCCCTTCTATTCTCTCATTCTTGAATGTTAAAGAAATAATGTTATGATAATCAAATTCTTCTATAGTACCCCTAAGAATCCTACTTAGAAATTTATGATGATTATACGCCATCTCAACGAAAACATTATTAATCAAATTGCAGCCGGTGAAGTTATCGAGCGGCCTGCAAATGTTGTTAAAGAACTTGTTGAAAATGCTATCGATGCTGGTGCTACGCGAATTGAAATTATTACAGCAAATGGTGGAAAAAACTTTATCAAAGTAAGTGATAATGGCTGCGGTATTCCTACAGATCAGTTAACTTTAGCAGTTTCACGCCATTGTACATCAAAAATTACGGATGATATACATAATATCTGCTTTCTAGGATTTAGAGGGGAAGCTTTACCTTCTATTGGTTCTATTGCTAAACTCAAACTTATTTCACGAACACAAGACGCTGAAAGTGCCTATGAAATTGTCGTCACTGCAGGAAAAATGATAGGACCTAAACCGGCTGCCGCAAATCTTGGAACAATTGTTGAAGTTCGTGATCTTTTTTTTGTCACTCCAGCACGACTAAAATTTATGAAGACAGAGCGTGCTGAAACGAATGCTATTACCGATATGATTAAACGTATTGCTATTGCATTTCCACATATTCGTTTTTCTCTTTCTGGCCCCGATCGAACATCCATGGAACTTCCAGCCACAGACAATAATATTCAAGGACAATTACAACGTATTACGCAGATTATGGGAAAAGAATTTGCTCCCAACAGCATTGCACTGAACGCTAAACGTGAAAACGTACATTTAACTGGTTTTGCCTGTTTGCCGTCTTTCAACCGTAGTAATAGCCTTCATCAGTTTGCTTATGTTAATGGACGGCCAGTACGTGATAAATTTTTATGGGCTGCAATCCGAGGTGCCTATGCTGATGTTATGACACGAGATCGTTATCCTGTATCCATTCTTTTTATTGATTTGCCACCATCTGATGTAGACGTTAATGTGCACCCAACAAAAGCCGATGTCCGATTTCGTGATCCAGGATTAATTCGCGGTTTAATCATTGGAGCAATTCATGAAGCTTTGTATAAAGCTGGTGTTCGCTCTACTTCAACGCGTTCTGAAAAAATGTTAGCTGCGTTTCAAACACAACAGCCAATAGGCAATTTTAGAACAACCTACCAACCATCTTCTCATAACTCACAAAACAGACATTTTACATCCCCCTCAATGGTCCATCAACCATTAGACCGTACCAACTCTTTTGATTTAAAAGAAGATGCAGCTCCTATTATGGAAGGCTTAGGCATGCCAAGTGCTGATACCTCCCCAAGTACACTATCTTTTTCAGAAGAATTATCTTATCCTTTAGGAGCTGCCAGAGCACAAATCCATAAAAACTATATCATTGCTCAAACTCAAGACAGCCTTATCATTGTCGATCAACATGCCGCCCACGAACGATTGGTTTATGAATCACTCAAAAATGCTCTTTATTCTAAACCACTTCCCTCACAATTATTGCTCATCCCTGAAGTTGTGGAACTTGCTGAAGAAGAAGCAACATGTCTTTTAATGCATAAAGAGACTTTGCAAAAATTTGGTTTAGGCATAGAACCATTTGGGCCTGGTGCAATCGTTGTACGCGAGACACCTTCTATGTTAGGAGAAATCAACGTAAAAGCCCTGATTAAAGATCTTGCGGAAGAAGCTGCTGAATATGATACAACGAATAACTTAAAAGCTATGCTTGATTATGTTGCTGCTACTATGGCATGTCATGGCTCAGTACGGTCAGGGCGTCTTTTACGTCCTGAAGAAATGAATGCTCTTTTAAGACAAATAGAAGAAACACCCAATACAAGCACATGTAATCATGGTCGCCCTACTTATATTGAACTTAAATTATCTGATATAGAACGACTTTTTGGTCGGAAATAAACTACCATTTTTTAAAAAAGAATTTTTTTAATTCACTCTCGACTTTATAACGTATCTTATGGCACTTTGCTGGGATTATCTTTCATAAAAAGGATTATTACAAAATGTTTTCCAATGATGAACGCGAAGCAAAAATTCATTATTCCAGTAATGGATATAAAATCATAGAATATGGGACTTATACTCTTTGCGCTGTGAGTGGACAAAAAATTCTTATTGATGATTTAAAATATTGGAATCATCACCGTCAAGAAGCATATGCTAGCTGTGAAATTTCTTATCATCGTGAGATTGAATGTAATTCCTATCTCAAACAATTGTTAAAAAAACAACTCAAATAGCCAATTAAAAGCTATGAATTCTACTCTTATCTTCAAAAAGTCAAATTAACCCTACCTTAAAACTGCAAATTAAAGGGAAAGTGTGCGTTTTCTAAAACGAGTCATCACTTCCTCAAGAAGGATACGACAAAAGTTTTTTTGAGCGAAATTTACTTTAATATCAAAGACAATAAGATTTTTTAAATCTTTTTGCATATTCCTAGCCTGTATGCGGACATAATCCTTAGCTGTTGTAGCCAGCCATAAATTGTGCATTCTAGCTCTTGTTATAAGACTTTTTAAATCTGTATCAGTAAAAAAATAATGATCCGGATACGAATAAGTTTGTACTACATGTCCAGAAAGATCTTTAATGGATTTAAAAAATTTACTTGGATTCCCAATGCCTGCAAATGCTAAAAATGATTTTCCTGCAACCTCATCTGAGGCTAATGATTTAAGGCTGGCATAATGCAAAGGCTTTCCAGTATGACCAACCAGAAAAGTAACGTTATCACACGCAGCCGAATGACCAATCAATAAAACACTATCCATAAAAATAAACTGGGTCTTTAATGGTACACGTAAAGGTCCTGCTGGAAAAACAGCCCCATTACCAAAACCCCGCATTCCATCTACAACGAGCAACGCATAATCCATGTACAAACGACGACTTTGAAACCCGTCATCCATTAAAATAAAATTACATCCTTCTTTTTTGAGTCTTTGTGCTGCTGCATAACGATTAGACGATAACGCAACAAAAGCATGTCGTGCAAGCAAAAGTGCCTCATCTCCAACATTGCAGGCATTATCATATTCCTCATTTACTAGATGCACTCCCTTAACTGTTCCACCATAACCACGTGATACAATACCAGGTACAAAACCAAGTTCTTTTGCTACCTCAGCAAAAGCAATAACAACAGGTGTTTTCCCCGCTCCACCACATGTAAAATTGCCAATACACAAAACTGGAAGGTCAATAGTAGGAGGTTTTTTTTTCATACGAAGATGTGCAAAATAACCATATAACCAGGATACTGGAGCTAATAAAAAACACAAAATACTTTTATCTTTCCACCAAAAATGTGGTGCACTAATATGCATACCGATCTCGATACTTACTTAAACCTGTCTGTATTATAAGAGGATGCAAAAATGGCTCAAGAAGCTTTAATGTACGCTCGAATGCACCGGCCATACCTTTTGCAACATCATGAGCCTTACCAACCATTTCTTGTCGCAATGCTTCATTTGTTAAAAGTCTATAGACTTGGATAGCAAGCTGTTTTGTATCTTGAACCATATATGCTGCATCACGCTTGAAAAATTGTTCAAATATCTCTTGAAAATTTGAAATATGCGGCCCTGTCAAAATAGCAGAGCCAAGAAAAGCTAACTCCAATGGATTATGTCCACCATTCCCACACAACGATTTACCAATAAAAGTAACTTTTGATAAACGAAGAAAAAGCCCCATTTCTCCAATTGTATCTCCCCAAAAAATATCTGTATTTGCGTCTGGAACAGCATTATTACTTCTACGAATAAAATGTAACCCCTTATTGCTCGATTGTTTGATAAGCTCTTCTGAACGTTCGGGATGACGAGGAACAATGATTGTCAATAAATCTGGTAAATAATTTTTAAGAATCTTATGAACCTCAAAAGCTATTTCCTCTTCTCCTGCATGCGTTGAAACAGCAGCCCAAACTGGTCGATTACCAATGGCATCACGATAATGTGCAAGCAATGCTTTATCTTCAAAAAGACAAACATCAGCCTTAAGATTACCAGAAAATGCTACAGATTTCACCCCAAGATCTTGATAATAAGCGACATCTCTTTCGTTCTGACCAATAGCTAAATCAATATTCTTAAAAATATGCCGCGCAAAAACATGTCGCTTTTTCCAAGCTTGAAAAGAACGTTCAGACATATGGGCATTCACTAAAATCTGCGGAATATGCATTTTGGCAAGTTCGTTAATACGCAGAGGCCAAATTTCCGATTCACAAACTAATACCAAATCAGGCTTCCAATGACTAACAAAACGGCGTACTGCTAAATCTAAATCCAATGGAGCATATTGATGAATTAACCGATTCCCAAAATGTTTTTTTACAAGGGAAGCAGATGTTACAGTCCCAGTTGTCAATAATATATTGATCTTCAATGAAAAAATATAATTAATCAGTGGAAAAAGAGTAAGTGTTTCTCCAACACTTGCTGCATGCAGCCAAATAAGTGGACTTTGAGGACGAACTTGATAACTCCTACCTAAACGCTCTTTTTTACGGCACCATTCTTCTTTTCCACGAAGAGCACGAAAAAACAAATAAAAAGGGACCATAGGACGTAAACAAAAACCAATCATGCGATAGGTTAAAAGAGCTGTACGGGCCTTTAGTTCCATCATTGAAAATTCCTTATTTTCCTGTTTTTGAAACATCTATAAACTTCTTTTGTTAAAGAATTTATCAACTCTATTCATTGCATTCATTCCTTTAGAAGTAGAGGTATTCATATTTTGGGAAAAATACCCTTCATGAATAAACTAAATATCCCAAAAAAGAAAAATCACAGTCTCATTTTATAATTTTTAAAGATTTTTTTTATGTAACTGCAAATATAAAAAATATAATAGAGTAAATAGATAATTTTTCTCTTTTTACGTAACTTTTCATGTAAAATTTCTATGCATACAGCCATTTTTTTTAAACTTAAAGATCTTTCAAGTTTTTATGGCATCATTCTTTGTCTTGATGAATATCCATGTATTTTATCTTATTCTTTCCAAAGCACACACATTTTTAAATCCTGATTATTTTGAACAATCTTGTGCTTATCTTTGCATTCGTAGAATGAGAAAATAGAGCTATAACTTTATTTAATTTAAGCAGAAAAAAGCATCTTACGCTCTATATTAATTTAGATAATCTTAAAAAATACGCATTGTTTCTTTTATCAACAGCACCTTTCAAAACCTACTACTTATTTTTTCAAGCTATTCCACACATCATCATATCAAATTGAAATCATATAATTTCTCTGCAACTCAGATAACCTAAAAATAATGATATAATATTCAAATGTTACTTTGTATCACTTGATTCAGTGTCAAGAAATCGCTGTAAGTCTACAATGTAATAACGTTGTAATGCATTGTCTACACTACTTTGTGCTTTTTCCTGCCATGCTTTTTGAGCAGATTGATAATCTGAAAAAATACCAACCACGTCTAAATCATCAGGATTTTTAAATTGGTTACTTGTAAGATTTTTTAACTCTCCACCAAATACAAGATGTAAATACTGCTTTTTTGCGTTGGCTTCACTCATATGTACCTCCATATTATTTAGAGATTGTAGTACGTTTTTTATGTGATTAAACTAACTGTACTTGATGAACAATATCTATCATATCCTGACAACAATTATTTTTACCAGCAATTAAAAGTCCATATTGGTAAGGCTCAACTCCGTAAGAGATAGAGGGTGTATCAAGTGATAAAAGACACCCTCCACATTCCTGTAAAATAAGATCAGCAGCAGCAATATCCCACTCATGACAATTCGGACGAACTAACACGAGATCAATCTCACCTTGAGCAACAAGAACAATACGATATGCAAGAGAAGGAATATGATGATAAAAATTAACCCTATTGCGAAAATCATCCGGCAATTTTTGCGCAAATGACTTATCAAGTGAAATTTTATATTTACGATTAACTGGAGATGTTAAAAGAGGAAGCTCTATATTATTTAATTTTGCTCCCCCACCAGCAACAGCTGCATAAACATCGCCTTGAGCTGGGCACTGCAAAACACCTACGATAGGACGCCCATTCTCAATAATAGCAATTGAAATACACCAATAGATGCTACCAGAAAGAAAGCCCCGCGTGCCATCGATAGGATCAACAACAAAATAGCGCTCATAGTCTCGTTTTCTCCGATCATCTTTTGTTTCTTCTGAAATCCATCCATAATTTGGACGCGCTTCAAGAAGCTTTTTTTTTAACAAATGATCAACTGCAAAATCAGCTTCACTAACTGGCGAGTTTCCCTCTTTGATCCAAACATCCAACGCACATCCAAAATACTTCATTGCTAAATCCCCTGCTTCTCGACAAACATCAAGTAACAGATTTAAATCAGAAGCATGATGTGTATTATCTTCCTGCAAGTGTCATCCCTTCAATTAACAATGTTGGAGCAGCAGTACCATAACGACGATCAATATTGTTCGCCGGTGTTAAATGCGCTAACATATGAAGTAAATCAGAACCGAGTGTTACTTCACTTACTGGATAAGTAATTTCACCATTTTCAATCCAAAAACCGGAAGCGCCACGGCTATACTGACCCGTAACAAAATCAATACCATGCCCAAACAGTTCTGTCACATAAAAACCATTTCGCAAACCTTTTATCATATCATCAGGAGATACCAAACCCGGTTCAATGGCAAAATTAGTACGCATCGGCTGAACCAGTGATGCTGAACGTGTACCACGACCATTGGTTTTAAGACCCAATTCACGTGCCGTAGAAGAGGAAAGAAGCCAATTTTTTAAAATACCATTTTCAATAATATTTATTGCTTGTCCCTCAACCCCCTCTCCATCAAAAGGACGCGAAGAATTTCCACGCAATTGTAAAGGTTGATCGGTCACATTTACATCAGGCTTCATCACTGTTTGACCCAAGAAATTTTGTAAAAGACTTGTCTTACGGGCAACCGATAATCCATTAACCATAGATGCGATATGTCCCGCGATTCCGCGCGCTGTACGCGGATCAAAAATAACATCAACATTCCCAGTAGCTGCACGAATTGCTCCCAAACGTCGAACAGCACCAATTCCTGCATTTTGCCCGACCACTTCAGCTGCTTCTAAATCAGAAAAATGTAAAGCTGTTGTATAATCATAATCTCGTTCCATCTCTGTACCCTCACCAGCAAGAGCACTACAAGAACGTGAAAAATAACTGGAGCGATAAGCTCCGCAAAAACCATCGCTGGTCACAAGAATAAATCCACTACGGCCATACGCTGTTGCAGCGCCGCCAGAATTGCTAACTCCTTTTACATTCAGAGCTGCTGCTTCTGTTTTTAAAGCATCTTCTGTTAAAAAATGACTGTTTGGTACAAAATCATCAAAAAGATCAAGATCTTTAGGATTCTTAACTAAACACTCTTTATCTGCCAAACCTTCAAATAAACTATCAGGAGAAGCTTTAGCCATTGCAACAGCACGTTCTGCAAGTTCTTGCGGATAAGACTCTAAATTAGCAGAAACACTTGCCACTTTTTTTCCAACAAAAACCCTTAGAGTAAAATCGTTGCTCTCGGCTGCTTGCGTCGATTCAACTTTCCCACAACGAACCGATACACTGGTAGAATGTGTGTGAATAATAACAGCATCAGCAGCATCAGCCCCAGAACGCTTTGCCGCTTCTACCAACAAAGCAGCTTTATCAATCCGATTTTCGTCAGCCATTCATAGACTCCTTAAAATATTCATTCTTTCCATTGATAAGCAATCTGACTAATTTATATAAATTAGAGTGTGATTTTTGCATCCTTATTTATAAAATTATGCACTCTTTACATATTCTTTCTCTTTTACAAATTAAATAATTCCCCTTTTCACTTCTTTCTGAAAAGAGGCATTTTATGCTTTTCATATGATATGATTAAAATATTTTTATAAACAGTTTAGTATAAAACTGTTCTAAACGATAGCCCTAATACATAATTGATCTATGATATAGCAATATACTCATAATTGAAACATATGCACCTAAAAGAAAGCTTAGTATAATTAGAAAAACAAATGTTTTCTGTAACTTCATCAAGTATCAAACTTACTTTGTATCCTGTTTCAGGTTTTCTTTGCCCTTTAGCCCCAACTTTAAAAGCATTAGAGAATATTAGTCACTTAAGTTTATGATCCTTCAAAGAAATTATTAAAACTCTCATTATAATAGATAGAATCTCTGCACAATTCTTTTTTCTGCTTGCATAAAACAAGTTCTTTCGCACCACTTAAGCTACAATCGTAATGTATAAAAACGTATTGATGTTTCACCATAAAAGCGCTCATCATCTAGATAAAAAACATCAGGTAGATGAATAATCGCGTCTTTCTTTTCTTCAAGTATAAAAAGTGTATTAGCTTTTGCCCATCCCCCTTTCAAAGACTCAATAAAAGCATGCTCACCTAAACAATGACCATAAGGAGGATCAGCATAAATGATATCAAATGGAAGCATTGTTCCAATATAGCCAAGTTTGGTTGCATCACGACGCAATATTCGCCCTATCGACTGTAATTCAAAGGTTTCGATATTTTTTTGAATCAATCCACGCCCTTCAACAGAATTTTCTACAAAAACAGCAGCCTTTGCACCCCGTGAAAGTGCTTCAATGCCGACAGCACCAGTCCCAGCAAAAAGATCAAGAATACGTTTGTTTGTCCAAAACTGTTCTTCTCTGTTAGACAGAATATTAAAAAGGCTTTCACGCGTACGATCACTGGTTGGACGAATCAATTGACCAACAGGTGTAAACAAAACACGCCCAGAAAATTTACCGCCGATGATCCGCACGCGGACCTCCAAATCGCTTCGCTATTTTTGATAACCTACTATATGATTTAGATTTCTTTATAGTATCATCAGATGATTTTGATTTTATCTTTCGAAGATGCTCAAAAGGAAGCGCATTATGATCACTTTTCATCGCTTTCTCTTTACTTTTTAAAAAACGACCTTTTTTTCCAGCAATATACGCTTCACTATAAATTTTTTTATCACGTTTTTGATGAAAACTAATATTCTTCTCTTTTTGTGATGGACCTTCTTGTAACTTTTCCTCTCTTTGGAAATTTTTTTTGCCAGAAAAATCACTCTTATATGTATACGAACTCTTCTCATTTAAAGACTTTTTACGCACACTCTGCGGACGTGCTCCAGGAGCCATCCAAACATTAGAACGACGAGAACGAGGTAAAAAACGCTCTGATTTTTCTTCCTCATTTTTATTTTTACGTATAAATTTCTCACCAAGTTTCGTACTTAGCAGCGCTTGTTTATGCTTTGTAGAACTGCCCTGTTGTTTACGTGGTACATCTTTCCTACTCGAGAAAATCCATTCTTCATCCTTGACCAAAAAATCTTTGCCGTTTCGCTTTTCTACAACAACCGCAGAATTTGAAAATGGTTTTAAAATAGGGGCATCAAAATCTGCATTGGCTTGCATAATCAAACGCTCACCCAATTGCTCACGTAGCATACGACCTTTTAGCTCTCGAACTGCACCTTCTTCTAAGTCAGATAAATGAAATGGACCATAAGATACACGAATTAAACGATTAACCGATAATCCTAATGCACCAAGCACATTCTTTATTTCGCGATTTTTTCCTTCACGTAAAGCTACGGAAAGCCATATATTTGTCCCTTGTTCACGCTCAAGCGATGCTTCAATTGAGCCATAGAAAATACCATTAATGGCAATACCATTTTTAAGATTATCAAGTGCACTCTGCTTGACGCGTCCATGAGCACGAACCCGATATTTACGAACCCATCCCGTTAAAGGAAGTTCTAATACACGTGCTAAACCACCATCATTAGTTAATAGCAAAAGTCCTTCTGTATTGATATCAAGTCTTCCAACAGAAAGGACGCGGGGCATTCCTTTGGGCAAATTGTCAAATACTGTCGGCCTTCCTTCAGGATCACGATTCGTGGTAACAAGTCCTGTTGGTTTATGATAGAGCCATAAACGCGTTCGTTCTATAGGAGATAAAAGTTTACCATCAACTTTAATAATATCAGAGCGTGTTACATTAAAAGCCGGCGTCGTTACAACTGTACCATTCACAACCACACGACCTGCAACAATCATCATTTCCGCATCGCGACGCGAAGCAACACCGGCACGCGCTAATCTTTTAGCAATTCGTTCACTCTCATTGTTTTCTTTCATTTGCTTTTCACACTAATTTTTTCAGGACATTGAGCAAATTTTTCACATGTACTATACTGCTTCTTCTAAGAGGGAGTAACATAATCGTTTATTATTTTCTATCCTTTAACAACAATAATGTCTCTATTGACTTATAAATTTGTTGTAAAAAACTTTACAAAATAGTGATACTCCTTCCATCATAAAAAAAGAAAATATACATATTAAACAGAATCCTTCTTCTGGAAAATTTTTGGATTCTCTATGCACTAATAGAAAGAATATTATGACTTTAACTCCTATGGAAATAGCTCTTTTAGAAGCACAATGGGCTGCAAAAAAAGATGAGGTCCCCATAGGCGCTGTCATCATACATGACAAAACAATCATTGCACGTGCTGGTAACTTCACAAAAACCCCATACGACCCTACAGGACATGCAGAAATGCGTGTTATTCGTATGGCATGCAAAACATTTCAAAGCGAAAGACTTACTGATTGCGACCTTTATGTTACACTTGAACCTTGCGCTATGTGTGCTGCTGCCATTTCATTTGCACGCATACGGCGCCTCTACTATGCAACAAGTGATCCTAAAGGAGGTGCGATTGAACACGGTCCACGCCTTTATCAGCATAAAACCTGCCATCACAAGCCAGAAGTATACCCTGGTTTTAAAGAAAAAGAAGCAGCTCAATTACTTAAAGATTTTTTTATAAAAAAAAGACATTAAAAGCAATTTTTCTGATCCAAAATATCTACTTTTAAAATACTATCTATTTTCTTTGAAAAGATTATAATCCCTCTGGAGTACAACCTAATTTCAAAGTTCTTTTTTCTTATGCTTTTCAATGCTTCATCTTTATTCTATCGACCAGCAGGTGCTGTCTTTGCTGGTTGACGATAACTTAAAGGTGGCTCAGTAAGATATCTTCGATAGTGTGTATTTCCAACTCTTTCTCTTCTAAGACGTAAATACTCCTGCCGTTGTTTTGCTTTCAACTGTGCAATACTCTTTGACCCCGCAATACCAGCAGATGCCTTTTCTTCACTCAAATACTGTTTCAATTTTGTTGTTTTCTCAACAGAACGCTCTTGCTGCTGCGGTAATGGTAAAACTGCACGCGCACCAGCGCTTGGTATCACAAGTTGTGGACGAGACTTCAAAACCAACTGGTTGCTATTGTTTGTTGGTGTTAATGAAGTCATGTTAGCTATATCTTCAAAAAACTGTAAAGAAACCGGCTTATCTGTACCATAAGTAGGAGCGGATAAACCACACCCACATAAAATACAACACATCGATAAAATGCCTATTGAAAATATCTTTATTTCATGCTTTTTCACTACTTATCCCATTTCCCTCAGTATATGGAGGATTAATACTCCTGTAATCATTGAAGATAAAATCAATCCACAAACCTCCCCCATAGAAAAACAACGGATTTCATTGTTATCATAAAAGACCAAATGCATCAATAACAGAGTTTAAGCACTTATTCATACTCTTGAACTCTGCATTTCTTTCTTAATCTCATGTTTTAAATTTTTCCAAGCATCTGTAACTCCCGCAAAGCGGCAGCATCACGAGCCGATACATCAGGATACCTTGAATCACTTCCAACATCTTGCGTATAGCGCCATGATCGAGCACATTTTTTTCCTTGCGCTTTTTCTGGATACACACCCACACCTTCAACATCACTCAAAGTAAAAGCATCAGAAGGGGGAGCATCCTGCATAATTGTGAGTGCACTGGTGATACAAATTTCTGCCATATCTAAATTTTCTAATGCATCTCGTAAAATCGGATTAGAAATAAAAACAACAGGTGCTGCTTCTAAAGATGATCCAATACGCTTATCAGCGCGCTCAAGCTCTAAAGCACCTGTAACAACTTTACGGACCAGCCGTATTTTTTTCCAACGTTCAGCTAAAGTTTCGTTTTTCCATTCCTTTGGTACAGGACGGAACTGTTCTAAATGCACTGATTGTGTGTCTGGATAACGCTCTAGCCACGCCTCTTCCATCGTAAAGGGCAACATTGGAGAAAGCCACGTGACCATACGTTCAAACACTTCACGCACCACCTGCAAAGAAGCTTTACGTTTTTTTGACGAAGGTGCATCACAATAAAGAGAATCTTTACGAATATCAAAATAAAACGCTGATAGCTCAATAATCGAAAAATCTAATAATGCACGCATAATTTTTTTAAAATCAAATGCATCATAGGCTTGGTTAATTAACTGATCAAGTTCAAACAATCTATGCAATATGAATTTTTCCAAATCGGGCAGTGCACAATAAGATATTTCTTCTCCTTCATCATGTGTTAAAGTCCCAAGCATCCAACGAATTGCATTACGTAATTTACGGTAAGAATCTACATTTGTCTGAAGAATTTTTTTACCTAAGCGTTGATCCTCCCAATAATCAGTTGTCATAACCCAAAGACGAAAAATATCAGCACCAGATGTCTTAATAATCTCTTGCGGAACAACCGTATTTCCTAAAGATTTAGACATTTTCTTACCCTTTTCATCCAAAGTAAAACCGTGAGTAACCACCGTCTTATAAGGAGAACAAGAGCGCGTACCACAGCTTTCTAAAAGAGAAGACTGAAACCATCCACGATGCTGATCAGAACCTTCAAAATAAACATCAGCAGGCCATTTTAAATCGGCACGATCTTCTAATACAAAACTATGGCTTGTTCCAGAATCAAACCAAACATCAAGAATATCACGAACCTGAACCCAAGACTCATGCGCACGATCACCTAAAAAACGCTCACGCGCTCCTTCTGCAAACCATGCATCCGCCCCTTCTTGTTCAAAAGCTTGTAAAATACGTTCATTTACATGTTCATCTTTAAGGACACTACCCTCTTCATTTGTAAAAATGCAAATAGGAACACCCCAAGATCTTTGACGAGAAAGGACCCAGTCAGGGCGATCAGCTATCATTGATGCCAAACGATTTTGCCCAGAAGAAGGTACAAAACGCGTCATCGAAACAGCTTTTAAAGCACGACTACGTAAAGTTGAACCATCTCCAAGATTTTTATCCATTGAAATAAACCACTGTGGCGTATTACGGAAAATAACAGGTTTTTTCGAACGCCAACTATGAGGATAGGAATGTTTTAAACGACCACGTGCAAATAATCGATCAGCTTTAATTAAAGCGTTAATTACCTCTTTATTGGCTTCACCCATTTTTCCATTATCATCAATAATACGTACAGGACCTCCATGACGATCTGGCCCAAATCCAGGAACATCCTTCGTATAAAAACCAGCATCATCAACAGGAAACGGTATAGATGGATCTATACCCGCCTGCTCTAAGAGGAACTTATAATTATTCCAAATTTCAAAATCCTCACGTCCATGGCTTGGTGCTGTATGAACAAAACCTGTACCAGCACTCTCTGTAACATGCGAACCATCCAGCAATGCAATCTTATAGTTATAACCTCCCGCAAAACCTTTTAAGGGATGAGAAAGAACAAGTCCTTTCACTTCGTCAGCAGAAATAACACGTAAATGTTTTAAAATAAGCTTTGCTTTTTCTGCACAACTCATAGCTAACGCATCAGCAAAAAGAAGTCTCTCCCCAGCTTGAGGACCAAAATCATTTTCCGCACTTTCAACCTCATAAAGACTATAAGAAATTTGCGAAGAATAACTAACTGCGCGGTTACTAGGAATTGTCCACGGTGTTGTTGTCCAAATTACGACATAAGCACCATATAAATCACGAGAATCTGCTTCAAGAACAGGAAACTTAACCCAAATCACCTCTGATTCATGCTCATGATATTCAATCTCTGCCTCTGCCAAAGCCGTACGCTCAACAACGGACCACATCACAGGCTTTGAACCACGATAAAGCTGGCCTGACATCGCAAATTTTATTAACTCACTTGCAATACATGCTTCTGCATGAAAAGCCATTGTGGTATAAGGTTTATTAAAGTCTCCAACAACACCAAGGCGTTTAAATTCTTCACTTTGAATACGAATCCAATGTTGTGCAAATTCACGACATTCTTGGCGAAATTCATTAAGAGGCACATCATCTTTATTTTTTCCCTGTGCACGATATTTTTCTTCAATTTTCCACTCAATTGGAAGTCCATGACAATCCCAACCAGGAACATAATTGGCATTAAAACCACGCATTTGAAACGAACGAACAACAACATCCTTTAATACTTTATTCAAGGCATGTCCGATATGAATATGGCCATTCGCATAAGGCGGACCATCATGAAGAATGTAAAGTGGGCGGTCTTTTGCTTGTTGGCGTAATTGAGTATAAAGCTCCATATTTTCCCACCGCGCCATCAATTCAAGCTCTTTTTGTGGTAATCCTGCCCGCATAGGAAAATTTGTTTGTGGTAGATAAAGAGTTTTCGAATAATCTATTGTTTCATTTTTCACAGTCATTGTGAAATATTCCTGTCCACTTTTACGATTTCATTTCTGCATAACTTCCCTGAACC
Source organism: Bartonella raoultii (assembly GCF_019659805.1). Taxonomy (GTDB): domain Bacteria; phylum Pseudomonadota; class Alphaproteobacteria; order Rhizobiales; family Rhizobiaceae; genus Bartonella; species Bartonella raoultii. Next base: position 322,466 of record NZ_JAIFRO010000002.1, on the reverse strand, counting down.
CTGCAACTCTGGTTTTTATCTATAGGGAAAGCCGAGCTCATCATACGTATGAAGCAGCGATCAAGAAGATACATTATTATATTCTATGGGCTTTATCATGAAACCATCGCAAAAGGAAACTAAAAATGATCTTTTCAAAAAGAAAGGCCCCACTGAAAGTGGAGCCTTTCAAGAGACTAGCTCTTACAAAAAATTAGAATTTGTAAGCAACACCAACACGGAAATCATTGGTCTTGTAGCTAATTTCAAACTTTTCTTTTGTGAATTTCTTTTTACCAAAATCGGAATAACGATATTCTGCACGCACAATGACATTGTCTAGTATTGCAAAATCAACTCCACCGCCAAGAGTATAACCAACCATTGTCTTTGTCTCATCCGCTATATTTTTAGAAGAAGCTGCTTGTCCATCTGATTTCTTAAGTGGTACCGATACAGTGTCTTGGAACTGACCATAAGCAACACCACCAGCAAGATAAGGCATAAAGCGATCAGCAGCAAAACCAATACGTACTCGTGTTGCCCCAGCCCAATTTTGCTTAAATGTATGGCTAAAAGTTTCAACACTTTCCTCTTTTTCAAGACCAAGACTTTGAATTATTTTCCTCATTTCTTCTATACCATATACACCATCACTGTTTTTATCCACAGCTTGTGTACCTTGTGCACTACGTCCAGCCATATTCTGTGCAACATGAGGATGAGAGGCATTTGTTCCAGCACTATGTGGATTGGTATTATTTCTCCCATTATTTTGTGAATTGTGTGGATTTTGAGCGCCATGCGAATGAGCACTACTTCCATTACTACTACTGTACGAATGGGGATTATGTGAATGGGAGGTTCCAGCTCCATGGGAAGATCCACTACGGTGATAACTGCTACCATTTGTTCCACTAGCCGGTTTTGCGGATGATGCTTGATCTGCCGAAGCCGAACTTGCTAATTGTGGTGTCGATTTTTCTGACGTTGAACCTACCGATGCTGAAGTTGTAGGCAAAGATAGTGTTGATGATGTCTGCGTTGATGTTTCTATCGTTGACTTCGGTGCTGACGGTGCTGGTGCTGGTGTTGCTGCTGCTGACGCTGCTGGTGCTGATGCTGCTGCTTCTGGTGCTGCTGATGTTACTGGTGTTGCTGGTGCTGGTGCTGATGCTGCTGGTGTTGATGTTGATGCTGCTGGTGTTTCTGGTGCTGGTGCTTGTGTTGTCGTAGATTGCGTTCCACCTGATGATGAACTTGAATCTCCGGATGCTGAACGCACCGATCTACCAGACCTTGCTATTAAACCATCTACTGAAGCATTAGAGGCATTATTAGCCGCACCGATGGTAATTGTCTTTGTATATTTTTTCCCATACCAAGTTAAATCCGTATCGATCCCTAAAATAAAATTATCACCAAGATCAATATTGGAGCCTGCGTAAAGACCACTTACAAAACCTGAAAGCTTAGGCGATAAATCTTTATTCAGTGGTAACGTTTTATCCTTACCAACAAGGTCCATATCAGTTTTACTGGAAAAACTGCCAACTTGACCGCCAAAATAAAAACCTGTCCATGTAAAAGGAGGAACAACAATAGCTGATGAAGTAGAAGAGGTCATTTGTTGAGGGACCATGACATCCGCTGCTTGTGCTGTAGAAGCCGATATTAAAGCAAAAATAGATGCTGATATTAAACGTTTCGTATTCATAAGTTATCTCCAAATATCCAAAATGATATGTATATAGAGCATCTATTTTAAAATATCTGTAGCAAAAATAACACAGTCACAGAAAATAAAGGCTCTGTAAAAATAGCGTTTGGAGATAATTCTGCTCTTATAATGTGAAAATTTTTCAGCAAGATCAATACGAAAGTTATTGATATTATTATAAAGTCTATTTCTTTTCTGAAGAATTTTTCCTTTTATTAAAATCTGAATAATAATATTTATTTAATTGATTAAACGATATAATAAACAATTATTTTGATATGAAATGACAAATTTATTAATCACTCCATAAATTGATTCGTACTCCTTTTTCTATTAAATTAGATTTGTCCTATTAAAAATCTCTGGGTTATATATATACTTTACATCTGTGCATCAGCAGATTCCTTCAATAAAGCTAGCACTAAAACAGCTAATAACAATTATAAAACCAATATACTCCCGTAGGCATTGTATTATTTTCTTAAAAAAAGTTAAAATAGATTTGTTCTTAAACTACTTAAGAGACAGATTCTGTCTCATGGAATGCTATTTATAGCTTGGTACAAAAACTTTTTCTGGTAGTATAAAAAATTATAACAGTTCGTAAAGATAGAACTGATATGATATTGATTTAATAATCAGATTCTTTTTTAAACCTATTAAAACAATAAAGGCCCCATCATTGATGGAGCCTCTTAGCAATTTTATTTTCTGATTAATTAGAATTTATAAGCTATACCAACACGGAAATCATTTGTTTTATAGCTAAATTCCCGTCTTCCGTTTGCGAATTTCTTTTTACCAAAATCGGAATAACGATATTCCGCACGTAACAGAACATTATTAGTCACAGCAAAATCAATACCAGCACCGATGGTAAAACCAACCATTGTCTTTGTTTCATCAGCCCAATTCGCATTAACTGTCGATACTTCAGGCACATTTGGAATATGGCTACCGCCACCTTGTGGATCAACGCCACCTTGTGGATCAACGCCACCTTGTGGATCAACGCCACCTTGTGGATCAACGCCGCCTTGTGGATCAACATTACCGTTAGTTCCAGTATTTGGATCTTTATCGCCATCAGTATCTGTTGGAAATCCTGGAGGGGGAAGAGTAGAAGCACCGCTCTCAGTCACTGTTTGTATACTAACTGTTTGTGCATTATTTTCAGGTTGTTCTACCTTATTTTGTCCTGACACTGCTTGAATACCCTGCACTTGTGCATAAGCAATACCACCAGCGATATAAGGCATAAAGCGATCAGAAACAGTAAAACCGATACGTACACGTGTAGCACCAGACCATTTTTCCTTATAAGAATAACTCTCTGTTATAACATCGCCTCTGGTAAACGGCTTAAAACCTTTAACATTCTTAAGAGCGTCATTAAAATCTGCTGCTTGAGTAGCAGTAAGAACAATTTCATCCTTTTTTGTTTTTTCACGATCTGCCCAGACTGCATCCGTTTCAACACCAAAAATAAGACCATTTCCAAGATCTATATTAGAACCCGCATAAAGTCCCCCTATAAAACCTGAAGGCTTAGGTGTTAAATCTTTAAGAAAAATTCTCCCCGTATCTTCGGGATCTGTGATTTTTGTCTTACTTGAAAAATTACCAATCTGCGCACCAAGATAAAAACCTGTCCAAGAAAATGAAGGGGCAGTAATCACTGCTGCTGGCACCGTTTCATGAGGAACAATAATATCAGCTGCCTGTGCTACCGAAGCTGATATTATTGTAATAACAGAAGTAGTTATTAAAGATTTTATATTCATAAATTTTGCTCCTTTTAATTCCTACCTCAGTTCTTACATGATTGCGTAAAGAAAATCTGTAGTAAAAATGACACAACAACCAAAATAGAAGACTCCATCACAGATAAAGATTCTTATAATTTAAGCTTATGTACATCATTTCTTTCTCTATAAATGATAACTTGTAAGCAATATCAATGTGGAAATTTCTGTTTTTATAGTCCCCTCATCTTCTTTTTATTGAAATTAGAATAACAATATTCCACCCATAATAGGAGACATTATTCAAGCACAGTACAATTAATACCAGTAGAAAAATAAACTTTGTCTAAGACGCATTAATTCCAGTAGCATTAAGCACCACTATTCTAGGAATTAAACAAATAATCAATTTTCTCTGAATGATTTAAATATCCTACACTTGCAGACAAAAATGCCACTACAATATAAAGTGATTAACAACAGTAAAATTAACGCAGTATATATTGAATATTAGATTATCTTCCAATTTCCTTTTAAAGATAACGCTTTATTATAATATCATTTTTTCAAATATTGCTTCATCTTTAACATTCTTAAAAAGATTATTGATATCTATCGCTTGAGTATCAAGAAGTCTTACGTCCTCTTTTTTACGATTTGCTGAGCCGCATCTAGCTCAACACTCAAAATTAAAACTATTTCTAAAATTCACATTAAAACCTGCATAAAACCATCTATGAAGTTTGAAAGCTTAAATGTTGTATTTTTACCAAAACTCTTCACTGCATATTTTAAAGCTATTACCTTTATCTTACTTGAAAAGTTTTACTATATGAACAAAATTAAACTTTTTTCAAAAATACGAAGATACAAAATTACAACTGTGCTATTGTTTTTATGAAGAATGCCAGTATCAATAGCTAGATACTGTAAACAAAGCGATAACAAAAATAGCTATAAAAATTTTAGTTCAATAAATCTACTTCTTCTAATTTTTAGATTTTGCATATAGGATGATAGGATTACAAAAAATAGAGTAGTAATTATAAAAAAAAGCTCTGTCTTTGACAGAGCTTTTTTATGATTTTATTTTGCACTTAATCAGAATTTGTATGCAACTCCAACACGGAAATCATTGGTTTTGAAGTCAAACTCAGCTCCATCTTTCTCAAATTTCTTTTTACCAAAATCAGAGTAACGATATTCCGCACGCAACAAGACATTATCAGTTACAGCAAAGTCAACACCTGCACCAAGGGTAAAACCAACCACTGTCTTTTTTGCTTCACTTCTGTCATGAGCAATGGTTTGTCCATCTGCATCTTTTTGCGCAACTTTTTCTGAAGCTCCTATTTGCATCTGTGCATAAGCAACACCACCCGCAACATATGGCATAATGCGATCAGCTACAAAACCAACACGAACGCGTGTAGCACCAGCCCATTTTTCTTTAAAAGTCTCTCTATATGCAACTCCTACTTCATTCTTTCTTGATTGCTCTTGTTCAGTACCGCTATTTGCATTTTCTTGTTTTGATGGTTTTGAAGATTCATAAGCTGTACGTGTATCTTTATTACCAGTAAAAGCTATATCTGTGTCAATGCCGAAGATCATACCACTACCGAGATTAAAATTGTAACCTCCATAAAGTCCACCCAACATCCCAGAAGCTTTATAAACCTCTCTATCTGAAATTGTTTTATCATGTAATTTAGCAGATGTGGAAAGGCCACCAATCTGCGCACCAAGATAAAAACCTTCCCAAGAAAATGAAGGGGCAGTAATTACTGCTGCTGGTGCAACTTGTTGAGGAATGATAACATCAGCTGCATGTGCTGCAGAAGCTGAAATTAAAGCAATAACAGAAGTTGTTACAAAAGATTTTATATTCATAAGTTTTGCTCCTAATTTATATTTATTCATAGTGCTACATGACAATACATAAAAAATCTGTAGTAAAAATGACACAGTTATAAAAATAAAGGCTCCGCTCTAAACGAAGCCTTCAAGCAATTTAACTTATAATATTAAAATTTGTAAGCGACACCAACGCGAAAGTCATTGGTTCTGTAAGAAGTTTCGTAGTTATACTTTGGGTATTTCTTTTTACCAAAATCTGAATAACGGTATTCTGCACGCACAATAATATTATTTGTCATAGCTAAATCAACACCTGCACCGAGAGTATAACCAACAAATGTCTTTGTTTCATCGGAAAGGTTACCAGAAGCAATGACTTTTCCTGAAGCTTTTCCTGTAATCGATACCGATGCGATATCTTGCAACTGTGTATAGGCAATACCACCAGCAATATAAGGCATAAGGCGATCAGCAGCAAAACCAATGCGTACACGCGTTGCTCCAGCCCACTTTTCTTTCAAGGTAAAGCTGCTCTGACTTTTATCACCAGGCGTTATTGCATCTTTATCAACTTTAATTCCAGCCTCTTTTAATGTTTTCATAATATATTCTAGCCGCTCTGGATGAATCGCGAATGCTGCTGCTGTCTTCGTATCATCTTTATTAGCCCAGACGATATCCGTATCAACACCTAGAATAAGGCCATTACCAAGATCAACATTGGAACCCGCGTAAAGTCCTCCTAAAAAACCTGATAGTTTCGGTAACAAATCCTTATCTACCGAAATGGTTTTTCCTTCATGGAAACCGTTTATCTTTATTTTACTTGAAAAACCACCAACTTGACCACCAACGTAAAAACCTGTCCAAGAAAAAGTAGAAGGAACAACAATTGGCGTAATGGGTGTAGGGTTGGGGGGAACAACAACATCTGCTGCCTGTACCGCTGAAACTGAAACCAACGTGAAAGCAGAAGCTGTTATTAACCATTTCATATTCATAATTTCTCTCCATAGCTAAATATTTGAACACCCAGTCCCATATAGAGCCCCAATTCTGGATATCTGTAGTAAAAATGACACAATCATAAAAAAACGAAATACTTGCTAAAAATCGCTTTTTTCTTTTTTAAAGGTTTCATTCTGTTATAAATGAGAATTCATAGGCTATGCTCATGCAGAAATTACTTACTGCCAGCATATTATAAAATATGACTTGTCCATAATAATGAACATAAAATAATACCTTTAGAGACATCACGTTATTCCATACGATATGTTAACCTGATAGCTCTCTAAAACGAAAAAAACTGCCTCCTCCCATAAATAGCATAAAGAATGCTCTATGCTTCTCACAAAACTTAAATATCTCTTCATGATTCAAAGCTCCCCTGCTCTAAATACATGAATATTATAACTTTTTATCCTTTTTTACTTTTATTATTTTTCTAAAATCAAAATACACACACCCTCTCTAGAGAAGGTACCTCATTATTAAATGATCATACTAAAGATACGAATAAAAGCGTTTCATACTTCATAAAATCCCCTCTCCTTTAGATAGCATCAGCTATCGAACGAAAAATTACATCTTTTCGTGGCTTCGTCGCTTTACTACAAACTAAAAGGATTTCTTACAGAAAGCTTTGGACGCCCTTTTCTTCCTTTATTTGGCTGAGCTCTTTTTTTAGCTACAGATGATACTGGTACCAATTTAACAGCTACCTGCTGTTGATGATTATTCAGTCCCAAAACCTCCATTTGAAAAACTTGAGATAAAGTATCACTAAGCTGCTTACTAAAAATAAAATCTCTAGACGAGTCCGCAGAAAATATCTTTTCTCCAAACTTTTGAGAAATTAAAAAACTAGCACCTTGAGCGAAAGAAATGGAAAAAAAGGTAACACAAGCTGTAATAAAATATTTTATGTTCATAATTTAACTCCATAAATATCCATAATGGATTTTATTTAGTGTCTTCGCTTTTAATTTCCACAAAAATAATGATATAGACAATTAAAGTAAAACTTATTGAAAGATGGAATCTCGTAGCACTTTGCTTTTACAATAAATAAAAGCCAAAACTATTGGTTTTAGAATAAAATATAGGTTCTTACTTTAACATGAACATTATACATTTTATTAACTCATAAAAGACAATTTGTTCTGTATTAGTTAATGTAATCTCGCTACTATCTATATAGTATACTTTTAATGCGCCCTTATAGAACAATTGTTTACTGCCTTTTCATAAAATTATCTATCTTGTTTATTAAAATTCAAGACTGTTTCTCCTAAACACATATTCTTAAATGTAATTTAATTTATTATATACCCTTTAAATTCAATAGCACACATTACAGCTAGAATTTATTATAATAAACATACGCATTAAAATACCTATAGTTATGGATATTTTATTGCTTTCATAATTTTTATCTCTTGGTTTTAAAAGAAAGTTTTCAATCAGCTATGCGCAAAAATATCAGTCTCTGACCATCCCAAAAGATCAAGTTTTGCTCGCATAGGCAAAAATTGAAAGCATGCTTTAGCAACATTTTCTCGTTCTTCACGCCTTAAGCGTTCTTCAAATATATCTTTCAAACGATGCAAATATAAGACATCCGACGCAGCATATTCAACTTGCGCACGTGATAAAGTTTCTGCTGCCCAATCTGAAGATTGTTGCTGTTTAGAAATATTTACATTTAGCAATTCACCACAAATTTCCTTTAATCCATGGCGATCCGTATAAGTACGAGTAAGTTTTGAAGCAATCTTTGTACAAAAAACAGCATCTGGCATAACACCAAATGTATGCGCTAAAATAGCAAGATCAAATCGACCAAAATGAAATATTTTTGTAATTTCCTTATCTTCAAGCAATTTAACCAAATTAGGAGCACTTTTTTGTCCTTTAGAAATCTGTATAATATCAGCTGTACCATCTCCAGAAGAGAGCTGAACAACACATAAACGATCACGATGTGGTTGCAATCCCAAAGTTTCAGTATCAATCGCAATAGCATCAGTTTTATAATAATCTAAGTTTGGTAAATCACCTTGATGAACACGGATCTCTATCATCTATCCTCCTGTTTTTGCTAAAGTTGCAAGAATACGTGCCCAAGATCTCTGTCCTTTATGAAACGACTTTAGGTTATATTTTTCATTGGGCGAATGAATTCGATCATCAGCAAGTGCAAAACCGACCAAAACAGTTTCCATACCAAGAATTGACCGAAAATCTCCAACTATCGGAATTGAACCACCCATAGCTGTTAATAAAGCTGGATTATTCCATTCTTGTGATAAAGCTTCTTTTGCTGCTCCAAGAAAAGGTAAATCATAGGGAATTTGAATTGCTGGAGAAGCACCATGATCCTTAAAAACAACTGTACAATCGGCAGGAATTGCGCTGCGTACATAATCACGAAAAGCTTTACGTATTTTTTGAGGATCTTGCTTGTGTACTAAACGAAAAGATACTTTTGCACTTGCTTGAGAAGCAATAACCGTTTTTATTCCTTCCCCCTCATAACCACCACTAATACCATTAATTTCTGCTGTAGGACGTGCCCATACAAGCTCTAAAATACTCCGTCCTTTTTCCCCTGCAGGAATAGAAAGACCAATAGGACCAAGAAAATTCTCAGCATTACAATTAAGTTCATTCCATGATTGCAAGATCTGTGGAGGTGTTTCCTCTACGCCATCATAAAATCCAGGAAGTGTTACCTTATTATTTTCATCATGAAGACCTGATAAAATATTAACCAAAATACGAATAGGATTGGCTGCTGCTCCTCCAAAATTACCAGAATGCAAATCACGGTTTGCTGCTGTGATAATGATTTCTTCTCCCAAAATTCCTCGGAGACCAACAGAAATAGAAGGTGTATCTGCATCCCACATTGACGTATCGCAAACTAATGCACAATCGGCTTTAAGTTCATCTTTATTTGCTTTTAAAAAAGGGATGAGAGAAGGAGAACCACTTTCTTCTTCGCCTTCGCATAAAATAGTAACTCTAACAGGAAGATATCCACACTCTTTCTTAAATGCACGACACGCTTCAATAAAAGTCATGAGCTGGCCTTTGTCATCTGAAGCCCCACGAGCACAAATAACTTTTTCTCCATCCCTTTCTTTTAAAGAAGGTTCAAACGGATCATCTTCCCATAAACTCAGTGGATCAACAGGCTGAACATCATAATGCCCATAAAACAATACATGCAAGCAATTGTCTGAAGGCCCCGGATGATGCCCAACAACCATTGGATGACCTGGTGTATCACGGCGTGAAGCATCAAAGCCTATACTTTTTAAATCGTCTACTAACCAATCAGCTGTTTTACGGCATGCATCCTTATAAGCTGAGTCGGTAGAAATCGATTGAAAACGTAAAAAAGAAAAAAGATGTTCAAGGCTCTTTTCTATGTTCTCATCTAGATATGTTAGCACTTTATTCAGCATAACAAAACCTCTTAATCCTCAATATATTTAAATATGACTTTAAGCCTCTCGTAGGATTTTGCAAGAGAGCTTATTCATTTTTGGCATTGTGGGCAATAAAAGCTTGAACGTCCAGACTGCACAATACGTACAATAGGCGTTCTACATTGCAAACATGCCTTTCCCTCTCGTCCATAAACGGAAAAAGTATGTTGAAAATAACCAAGTGAGCCATCTACATGCATATAATCACGTAAGGAAGATCCACCAGATACAATTGCTTCTAAAATTACATTACGTATATTCTGTGCTAAAGAATTGGCCCATTCGCATCCATATGCAGTTTCTGATGATAATGTAAATGCAGCACGCTGTGGCAACAAACCACTACGCCAAAGCGCTTCGCAAACATAAATATTCCCAAGACCTGCAACAATTGACTGATCAAGCAAAACACCCTTCAGAGATATTTTCTTATTAGCAAAAGCCTTTTTTAAATAGCAACCAGAAAATGCATTACTTATAGGCTCAAGTCCTAACTTCTTTAAAAGCGGATGCTCATAAAGCTTACCTGTAGCCACTAAAAGCATAAACCCAAAACGACGAACATCATTATAAGTCAGATGATAAACTTTGCCATCCTTTGCTTGAATATTCATGATAAAGTGGTCATGCTGAACAAATTTCTTGGTTCTAGAAGATGTTTTCCTTAAAGGATTACTCTCTATACGCCACGATCCTGACATGCCTAAATGGCTTAAAATCGTTTCATTCTGCGAAAGATGAAATAACAAATATTTTGCACGCCTATCAACTTTTATAAGTCTTCTTCCTATAAGCCGTTCAGCAAACGCCTCTGGGAAAGGAAATCGCAAATCTCCCCGATTAAGTGTTACCGATAGTATTTTTCCACCCGTAACAACAGGCTCAAGCCCACGACGCACCGTTTCTACTTCAGGAAGCTCAGGCATCTATCGTCCTAATAATAATGCATTTTCCAACAAAATGCTATTAAAAAATAATTATTTAAGCCCATTCACCTTTACGAAATACTGGAATTTTCGTACCATCCTGCTTAATACCATCTATATCGATTTCACCTGATCCAATCATCCAATCAATATGAATAATACTTTTATTACCACCGCGTGCCGCAATCTCTTCTGCTGTCAACGATCCCCCATTTAAAAAACACTTGGAATAACATTGTCCTAAGGCAATATGACATGCTGCATTTTCATCAAATAATGTATTATAAAAAAGAAGATCACTTTTAGAAATTGGTGAAGAATGCGGAACAAGAGCAACTTCACCTAATCGGCTTGCACCCTCATCACTTTGCAAAACTTGTTGTAAAACTTCTTGTCCCTTTGAAGCACGGGCATCAACAACACGTCCGGCTTCAAAACGCATCTCAATATTATCAATCAATGCCCCTTGATGAGAAAGAGGCTTCGTCGAACGAACAAAACCTTCAACCTTATAAGCATGAGGAGTCGTAAAAACTTCTTCTGTTGGAATATTAGGATTACAGATAACACCATTTTGGGCAATCGATGCACCACCCTGCCATTCATGATCATCCGCCAAACCAACCATTAAATCAGTTCCTGGACCTGTAAAATGCAAAGCAGAAAAACACTGCTCATTAAGCCAAGAAGACCGTTGCTTCAAAGTCGCATTATGGACAGTCCATGCATGTACTGCATCCTCGTCTGTAACACGTGACGCCGCAAAAATTGCATCAGCTAATTTTTTCACTGCCTCATTGAGTGGCAAAGAAGGGAATATCGCTGTAGCCCACCCTGCTGTTGGATAAGAAACAATCGACCAATTAATAGCAAAATTTGATATTTGTTTAAGAGCTGGCTGATAAGCCATTGAAGTGGCTTTATTCAAACGCGCAACCTTATTAAAATCCTGATTAGAAAGCAGCATAGGATTATCACCAACGACCGCTAAACGCGCTGCTCCATTTTCAAAAGCCTTTGCCATTCCTTCATAAAGCCAAGAAGGAGCACAATCAAAACTAGCACTATGTGCATTTTCAAAACGCGTAAGCGATAACATATCATCACTAAAAAGCGGTGTAATCACACCAGCGCCAACCTTATAGGCATGATATGCAATACGCCGAACAAATGGTAATGCCGAAACTGGAGCCGTTAAAACAAGATCTTGTCCTTCTTGTAAGTTCAGCCCTACTTTTACCGTAATTTCTGCAAGCCTATTAAGCATTTCAGGCGAAATTTCTTCATGAATATCAAAGTGCATGACCAATACCCTTCTTAATAATTATAAAAAATGGTCGGAGATGATAACAAAACTATCGGATTCTGTGTCGCTCTTCTAACATTGCAACAACTGCATGTAACTGATCAGATGAGGGCATCGTATAAGCCATAATTGATTCGTTTTTCCCCTTTTGATTATCTATACGGTAAGGAGCATAGGTGGGAATAGGAACTTTATCAAGCTGTACCATAGCAAAAGATGTCTTATCTTTCATTTTCGTCTTCGCCATCTGTATAGAAGAAGATGTATTTTGTCTATTTTCAGCTTTCATTTTCTCATTCACGGAACCTGTATCTACAAAACTTGGCACGTTTCCAGAGCGCTCTTGTGCAAAGGCATAAGCAACATCATAAGGACGATTATTCGAAGGAATCTGAAGTAATCCATCACGTGATCGTTTTTCATAAAAGGCATTACCTCCTGCAACACGAACATAGTGCATATTTTTATAAGGAAAAGATAAACCAGCAGTATGAAAAAACTTAGCGTTTCTTACTTTCTTATCGCGTTCACCGCGTAAAACAGCATCAGCAGCTTCTTTCACACGTGCAACAGATGCTGGTTCTTTCATAGGACGTGTTAAAACACCAGGTGCAAACTGCTTATACTGACCAACAACACCACAAATTGTCTTCGGATAAGCACTTGAATTAACACGATTCATAACAACCGTACCAACTGCAATCATCCCTTCTCGACTTGTGCGATTTGATTCAAAATACATTGCACGCATAAGACATTGGCGTTCGGTTAATGGATACATTACTGTTTTTTTGTTATTATTTACTTTTCTAGCACCAAACTGATTTGTAGCACACCCCACAATAACCAACGGTACTATAAAAAAAGTTATCAAAACCGTCAAAAATTTCTTTTTCATCTTATGCAACAGATTCCCCATGGCTTGAAATATTCAAAATTTGAATGAACTGTAAATGTATCTTCAATACAAATACATAGCTAATCCTTACCACTTCGTAAAATTTTAACACAATGCGTAATAAAAAAACATTTATGCGAATAAAACATAAAAAAATCTTAATTTTTTAAAAAGTAATTTTGATATTGCTAGTAGCTAAACTTCATTTTTCATTTGTACTGCAATCCAATACCACTACAATCTTTTAAAAGAATAGAGACAAGACTAAGAACCTCAAATTATCCGTGTTAACATAAAGCCGCTAGCACAAATATGCCTTTCATAATGAACTTTAAAAATAATTAAGAAATATTATCCCCCAATCAAAGCATAAATAATAAACTCCCTCTAAACTATACAAAAAAGTAAAAACAAAATCCAGAATATTATCTTTCAAGATCTTTTTGCTTTACGACTTTTACTAATAATGCATAGACCATACTTATCTCATAGCTCTATCATAAATTGAGTGTTTAACACTTCTTTTCTTTAAGAATATAATTTTTTACGCAAATGCAAAAAACTTAATCTATTTTTTTTCATCTACCCCAACCTTGTATGTAAGATCATCGCGAGGACGTTCAAAAGACATATGGGAACCCGTTATGATATAATGTACCGTCTCAGCAATATTGGTAACATGATCACCAATGCGTTCAATATTTTTTATGCAAAAAAGCAAATGTGTACAAACCGTAATATTACGCATATCTTCCATCATATACGTTAAAAGCTCTCGAAAAAGAGAGGTATATAGCGCATCAATTTTACCATCACGCTCACGTACTGCATCAACCCGATCCAATAAACGGACTGTATAAGCACTTAATACTTCTTTTAACTGATTAAGTGCCAAAGTTGTAATTGTTTCAAGCCCACAATAAAAAGATGCGGGTTGGCGTATTTCTGAAAGAGCGACTGTCCGCTTCGCAATATTTTTAGCCATATCCCCAATCCGCTCAAGATCAGAAGAAATACGAATAGCCCCAACAATTTCACGCAGATCAACAGCCATCGGTTGGCGTTTACAAATAATGGTAATCGCTTTTTCATCAATGTCGCGTTCTACCTCATCTAAAAATAAATCATCAGTAATCACTGCCGTTGCAAGCTGAAGATCATTACGCACAATCGATGTTACAGAACGTTCAATCATTCTTTCCGCATGATCACCCATTTCCATAATCTTTGCTTCCAAATATTTTAATTCTGCATCATAAGAGCGAACAATATGATTCATAGACATATCTTATACTCCTCATTCGCTTATCCAAAACGCCCCGTAATATAATCTTGCGTACGTTGTTCTTTTGGTGAAGTAAATATCATTTCCGTTGCACCAACTTCTACCAAATGCCCCAAATGAAACATAGCCGTATATTGAGAAACACGTGCGGCTTGCTGCATTGAGTGCGTTACAATAACAATTGTATAATTTTTTCGTAATGCATCTATAAGTTCTTCAATACGTGCTGTAGCAATAGGATCAAGAGCTGAACAGGGCTCATCCATTAAAATAACTTCAGGACTGACCGCAATAGCGCGTGCAATACATAAGCGCTGCTGTTGCCCTCCTGATAAACTTGTTCCTGCCTCATGAAGACGATCTTTTACTTCTTCAAATAAACCTGCCTGCCTCAAACTTTTTTCAACCACATCATGCAATTCAGCACGCGATTTTACTAAACCATGAATACGTGGTCCATAAGCAACATTGTCAAAAATAGATTTTGGAAAAGGACTAGGCCTTTGAAAAACCATCCCAACACGTGCACGCAATTCTACAACATCAAGACGCGAGTCATAAATATCTTCTCCATCTAAGGTAATCAGTCCTGTTATTTTTGCACCTTCAATCGTATCATTCATGCGATTAAAGCAACGTAAAAAAGTCGATTTTCCGCAACCTGAAGGACCAATTAAAGCCGTAACTTGATGTTCAGGAATATCAAGCGTAATTCCATGAATGGCTTCTTTATCTCCGTAAGAAACCTTTACATCCTGACCACGCATTTTAATTTTCATTATAGAATTCACCTTATTTTCGGATATAAACTTTTTTGATATTATTTGCGTCGTTCAAATCTTCGGCGTAAAAAAACAGCCGAAATGTTCATGATAGCAAGAAAAAACATTAATACGATGATAGCGCCCGATGTCTTTTCAACAAAAGCGCGTTCTGCTTCACCGGCCCACATAAAAATTTGTACGGGTAGAGCTGTAGCGGGATCCATAGGCGTTGTAGGAATATTTGCAACAAAAGCAACCATTCCAATTAAAAGCAAAGGTGCAGTTTCACCCAATGCTTGCGCTACACCAATAATTGTACCTGTCAAAATACCAGGAGCCGCTAAAGGAACAACATGATGAAAAACCATTTGTGTTTTTGAGGCTCCCAAGCCTAAAGCTGCTGCACGAATAGAAAGAGGAACAGCCCGTAAAGCGGAACGGGTTGCAATAATGATAGTAGGTAATGTCATAAGGGCCAAGACAAGCCCACCAACAACAGAGGCTGAACGCGGTAATCCAAAGAAATTAATAAAAACTGCAAGCCCTAAAAGACCAAAAACAATTGAAGGAACTGCCGCAAGATTATTGATATTTACCTCAATAAAATCTGTAAACTTATTTTTACGTGCATATTCTTCTAAATAGAGAGCCGCTGCTATGCCTAGTGGTAGAGAAATTACTAAAACTATGACAATCATATAAAAAGAACCAATCATTGCAACAGCTAATCCGGCAGTTTCAGGACGGCTGGAAGCACCAAATGTAAAAAAACCAAAATTAAATGTTTTATAAAGTACACCATCATGTGATAAACGTTTCATCCATTCTATCTGACGATCTGAAACTTTGCGTTTTTTTTCTTCTACACGCAAATCAATCTGTCCCTTATAAGCAGAATCAATATCTGCTGCCGCTAAAACTTTGATTGTTTGCGTTGTTCCAATCAATTTTGGATTCTTTGTCACCATCTTACGTAATTGAACACGCACACTCTTTGAAAACATGCGGTTAACATCTCGTAATAACGCCTTATCTTTTTGATCTATACCAAGCTTTGTTGCCAAAGCATTCCGTACAAGAAGCGGATAATTAGCAGTGATTAATATCTGTGGACTTTTCTCACGTTGGCCACTTGGATCAATAACCTTTTCATCCAGATAAACCGATAGCGTCATTTCACTTTGAAAAAAAGCTGTATATCCTTGACTCAGTATAGACCATAAAAGGGCCAACAAAAAAAATAACCCAATAAAAATAGCAATTAGGCCATAGGCACGAAAACGACGCTCAGCCCAATATCGGCGCTTAAGTCCAATATTACGACGATGCAAAAGAATATCTTCACTCATTCATATTGTTCCCGATATTTACGCACGATGTAAAGTGCCAGAATATTCATAAAGAGCGTTACAATAAAGAGTGTCATGCCCAAAGCAAAAGCAACAAGAGTTTGGGGAGAATTAAATTCAAAGTCACCCGTTAATTGATTAACAATCTTAACTGTCATCGTCGTCATTGCTTCAAAAGGATTCAGTGTTAAATTTGCCGCAACCCCCGCTGCTAAAACCACAATCATTGTTTCTCCAATTGCGCGTGATGCTGTCAATAAAATTGCTCCCATAATTCCCGGAAGTGCAGCTGGTATAACAACTTTTTTAATCGTTTCAGATTGCGTTGCTCCCAAACCATAAGATCCTTCACGCAAAAAGCGTGGAACAGCCGTAATAACATCATCAGATAAAGAAGAAACAAAAGGTATCAGCATAATCCCCATTACTGTTCCAGCTGTTAAAACACTTTGAGCCATAATAAAACCGCTACCACCAGAAAGAGAAATAGAAAGATCACGTAAAAACGGCCCGACAACCTTTAAAGCGAAAAAACCATAAACAATGGTAGGAATACCAGCAAGAACCTCCAGTAATGGTTTCACTATTGATCGTAATCGTGCAGAAGCATATTCAGCCATATAAAGAGCTGAAAACAATCCTATAGGAACAGCAAAAAGCATCGCTACAAATGCAATATAAAGTGTACCAGCAAATAATGGTATCAAACCAAACTGCCCTACTTCAGTACCTGAGCCACTAGCAGAAAAACGCGGATCCCAAACTGTTCCAAAAAAGAAATTTGAAAAAGATACAGACTTAAAAAAATTTACTGTCTGAAAAAACATAGAAAGCACAATACCTGCTGTCGTCAAAACCGCGACTATAGACGCACAAACCAAGCCAATAATGATTACGTACTCAACTTTATTGCGCGCACGTCGACGTGGTGCTACTTGTACAACTCCAAAGATACAACCACAAAAAGCAATAATAAAAAGAAAACATTGACCAATAAATTGCAACTTTTCAGAAGAAATAGCCCATGATTTCGCTATCTTTAATACATCATTTGGTACTTCATGTGGTAAAATAAATCCCTTAGTTAATAACTGCGTTCGCACATCTTCATACGAAGCAGTCGCCATATTTCCTTCAAAATAATGAATAGATTTAATGAGACTGCGAAGAGTTCCCCAAATAAGGTCATGGTTTATAACCTCTCCAACGCGTGCACTATATGCACTTATTTCTCGCATAGCGTTGTATTCTAAATAAATTGTACTCACACTCTCCCAAAAAAATAAAAAAATAAGAGCTGGAATAATGGTGATTAAAAATGTCCACCAACCATAATAATACGCACGAGAATGCATCTTATATTGCATATATTCAAGAGTGCGAGCCCGCATATAAGAAATACAAAAACCAACAAAACCAAGAGCTAATAACAAAAAAATAACGTAGGAAATGCGCATATTGTCTTTCAATTTTTACAAAAAAGCAGTGTAAAAAATTTCTACACTGCAAATTTAGAAAATTATTTTAAAGTCATTACTCTACCTGCAGAAAAAGCAGAACGTTGTGCCTGACGCTCCTTTTCAGAAGCAACAACCAAACCATATTCAGCCAATGGACCATTGGGACCAATTATTTGATCAGAAAGAAAAAAATCAACATATTCGCGCAATCCTGGAATGATATCTAAATGCATTTTTTTAACATAAAAGAAAAGTGGTCGAGAAACTGGATATTCACCACTCGAAATTGTCTCAACGGTTGGCGTAAAACCATTCATATCTGCAACTTTGAGCTTATCAGCATTATTTTCATAAAAGGATAAACCAAAAACACCAATACCTGTTTTATTAGAAGTCAAACGTGCCAATGTTTCAGAATAATCTCCATCAATATCAATAGCCTTTCCATCCTTACGTACAGCAATACATGCTGCATGTATTGCTTTATCATCCATCCCCGAAGACTTCATCTCCTCAACAGCGCCACTGTCCTTACAACCTGCTAAAAGAACTTTTTCTTCAAAAACTTCACGCGTTCCATGTTTTTCTCCAGGAATATAAGCTGCTATCACCCAATCAGGAAGAGTATTATTAATCTCTTTCCACTTCACAGTTGTATTAGGCTCTAATTTGCCATTAACAACAACATGTGCAGCAAGTGCTCTATAAACATCTACTGGTTGTAATTTCCAATCAGGCCCATCAATATCTGTTGCAAAAACAATGCCATCATATCCAATACGGATTTCCTCGACATCTTTTACACCAGCATCAAAACAAGACTGTAATTCACTAGGCTTCATTGCTCGCGATGCATTAACGATATCAATTGCATTTTCCCCAATACCACGACAAAACTCCTTAATACCAGCTCCTGTACCACCTGACTCAATAACGGGAACTTTAAAATGGGGATAAGTTTCTCCAAATATCTCAGCAACAATCTTTTGATAAGGTAAAACTGTAGATGAACCTGTCATCTGAATTTGATCACGCGCATTGCTCATATTTACTGACAACAATACCGCAAAAATCAGTCCCACCCCAACTGATAACAATTTATTCATCTAGAACTCCTTAAAATATGAATCAAAGTCTCTTATTTATACTTATGCATAGTTTTAATTGTAATTCATATTGGCAACATAAAAAATATAAAAAAAGCAATATTAATAATTTTTTGAAAAATCATGGTTGCGCTTTTTATCAATATATTTAATTTGAGCGCTTGCATTCAACGACATCCCAAAAAAGATGCGCAATATCCGCACCACCAAAGTATTTAATTTCACGAATCCCAGTAGGAGATGTCACATTGATTTCTGTTATATAATCTCCAATCACATCAATCCCTACAAGCAAAAGACCACGTTCTCGTAAAGCCGGACCAATACGCTTGCAAATCTTATAATCGTGGTCTGTTAAATCAATATTTTCTGCGTGACCTCCAATATGCATATTGGAGCGAATATCCGTTTCTGCAGCAACCCTATTAATGGCCCCAACAACTTTACCATCAAGCAAAATAATCCGTTTATCTCCTTTGCGTACAGCATCTAAATAGCGCTGAATAATAAAAGGTTCGCGATACATTTGTGCAAACATTTCCAAAAGCGATGCTAGATTATGATCATCTTTTTTCAAATAAAAAACACCTGCCCCCCCATTTCCGTAAAGTGGTTTTACAATAATATCACCAAATGTAGCTCTAAAATCTTTTATTTCTTCAATATCTTTTGTAATTAATGTCTCTGGCATTAAATCAGAAAATTCAGTTACAAAAATTTTCTCTGGACTATTACGCACCCATGCTGGATCATTTACAACAAGCGTTTTAGGATGAATGCGCTCTAATAAATGCGTTGTGGTAATATAATTGAGATCAAAAGGGGGATCTTGGCGTAAAAGAACCACATCCATATCTATCAACTGTGTGCGAAAAGACTTGCCTAATTGATAATGATTCCCCTCTTCATCACGCACAGTCAAAGGCTCTACTCGTGCAATTATATTACCATCGTACATGGAAAGATGATCTGGTGTATAATGGAAAAGAGAGTGACCGCGTTCTTGTGCTGCTAAAGCAAGTGCAAATGTTGTATCTCCTTGAATCCGAAGTGTTGAAATATGATCCATCTGAATAGCAATTTTCATGAATAAAAACTCCCTTATACGAAAAGTAAATGAACCTATGTGCTATAAGGTTAGTAAACAATAAAAAACTATGACAAGAGAAAGCTCATGATACAAGAAAACAATATACAATTAAGCAATGAGGAAATCAAACGCTACGCACGCCACATCACTTTGCCTGAAATTGGTGGAGCGGGACAACAAAAACTGAAAGCAGCACGTGTACTTGTTGTTGGCGCAGGTGGTCTTGGTGCTCCTGTTCTAACTTATTTAGCAGCTGCAGGTGTTGGAACGCTTGGAATTATTGATAATGACATCGTTTCACTTTCTAATTTACAACGCCAAGTTATTCATAAAACAAATGCTCTAAACCAAAACAAAACTGACAGTGCTGAAACCACTATAAAAGCAATAAACCCTCATATTATAGTTGAGAAACATACCCAACATTTAGAAAAAAGTAATGTGGATAAACTTCTTAACGCCTACCACATCATTATTGATGGAAGTGATAACTTTGCTACACGTTATCTGCTTGCTGATCATGCTGCACAGTGCCAAAAACCTCTCATAAGTGGTGCTGTAGAACGTTTTAATGGCTCACTTACAGTACTTATGCCTTATAAAGACAATAATCCTCATTATCGCGACTTATTCCCTAACCCCCCTGCTTTAGGTACTATTCCAACATGTGCTGAAATTGGAATTATCGGTATCTTACCCGGTGTTATCGGAACATTACAAGCAATGGAAGCTCTTAAACTCATCACAAATATCGGTGAACCCTTAGTAGGAAAAATTCTTCTCTATTATGGATTATTAGCACAATTTCAAATCGTCACTTATAAGCGATCAGATTCGCACATAAATACAGCAGATAGCAAAATTTCTGTATAAGAATTTTAGGAATAAAAATAGAGTCTGCAAATTATCTTTAACTATTTCTTCATTGTACATAACGACCATTTTATATGTAAATACCTGAACAGTTCTTAAATCATACCTCATCAACAGATAACCCATAGGATATTGTTTAAAAGATCAAATAAACAGTCGATTACACCTGATAATACTATAAACAAGATGATAATTCATGAAGTATAGTAAAGTAGAATTTGAATGAGCACATGCAACAGCCATCAAAGCAATAAAAAGCTTTTTTGCAATTTAGAATAAAATTTATCTCTGTATGAGAGCGTTAAAGATTCTTAATGGCACAAACATAACATCAATTTTTAAATTGGTTTCTCAATAACAATTGCTTTTGATAAAATTACATAATTCCAATAAATACATAAAAACCTTTATACCTGTTTTTAAGTATTTTCTCTTTTGCTATCGCTTAATCTGGCTTATTATTATCTGTTGGTAAAGGAACAGGATGATCAGATAAACTGCGTAAGTAAAGCAAAAGATCAGCGCGATCTTGAGCATTTTTAATCCCACGAAAAGACATAATTGTTCCTGGAAATGTCTTCTGTGGAGAGTGTACATAACGATCTAAGGTTACAAAATCCCATCTTTGATCAGAATGTGCACGTAAAGCTCGTGAATATGCAAAACCTTGCGTTGATGCCAAAGGACGATTGACTATCTCCCAAAGAACTGGGCCAACACGTCCTGATTCATTGCGCCCAGAGGTATGGCATAAAGCACATTGGTGAAAAATCTTACGTCCATTTTCAAGGTCACCTTGCTGAAGGCGTTCATTTAATGATAAAGAACTATCCTGCATTTGCTGTTCTTCTTTAATCACGTTATTTTTTGTAACTTTATCAGAAGATTTAATTGATACAGGCGTATCATAAAGCCTATTACTGAGTGTAGAAATTCCTACAAAAATAACCAGCACAAATACACATGCAAAAATAAAATAAAGGATTGTCGAGCGATTCATAAAAACTCAAACGTTCATATTTTCATTACGACTTTCAGTTTAAGCTTTTTTCGTATAACACACAACATGATAAATGCAGAACACACCGCACTTGGAACTTTCAATGGCTCTTGAACCTATTATTCTTATTCCCGCCCGTATGGGATCAACCCGTCTTCCTAAAAAAGCTCTTGCAGAAATTTCTGGAAAACCAATGATTGTTCACGTTGTAGAACAAGCAAAAAAAGCTGCAATAGGGCGTGTAATTGTTGCAACAGATCATAATGATATTGCTAAAACTGTTACAACTTATGGATATGAATGTATTATCACATCTGGCGATCATAAATCTGGATCTGATCGTATTTATGAAGCTTTAACACGTCTTGATCCTGAACAACGCTACAATACTATCTTGAATATCCAAGGAGATCTCCCAACAATTACACCTAGTGAAATTATCAGTACATTGCATCCTCTAGAAAATGATTTAACTGATATTGCAACTTTAGGTGCCAAAATTATTGAGGAAGATGAAAAAAACGATCCAAATGTCGTGAAAATTATTGGTACACCGCTCTCTCAAAACCGCCTGCACGCTCTTTATTTCACCCGCGCCACAGCGCCTTATGGGGATGGTCCTCTCTATCATCATATTGGGATATACGCCTATCGACGCAAAGCGCTTGAGCAATTTGTAGCTTACAAACCTTCCCCACTCGAAAAACGTGAAAGACTTGAACAATTACGTGCATTAGAGCATAATATACGTATTGATGTAGAAATAATTGATACAATTCCCTTAGGAGTTGATACGCAACGTGACCTTGAAAAAGTACGTAAGATTTTAGCATGAAAATACCTGAAAATACCAATAAAATCTCTTTTCAAGGAGAATTCGGTGCCAATTCCCATATTGCTTGCTCTAATATGTTTCCCCATATGGATGCTATCCCTTCTGCTACTTTTGAAGATGCTCTTAACCTAGTAGAAAAAGGACAAGCTGATCTTGCTATGATTCCTATTGAAAATACTTTGGCTGGTCGTGTTGCTGATATTCACCACCTTTTACCACAGTCATCGCTTTATATTATTGATGAGTATTTTTTACCTATCCATTTTCAATTAATGGTTTTACCCGGTGTAAAACATCATGAGATTAAAACCGTCTACAGCCATATACATGCGCTGGCGCAATGCCGTAAAATTATACGTAAAAATGGTTGGAAACCTGTTACTTTTGCTGATACAGCTGGTGCTGCAAAGTTTATCAAAAAAAATGCAAAACGTTCACAAGCAGCTTTAGCCCCTCTCGTTGCTGCAAAACTTTATGGACTTGATATTCTTGAAAAAAACGTTGAAGATAATCCTCGCAATATTACACGTTTTGTCATCCTTTCCCGTTCTCAACGACATGTGCCAAAACCCCAAAATGGCGAAAAAATTATCACGAGTCTTCTTTTTCGCATACGCAATGTTCCAGCTGCTCTTTATAAGGCAATGGGAGGTTTTGCTACAAATGGTATTAATATGACAAAATTAGAAAGTTATCAGATTGGTGGAAATTTTAATGCTACACAGTTTTTCGTTGACATTGAAGGACACCCTGAAGACATTATGATGCAACACGCCTTAGAAGAACTCGCTTTCTTTTCCGCTGAATTTCGTATTATTGGCATTTATCCAGCTCAAAAAGATCGAGCATCGTACATATAAAAGCAATAAGCCTATTTATTACGTTAAATTTATTCTTATCTTTATAAAAGGCTTCTATAATTAGCGATATTTTAGCATAAAAAGGCCAAATAATGAAAAAAAATTTTGTACAAGGATTATTAACTGCTCATATTTTACTTTACTCTAGTGGTGCATTTGCTGGGTTTGGTGAGAGAAAATGGACCTTTGCAGCAGATGAGAGTGTTACAATTGGCTCATCAGATGAGATTCATCAAGGTGTTGAGTATGCTTGTAATCGATTTAAACCCAAGAAAGTATCCTTTACTTTATCATACTCTAACCTTGCTGATTTAAATAAATTAAAAATTACAGCTGATGATGACAATAAAATAATCCATGATAAAGAAAATAAGACCTTTATACTAAAAAATGTAAAATCTCTTCATATCTGCTTCCCTTCATCAGGATATTATATTTTTAAAAATATTACACAGGAAAAAGTTATTGGAAAAAATTGTGATACGGGAGATTATGATTAATTATATTTCTGTATCATCTCAATCTTTGTGTAGACTTATTCAAGTATTCTCATAAGCCTTTTTTAAAGTGTACTGAATACTCTACGATGCTCTATTTTTAATGTGTATTTTATACTTTGGTAAATTAAGTTGCTTTGTATTTTCATCATTAATGTCATTCTTGAACAAAGAATATACTCTATAATTTAAGCCAATGAGCCGCTTTTTTACGTTATATTTTGTTTGTACCCACTCAAAATTGATAAATTCTCAACCTATTGGTTAGCCATAATAGAATAAATTAAATTTAGCGGAAAAGTGTTTGGTTGTTTATACACTATCGTTCGTTTCTAAGCTTGATTTTTGATTTTAAATCGACCATATTAAATGCGGGAGGTTGGTGGTGGACGAACTGCTCGCCAACCGGGTCAGGTCTGGAAAGAAGCAGCCCCAACGAGTTCTGGTACGGGTCACTGTACCAGCCTCCTCTCTTACTGAAGAGATTTTTATCATTTTCAGAAGAGTATCTTTAATTTTCAAAGCGACGTTGCGTATGTAGCAAATAAAAGGATTCAGCTGTCTTTAAGCGCGTAATCTTGTCTTTTAAAAAATAAATTGATTAAGAAAAAATTCTTTTATATGAGAGTGCAATATTAATTTGTAATTCTTTCCATGCGCATAAGAGAATTTCGAAATTGGAAGCATCTATGGAAAATATGCCGGTAGAGACAGCCTATCGCGTTCTTGCTCGCAAATATCGACCTCAAAACTTTTCTGATCTCATTGGTCAAGAAGCAATGGTGCGTACCCTCACGAATGCCTTTGAAAAAGGACGTATCGCACAAGCATGGATACTCACAGGAATTCGCGGAGTAGGTAAAACAACAACAGCACGTATTTTGGCACGTGCGCTTAATTATAAAACAAAAGATATTGACCAACCAACAACCGCATTAAATAAACTAGGAGAACATTGCACACAAATTATTGAAGGCCGCCACATCGATGTTATAGAAATGGATGCAGCTTCCCATACAGGTATTGATGATATTCGTGAAATTATTGAGCAAATACGTTATCGCCCTGTTTCCGCACGTTATAAAGTTTATATTATTGATGAAGTGCATATGCTTTCAACGCAAGCTTTTAACGGTTTGTTGAAAACACTTGAAGAACCGCCGCCACATGTAAAATTCATTTTTGCAACGACAGAAATTCGCAAAGTTCCTATTACAATTCTGTCACGTTGTCAGCGTTTTGATCTACGACGTATCGAATCAAAAACCTTGACTACGCATTTGCGCAAAATTGCAAAACTTGAAGATGTAGAAGTAGAAGATCAAGCACTCTCTATGATTGCTCGCGCTGCTGAAGGTTCTGTGCGCGATGCATTGTCCATTTTTGATCAAGCGATCGCGCATAGCAATGGAAATGTAAGTGCTTGTGCTATGCGTACCATGCTTGGATTAGCTGATCAAGCTCGTATTATTGACCTCTTTGAATTTATCATGAAAGGTAATGTTGTCAGTGCTTTGCATGAATTACGTAGCCAATATGATTCAGGTGCTGATCCTTTCACGATACTAACAGAATTGGCCGATTTTAATCATCTCGTAACACGTTTACGTTTTACACCAGAAATTGTAGAAGATTTCTCACTAACTGAAGATCAGAGTTTAAGAAGCTTAGATTTTTCAAAAAAACTTTCTATTCCCGTACTGTCCAGAAACTGGCAAATGTTACTCAAAGGCTTACAGGAAGTTGGCCAAACTGCACAGCCACTTCAAGCAGCTGAAATGCTGATCATTCGTCTTACTCATACTGCTAACCTCCCCACCCTTGATGAAGCTTTAAAAAAGCTTTCACAAGAGACAACACCTCTCACAATCGTTCCAAGTTCTTCTCATCAAGATCCCACTCATGTAAATAATACAATAAACGTCACAACTACCCATTCTTCAGAACATATTGCAAACCTATCAACAAACCAACCAAACTCTCAAGTATCTCCAAATTTTCAAACATCCTTAGAAAACCAATTAGATAACTCTTTACACGCACAACAATCACTGAAGATTCAAAAACCGCAAAATACTCCTTCTCTTGAAAAAACAGAAATTCTTGAAACTTCTCAATCTGTTTCCTCTTCTGAAGAGATTAAAAATTTACCGCTCGTTTCCATACAAAAAGCAGAAAAACATTCTAGAGAAAAAACTATTATTATTAACTCATTACACGATATTATTAAATTAGCAGAACAGCATAATGATATCCATTTTAAACTGCTTATTAAAGAATTCGTTCACCCTGTTTCCTTTGAACCAGGACATATCACTTTAAGGATTTCTGAAGCTGCCCCCTTTTCAGTCGCGCATGATATAAAAAAAATGTTATCTCAATGGACAAAAAAGCACTTGTCTGTCACCTTTGTCAATGAAGGAGGAGGACCAACTTTACAGGAAGAAAGTATGGCCGTTCAAAAAACACTTTTTTCCAATGCAGAAGCTGATCCTGATATCGCTAAAATTCTCAACCACTTTCCTGAAGCAAAAATTGTCGATATTCGCCTAAATAATCAAGAAAACGATCTTGATTTACTCCCCAATACCTTTAAACATAAAGATAATATCAATGATGAATAAGGATACCTCTTCCAATGCGTGATATGATGAGTATGATGAAAAAAGCCAAAGAAATGCAAGAAAAAATGCAGAAGATTCAAGAAGAAATGGCAAATCTACAAGTAATTGGTACCGCTGGTGGCGGGCTTGTCAGTGTCACTTTAAATGGAAAAAATATCATAACAGCAATCGAAATTGATCCTTCCTTACTCAAACCTGAAGAAACTGAAATTCTTGAAGATCTAATTATGGCGGCCTATAATGAGGCGAGGACAAAAATTGAAATAGCTATGGAAGAAAAAACTAAAAGTATGACAGCAGGGCTACCACTCCCACCAAATTTTAAGCTTCCTTTCTAATGAATTAGATCTTATCTCTTCCTTGTGGAACAAAAAATGTCTAAACACATTGCAGGTCCTGAAATTGAGCGCCTTATTCAGATTCTTGCGCGATTACCGGGCTTTGGCCCACGTTCAGCACGTCGTGCCGCACTTCATCTTATCAAAAAGAAAGAAACATTACTGGAGCCTTTAGGAGCAGCAATACAAGAAGCTATAGATAAAGTCTGTGTTTGTTCTGTTTGCGGAAATGTAGATACAACGAACCCGTGTTCAATTTGTACAGATCCACGCCGTGATGATACAACAATTATTGTGGTCGAAGATATTGCCGATCTTTGGGCTCTTGAACGTGCAAGAGCTTTAGAGGCGCGTTATCATATATTAGGTGGGCGCCTTTCTCCTTTAGATGGAATAGGGCCTGATGAACTCAATATCGCTTCCTTAATACAACGCGTTATAAAAGGTACAATTACAGAAGTTATTTTAGCTGTCAATGCCACCGTTGAAGGACAAACAACAGCGCATTATATCACTGATCAACTCTCCAATTTTTCAGTTAAAATTACGCGACTTGCACATGGGGTTCCTGTAGGAGGTGAACTGGATTATCTTGATGATGGAACTTTAACAGCAGCTTTACAAGCAAGAACAAATCTTTAAATCTTGTTTTTCTATTATTTATTTCTTTTGAGGGAGGAAATATTAAAGTGCTTAAGCGAAAACTTTCATTTCTTAATAATTGGGCTCCAGGTATCCTCATATGTGTGCTTATCTCTGCTTTAGCCTATGGTTTGGAAGTCCTAGAAAAACAACTTTTCTCAGAGACGTGGCTTGAAAGTCTTGTTTTAGCAATCCTCTTAGGATCCATTACACGTTGTTGTTTTACTCTGCCAACATATTTTCAAAAGGGTATAACCTTTTGTGCAAAAACACTTCTCGAAATTGCTATTGTTCTTTTAGGTGCAAGCATTAGCATCCATGCTGTTCTTTCCGCCGGTTGGAGTTTACTTGCAAGTATTGTATTTATTATCTTTATAACAATCCTTCTAAGTTTTGTTATTGGACGGCTCTTCGGGCTTTCTAAAAATTTAGCGATGCTCGTCGCTTGTGGTAATGCTATTTGTGGTAACTCAGCCATTGTTGCAACTGCACCAGTCATCCATGCCAAGCATGAAGATATTGCCGCATCAATTGCTTTTACTGCTCTTTTAGGGGTCCTTATTATTTTAGGTCTCCCTTTTTTGCACCCACTTTTGAAATTATCATTTAGCCAATATGGTGTATTAGCAGGCATGGTCGTTTATGCTGTACCACAAGTTTTAGCGGCAACAGCATCTGTCTCTTTTGTCAGTGTTCAAATTGCAACAATTATCAAATTGGTACGAGTTCTCATGTTAGGTCCTGTTATTTTTACTCTATCTATCATCTATCGTCGCTCGTCACAAACGCACTTTCGTTTACATACCCTTATTCCATGGTTTATTATTGGTTTTATTATAATGATGCTTGTCCGTTCAAGTGGACTTATTCCTCAAACGGCTCTCAATCCTATCAAATTTATCGCCCAGTTATTTACTGTTATTTCAATGGCTGCATTAGGATTAAATGTTGATATCCGTTCATTAAAAAAAGCAGGATGGCGGGTTATTTTGGCTTCAACTTGCTCTATACTCATTCTTGGAGCTTGTAGCCTCATCATGATAAAATTAAATGATTTCAGTCGTATAACATTATAAAAAAAGCTTGCATAAAAATATTTAAGCCTTTTAAAGGAATTTTGTACACTTTTCAAAGAACTTATAATATAGTGGAAATCTCTTCATAAAAAAACAATCAGCATTTTAAAAGTTTCCTATTGATATGACATAAAAATTATATACACCTTGGCTTCAATAACCCAATCAATTATAGATTTTCTTTCGTTAGCCTAGCATTTTGATATATCATTGTCTGGTCTCTCAATAGAGTAATATTGGAATAGATCATTCACCCAAAAAACGATGCTGATAGATCTGTTTTATATACTCTTAATTCAATGCATTTTTTCACAAAAAACACTGGAGCATATCCTATGGTAAAACAACAAATCTGGTTTTATGTTTTTGCTCTTTTAAGTGTTTTTACAAGATGTGCTGTTGAATAAATACAATGATTTCATCAAGTCTTTCTGTATTAAATAAAGAAAAAATTGCATTCTACGCAATAATTTATTCTGTTTTTAGAAATGATCTTTTATATATAGATCCAAGAATAAATTGCATATTAATGCCCTTTCATAAACACACTTCCAAAAAGTATGTTGCCTATTTATTTTGCAAATTATAAAAATCAAAATAGACAACATGAAACAGCAATATTAACTTTTTGTTTATTATATATTTAAAGAGAGTATTTTTATGCTTATCCTTGCCATAGACACTGCTTCAATCTATTGTGCTGTTGCACTTGTTCATCACAAATCTGTTATTGCACGTCTTAGTGAACATATGAACAAAGGACATGCGGAAAAACTTATTGGATATATCGCAAAAATAACGGCACAAACCAATATTACTCTTGATCAAGTTAATCGGATTGCTGTCAATATTGGACCAGGATCCTTCACTGGCGTGCGTGTAGGTGTTTCAACAGCAAGGGCTTTATCGCTAGCACTAAAAATACCTGCTGTTGGAGTCAGTGCATTGGAAGCATTGGCAGCACAAATAAGAAAGACAAATACTGCTTCAACAATCTCTGTTGTCATGGAAGCTGGAAGGGAGGGTTTCTATCATCAAAATTTTAATAAAGATCTTACACCTTTAGGAACACCAGGCTTAAAAACAATTGAACAGATCATTAAAGATTTACCACAACAAACACAACTTACTGGTCCGGCAGCTGATATTGTCACAATGTATATGAAACATAACAAAGTAAACAAAGAAATTATACGAGACCCAACTTTATGTGAGGCAGCTGATATTTTATGTTATGCTTATCTTGCTGCAAATAAACAACCACAAGATCGCCCTCGTCCACTTTATTTACGTAATGCTGATGCAAAACAACAAACCAATTTTGCTTTACCTCGACAGAAATAATGGCTGGATTTTCATTAACAAAAAAATATTTTTGGGTTGCTCCACTACAAATTGGTGATAGCACTTCCCTTTATAAAATTCATCAACATTGTTTTATCCCTGCTTGGGAAAAACAAACTTTTGATCATTTTTTACAAGATCGCTCTATTTTTGGATATAAAGCTACTCTTATTGATCAACCTCATAAAATTTTAGGCTTTTGCCTCTGCCGTCTTATTCTTGATGAAGCAGAAATCATCACGATTGCCGTCCATCCTCATTTTCGTCGACAAGGAATTGGTACCTTACTTATCGATAATATGCTTCGCTATCTTCATCATGAACGCGCTATAAAACTTTTTCTGGAGGTAGAAGAAACAAATTTTTCCGCTTTAAATCTTTATAAACGTTTTGAATTTCAAAAAATTTCTAAACGTCTTGCCTATTATCAATCCCCAAATAGCCACGGAAATGCAATCGTTATGCAAAAAACTTTTAAGCAAATAGATTGAGATTTGTATAAAAAACATTTAGACATGCGCTATGAATAAAGAAAATCCTAAAAATATACCCCCAGTTGCTCCTAAAAAGGTTTTTATAAAAACTTATGGATGTCAAATGAATGTTTATGACAGCCAACGAATGACTGATAGCCTCAATGCACAAGGTTATGTTACGACACAAACCCCTAATGATGCAGACCTTATTCTTGTTAATACCTGTCATATTCGTGAAAAGGCAGCAGAAAAGCTCTATTCTGATTTGGGACGCTTGCGCGTAATGCGTCAAGAAAGAACCCCTGATAAACCTCTCATGGTTGGTGTAACTGGTTGTGTTGCACAAGCCGAAGGAAGTGAAATTTTACGCCGTGCACCAATAGTGGATCTTGTTATTGGTCCGCAAATGTATCATCGCTTGCCAGACTTGTTAGAAAAAGCCAAACAAGGGAAAAAAGTTATCGAAACAGACTATGCTGTTGAAGATAAATTTGCTCACTTACCACCCCATAATAAACGTACTGTAAGAAAACGAGGTGTCAGTGCATTTTTAACGGTACAGGAAGGCTGTGATAAATTTTGTACCTTTTGTGTTGTTCCTTACACACGTGGTGCGGAAATATCGCGATCTGTTGAGCAAATTACTGAGGAAGCTAAACAACTTATTGATGCTGGTGTTAAAGAAATTACCCTGCTTGGACAAAATGTAAATGGCTGGCATGGTCAAAATGTAAATGGTAAAACTTGGCGTCTTGGCGATCTTCTTCATCATCTGGCAAAACTAGATGGTTTAAAGCGCTTGCGTTATACAACTAGCCATCCACGTGATATGGATGACAGCCTTATCGCAGCACACCGAGACCTTGATATATTGATGCCTTATCTACATCTTCCTGTCCAATCAGGTTCAGATCGCATCTTAAAAGCAATGAATCGCCAACACAAAAGTACTCATTATCTTCATCTTATAGAAAAAATCCGGACAGCACGACCTGACATTGCTTTTTCAGGCGACTTTATTGTAGGATTTCCAGGGGAAACAGATGAAGATTTTGAAGAAACCATTAAGCTTATTAAACAAGTGCAATATAGTGCAGCCTATTCTTTTAAGTATTCACCTCGACCTGGAACAGTTGGTGCAACAATGAAAAATCATGTTGATGAAGCTGTAAAAGATGCCCGCCTTCAACATTTACAAGTTCTTCTCTTGGAACAACAAAATGCGTTTCTGCGTTCTAAAATTGGACAAACAACCGATGTTCTCATTGAAAAAGTCGGCCGTCACTCTGGGCAAATGATTGGTCGTTCACCTTGGCTTTTACCTGTTGTTGTGAATACAGAAGCTTCTACTGGAACTGTTATGGCAATTCATATTAAAAATGCAGGCTCAAACAGCTTTGTTGGTGAAATAGCAAACGCATAAATATATCTTTGATGGCTAATTTAAAACATATGTTTCAGAAAATTATTTTTCCTTTGAAAGAAATGATTATACTTCAAACATACACTTTATAAAATATATATTACTTTTTAAAAATTTACTCAAAAAGACTGTTAATACTTGCTCAATACGGGAGAATAAGTGAAAGTTTCAGCCGAAAAATTAAAACATATTAAGAAAAAAATAAATGCCTTTCCTGAAAATACTGATCTTTCAGGGAAAGAAAGAGCTTCAGATGTTGATCATGTTGTCATTATTTTTGAAGATAACAAATATGCAAAAACAGTCTTTGGCAAGTTCAACGAAAATCTTACTTATATCGAAAAAAGACTCAAAATTCATATTTATCCACGCAGTAATGAAGTTTTAATTTATGGAAAAACAACTGCTATAAAACATGCACAATATATATTACAGCAACTTTATAAATACGCTACAGTACATCAAGAGCTCACTTTATCAGATATAGAAGGAGCGATTGCTATGGTAAGTTTAACGCAAAAACAGCAAGATGCACCAAAAACACGCAAATCCACAACAAAACCTATACCCGCGCAGTTGAGTACCCATAAAAAAACAATCCATGCTCGCACTCCTACACAAGATATTTACATACACGCAATGGAAAATAATGAACTTGTTTTTGGTATAGGGCCAGCAGGAACAGGTAAAACATATCTTGCTGTTGCTCATGCTGCTATGCTTTTAGAGCGTGGCATCATTGAACGAATTATTCTTTCACGTCCTGCCGTTGAAGCGGGAGAACATCTTGGTTTCCTTCCTGGCGATCTCAAAGAAAAAGTCGATCCATATTTACGACCACTTTATGATGCCCTCTATGATATGATGCCCATTGAAAAAGTAGAACGTATTTTAGCTTCTGGTGTCATAGAAATTGCTCCTCTTGCTTTTATGCGTGGTCGAACACTTTCTCATGCTGCGGTTATTCTTGATGAAGCGCAAAATACTACACCCATGCAAATGAAAATGTTTCTCACGCGTCTGGGAGAAGGAACGCGCATGATTGTTACCGGTGATATAAGCCAAATTGATTTGCCTGAAAAACAGAAGTCTGGTTTAATTGAAGCAATTCGCATTCTTTCACACGTAGACAATATCGCAATTGTTCGCTTTAATGAAAGAGATGTTGTACGTCATCCTCTTGTTGCCGCTATTGTACGTGCTTATGATCATGATTCTAGAGTACAGAACGAAGAAATGTCCCTCTCATACAATATCTCAAAAAATAAATTTGATTCATCATGATTACTATTGATATAACTGTTCAAAGCACTGGGTGGAGTGAGGAGAAAATGCTTTATAACATCACTGAAAAAGCATTAATAGAAACGATGCGTCATGTTTCATTAGAAAATGTTGTAAGTGAAATTAGCTTGCTTTTTACAGATGATAAACATATGACCCAGATTAATGCACAATGGCGAGGTAAAAATAAACCCACTAATGTGTTATCCTTTCCTGCTTTTCCTCTTAAAGCTGGAGATCCTCCTGGCCCTATGCTGGGTGATATTGTTATTGCACGAGAAACTGTTGTTCTTGAAGCAAAGAAAGAAGGAAAAAAATTCCAAGATCATTTAACACATATGATTATTCATGGTATCCTCCATTTATTGGGGTATAATCATGAAACAGATGATGAAGCATACCACATGGAAGAACTCGAAAGAGAAATTCTTCGAAAGCTTTTCATACAGGATCCGTATGCGGAATTTTTAAAAAATGATAGAAATTAATTTTAAAAATATATATCACAAACATACTATAAAGTATCTTGTATTATAAAGAAAATTTAGAAGATTTCAAAACCATGACAAATAAAGTAAATACGCAAAATAACGGTCAAACATCTTCTAATATTGAAAAGTATTCTTCTCAACAGGAAAATCCTACAGAAAGATGTTCCTTGATAAATCACTTATTTTCATTCTTACGTGGGCGCAATTCTACATCACTACGTGATGACCTTACTGTTGCACTCACTGCTGATCATGAAAAAGATACAGCTCCCTTTTCACCTGAAGAACGTACTATGCTCCATAATATCTTACACTTGCGTGAAGCGCGTATTGATGATGTTATGATTCCACGTTCTGAAATCGAAGCATTGGAAATCAATACTCCTCTTGGAGAAGCCCTTAATTGTTTTGCAAAAATTGGGCACTCTCGCATACCTGTTTATGCTGAAACCTTAGATGATCCTAGGGGAATGATTCATATCCGCGATATCCTTAACTACATGACACGCTTCATTATACAATCTGTTCAAACAACACAAAAGCCCGATTTGCTCCAGATAAATCATGCAGACTTATATACCCCAATTGGTGAATTGGGGCTGATTCGAACAGTTCTTTTTGTGCCTGGATCCATGCTAGCAAGTAAATTATTAACAAGAATGCAAACCACACGAACACAAATGGCTTTAGTCATTGATGAGCATGGAGGAACAGATGGTTTAGTTTCTATGGAAGATATCGTCGAATTGGTCGTTGGAGATATTGAAGACGAACATGATAATGTCGATAATGCTATCGTACGTGAACCCAATAATAAATGGCTTGTTGACGCAAAAACCGAACTAGAAGATGTAGAAAAAGCTCTTGGTCCTGATTTTATTGTCGGAGAATATGGTGATGAAGTCGATACTATTGGTGGTTTAATTGTCTCCATTCTTGATCGTATTCCTGCAAAAGGTGAAATCATTGAAGCAGTACCTGGCTATCGATTCCGCATTTTAGAAGCAGATAAACGTCGGATTAAGAGATTGCGCATTTTTCGCATTCCAAAAAATGAAAATTTTGAGAAAAATGCCCTCTCTGAAAAATAATCTCACATTTTTAAGTCATATATCACTCTTCTTGTCTTCTGTTACCGGCTGGAAACGACAAATGTGGGTGTTTTTATGTGGTGCATTCACATCCCTTGCGCTTCCACCTTTTTATTTGACACCTCTTTGTTTTTTCACCTTCCCTGTTTTCATTGTTTTACTTGATACAATAAATAGCATTCAAAACACTAAAAAGCGTTTTTTAATCTACGCTTTCAGTTGTGGAAACTTTGGCTTTAGTTATTTTATTTGTAGCCTTTGGTGGCTATGCAATGCTTTATTGACGGACCCTGTCTCTTTTGGCTGGGCGGTACCATTTGCTATTTTGGGTCCTCCTCTTTATCTTTCTTTTTATTGGTTTTTGGCTGGATTTCTTGTAGGGTTGTTATGGACAAAAGGAATAGCGCGCTTTTTTATTCTAGCCTTTGCACTAGGATTAGCAGAATGCTTACGTGCACTCCTTTTCACAGGTTTTCCATGGAATGCTCTTGGGTATACAGCTATGCCAGTACCTATGCTCATGCAATCTGATGCAATTGTCGGGCTTTACGGCATGAATATTCTTGCGGTCTTAGTCTACAGTTTACCTACTGTTTTATTAACAGATGAAAAAAAGAAAACTGCACTTTTTCTTTGCTTATCACTAATACTTCTGCATAGTGGTTTTGGATTTTATCGTCTCAATAGTATACCTAGTGTAATCAATGAACATAAAAGTCGCTATTGGGTGCGCATTGTTCAGCCTTCTATCCCACAAAACATAAAATTAGATGATACAGTACAAAAAACTATTTTTGCAACGCATATGCATCTGAGTGCAACACCAATAACAAACCAAAACCCAGAACCTGACTTTATCATATGGCCTGAAGCATCCATTCCTTACCTGCTCTATGACAACTCTAACATAACAATGCGTATTGCTTCCCTGCTCAAACCCAAACAATGGGCGATTATTGGTGCGATACGTGCTGTGCACGATTCTTCTCATGAACAAACACAATATTTTAATACTATTGCAGCCATTAATGCACAAGGTCATATTTTAAATACTTCTGATAAGACCCACTTAGTTCCTTTTGGGGAGTATCTTCCCTATCAGACTTTATTAAAAAAAATTGGGTTACATATTCTTGCTGACAATATTGGTGGATATAGCGCCGCTAGTGTGCGTAAAACTGTCGTCCTGCCAAATGGATTTTCCTATCTTCCATTGATTTGTTATGAAGTTATATTCCCTAATGAAATGACTTTTGAAGGTCCCTCTCCTCAAGCAATCATTAATGTTACAAATGATGCATGGTTTGGCGTAACACCTGGACCATACCAACATCTTCAACAAGCACAGCTTCGTGCCGTTGAAATGGGAATTCCCCTTATACGTGCAGCCAATAATGGCATATCAGCTATCATTGATTCTTATGGACGAATCGTTGTAGCTCTCCAGCAAAATGTTGTTGGTATTATTGATGCGCAAATTCCATTACCTATTACCCCTTTATGGAGCAATAAGTGGAGAATATTCTCTACTTTTATCTTATTTATTCTTATGCTATTGTGTTATGCTGTTTTTGGGTCTACAAAACAGCTTAAATAATCACATGCCCATGTATAGTATTATGTTGCGCGTACCAGTAACCTTGGGAAAAATTATTACATATTATTTTAATTATATGATAAACCAACCTCATAGTAAAAGTGATGTTGGTTTAGAAGTAAAGTGCTGGAAATAAAGAGTTGCATTATGACCGAAACTAGAAAAAAACCTGATCCTATAGATATCTATGTCGGAACTCGTATTCGTTTACGTCGTAATATTTTAGGACTTACCCAAGAAAAACTAGGTGAAAAATTAGGTATTACATTCCAGCAAATCCAAAAATATGAAAAAGGTACAAACCGTATTGGTGCAAGCCGTCTTCAAGCGATTGCGGAAATTATGGATGTACCCGTTTCCTACTTTTTTGATAAAGGTCTTGCCTCCCAACAAGTAGACGGTTTTGCTGAAAGTGACAGCGATTTTATGGACTTTTGCTCAAGCAGTGAAGGAATACAGCTCATGCGTGCTTTCACAAATATTTCTGATGCTAAAGTGCGTCGAAAAATTATTGATTTGGCAAAAGCTCTTTCTGAGGAAGATTTGACAGACAAGTTCTAAAATAAAAATTATAGCTTTTCGTTTTTACCATATCAATCAATATTGACGATTTGCCATGGGAATGGCAAAGAGTGACGATTTTAGAAAACATTAGTTAAATACTGGTTTTCTTTTTGAAGGAGTTCTTATGCCGCATCAAGATTATTTTTTTACTAGTGAGTCGGTATCGGAAGGACATCCTGATAAGATTTGCGATCGTATTTCCGATGAAATTGTTGATATGGTCTATAGAGAAGCTCAAAAAACTGGTACAGATCCATGGTTAGTACGTGTAGCTTGTGAAACTCTCGTCAGTGTAAATCGTGTTGTTATCGCTGGGGAAGTGCGTGTTCCTGATACACTCTTAAAAAGAAACAAAAATAGGGAATTTGTCTATGATGGAACTGGCTGTCCATTCATTAATCCTGCGCGTTTTCGTGCAGCAGCACGTCGTGCTATTCGTGCAATTGGTTATGAACAAATAGGTTTCCATTGGAAGACTGTCAAAATTGATGTTCTTTTACGTCCTCAATCAACAGATATTGCACGCGGAGTTGATAATGCTATGGATCGACACGGCGAAGAAGGAGCAGGTGATCAGGGCATTATGTTTGGATATGCTTGCCGCGAAACACCAGACCTTATGCCAGCACCAATTTATTATGCACATAAGATTCTAAAACTTCTTGCAGCAGCCCGCCATAAAGGAGAAGGAGAAACCGGAAAATTAGGACCAGACGCTAAAAGCCAGATTACAATACGCTATAAAAATGGAAAACCTATAGAGGTAACATCCATCGTTCTTTCAACACAGCATCTGGATGAAAGTTGGAATTCCGATAAAGTTCGCACAGTAGTTGAACCTTATATTCGCCAAGCTTTGCACGATATTCC
Source organism: Bartonella raoultii (assembly GCF_019659805.1). GTDB lineage: Bacteria > Pseudomonadota > Alphaproteobacteria > Rhizobiales > Rhizobiaceae > Bartonella > Bartonella raoultii. Next base: position 284,594 of record NZ_JAIFRO010000002.1, on the reverse strand, counting down.
TATTTCCGCTCAATGTCATTGGTATATTAATCCAACAGGAAAATTTGTTATTGGTGGTCCTCAAAGCGATGCTGGGCTAACAGGACGTAAAATTATTGTTGATACTTATGGAGGAGCAGCACCTCATGGCGGAGGAGCATTTTCAGGAAAAGACACAACAAAAGTTGATCGTTCAGCAGCCTATGCTGCACGTTATCTAGCTAAGAATATTGTTGCAGCTAACTTAGCAGAACGATGCACCATTCAACTCTCCTATGCAATTGGTATTGCACAACCCTTATCCATTTATCTTAATCTTCATGGAACAGGGAAAGTTGATGAAAATATTATTGAAGCAGCTATTCGTAAAATAATGGATCTTTCACCGACAGGTATCCGAAAACATCTTAATCTCAATAAACCTATTTATACAAAAACAGCTGCCTATGGTCATTTTGGACGTAAGCCAAAGCAGGATGGTTCATTTTCATGGGAAAAAACTGATCTGGTTGAAACACTTCAAAAAATGATTACAGTATCATGATTGATCATAAACTACGTATAAGTGAAGCCTTTTTTGGTCGCCGACAAGGAAAACGGCTACGAAAAAATCAGCTTGCACGTATAGAAAAGCTTCTTCCAGCTCTTAACATTGATTTAAATAATCGTCCCCCTTTAGATCTCACATCTTTATTTTCTAGTAGAGTGAAAGAAGTTCGGCTTGAAATTGGCTTTGGCGGAGGTGAACATTTGCTCCACGAAATGGAACATTTTCCACAAACTGGTTTTATCGGTATCGAGCCTTTTATCAATGGTATAGCAAAAATATTAATGTCTCTTGAACAATGTAAACACCATCAAAGTCACCTTCGTCTTTATAATGATGATGCTACAAACCTCCTTGATTGGCTTCCCAGTGCTTCACTTGATGGAATAGACCTCTTTTATCCCGATCCGTGGCCTAAAAAAAAGCATTGGAAACGACGCTTTATCAATATGAAAAATCTCAACCGTTTTGCTCGCGTTCTTAAAAAAGGCAAAAAATTCCGTTTTGCCAGTGATATTGATAGTTATGTCAATTGGACTCTCTACCATTGTATACACCATAATAATTTTGAATGGGAAGCAGAAAAACCTAAGGACTGGAAGACTCCTTATCCATTATGGTCAGGAACCCGCTATGAAGCGAAAGCTTTACGTGAAGAGCGGATACCTACCTATCTTACTTTCATCAAAATATAGATGATAAAATGCTTTTCTTATAAAAAACTTGAAAAATTGTGAATTTAAGAGTATCAATAGATACATTCTTGATCTTATGGTGAAGAGTGGGCCATGTGGACCCGCTCTTTTTTAATATCATAAAATGGATAAAATGTATGGGTGCAATGGAAAAAATAAGTGATATTAATGAGCCGCGTCTTTTTGAAGAAGATGGCACTGAAGCACAAATTGCTGCTCTCATTACACCATTGCTTACACCATTGGGTTTTCGTTTGGTTCGCGTGAAACTCCTTGGGCAAAATGGTTTAACGCTTCAGATTATGGCTGAACGTGCTGATGGTTCTATGACAATAGAAGATTGCGAAACTATAAGTCGAACGGTTTCCCCCCTTCTTGATGTACAAAATGTTATTGAACGCAAATATCATTTAGAGGTCTCATCTCCTGGAATTGATCGTCCATTGGTAAGAAAATCTGATTTTTTTCATTGGCAGGGACATGTTGCAAAAATTGAAACAAAAATCACTATTGATGGGCGCCGAAAATTTCGTGGAATACTGACAAATATCACTCAAGATGGCTTTACTTTGAATACTGATAAAACTGCTCATGGAGAAGCTATATGTGTCTCTATACCCTTTTGTAATATAACCAATGCCCATTTGGTTCTTACCGATGAACTTATTCATGAAGCTTTGAAAAAAGATAAAGATTTAAGTCAACAACTTATTCTTGGAGAACATTCTAACATTTCAAAAAAAATATAAAATTATAAGAATTCATATCACTGGAATTAATGCCTATCGTGTGGCATAAAAAAGGAGAAAAGCGATGGCTACAAGCGCTAACAGGCTTGAAATTCTGCAAATTGCAGATGCTGTTGCACGTGAAAAGTCAATTGATCGTGAAATTGTCATTTCTGCAATGGCTGATGCTATTCAGAAAGCGGCGCGTTCTCGTTATGGTCAAGAAACAAATATACGTGCTGAAATTAATTCAAAAACAGGTGAAATTAAATTACAGCGCCTGCTCAAAATTGTTGATGTTTTGGAAGATTATACAACTGAAATTACCTTATCTGATGCACTTAAACGTCAAGCAGATGCAAAAATTGGTGATTTTTTTGCTGACCCTTTACCTCCTATGAACTTTGGGCGTATCGCAGCGCAATCTGCTAAACAAGTGATTGTACAAAAGGTGCGCGATGCAGAACGTGACCAACAATATGAAGAATTTAAAAACAAAGTTGGTGAAATTATTTCCGGTACAGTAAAACGTGTAGAATATGGTAATATTATCGTTGATCTAGGACGAGGTGAAGCTATTGTACGCCGCGATGAATTAATTCCGCGTGAATCCTTCCGTTATGGTGATCGTATTCGTGCTTTTGTCAATGATGTGCATCGTGAATCACGCGGTCCACAAATTTTTCTTTCACGCACACATCCTCAATTTATGGTAAAACTTTTTACCATGGAAGTCCCCGAAATCTATGATGGTATTATAGAAATTAAATCCGTTGCTCGTGATCCAGGTTCACGTGCAAAAATTGCCGTTGTTTCACGTGATGGCTCTATTGATCCTGTGGGTGCATGTGTAGGAATGCGAGGAAGTCGTGTACAAGCTGTTGTAACAGAATTACAAGGTGAAAAAATTGACATTATTCCTTGGTCACCAGATGCTGCAACATTTATCGTTAATGCATTACAACCTGCCGAAGTTTCTAAAGTCGTTCTAGATGAAGAGGCAGAACGTATCGAAGTCGTCGTGCCTGATGATCAACTTAGTCTTGCAATTGGACGGCGTGGACAAAATGTTCGTTTAGCTTCACAATTAACAGGATGGAATATTGATATTTTAACAGAACAAGAAGAATCTGAAAATCGTCAAAAAGAATTTAATGAGCGCAGCAAAATGTTCATGGAATCCTTAGATGTTGACGAAATGATCGGGCAAGTTATGGCATCAGAAGGCTTTTCTTCCATTGAAGAAATTGCCTATATTGCTCTTGAAGAAATCGCTTCTATTGATGGTTTCGATCATGAAACTGCTGCTGAAATCCAAAGCCGTGCACGGGAGTATCTTGAACATAAAGAAAAAGAGCTGGATAAAAAGCGTAAAGAGCTCGGTGTCTGTGATGAATTGCGTACACTTCCTGGAATGACAAGTGCTATGTTGGTTGCTATTGGTAAAGATGGAGTGAAAACAATAGAAGATTTTGCGGGTTATGCTATTGATGATTTGGCTGGCTGGAGAGAACGCAAGGAAGGACAAACACAAAATTTTGCTGGTATTCTAACTCCATTTGATATTACACGTGCTGATGCAGAAGCTATGATTTTAGCAGCACGTGTGCAAGTGGGCTGGATAGATCAAGCGGATCTTGTTACAGAAAATCCTATAGAAAATGAAAATTCTGTAGAAGATAAAAAAATAGATAATTTGGATGTGGATACACTTTAAATGAATGAACGGACCTGCATTGTGACAAGAAAAAATGCTTCAGCAAAAATGCTGATCCGTTTTGTTATTGGTCCTAATAATCAAATTGTCCCTGATATTAAAGCCAATTTGCCTGGACGTGGTGTTTGGGTTTCAGCCCGCCATTGTGCTATTGAAAAAGCAGTCAAATTAAAAGCTTTTCATAAAAATTTTAAAACAGATGTTGAGGTTGCGCCAAATCTTGCGCATATTGTTGATAGACTTCTGCTAAATGCTGCTCTTGGAAGCCTCTCCATGGCGCGAAAAGCAGGGGCAATTGTCACGGGAGCAACAAAAGTTGATGCAGCTATTCGCTCTGATCACGTCCTTCTCGTGCTCCATGCCAAAGAAACTACAGAAGATGGGAAACGAAAAATTTTACAAGCTATTCATAAAGTACAACAGCAGACAAATAGGAATATAAAAACTATATCTTTATTTACAAGTGATGAAATGCGTATGGCTTTTGGTACTAATCCTGTAATGCACGCTGCCTTATTAAACAGTAAAGTTGCAGAAGGGTTTCTCAAAACGATACACAAACTGATCGCCTACCGTGATGACAAGCACAGTAAGCTTGGTGAGATGACGGCACAAGCCGTGAAGGAAATACAATGAGTGAAAAAAATAACGACAAAATAACAGTCAAAAGGACATTGACCTTAAAGCGATCAGTCCTAGAAACGAGCACGGTTAAACAAAACTTTAGCCATGGCCGTACAAAGGCTGTGGTTGTCGAGACCAAGCGGCGTAAAATTACACGACCTGATGAAAAAGCTGAAACACAAAAGCCAATTACAAAACCACATGTTGCTCCTCAGCGCTCTAAACCGCGGTTTGAAGATAAAAAGCCAAGTGAACCTGTCTCTAAGAGCAATCTTTCATCTGCTGAAATGGAAGCAAGGCTTCGCGCGTTAGAAGAAGCACATATCCAAGAAAAAATAATGCGTGAACAAGCTGAAGAAGAAGCAAGACGTGCAAAAGAACGTGAAGAAAGTTTGCAGCAAAAAAATCAAGAAATGGAAAAACATCAAGAAGAAGACAGTCTACCAGTACCGCCCCCACCTCTTCCCTCTGATCATTCTCTCATAGAACCGATAGATCTGCCTACCACACCTAAAAATACCCCTGCTCTTGAAAAGCGCAAAGCAGATGAAAATAAGGAAAATGAACGGCATAGTCGGCGTACCAATTCTTCTAAGTCAGAAGTACGTGCACCTAAAGTTATAAAAGGTGCTGATGAACGACGTCGTGGAAAAATCAATCTCAACAGTGCTCTGGATGAAGAAGGTAGTGCACGTGGGCGTTCAATGGCTGCCATGCGCCGTAGACAAGAAAAATTTAAACGTGCGCAAAATCAAGAACCAAGAGAAAAAATTTCTCGCGAAGTTATTCTTCCTGAAACCATTACCATTCAAGAACTTGCGCAGCGTATGACTGAACGCTCCGTTGATGTGATAAAATTTCTAATGAAACAGGGACAAATGATGAAGCCAGGCGATATCATCGATGCCGATGTTGCCGAACTTATCGCAGTGGAATTCGGTCATACTGTAAAGCGTGTCTTAGAATCTGACGTAGAGGAAGGCATCTTTAATATAACTGATAATCCTCAAAAAATGCAGCCACGTCCACCAGTTGTAACAATTATGGGCCATGTTGACCACGGAAAAACCTCTCTGCTTGATGCTATTCGAAAAGCGAATGTTGTTTCTGGTGAAGCAGGTGGTATTACACAACATATTGGTGCTTATCAAGTAGAGCAAAATGGTCAAAAAATTACTTTTATTGATACACCAGGTCATGCTGCTTTTACAGCTATGCGTGCTCGTGGAGCTCGTGTAACAGATATTGCTGTTCTGGTTGTTGCTGCTGATGATAGTGTAATGCCACAAACAATTGAATCAATTAATCACGCCAAAGCTGCTGGTGTTCCAATTATTGTTGCTATCAATAAAATTGATAAACCCGCTGCTGATTCACAAAAAGTACGTACAGAACTTTTACAACATGAAGTATTTGTTGAAACCATGGGTGGAGAAACTTTGGAAGTTGAAGTTTCTGCTAAAACTGGTCAAAATCTTGACAAACTTCTTGAAGCGATCCTCCTTCAAGCTGAAATTCTTGACCTAAAAGCGGATCCAAAGCGAACTGCGGAAGGTGTGGTCATTGAAGCAAAATTGGATCGAGGTCGTGGCTCTGTTGCTACAGTGCTTGTTCAAAAAGGTACACTACATCCTTCTGATATTATTGTTGCTGGCAATGAATGGGGTCGTGTACGTGCTTTAATTGACGATCATGGCCGCCATGTTAAAGAAGCCGTTCCCTCTACACCTATTGAAATTTTAGGTATGCAAGGAACACCACAAGCTGGTGACCGTTTTGCTGTTGTGACCCATGAAGCAAAAGCACGAGAAATTGCTGAATATCGTCAACGATTAGCGCGTGATAAAGCTGTCGCTCGACAAACGGGTTCCCGTGGTTCCCTTGAGCAGATGATGAGCAAATTACAAACCACAGGTATTAAAGAGTTTCCCCTTATAATTAAAGGAGATGTGCAAGGTTCAATTGAAGCAATCGCTTCAGCATTAGAAAAGCTTGGAAATGAAGAGGTTCGTGCACGCATTGTACATTCTGGTGCTGGAGGAATTACTGAAAGTGATATTTCTCTCGCTGAAGCATCTAATTCAGCTGTAATCGGCTTTAATGTTCGTGCTAATAAACAAGCACGTGATTGTGCAAAAACACAAGGAATTGAAATTCGCTATTATAATATCATCTATGATCTTGTTGATGATATAAAAGCTGCTATGTCAGGACTCCTTTCACCAGAGCAGCGTGAAACTTTCCTCGGTAATGCTGAGATTCTTGAAGTCTTTAATATTACAAAAATCGGAAAAGTTGCTGGATGTCGTGTTACAGAAGGAAAAATAGAACGTGGTGCCGGTGTCCGCCTTATTCGTGATAATATTGTTATTCACGAAGGAAAACTTAAAACACTCAAACGCTTTAAAGATGAAGTTAATGAAGTGTCAAGCGGTCAAGAATGTGGAATGGCCTTTGAAAACTACGAAGACATACGTGCAGGAGATATCATTGAAACCTTCCGTATTGAACATATTAATCGCACATTATAAAATTAATCCTGTAACTGTGTACTGTTATAAAATGAGAAAATTATCACATTTTATGTACACTTCTTCTTTTTATCCTTGATAAACTGATCTTTAAAAAAGTTATAAGAAAGAAAAGATAAAATTTTGATGAAAAATATAGGGCCATCACAACGGCAACTCAGAGTAGGAGAGCAAGTACGCCACGCAGTAGCGCATATGCTACAACGTGGTGTTCTGCTTGATAATATCTTAGAGAATATTGTGATTTCTGTCTCTGAAGTACGCATGTCACCAGATTTAAAAATTGCTACCTGCTTTATTTCTCCTCTCAACACTCTTAAAAGCGCATCTCATATTGATGTCGTAAATACTCTCAATAAACATAGCCGTTTTATTCGTGGAGAAATTAGTCATTCATTACGACAAATGAAATATATGCCCGAACTGCGTTTTCGGCTTGATAACAGTTTTGATAATTTTTCAAAAATTGATGCCCTGCTCCGCTCGCCTCAGGTCGCACGTGATCTTCATCATCGTGATAAAATTGAGGATTAAAATATGTCACGGCAACGTAAAAAAAAAGGACGTTCTGTTTCTGGTTGGGTCATATTTGATAAACCAAAGGGAATGCGCTCAACAGAAGCTGTTGCGCAAATCAAAAGGCTCTTTAATGCTCAAAAAGCTGGGCATGCAGGCACGCTTGATCCGCTTGCTTCTGGTCTTTTACCCATTGCATTGGGTGAGGCAACTAAAACCGTTCCTTACGTGATGCAAGGCATAAAAACTTACCGCTTTCATGTTGCTTGGGGAGAAGAACGCTCAACAGATGATCTAGAAGGAGAAGTAACCAAGACATCTCTCAAACGCCCAACACAAGAGGAAATACTTGCTCTTCTTCCTCAATATACAGGCATGATTTTACAAACACCTCCACAATTCTCAGCCATTAAAATTTCTGGTAATCGTGCTTATGATCTAGCACGTGAAGGTGAAACTGTTGAAATTCCACCACGTTACGTAGAAATAGAGACTTTTAAATTAATAGAAACTCCAACAAAAGAATGTTCTATTTTTGAAGTAACCTGCGGAAAAGGAACCTATGTACGTTCTTTAGCACGTGATATGGGACGTAACCTTGGTTGTTATGGACATATTGCTGATTTAAGACGTATTGCAGTAGCACCTTTTTGTGAAAATGATCTCATTACATGGAATGCACTCAAAATGATAGCAACAGATAAAAGTGCAACAAATGACAATGATATGCCCCCAAAAAGAGACTTTGCAACACTTGATAAAATCTTAATTAAAACAGGTGCTGCATTAAATTGTCTTACGCATTATACTCTTAATGAACATCAAGCGCTGCGAGTCAGGAGGGGCAATGTCGTATCCCTTTCTCATCATGATGCATCTCTTGATAAAGATGAGGTTTGTGTTCTTTACAAAGAACAACTTCTTGCTATAGGTATTCTTGAAAAAAATCTGTTTACACCTAAGCGACTTTTCACAATTTGATATGTTTTTTTGCACAAAAGGCTTTTGTAAAAAGATTGTTTTTTGACCTTAACAAAAAGGAAACAGCTTTTTTATGATTTCCCACGTGATTCTTTTTCCTTTAAGGTAATTGCTCTGCAGAAGGCTTTAAATGCATTTCACTGGCATGCGGTATCGTCTGCCGCTCAATCATACGGTGTACTCTTATACCGTTTGGCATACGATTTAAGTGACGTAGAATTTTATTTACCTCTGCATCTGCTTTTATGCGACGATGATTATGGCGTAAATAATCCACCCACGTTGGCATATGATATGCTTCTGTCCAATATTCAGGCCTTTCAAGATCGCGTAAAAGAACCCATTGACGCGCACCATCGCGTAAACGAATATGGCGACGACGTGTCATAACTTTGAGAAACTCTTCAAGATCATTTTCATGGATCTGATAATCGATCATAATCATAATTGGACCACTTCTTGCTTTTAGATCAAGTAAAAGTTCCGGTTCTCTGAAATGATCAAGTGGAGCCAAATCTATTTCAGGAATTTCATGAATTTTAAATTTGAATCCTGCTAGAGCTCCTAGAATTAAGAAAAAGGAACAAATACTCAAAGCAATAGTTGGAGAATAACCATCAGCGAGACCTCCCCAAATTGCGCTTCCAACAGTCATCCCTCCATAAGAGAAGGTTTGATACAAAGCCACAGCACGCGCTACAACCCAGCGTGGTGTAGAAAGTTGTACAGATGTATTAAAAAGTGATAATGCTAGAACCCAACATAAACCAGCAGGAAATAAGGCAATATGGCTTATAATCAACGAATGGCTTATTGCTAAAAAAAAGCAGGAAAAAGCAAAACCAATAAACGCGCTTGCAATGATTGTTTCTGAATGAAAATAATATCGTACCGATGAATTAATAAGGCCAGCTGTCATCGCTCCTAAACCAAAACAACCAAGCAACGTACCATAAAGAAATGCACTTCCCCCAAGAATTTGATGCACAACAACAGGCAAGAGCGCTAAAATCGAAATTGCTCCAATACCAAAAAGAAAAGCTCTAACCATAATATTCAAAAGATTAGGTGACATCGCAACATAACGTACTCCATCTGAAACAGCTCCGAGAAATCTTTCCCGTGGTAATACATTATTTTTATAGTTATGCTTCCATAAAGACAAAGCACTAATTAAAGGAATATAACTGATTGCATTGAATAAAAAAGCCGCAGCCACCCCCAGAGCTGCAATGATTGCCCCACCAATAGCAGGGCCAACACTGCGCATTAAATTAAAGCCCACACTGTTCAAACTCACAGCAGAAGAAATATTTTCTCTGCTTACAATGTCCCCTATCGTTGCCTGCCAAGAAGGATTATAAAAGGCCGTTCCGCAACCAATCAAAAATGTAAAGCCTAATAAAAGCCAAGGTGTTAAAACCTCCATATAAGCCAAAATAGCTAAACTCACGGATAAAAACATCATCATAAGCTGCGCGTACAACATAATTTGACGCCTGTTAAAATTATCAGCTAATGCCCCAGCCATTAAAGAAAACATCACAAGTGGTAGTGTCGTAGCACTTTGAACAAGCCCTACCATAGAATGCGAAGAACTAATCAATGCCATTAACCATCCTGCTCCTACAGCTTGTATAAGCCCTCCTAAATTAGACATGAGGGTGGACGCCCATAAATTTCGAAATACCGAATTACGAAAAAGTTCAAATGTTGAAATGCTTTGCATCTTTTGCCTCCAAATCAATATTTACCGCTTTTGTTACTACATATACACTTTGTACAGCAGTCATCTTTGTATCAAAAGGATGCATAATTCTTTAAAAACTTTTTATAAAATACTCTCAAAATCAATATTTCTAAAAAACCTTTTGCTAAAGAAGAACTTCTGAATGTTTTCAAGGACTAGTATTTTTGTCTTCTTTCTTATATAAGAGCCAAAGTGAATAAGAGTCTTTAACTCTTTTTCTTTTTTCGTAGACCCTTGCTGGACGACATCTCGGCTGTGGGTGTCTTTTGTTTATTCGTTTTTTGAAAGGATAATACGATGTCGATTACAGCTGAACGTAAACGAGCTCTTGTCGCAGAATATGCAAATAAAGTTGGTGATACAGGATCACCAGAAGTGCAAATTGCTGTACTTTCTGAACGTATCTCTAATTTAACTAATCATTTTAAATCTCACAAAAAAGATAACCATTCTCGTCGTGGTCTTTTAAAAATGGTCTCTCAACGCCGTCGTCTTCTTGATTACCTTAAAGGAATTGACCCAAATCGTTATCAAACCCTTATTAAAAGATTGGGTTTACGTCGTTAAAGGAAAAGTAAATGGGTGGTATTTTAGAAAATCCGCCCATTTTTTAGCTTGCTTCTTTTTACTAAAAGCCAGTAAATAAGCGTCATGGGGCAGGATTGCTAGTTACTTCGTGTTAAAATAGTATATTACTCCTTCTCTATTTTTACAGGAATACAGAAGTGTCTTGTTATCCTGCCCATAGCTTGAAAATATGCTACGCAAAACCAGAATGTGAATACTGGTCATTAAGGATAAAAAATGTTTAAAACGCATAAGATTGAAATTGAATGGGCCGGTCGGCCACTTACCCTTGAAACGGGAAAAATAGCGCGTCAAGCTGATGGTGCAGTCATCGCCACTTATGGTGAAACTATTGTATTAGCAACCGTTGTATCAGCCAAAACCCCAAAACCGGATCAAGATTTTTTTCCGCTTACCGTTAATTATCAAGAAAAATCTTATGCTGTTGGTAGAATACCTGGTGGTTATTTAAAACGTGAAAGTCGACCAACTGAAAATGAAACGTTGATTTCACGTTTGATTGATCGTCCTATTCGCCCTCTCTTCGCGGATGGTTATAAAAATGATACACAAGTTATTGTTTCCGTTATACAGCATGATCTTGAAAATAATCCTGATATTCTTGCAATGATTGCATCTTCTGCCGCATTAACTCTATCAGGTGTTCCTTTCATGGGACCCATTGCTGGTGCCCGCGTTGGTTACTGTAATGGGCAATATATTCTTAATCCTCACATCGATGAGATGCCCGAATCAAAACTTGATCTTGTGGTAGCTGGAACAGACAGTGCTGTGTTAATGGTTGAATCAGAAGCACAAGAATTACCAGAAGATATCATGTTGGGGGCTGTTATGTTTGGGCATAAAGGCTTTCAGCCTGTTATTGATGCTATCATCAAACTTGCCGAAGTTGCCGCAAAAGATCCACGTGATTTTATTCCTGAAGATCTTTCTGATCTTGAAATAGCGATGCGGGAAATGGCTGAAAAGGATATACAAAAAGCTTATACAATTACTGATAAGCAAGAACGCTACGCAGCAATCGATACACTGAAAACAGCAGTTACCAACAAATTTATGCCAAATACAGCAGAAGACTGTCAATTTACGACAGATCAAATTGCAACTGTTTTCAAAAAGTTACAAGCAAAAATAGTTCGTCGCAATATCCTTGATACAGAAAAGCGCATTGATGGACGTGATCTTTCAACAGTCCGTCCAATTCAATCAGAGGTTGGTATTTTACCTAGAACACATGGATCTGCACTCTTTACTCGCGGAGAAACACAAGCCATTGTCGTAACAACATTAGGAACAGGTGAAGATGAACAATATGTCGATTCTTTAACAGGTATGTATAAGGAAACCTTCCTTCTCCATTATAATTTCCCACCATTTTCAGTAGGTGAAACAGGGCGTCTTGGTTCTCCTGGTCGTCGTGAAATTGGACATGGAAAACTAGCGTGGCGTGCACTTCATCCTATGTTGCCAACAAAGGAAGCCTTTCCCTATACCATTCGTGCTGTTTCAGAAATCACCGAATCAAATGGATCTTCTTCAATGGCAACAGTTTGCGGAACTTCACTTGCTCTTATGGATGCTGGTGTTCCTCTAGCACGCCCTGTTGCTGGTATCGCTATGGGCTTAATTAAAGAAGGTGAACGCTTTGCAATTCTCTCTGATATTTTAGGAGATGAAGATCATCTCGGCGATATGGATTTTAAAGTTGCTGGGACAGAAAATGGTATTACTGCTTTGCAAATGGATATCAAAATTGATGGTATTACTGAAGAAATTATGAAAATCGCACTTAAACAAGCCAAAGATGGTCGAATTCATATTCTTAACGAAATGGCAAAAGCTTTAACCAACGCACGTGATGAATTGAGTAAATTTTCTCCGCGAATTGAAGTTATGAATATTGCTGTTGATAAAATCCGCGATGTTATCGGCTCTGGTGGCAAAGTTATTCGAGAAATTGTGGAGCAGACAGGAGCAAAAATTAATATTGAAGATGATGGAACTATTAAAATCGCTTCTGCTGATGCAAAAACAATCGAAGCAGCAAAACATTGGATCCATTCAATTGTTGATGAACCTGAAGTTGGTGTTATTTATCAAGGCACCGTTGTAAAAACAGCAGAATTCGGAGCATTTGTAAACTTCTTTGGTTCAAGAGATGGACTTGTTCATATCTCTCAGCTTGCCTCAGAACGCGTCACAAAAACAACAGATATTGTTAAAGAAGGTGATAAAGTCTGGGTAAAATTAATGGGATTTGATGAGCGTGGTAAAGTGCGATTATCGATGAAAGTTGTAAATCAGCAGACAGGTGAAGAGATTACAGGAGACAAATCAATAAAAGAAGAACAAGAAAAATGCATGGATGAAAAAAATAAATCCGAAAATAAGCGTCGCCGTAAGAAAAAAGAAGAGTAATCTCTTCTTTTTTCTATAACATGAAATGCCATCCTAATATGAGTGTGGCATTTTTTTTAAAGAGGCACATATGTTATTATTTTTGCCTTTTGAAAAGCATGAACTTCCATATCCTGATCCAAATCAATATTGGCTTAGTTTTGGATTAACAGAGATTCCTCCTCCAAAGTGGATAAAAAACTTAAAAGTTATAACGTCTTGGAGACCGGATTTTTTAAAGTTTTCTCATGCTCAATTTTCCTGCTCGCCCCAAATAGATAAAAGTTTTATCTATGATGGTGCATTTTTGTATTTAAGCAAATATCGTGGTTTGAATCAAAATCATTTTCTTGATTTATTAGAATGTATAAAACCTGGTGGATGGATTGTTATTGGTGGAGACAAAACTGTTGGCGCTGCTTCAATGATGAAATGGGTTAAAACAATTGTTCCTGTCTGTGATAAATTATCTAAAAATCATGGACTTGTTTTCTGGCTTAAAGTCCCCCAGAAGATAGAGAGAGAAAAAATTGCACAATTGCGCGCACCACCACTTGCTTTTGAAAATAAATTTCAAACAGCCCCTGGTATGTTTTCGCATGGTCGCATTGATCCAGGATCTGCCGCACTTACTCTACATATGCGTGAGGTTATTTCCGGAAAAACTGCAGATTTTGGAGCTGGTTGGGGTTTTCTTTCTCACGCTGCACTTGAAAGAAGTGACAAACTAACAACTCTTGATCTTTATGAAGCTGACTACAATGCTTTAAATGCTGCCAAACAGCACCTCAAATCCGTAATAGCACCTTGTCCAATTCATTTCTATTGGCATGATCTTATACAGGAACCGATAAAGAATCTATATGATACAATTATTTCAAACCCGCCATTTCATACCCAACAAAAAATAGATATTGCATTAGGACAGCATTTTATTATCAATGCAGCAAAATCTTTAAAGCCCGGTGGCAATCTGCTTCTTGTTGCTAATCGCCACCTCCCTTATGAAACACTTTTAAAAGATATTTTTCAAACAGTTCTGATACATAAAAAACCTCATGGATTCAAAGTAATCCACGCACACCTTTAATACAAAACACGTGATAAATTTAAAGAATAAAACGCGAGAGATCAATATCAGCAGCAAGATCACCTATCGATTTTTTGACATAAGCAGCATCAATTTTAAACGATGTTCCAGCTTTATCCGGCGCAGTAAAAGAAATTTCATCTAAAACACGCTCCATCACCGTTTGCAAACGACGCGCTCCTATATTTTCAATCCTTGCATTCAAATCTACAGCAATATCTGCTAAAGCATCAATTGCATCATCAGTAATTTCTAAATGCACTTCTTCAGTTGCCATTAAAGCAATATATTGCTTAATCAGGCTAGCCTCGGGTTCAGTTAAAATACGTCGTAAATCTTCCCTTGTTAAAGCATTTAGCTCTACGCGGATAGGCAAACGTCCCTGAAGTTCTGGTAATAAATCAGATGGCTTAGAAACATGAAATGCTCCTGATGCAATAAAAAGGATATGGTCTGTTTTTATTTGCCCATATTTTGTAGCAATTGTTGTTCCTTCAACCAAAGGCAAAAGATCTCGCTGAACACCCTCACGCGAAACGGCAACACTTGCCCCACCATCTCGCGTTGCAATTTTATCAATTTCATCAATAAAAACGATTCCGTCATTTTCAGCAACACGAAGTGCTTCTTGAATAATTTGATCCTGGTCAAGAAGTTTTTCAGATTCATCATCAATAAGTGGTCTAAAAGAATCCTTTACTGTCATTTTGCGAACCTTTGTACGATTCCCCATTTTGCCAAAAATTTCTGACAAATTCATAATTCCCATTTGCGCACCAGGCATTCCAGGGATATCAAAGGTTGAAGCACTATTACTATTATTATCAGCTATTTCAATTTCAATCTCTTTCTCATCCAATTCTCCTTCACGCAATTTTTTACGAAAACTATCACGGGTATTAGGACTTGCTGTCTTACCAACAAGAGCATCCAAAACGCGCTCTTCGGCATTAGCATGCGCTTTTACCTTTACTTCATCCCGTTTCTTTTCACGCACAAGGGAAATAGCAATCTCAACAAGGTCACGAATAATTTGTTCAACATCACGCCCTACATACCCAACTTCAGTAAATTTAGTCGCTTCTACTTTAACGAAAGGTGCTCCAGCAAGTTTTGCTAATCGACGCGCTATACCCGTTTTTCCAACACCTGTTGGTCCTATCATCAAAATATTTTTTGGCATAACCTCTTCACGCATCGGACCATCAAGCTGTTGTCTACGCCATCGATTGCGCAATGCAATTGCTACAGAACGTTTAGCATCATTTTGGCCAATGATAAAACGATCAAGTTCAGAAACAGTTTCACGAGGGGAAAATACAACACACATTCACATAGCTTTCTCTAAAGAAGATAATTATACATCCAATGTTTCAATTGTAAAATTATCATTGGTGTAAACACAAATTTTAGCGGCAATATCCATTGCTTTACGGGCAATGGTTTCTGCATCCAAATCCATATCCATAAGTACCCTTGCAGCTGAAAGAGCAAAATTGCCCCCCGAGCCTATTGCCATAACCCCGTCTTCTGGTTCTAAAACATCACCAAGCCCTGTTAAAGCTAAAGTTACATTCTTATCAGCCACAAGCATCATTGCTTCAAGACGACGTAAATAGCGATCTGTTCTCCAATCTTTTGCAAGTTCTACACATGCGCGCATAAGCTGATCAGGATATTGCTCAAGCTTTGTTTCTAATCTTTCTAATAAGGTAAAAGCATCTGCTGTAGCACCTGCAAAACCAGCAATCACTGCTCCACCCTTCCCAATGCGACGCACTTTACGTGCATTACCTTTCATAATCGTTTGCCCTAGTGAAACTTGACCATCACCGGCCATTACGACTTTGCCACCTTTTCGTACAGTAACAATTGTTGTACCATACATTATGTCTGGCTTATGTTCTGCCATAAGGAAACTCCTTAATATTGACTTTTCACTTTAAATATGGATTTCTTTTTACCAAATGTAAAATCCAATCAATATTGTCTTATTTAAGAACACATACCGAAAAACACAATGTCTTAACATCATTCAATTTACTGAAATAAAAAAAATGCGTGCATTGTTGTCAATAAAAATTGTTGCTAAATAACTTTATATAAACAGTTTGTACTTGTGGGAGGAAAAATTATGAAAAAAATAGCCATAGGAACACTAGGCGGAACAATTGCAATGGCTGCTGACAGTTTTGGCAAAATGCAACCAACTTTAACCTCAGATATACTTATTAAAAATGTTCCTGATCTAAATAACATTGCTGATATTCACGCGCAAACATTAATGCAAATGCCAAGCGGATCCTTCTCTTTTAATACTCTTTTCGAAATCATAGAGTGGGCAACACAACAAATAAAAGATGGTGCAGAAGGTATTATTTTAACCCAAGGAACTGATACACTAGAAGAGACGGCTTTTTTTCTTTCTCTTTACTGGAATAAAGCAGAACCACTTATTATCACAGGTGCTATGCGCATACCTCACGAAGCTGGAGCAGATGGACCTGCTAATATCTTAGCAGCAACGCGTGTCGCTGTTCATCCCCAAAGCCGTAACAGAGGTGTTTTAGTTGTCATGAATGATACTATTCATTCACCTTATTGGGTTCAGAAAAGCCATACAGTAAAAATTGAAACATTTCAGTCAGGTCTTGCAGGCACTTTAGGGACTATTTTGGAAGGAAAAGTGATTTATTTCAATGATCGAAAATTCTTCCCAACAATATTTGAACTGCCTAAAAACTATGATCATCAAGTCGCACTCCTCTACTGTTCTCTATCTTCTGATACAAATTTAATACAATTCTGTCTTGAAAGTGGGTATTATGCTGGGCTTGTTATCGCTGGTTTTGGCTCAGGACATTGTAGTTTTCAAGCAACAGATATTATAAAGAAATATACGCACAAAATGCCCATTATTATTGCTAGCCGTTGTTGTAACGGCTCAACAACGCGTGCCACTTACGGCTATAAAGGCTCAGAAGTTGATATGATTGCCTCTGGAGCCCTCATGTCAGGTTATTTATCAGCCGTAAAAGCACGTTTACTTTTATGGGCCTTTTTAGCGCAAGGTATTTCACTGGAACAAATCAACAATCAATGGAATGATTGGACTATCAGCTAATAAAAGATTATCTTTTATATAACTTTTAAAGAAAAGAACATTTAAAATAAAACAGCTTGTCTGTCTATTACATTGCCACAGAAAAACATCCCGATAATATAGATGATTGATACGACCCTCTCAAAAATTCATCAGGAAAATAACCTGATAAAATCCATTTCTGATAGATATTCACCCTATCATATTTTTACTGCACAAGAGTGGTCGCAGTTTCGTGCAGATACACCACTTACTCTGACCTTTGACGAAATTAAACGTTTACGGTCAATGAATGATCCAATTGATCTTGAGGAAGTACAGCGTATCTATCTTTCCTTATCACGTCTTCTCTCATGTCATGTTGAAGCAGTACAGGAACTTTTCCGAAAACGTCAACAATTTCTCCATCAAAAAGGAAGCAGAAAAACGCCTTTTATCATTGGAATTGCTGGCTCTGTGGCAGTAGGAAAATCAACTACTGCTCGCATTCTTCAAGAGCTTTTAAAACGTTGGGCATCTAATCTTAAAGTGGATTTAGTTACAACTGATGGTTTTCTTTATCCTAACGCTATCTTAGAGCAAAAAAATCGTATGAATCGTAAAGGATTTCCTGATTCCTATGATATAAAAAAGTTACTGAGTTTTCTTTCTGCTATCAAAGCAGGTGTTGGTCATGTGCATGCTCCCCTTTATTCACATATAACTTATGATGTTCTAGAAAATCAAACAATGCTCATTGACCGTCCTGATATCTTAATTGTTGAAGGGATTAATGTACTGCAAGTTAATGACCTTCCTAAAGATGGAAAAATCATCCCATTTGTTTCAGATTTTTTTGATTTTTCAATCTATGTGGATGCTGAAACGGACATTATTCATCGCTGGTACTTGGAACGCTTCAAACGTTTGCGTAAAACAGCTTTTCAAAATCCTGAATCTTATTTTCATCGTTATGCACTCCTTAATGAAAAGGAAGCTTTAAAAATCGCTGATGACCTTTGGCAAACGATTAATTTGAAAAATTTACAGGAAAATATATTACCTACACGGCCACGATCTAACCTTATTCTACGAAAGGGAAAAAACCATTTGGTCGAGTATGTTGCACTTCGACGATTATAAGGATCTTATCAATATGACTCTACATCAAATTCATTTTACCTCAACGCCTGTTAACAATAGTTGTCCCATTTTTTTGCTTAACCAAAGAAATCTTGCAGACTTATCTCTCGACGCATCAACAACAGCATGGATGAAAGTTCATGATTTTACAGCTAAAGCAGGACAAATACTCTTCATTCCTCATGAAACAGGGCATTTAAAAAAAGTTTTCTTTGGCATTGGTAACGGTGATGAACCTTTTATCACAGGACTCCTTGCTAAAAAACTTCCCGCAGGTCAATGGTATTTAGAAGGAGACACCTCTCATGAAATCAATAGCTATCTTGGACTTGCATTAGGAAGCTATCAATTTAATCGTTATCGTCAAAATACCTCCTGCAAGTCATTATCGTTCTACGTTAACGATATGGTTGATCTTAATGAGCTTCAACGCCTTTATGAAACAATCTTTTTTGTTCGTGATCTTATCAATACTCCAGCAAATGATATGAATCCTGAAAGCTTAGAGCAAAAAGTACGCCAACTGGGTAAAAATTATGGTGCGCATGTTACAAGCATTTGTGGAGACGATCTCTTAACACATAACTTTCCCATGATTCACGCAGTAGGACGCGCCAGCAGTACTGCCCCTCGTCTCATTGAGCTACACTGGGGACAAGAAGATCACCCTAAAATAACATTGGTTGGTAAAGGTGTAGCCTTCGATACTGGAGGGCTTGATATTAAATCAGCCCAGAGTATGTCACTTATGAAAAAAGATATGGGAGGAGGAGCACATGTTTTAGGATTAGCTAAACTTATCATGGATGCTAAATTACCCTTTCGTCTTCGTGTATTGATTCCTGCTGTTGAAAATACAATTTCTGCGAATTCTTACCGACCAGGTGATATTCTCCAAAGTCGTAAAGGCTTAAGCGTTGAAATTGGCAATACAGATGCTGAAGGACGGCTTATCCTTGCCGATGCATTGACCTATGGTGATGAAGAAAGCCCACAATTCATGCTTTGTATGGCAACGTTAACAGGAGCAGCGCATATTGCATTAGGACCAGATCTTCCAGCATTTTATTGTAATGATGCAATATGGGCCCAACAGATTTCTCAATCTGCGCATGCGGTTTCTGATCCTCTTTGGCAAATGCCTCTTTGGAAACCCTATAAAGAAATGTTATCTTCACCAATTGCCGACCTTAATAATATAACTGGAAATCATTTTGCCGGCTCTATAGTTGCTGCTTTATTTCTTAACTCTTTTGTTGAAAAAGCTAAGCATTTTGCGCATTTTGATCTTTATGGGTGGGTTCCAAAAGAAAAGCCCGGCTACCCTGTTGGTGGATCTGCACAAGTTATTCGTGCTCTTTATAATCTTTTTAAAAGTTCATCTTGACACAAAATATCCGTAAAGATGGACAAATCTGCAATTTTAAGAATGGCTGCTTATCACTATTTTATATGAAGATGTAAAATTCTAAAAAATATAATTTTCATGTATCTGCGTAAAGAGAAAAAGCTAAAAACCGAAGGTGAAAAATGATCTCTAAAGATCCAAGGTTGTATGCATTCAGAGATGATCTTGCAGATCAACGTCTTGAAACAGAAGTTACTGCTCGACGCTTTGTTCAAGGTAAAAAAAGACGTGTTAAGACAGCTGTTGCAGGATTGTTTAAAGAAAATAATAAAAAAAGCGCAAGACAAACAGAGTGCTTATTCGGAGAAGAACTCCTTATCTTTGAACAAGGAAAAACTATGTCGTGGGGACAATCACTCAAAGATGGTTATGTCGGTTATATCGATACTAAGGCTCTTTGTACATCAACCATAAAACAAACACATGTCGTTTCAGTACCGCGTACTTTTCAATATTTACAAGCTGATATACATGGTCCAATAGAAACGTCCTTATCCATGGGAAGCAAAGTTAGTGTCATAGATGAAACTGAAATCCATGGCACACTATATTCCATCCTTGAAAAGGGAAAAGCAATCATTACCCGCCATCTTAGTCCTATTGGACGCGTATATGAAGATTATGTCAAAGTTGCAGAAACTTTAATACGCACTCCTTACCTTTGGGGTGGGGCCAGTGGTTTTGGAATTGATTGCTCAGGGCTTGTCCAGCTTTCTATGATGATGACTGACCAGATGGTTTTGCGCGATACTGACATGCAGCAAGAAACCATAGGCAGCCCCCTTAAAGACGATGACAATCTTAAACGAGGCGATTTAGTTTTTTGGAAAGGTCATGTCGCTATTATGATTGATCATAAAAATGTTATTCATGCCAGTGGTTTCTCCATGGACGTGATGATTGAACCCTTAGAAGATGTAATCACACGCACTTCTCAGCATCATCAGTATCCTATAGCAAAACGTCGTCCTATTCAGGAGATATAATGCATATTTTATATGGGAATAAACAATTTATTTCTAGTCCCTATACTCTTCCATGAAATTATACAAATCGTAGCACACCGCTAAGCATATATGAATAAAACACATTTTTATAAACTTATTTATATGCGCGGGTCATTTACCATTTTCTCTTTTCCTAAACTTCATATTTAGCATTTATTTCCCCTTTTTCATCAATATTCAATGGTAAAATAAACAGAATGGTTTACTAAATGACTTTCACTCAAATCCTCTCTTCAAGATATTAACTTTTTAAATAATACTCTCTTATATAACTTGAATCATAAAAATCGATACTGTCATATTTTATATGGGATGCTTGTACTTTTAATAGAATGAGAAAAAAGGTTCGTGTATTCATTTTAGAAAAATACTAAACTATGAAGGAGAAGATATCATACAACTTTACCATTTTCTCATAGTTTTCAAAGATATAAAAATAATATCTTTTAGTACTACCTATAATGTATAATATGACACATATTCCTTTTTTATATTTATAAACGTATAAAGCCAACCTCACTTTATTTGGCTTTTTCTTACATATTTTCTTTACTCTTAATACATAGTGCATACATATTATTTGTTTCATCTATACTATAAAGACTTACCAAATTACACACTAGTCCTCACTGATCTGTCATAGAACGCTTTTCTGCTTTAAAGACGGTTTGTATAACAGATTATGAAGATGTATAATATCAGGAAGAAAACTTTATGCAGTGTATTTATGAATTAATATCTTAGCATAGATAACACATCACATTGTTGTAAAAAAGAAAAACTCTCATAACAACCATCATACTTTTTTGGGAAAGCCGCTTCTTGAAGCCTCTTTCTCATAAATGTTTTATACTACAAAGCATCCTATTCTTGGCTGCGATACCTTCTGCTCAAACACACATTAAAGAAGAAAATTTTTCAATATTTTAACCAATGGCTTATCAGCATCAGGCATAGGATATTTATCAAGATCTCTTATAAAAATCCATTTTAAATTTTGCCCTTCTCGTCCTTTTGGCACCCCCTCATAATGATAACAAAGATATAATGGCATTAAGAGATGAAATGTCTCATAACCATGACTTGCAAATGTTAAGGGTAATAAATTATTTGCTTGAACATGCACCCCAAGCTCTTCCTCTAACTCACGAATTAACGATGCCTCTGGAGTTTCACCTTGTTCAACCTTTCCACCAGGAAACTCCCATAATCCAGCCAATGACTTTCCTTGAGGACGTTCTGTAAGCAAAATGCGATTTTCTTGATCTAACAATGCGCATGCAACAACAAGAAGAAGAGAGCTTTTTAGATGCATATCGCTCTCCAACAAAGATCATTGCCCCTTCTCTTATAAAAATCTCCTCTACAATAAAAAAAGATCAAATATTTCACCCTCTCTGAGAACATAGATAAATATCCAATATCATATTTACAACATATCTGTTAACTTCTGTAATCACTATTGATGATAACGTACTCTTTCGTTAAATCACAAGACCAAACTGTTGCCTTACCAATGCCCAAACCAATATCCACACGAATTGTAATGTGTTGCTCTCTCATATAAGCAGCTATGGTTTCTTCACAATACTCAGGATCTCGTTCGCCATTGACTGCTAAACGATGTTCTCCAAACCAAATCGTCAACAGATCACGATCCACTTCAACCCCTGCTTTACCAACAGCCATAACTACGCGTCCCCAATTCGCATCTTCACCAGCAATTGCTGTTTTTACAAGAGGTGAGTTTGCAATTGATAAAGCAATAATCTTAGCAGCACTATCTGTTGTTGCGCCAATTACATTTACTTCGATTAAATGACGGGCTCCTTCACCATCACAAACCACTTGTAATGCAAGTTCACGTAACAGTGTACTTAATTGTTCCAAACATATCTGGTAACGTGGATCAGATTTTTGCGTAAGAGATGGAAAGCTTTTTTTTGCTTTTCCTGTCGCAAACATCATTAAAGTATCTGATGTGGAAGTATCATTATCAACAGTAATCGAATTAAAAGAGCCCTTAACAGCCTCTGATAGCATAGATTGGAGTATATCTGAAGAAATAGCTGCATCACTGACCACAAAGGAAAGCATCGTTGCCATATCTGGAGCTATCATACCAGCACCTTTTGCGATCCCATTCATGGTTACAGTCACTCCTCCACAATCAAATTTGCACGTAGCAAGTTTTGGAAATGTATCAGTCGTCATAATAGCTTTTGCTGCTTCTAACCAATCTCCTTCTTTTGCTGTTTTGGCCATAGTTGGTAAAAGATTAACAATAGTCGACGCTTCCATCGGCTCACCAATCACACCTGTAGAGGCTATAAAAATTTCATTTTCTTTTACATTTAAAGCACGAGCCGCTGCACACATTATAGCATTTGTTGTATGCTTTCCTTTGCGTCCTGTAAAAGCATTTGCGTTTCCAGAATTAACCACAATTCCCCTCGCAACCCCATGGGGAAGTGATGCCCGACAATGCTCGACAGGAGCAGACGGGCATTTTGAACGTGTGAAAACACCTGCCACACTTGCCGGTGCATCAAATATAATGAAAAGAAGATCCGTACGACCTTTATACTTAATCCCAGCTTCAGCTGTTGCTATCCGTACACCAGATAATGGCGGCAAATCTTTTATATTTTTAGGAGATAAAGGGGATATCGTTAAAACCACAATATATTTTCCATAAAAAATAAATAAAACGATTATAGATCAATAATCCATTATAAAACAGCCAAGCTTTTTGAATAAAATAAATTTATTAAATTGCCTAGCTTTAAAAAGACTATTCTTCTTCTTCATCTGTAGTTTCATCTGGAAGCGGCGATGGTTTATCTTGCTCCAGCGATTGTATAAGTTTTTCAACCTCAGGATCAGGATATTTCACATCTATCGTACTGCGTAAATCAGTCATCAGTTTTTGATAGCGCTCTTTTATCAGTTGCGTACGCAATATCTCTTTAACATCATCAAAGAGAGGAGGCTGTTTTAAACGACGATCTTCCAACTTGATAATATGCCAACCAAAAGGACTTTCAACAGGCTTTTTCGTGTATTCACCAATCTTCAGAGCAAACACTGCATCTTCAAAAGGTTTAACCATCTGACCATGGCTAAAATAACCAAGATCTCCCCCAACAGCAGCGGAACCATCTGTCGAGTGTTTTTTTGCAATCTCTTCAAAACTTTCACCCTTATTTAAACGCTTGATGATAGCTTCTGCTTCTTGTTTCGTTTTGACCAAAATGTGTCGCGCTTTAACCTCATCCTCTTTAGGTAAAGCAGCAACTTCTTTATCATAAAGAGTTTTTAAATCAGTATCTGAAATTTGATCAACAACTGTCTGTTTAAAATAAAGCTGCTGAAGAACGTTATCACGCATAATTGCCATCCGTTTATCAAAAGCTTCAGTTTTATCAATGCCTTTGCTTATTGCTGCTTTCGCCAATGCCTGCATATCTATATAAGCTTTTAAGACCATTACACGGCGCTGTTCATCAGGAAAACGCGCTAAATTAGGATTTATTTCAAGTGCCAGCTCATCCAGTTGCCCTGCGGTAATATTCTTACCATCAATAACCGCCATAATATGAGAGGGAGAAATAACTTTTTCAGAAGTTTTCTCCAAAGTTTTTAAATCATTCGACTCAGAATTTAAACTTTCTTGGGCTACCACTCCCAAGCTCGTACTTGCTAATAAAGTCGATGCTAAAAACAACATGATAAAGTTGAACTTCATAAATATACTCCTTAAAAACGAAGATGTGTTCAAAATTTTTATTTTTTACCTTAACACTTTAATCTCTAAACAGAGATAAATAAATCTGTAATTTTATTTAAAAAGTACAAATTTATCCTTTTATATTTATTGACTCTACCCCATCTAATGTTATTGAAAGTATGATAAGAGCAGAAAATGACATATTGTATCCTAAATGACTCTGTATTGTATCAACAAAATCGTATCCTTAAAGTTGACACAGTGCATTTCGCCTCTTATCTCTTATCTATAATTAAAAGTAAAAAATTGCACACCAGCAAGTATAATGATAGCATCTACATCCAGTTATTTATATGAGATGTCTTGGAGGGTAATGAAGTATAGGGATAGTATATGAAGTACCCAAAAAGAGTAACAACAATTAAAAGAAAGGGCCAGGGATGGTCGGTTTAGGTGTTTTTGCACGTAAATTTTTTGGTTCAGCTCATGAGCGACGCATTAAAAATCTTCGCCAAAAAGTTGTAAAAATTAATGCTTTGGAAGAAGAGTTCCAAAAATTAAGTGATACGCAACTCAGCCAAAAAACGGATGAATTTCGTAAACGTCTCACTGAAGGTGAAAACGTTGATTTACTTTTACCAGAAGCTTTTGCAACTGTGCGTGAAGCAGCAAAACGTGTTTATGACATGCGTCCTTTTGATGTACAGCTCATCGGTGGAATGGTACTTCATGACTGTGGTATTGCTGAAATGCGTACTGGTGAAGGTAAAACCTTAATGGCAACTTTGCCAATTTATCTCAATGCCTTAGAAGGAAAAGGGGTTCATGTCGTTACAGTAAACGATTATCTTGCTGGTCGTGATGCTGAAACAATGGGAAGAATCTTCAGTTTTCTAGGACTTACAACGGGTGTGATACTTCATAACCTTGATAGTGATGCTCGCCGTGCTGCTTATGCATGTGACATCACTTATGCTACAAATAATGAATTAGGTTTTGATTATCTACGTGATAATATGGCTTTTGATCGTAGTCAAATGGTTCAACGTGGACATCATTATGCAATTGTCGATGAAGTCGATTCTATCCTTATCGATGAAGCTCGTACCCCTCTTATTATTTCTGGTCCTCTAGAAGATCGCACAGATTTCTATAATCTTATTGATACATTTATCCCTACTTTAACTTCTGACGATTATGAAATAGACGAAAAACAAAAAACAACAACTTTTACTGAAGTAGGGACTGAAAAAATTGAAAAAATGCTCGAAAAAGCTGGGCATCTTAAAGGTGAAAGTCTTTACGATATAGAAAATGTTGCTATTGTTCATCATATCAATAATGCTCTAAAAGCTCATAAGCTATTTGTCCGTGATAAAGATTACATTGTTCGAAATGATGAAATTGTTATCATCGATGAATTTACAGGCCGCATGATGCCAGGACGGCGCTATTCCGAAGGACTTCATCAAGCCCTAGAAGCTAAAGAGCATGTTGCTATTCAACCAGAAAATCAAACTCTTGCTTCTATCACTTTCCAAAATTATTTCCGTATGTATAGAAAACTATCTGGAATGACAGGAACAGCCACAACAGAAGCCGAAGAATTTAATAATATTTATGGGCTTGACGTTGTAGAAGTCCCTACAAACTTACCAATACAGCGTCTTGATGAAGATGATGAAATTTATCGAACAGCAGAAGAGAAATATCGTGCTATTGTGCAGGATATTCGTCAAGCACACGAAAAAGGACAGCCTATTCTTGTTGGAACAACTTCTATTGAAAAATCGGAACAATTGGCAGAACGTTTACGAAAAGAAGGCATTTCTGATTTTAGAGTCTTAAATGCTCGCTACCATGAACAGGAAGCATATATTATTGCACAAGCAGGTGTTCCTGGAGCGCTTACCATCGCAACAAACATGGCTGGTCGTGGTACAGATATACAGCTTGGCGGAAATGTCGAGATGCGTATCCGACAGGAATTACAAGATGTGCCTGAGGGATCAGAGCGGACAGCTAAAGTTGAAGAAATAAAAAAAGATGTAAAAAAACTCAAAGATAAGGCATTAGCTGCTGGTGGTCTTTACGTCATTGCGACTGAACGTCATGAAAGTCGTCGTATTGATAATCAGTTACGTGGTCGTTCTGGTCGCCAAGGTGATCCTGGTCGCTCAAAATTCTTTCTTTCACTTCAGGACGATCTCATGCGTATCTTCGGCTCTAACCGTATGGATAGTATGCTACAAAAATTGGGACTAAAAGAAAATGAAGCCATTATCCATCCATGGATTAATAAAGCTCTCGAAAAAGCACAAAAAAAAGTCGAAGCACGCAACTTTGAAATTCGTAAAAACTTGTTAAAATATGACGATGTCATGAATGATCAGCGTAAAGTTATTTTTGAACAGCGTATGGAGGTCATGAACGCGGATGATTTAACAGAGATGATTCTTGAAATGCGCCATGAAGTGGTTGAAGATCTCGTAGAAACCTATATCCCATCTGGGACATATTCTGAAAAATGGGATGTGAATGCTCTACAAAAAGAGCTTCATCAACTTTTTAATCTTGAGCTTCCTGTCGAAAAATGGGCTAAAGAAGATGGAATTGCTGAAGAGCAAATTTTAGAGCGTGTATCAGATGCTATTACTCAACTTGAAAATGAACGTACTGAACGCTACTCTCCAGAAATCATGGCTTATTTCCATAAAGCTGTATTACTTGAAACTATTGACATGTTATGGCGTGAACATCTGGTAAGTTTGGACCATTTACGTTCTGTTGTGGGTTTTCGTGGTTACGCACAACGTGATCCACTCAACGAATATAAAACAGAATCATTTGAACTTTTTCAGGCTATGCTCAGAAATCTGCGTAGAATTGTTATTTCTAAACTTATGCGTTTTGAGATCATTCAGCAACCTACGGAACCGCCTATAACTGAAAATATTGATGCTGATTCTTCAGCTTTTGATGACAAAAATAGAGGAAATAGCCCCACTTTATGGGCGCGTTCACAAGAAAGTAAATTTGTTAATCCGAGAGACCGTGATCCAAATGATTTAACCACATGGGGAAAAGTAGGACGTAATGAACGTTGTCCTTGTGGTTCGGATAAAAAATACAAACACTGTCATGGAGCTTTTGTTTGAACAGTAAGCAATGAAGATGAATAAAAAGCGAAATTACGAGCAAGAATTGCGTACTGCAGGCTTGAGAGTAACACGTCAAAGACGCATTATTCTTGATATTTTGACAGATACAAATGATCATCCAAATGCATTTGAAATTTTTCAACGTGCTCATAAAGTAGATTCTAGTATTTCACTCTCAACCGTTTATCGAACTATGAAAACATTAGAAGGAAACGGGACAATTCACCGCCATACTTTTAGTGGTGGACCATCTCGTTTTGAGCAAGCAGATAGGCAACATCATGATCATCTCATTGATGTAGAAACAGGGCAAGTTATTGAATTCCAATCTGATCTCATTGAAAAGTTACAAGCAGAAATTGCCAAATCTCTTGGCTATGATATTATTCACCATCGTCTTGAACTCTATGGAAAAAAACATAACTCTTAAGAAGCTGATTTTATATGTATTCAAAAACTCCTTCATGCATATCAAATTTTATACAAGTTTATCTTAAAAACTTATAGTTTTTATTGGAAAGAAAGTTTTTCTGTTTTATTACCCTTTTTTATAGAATGCTCTAAAGCACTCAATTGCTATTATAACAACAAAAATATTATCACAAATTTAGGCCTATATTATGGTTTCTTTGCCACAAGATCGTATGAAACAGCTTGAAAAGCGCTTTGAAATAATTGAAACGCAAATGGCAAATAGCCCCAATGCTGAAACATATGTAAAATTAGCTTCCGAATATGCAGAATTACAGCCCATTGTTCATTCTATACAAGCGTTAAATGCTCTCTACAAAGAAATTACAGAGCTAGAAACAATCATAAATGATAAATTGACGGATATAGAAATGCGTCATCTTGCCCAAGAAGAGCTACCATTACTTTCTCAGAAAATGGAACAACTTCAGCAAGAACTGCAAATTCTTCTTTTACCTAAAGATGTTGCCGATGAAAAAAGTGCCATTATTGAGATTCGAGCAGGAACAGGCGGATCAGAAGCAGCACTCTTTTCTGGTGATCTTTTTCGTATGTACGAGCGTTATGCCAATTCTCATAACTGGAAAGTAGAGATTGTCTCACTCAGTGAGGGAGAAATTGGTGGATATAAAGAAATTATTGCTACCATTTCAGGAAAAGGTGTCTTTTCTAAACTAAAATTTGAATCAGGCGTTCATCGTGTACAACGCATCCCTGAAACAGAAACAGGAGGACGTATTCATACATCTGCTGCTACCGTTGCAGTCCTTCCAGAAGCTGAGGAAATTGATATTGAAATCCGTCCAGAAGATATTCGCATTGACACCATGCGTGCCTCTGGAGCAGGAGGGCAGCATGTCAATACAACTGATTCAGCTGTACGCATTACGCATATTCCAACAGGGATTATGGTTGTACAAGCCGAAAAATCACAACACCAAAACCGAGCACGCGCACTCCAAATTTTACGCGCACGTTTATTCGATATTGAACGACAAAAAGCGGAAAATGAACGTTCTGCCTCTCGTAAAAACCAAGTAGGATCTGGTGATCGATCAGAACGCATTCGTACCTATAACTTCCCACAAGGACGTGTTACAGATCATCGTATTAATCTTACTCTCTATAAGCTTGATCGCATCTTAGAAGGAGATCTTGATGAACTTATTCATGCGCTCATCTCCGATCATCAGACAGCACTCCTAACGGAAATGGATAATAATGAATGAATCCTCATACTCTTCGCAATGCAATTTTGAAAACACAAAAAGAATTGTGTGAGCAAGGAATTTCTGAAGCAAATCTTGATGCAAAAATACTCATTGAATGGATCACAAATACAAATCTATCTGATAGAATTCTTCAACCAGATATGTATCTATCTTCTAAAGAAATTGCACAATTAGAGCATGCTATACAACGCCGTATTGCTGGTGAACCTGTTCACCGTATTATAGGAACAAGAGAATTTTATGGCATTTCTTTCGCACTTTCTCAAGATACATTAGAACCACGTCCCGATACAGAAACACTCGTAGATCTTATTTTACCACTCCTCAAAAAACATGGTGAGAAATCAGAAAAAATAACATTACTGGATATGGGAACAGGAAGTGGCGCTATTGCCATTGCAATCCTTAAACACATTCCTCAATCCTATGCAGTGGCTGTTGATATTTCTGAAAATGCTCTCAAAACAGCTACAAAAAATGCACAGAGTGTAAATGTAATACATCGCTTTACACCTCTTCTTAGCGATTGGTTTGATGCTGTTACCGGTCAATTTGATCTTATTATTTCCAATCCACCTTATATTCCGGAAAAAGATATCCCATATCTTGCAAAAGAAGTACGGTTATATGATCCGCTGCACGCTCTGATTGGTGGAAAAGATGGTCTTGATTTTTATCGAAAACTTTCTGATAAAGCGGCCAAATATCTGAAAGAAAAAAGCTATGTTGCTGTTGAAATCGGTTACTCTCAAGAAAAAGAAGTACGCAACTTGTTTGAAAACAATGGTTTCAAATGTCTCGAAATGCGCAAAGACTTAAGTGGTATCCCTCGCGCACTTCTTTTTGCACATAACTATTAAAACGCCCAATCATCATCTGTCGTAGCAACAGCCTTACCTATGACATAAGAAGAACCCGCTCCTGAAAAAAAGTCATGATTCTCATCAGAATTTGGGGATAGAGCTGCCAGAATAGCGGGATTAACACGACAAACTTCAGGAGGAAAAAGTACTTCAAAACCTAGATTCATTAAAGCCTTATTCGCATTATAATGTAAAAAGATTTTAACATCCTCTGTTAATCCAAGAGCATCGTAAAGATCTTCAGTATATTTGCACTCAATATTATAAAGGTCAAAGAGTAGATTAAAAGCAAAGTCTTTTATTTCCTGCTTTTTCACCGCATCAAGTTTTGCAAATCCTAATTGAAATTTATAGCCTATATAATAACCATGAACTGCTTCATCACGGATGATGAGTCGAATTAAGTCGGCTGTATTTGTCAATTTAGCGCGACTAGCCCAATACATAGGCAAATAAAACCCAGAATAAAATAAAAAACTCTCCAGAAAAGTTGAAGCAATTTTTTTCTTGAGTGGATCACTTCCTTCATAACGTTCAAGCACTAATTTAGCTTTTTTTTGCAAATGGCCATTTTCTTCTGACCACCTAAACGCATCATCAACTTCCACCGTCGAACATAAAGTTGAAAAAATAGAAGAATAAGAACGTGCATGAACCGCTTCCATAAAGGCAATATTTGTTAATACTGCCTCTTCATGCTCTGTTATCGCATCAGCAAGCAGTGAAATAGCCCCTACAGTGTTTTGAATTGTGTCTAGAAGCGTTAACCCTGTAAAAACACGAATCGTTAGTTTTCGTTCTTCTTCTGTCAAACTTGCCCATGAAGGAATATCATTAGAAAGTGGGACTTTCTCTGGCAACCAAAAATTTCCCGTTAAACGATTCCAAACTTCAAGATCTTTCTCATCATGCAATCTATTCCAATTGACAGCGCAAACAACAGGATTTTTTGTTGTAATCTTGGTCATATCATTATCTCCTATAAACTGCACGAAACACAACCATCCACTTCTGTTCCACTCAATGCTATTTGCCGCAGTCTTACATAATAAATGCTCTTTATGCCTTTTTTCCAAGCATAAATTTGCGCGCGGTTAATATCACGTGTGGTCGCTGTATCAGGAAAAAATAATGTTAACGAAAGACCCTGATCAACATGCTGTGTAGCAGCCGCATAGGTATCAATAATTTTTTCAGGACCAATCTCATAAGCATCCTGATAAAAATTCAAATTCGTATTATTCATGTAAGGGGCCGGATAATAAACACGTCCAATTTTTCCCTCTTTGCGAATTTCAATTTTTGAAGCAATAGGATGAATAGAAGAGGTCGCGTGATTAATATAGGAAATAGATCCAGTAGGAGGAACAGCTTGCATATTGCGATTATAAAGGCCGTACTCAATAACGCTTTTTTTGAGTTCCTGCCAATCTTTTTTATTTGGTATAGCGATATTATTCCGTACAAAAAGCTCTCGCACAAGCGCAAATTGTGGTTTCCACTCTTTCTCAATATATTTTGTAAAAAAACGACCATCCGCGTAAGCAGATTTCTCAAACCCCACAAACACCTCTTTACGTTCACGTGCAATCAAATTGGAAGCACGTATTGCATGATACGTTACAGTATAAAAATAGATATTCGTAAAATCTATTGCTTCTGGGGATCCATAATAAATCTGTTCGCGTGCTAAAAAACCATGCAAATTCATTTGTCCCAAACCAATCGCATGACTTTCCGCATTGCCTTTTGCAATGGAGGGCACACAAGCAATATTGCTCATATCAGAAACAGCAGTAAGAGCACGAATAGCAGCTTCTACCGTTTGCCCAAAATCACGGCTTTCCATAGCTTTTGCAATATTCATTGAACCAAGGTTACAGGATATATCATTTCCAACTGTTCGATAGCTCAAATCCGTCTCTAGTTCACTCGCCTCACTCACTTGCAAAATTTCTGAACATAAATTGCTCATACTTATACGTCCAGCTATTGGATTAGCTCGATTAGCAGTATCTTCGAACAAAATATAAGGATAACCCGATTCAAATTGGATCTCAGCCAAGGTTTGAAAAAAAACACGTGCATTTATCTTCTTTTTACGAATCCTTGCATCATCAACAAAAGATCGGTAATGCTCCGTCAAAGAAATATCACTAAAGGGTTTTCCTGTAACACGCTCAATATCATAAGGTGAAAATAAATACATATCCTCATTATTGCGTGCAAGCTCAAAAGTAATATCAGGAATAACCACACCAAGCGAAAGTGTTTTGATTCTGACTTTTTCATCAGCATTCTCACGCTTTGTATCTAAAAACTTCATAATATCTAAATGGTGCGCATGCAAATAAACAGCGCCTGCTCCCTGTCGTGCACCAAGTTGATTGGCATAGGAGAAGGAATCTTCCAAAAGTTTCATCACAGGTAATACACCTGAAGACTGGTTTTCTATTTGCTTGATTGGCGCTCCTGCTTCTCGCAAATTTGTTAAACAAAGTGCTACACCACCACCACGTTTTGAAAGTTGCAAAGCCGAATTGACCGCACGACCTATCGATTCCATACTATCTTCAATGCGCAATAAAAAACAAGATACCAATTCGCCACGTTGTTTTTTCCCAGCATTTAAAAATGTCGGTGTTGCAGGTTGAAACCGTCCTGTGATAATTTCCTCCATAAATATCTCAGCAAGAGATTTATTTCCTTGGGCTAAATATAAGGACACAAGACAAACACGATCTTCATAACGCTCCAGATAACGCTTTCCATCAAAAGTCTTTAATGTATAGCTAGTATAGTATTTAAATGCGCCTAAAAAAGTAGGAAAACGAAACTTAAATGCATAAGCGCGTTTAAAAAGCTTTTTTATAAAAGAAAAATCATAAAGCTCAAATAAAGCTTTTTCGTAATAATTTTCCTCTATTAAGTAATTTATTTTTTCCTTCAGATTATGAAAGAAAACCGTGTTTTGATTAACATGCTGAAGAAAATACTGCCGTGCTGCAAGTCTATCCATATCAAATTGAATATGACCATTTTCATCATAAAGATTAAGCATCGCATTCAGTGCATGATAATCCATGGCTTGACCTAATTTTTGTGACTGTTCTATATTGATTGTTTCCAAAATTTTTCCAATCCCTTTTTTACAAAAATAACGTCCTCATCAGTTCCACGCAGCTCAAAACGGTAAAGGCAAGGTATACAACATTTTTCAGAAATGATCTTGCTTGCTAAACTATAATAACGACCAAAATTACGATTCCCACCACCAATAACACCACGAATTAACTTGCGATTCTCATTTTCATTAAGAAAATGAATAACGGCTTTTGGCACAGCCCCTTTCCCTTCACCATCTGCATATGTAGGAACAACCAATACATAAGGTTCTTTAACTAATAAAGAGGGCTTTTTTTTATCAATTTTGAAAAGTCGTTGACCAAGCTGCAAGACAAAATGTTCTGTATTACCCGTTGCACTCGAATAATAAACAATAAGCCCCATTAAACACAAAGACCACTAATCATATCTGGTCTAAAACCGGACCAATGACTTTCACCACAGACAACTACAGGAACCTGCCGATATCCTAAAGATTGAACAAAACTATATGCTTGTTCATCACAGGAAATATCAACAACACGATAATGAATGCCTTTAGCATCAAAAGCTCGGCGTGTAGCATCACATTGGACGCACGATGGTTTGCTATAAATAGTAATAGACATTTTCTTTAACTTTCATAATCCTAAAAAATCAACCCTAAAAGAGTTAATTCTAATAAATTTCATAGATACTCAAGAATAACAAAAAAACAGCAATTGTACGCAAACGCGTGTAGCTATACTCTCGTTCAAATAACATATAGCTTTCTGAATAGAACAGAAGTCCCCATCACATATTTTACACGTTATGATGAGAATAAATGATTATTCTACAACTTAAATGGTACAATTCCCCAGTTATAAAATAATCTTTTGTTTGCATTACAATTCCCTCCTGCAGTCTAAAACGAACGACTCTTTAAATATCTTCAAAAGCCGTTTTACAATAATTTGGTTTTACTCATTTCATGATAAAACATGACAAAAAATTAATTTACAAAAACGAAAGGAAATTCCTCCTAAAGAGACATTTCAGTAAAAACACTGCCTTACTCTTAGTTAATAAACTCTCTGCTATTACATTGTGGGAATAATTTAGACGCCAAACGAAACACACACTACCCTCACTTGTGCTTATTTAGAATCACCAATCATTTTGGTACTATATATAGTATACACACTCTCTTTTTCGTCAAGAAAAATTCAATCAATATTTTACATTTTCCACGATCTTCCCACTAAAATTTTTAGCTCCTAAAACATATGTAATAATATAACGTTTTATTGACAAACGTTATATTATTACATATGTTTCTAAAGAGAATAATTGTAATAATAGTGGTATGAATTATGGGGCTGTATTTTGATAATGCAACATTAGGTTATGGAAAAAGAATAGCAATCAAAAGCTTTTCAGCAATAGTAAAGACCGGCTCATTGGTAGCAATAATGGGCAACAATGGCGCTGGAAAATCAACGCTACTGAAAGCCACAGCTGGATTGATCAAACCTCTTAGAGGTAAAATCAGCACCCCCCCCAAAAAACGCATTGCTTACCTTGCTCAGCAATGCGATATCGATCGAACATTTCCAATCGATGTTAAGGCGCTTATAAAAACAGGATTATGGTCTTTTTGTGGATTGTGGAAAAACCAACGCCCTTATTCTCATAAAATTCAAAATGCACTTGAAATGGTTGGACTCACGGCACTTGCTAACCGTCCACTTGACGCACTCTCAAGCGGACAATTACAACGTGCTCTTTTTGCACGTATCATTGTACAAGATGCTGATATTATCTTACTCGATGAACCTTTCAATGGTGTAGATCGCCATACCCAAAAAGATCTTCTTACATTAATTACACATTGGCAACAACAAGGGCGAACAATTCTCACAGCACTTCATGATCCTCTCATTGTGCATGAATATTTTCCTCAAATAATTCAAGTTGATAAACAAAACGCCTTTTATGGAGAAACAATGCAATTTGTTCACGATAATATTCATCACATAATACCCTCTCTTATATCTCATCCTATCCGTATCGACACACTCAAACAGTATCTCCCTACCAATACTCCTAATCTATGAGGTTATATACGTGTACGCGTTCTTTCTTGCCCCCTTTATAGATTTCCATTTTATGCAAAGCGCTCTCATAGGTTCGATTCTTTTATCTGTTAGCGCTTGCCCTATTGGTGTCTTTTTAATGTTACGCGGAATGAGTTTAACAGGAGATGCTATATCGCACGCTATTCTTCCCGGTGTTGCAGCAGCATTTCTTTTTTATGGATTCTCCCTCATATCTATGACACTTGGTGGTATCTTAGCGGGCATTATTGTTGCTTTGGCAACCGCTCTTATTTCACGAAATAGCTTTCAGAAAGAAGATGCATCAATGACAGTCTTTTATCTTATTGCACTAGCAGCAGGCGTTATTATTGTTTCACTTAAAAATTCAACCGTCGATCTGCTTCATCTCTTATTTGGCTCAGTACTGGCACTTGATACGCAAGCCCTTTTACTGATTACCACTATCATGCTCATTACAGTTTGCAGTCTTTGTATTTTTTGGCGCGCACTTGTAGTAGAAAGCTTTGATCCCTTCTTTTTTAAATCACTTTCTCCATTGAGTAAATATGTTCATATATCCTTACTTGGACTTGTCGTATTAAATCTTGTTAGTGGCTTCCAATCACTTGGAACATTGCTCTCCGTAGGTATCATGATGATTCCAGCTATTACAGCCCGTTTTTGGTTTTCGCATTTAGGCCCTATCTGCATACTTTCTACTCTTTTAGGAATCATTGCAAGTATATGTGGGCTTCTGCTTTCTTTTCATCTCTCGCTTCCTTCCGGTCCTGCTATTATCATGGTCGCAGGATGTATCTATCTTCTGTCCTGCCTGATCAGTCCACGCGGCTTTATTGCGAAATGGCTTCCTCGCCTTTCTTATGCGTCTCTCCCTCTCTTAAGGAAATAACGTGCCTAAACTCATGAAACAGTTCATTTTATTTGGAACTCTCCTATTACTTGTCCTTTTTCCACTTTCTACATCTGCGTATCAACACGATAAAATAAGAGTTGTTGTGAGCTTTTCTATCCTTGCTGATTTAGTCAAAAATGTGGGAGGAAACCATATTTCTATGACGACCTTAGTTGGTCCTAACGCCAACACTCACACGTATGAGCCAACCCCTCGTGATGCTCAAACGCTTAGAAATGCGCATATTATTTTTATCAATGGACTGCATTTAGAAGGTTTCATGGATCGCCTCATCACAGCAAGTGCGACACAAGCACTTCTTGTTAAAGTAAGTACGAACATTCCTCTCTTAGAAATGCAAAATCAAGAACATGGTGTCCAACAACACAATCATGACAGCAATATTGACCCACACGCTTGGCAAACAATCCCCAATGTTGAAATTTATGTCAAAAATATCGCTGCTGCTTTTTGTAAAATAGATCAACAATCTTGTACAAGTTATAGAAAAAACTCTGCACGCTACATAAAAAAACTACAAACAGTACAAGAACTGCTGAAAAAAAAGATTGCGACTATTCCAAAAGATAAGCGTATTATTATCACCTCTCATGATGCCTTTGGTTATTTTGCCAAAGAATATGGTTTTACTATTCTCGCCCCCCAAAGTGCTTCAACCGAAGCTGAAGCAACTGCAGCCGATGTAGCCAAACTTATTCAACAAATAAAGACCAATAAAGCAGCGGCATTGTTCGTTGAAAATATCTCTAATCCCCGTCTCATAAAACAAATTTCAAAAGAAACAGGCTTAAAAATTGGTGGAACACTCTATTCTGATGCATTATCGGACCAAAACGGTCCTGCGGCAACCTACCTCGATATGATGACCCATAATGTGAATACTATCGTTGATGCTATAATAAAACACTAAAAAATATTATTCAAAAATCATAAGGTAAACGATATAAAATTTTCTCTAAACAATACATATACTACTATAAAACTGAATAGAGTTTATTGTTTTTACCCTTGCTCTTTGTTATTTGAATTTTTCCAATTTTTATCAAATAGCTACAATATTTTATGAACAAAAAAGTGTCCTTAATAAAAGAAAAATTGATAAACCTACACAAATTTGATTGACCTTTTAAGCGTTCCTGTTTAAATGAGCCGGTATATTTCTGAAATAGAACCGTCATGAAATGTTCATGTATAAATATAATCGAGGGGGGAACTTGTGTTCCATTACTTCAGAAAGGGTAAATCATGAGTCGTCTTTATCTTTCTATAGCAGCATTCACAATTTCTATTGCTGCGGCGACAACGGCTTTTGCACAGACAAAAATTAGCTTTTGGCACTCTATGAGTGGCGAATTAGGAAAACAAACTGAAAGCCTTATTAATGACTTTAATGCGAGTCAATCTGAGTATAAAGTCGTTCCTTCATTTCGTGGTGAATATGAAGAAGGAATGGTTTCACTTATTGCAGCATTTCGCGGAAAACAACAACCAGTTCTTGCACAAATTTATGAAATTGGTACTGAAACCATGATGGCTGCAAAAGGTGCAGTTTATCCTATTTATCAACTTATGGCTGATACAAAACAAGAATTTAATCCTACAGATTATTTGCCTGCTATTAGTGGTTATTACTCTGATTCTCAGGGGAAAATGTTATCTATGCCATTCAATGCTTCAACACCAATTCTTTATTACAACAAAGATATCTTTAAAAAAGCAGGAC
The DNA here is from genome assembly GCF_019659805.1 of Bartonella raoultii. Lineage (GTDB taxonomy): Bacteria > Pseudomonadota > Alphaproteobacteria > Rhizobiales > Rhizobiaceae > Bartonella > Bartonella raoultii. The sequence continues at coordinate 246,511 of NZ_JAIFRO010000002.1, read as the reverse complement.
TAGATCCAGAACAACCCCCAAAAACATGGGAAGATATTGAAAATTTCTCGAAAAAAATTCTCGAAACTAAAGCTGCAAGTTGTGGTTTTACAATGGCTTATGCTGCTCAATGGATTGGCATAGAAAATTTTTCCGCATTACATAATATTCCTTTTGGAACGAAAGAAAATGGTTTTGGTGGACTTGATGCAAGGCTTACCTTTAATGGCCCTTTACAAGTGCGTATGTGGAGCGATCTTAAAAAATGGTCTGATCAAGGCATTTTCCGCTATGGTGGTCCTGCTAGTGCACTAGATTCAACACCAATGTTTATGGCACAAAATTGTGCAATTTTCTTACAATCTTCAGGATCGCTTACTGGAATCGTTTCCGAAGCAAAATTTCATGTTGGAGTTGGTATGCTCCCCTATTACAGTAATGTAAAAGAAGCACCGCAAAATTCAATTATAGGAGGAGCTTCTATTTGGGCACTGAAAGGTCATACTCCAGAAGAATATGCTGGAGCTGCTGCTTTCCTTAAATTCCTTTCCAAGGCTGATAATCAAGCAAAGTGGCACCAAAAAACAGGTTATCTTCCAATCACAAAAGCTGCTTATGAATTAAGTAAAGAACAACATTTTTATGAAAAAAATCCAGGTGCAGATATAGCTATTAAACAGATAAACCTAAATACACCAACAGTGAACTCAAAAGGTATAAGATTTGGTAATTTACCACAAATTCGCTCTCTTCTTGATCAAGAATTAGAAGCTGTTTTAAATGGTTCTGAAACACCACAAGAAGGACTAGATATAGCAGTTGAACGTGGTAATAAGCTTCTCCGTGAATTTGAAAAAACGCATCATTAGGATTTTATGATTTCATTTAAAAGTTTCAAAAAACTCAACCTAAAAATTGAGTTTTTTGTTTTTATATTCCGAATATCTTGATATCCTCTTATTTAAAAGTCATAAAAATGCAAGAGAAACATGCATATTTTAAAAACTGTCGACTATCCTATTTATTTCTTTTCCCTCAACTTATAGTGACTTTTTTGTTTTTTTTACTTCCAGCAGCTCAAACGATAAAGTTATCTTTTGAACGTGCGGATCCCTTTGGCTTTTCTACAACATTTATTGGTTTTGAAAATTACTTAACGGTTCTTTCTGATCCTGTTTATTTAGAATCACTACTCACAACAGTCATATTCTCCATCTCTGTCACTGTTGTTGCAATGGCAATATCACTGCTGTTAGCTGTCTGCGTTGATCGTGTTATCCATGCCAAAAAAGCTTATACAATGCTTTTTCTCTGGCCTTATGCTGTTGCTCCTGTCTTGGCAGGTATATTATGGTTATTTATTTTTCATCCAACTATTGGTATTTTTCCTTTTCTCCTTGAAAAAATAGGTATTATATGGAACCATCGCATTAGTGGTGTTCAAGCGATGATTCTTATTGTGATTGCTGCTAGCTGGAAACAAATTTCCTATAATTTTCTCTTTTTTCTTGCCGGTCTTCAATCTATCCCGCGCTCTCAAATAGAAGCTGCAGCGATTGATGGTGCTAGTCCCTTTAAACGATTTTGGACTGTAATTTTTCCTCAAATTTCACCAACAACCTTTTTTCTTCTCGTCGTTAATATTAATTATGTTATGTTTGATACATTTGGTATTATTGATAATATGACTGCTGGAGGCCCTGCGCGGGCAACAAACACACTTGTTTATAAAGTCTATGATGATGGCTTTAGAAATCAAATAATTGGTGCATCAGCAGCACAATCAGCAATATTGATGCTCATAGTTATTGTCTTGACATTTATCCAATTTCGTTGGATCGAACGTCGTGTACAATATTAGGAGAAAAGTATGGTTGAAAATCGTCCTGTTTTAAGATTTATGACTCATCTTATCCTTATTGTTGGTATTATTATTATCTGTTTTCCAGTTTATGTCGCTTTTATTGCTTCAACCCATAGCTCTGCTTCATTTAGTGCAGGCACACTCCCTCTTCTTCCAGGAAAATATGCCCTAGAAAACTATACGACAATCTTTGGTGATAAACTTGTGCAACTTGGTCTTCCACGACTAGGGCCTCTTTTAATCAACTCATTCATTATGGCATTGAGTATTAGTATTGGAAAAATTATTATTTCGATCTTCTCTGCTTATGCAATCGTCTATATGCGCTTTCCTTTTCGAAAAACTGCTTTTGCTCTTATTTTTGTTACATTGATGCTTCCTGTTGAAGTTCGTATTATCCCAACATATACTGTAGTTGCAGAACTGAATATGATCAATACTTACAGTGGAATGATTATTCCACTTATTGCATCCGCAACCGCTACATTTTTATTTCGTCAATTTTTTCTTACTGTTCCTGATGAACTTCTAGAAGCAGCACGCATTGATGGGGCAGGACCTTTTAAGTTCTTTAAAGATATTCTTTTACCTCTCAGCAAAAGCAATATTGCTGCTTTATTTATCATCATGTTTATTTATGGATGGATACAATATCTTTGGCCTCTTATTGTCACAACAGATCAAAACCATCAAACTATTCTTGTTATTCTAAAACAACTTATCGTTGAATCACTTGAAGATAATCCTCAGTGGAATATTCTTATGGCAATATCAATCATTGCCATGGTGCCGCCTGTTTTAATCGTCATTTTTATGCAGCGATTTTTTGTCAAAGGCCTCATTGAAACGGAGAAATAATTGTGGCCACAATTCAGTTATCAAATATAAAAAAACAATATGACAATGATATTTCGGTTATTCGTGATTTAAACTTAACCATTGCGGACAGTGAACTTCTCGTTCTTGTAGGACCTTCAGGGTGTGGAAAATCAACCCTCTTGCGTATTATTGCAGGACTTGAACAAGTCACTTCAGGTGAACTCTATATTGACAATGAGTGTATCAATGATCGTGAGCCCGCTGACCGTGATATTGCTATGGTATTTCAGAATTACGCTCTCTATCCGCATATGACAGTTCGTGGAAACTTAGAATATGGCCTGAAAAATCGTAAAACGCCTAAAGATGAAATTAAAAAGCGTATTGCACATGCTGCAAAACTCTTACAAATAGAACCGTTTTTAGATCGAAAACCACAACAACTATCTGGAGGACAACGGCAGCGTGTTGCAATGGGGCGTGTAATTGTACGCCAACCTCGTGTTTTTCTTTTTGATGAACCACTTTCAAACCTTGATGCAAAATTGCGCGCACAAATGTGCATTGAAATAAAAACGCTTCAGCGTTCTTTGAAAACAACAAGTCTTTATGTCACCCATGATCAACTAGAAGCCATGACACTTGCTGATAGAATCGTTGTTATGAATAAAGGACATATTGAGCAAATTGGAACCCCAATGGAAATTTATGACTCTCCAGCAACAACATTTGTTGCTGATTTTATCGGCTCTCCCCCTATGAATTTTCTTGATCGCCAGATCTTAGAAAAACAGTTAGGTCGTTCATTACCTTATAGTGAAAAAACTGATCTTTTGGCATTCAGACCAGAAGTCATTTTATTGGGTGAATACCCAGATCAAGGGCCTGTCTTTCACACACAAATTGAGCTTATTAAACCTGTAGGAAGAGGATGTCACGTTTTAACACGTTGGAACGATACTCTTTTTACCATTGAAATAAAAGAGCGTCTTACAAATGATTATGGTACAAAATTAAGCTTTACTGTTACACATAAAAGTTTTCATACTTTTAATAAAGCCACTGGTAAACGCACAAGTAACAAATAAAAAATTTTTACCTTATTAGCTCCTGTAGACCGTTATTTCTCAGTTTCTCTTCTTTATCCTATTTTTACAAGAGCAAAAAATTTCTTGTGTATTTTAGATGTAGATTTTTATCTTTGTGCACGCAATTGTAATGCAAGATCAGGCTGGTCTGTTGTGATATAATGTACAGGTACATCAAGCCAATACGATAACCGTGCTCTTCCGTTAATTGTCCACACGCCTACAATAAAACCTGTATCAAGCGCAGATTCAATAAACTCCTGTGAGACGACAGAACCATCTAAACTCAGATCGCGATATCCTAATTGTTTCCACTCCAGAAAATAACGTCTCATATCACCTTCAAAGCTATCAATACATGGACCAGATGTTATTCCTGCTTCAATAAAGGGACGAAGGCTTATAGGATCAAAACTAATTGCAGAAACGCGTTCTGCTAAATTTCGACTTTTTATTAACGCAAGTGCTTTTTGAGATAAAATTGTTTCACGCTCAATGTTACCACATGTTTTGATTTCAAGATGTAATGCAACATTTGTCGGTTTCAAAAGATCAAGCACCTCTTCTAATAAAGGAGGCGCTTCCATACTTCCTTTTACACGCAGTTTTTTGCGTGTTTCATTATCAATATCATGAATATATCCTTTTTTTTCAACCAATTGCTCTAAATTAAAATCATGAAATACTACAACTTCACCACTTTTAAGAAGATGAACATCACATTCAATTGCATCAACACCTAAAGCAATTGCATTGCGAAATGCAGAAAGTGTATTTTCAGAGTAAAGACCTGCTCCCCCACGATGGGCCAAAATTTTTTTCTTAGACATATGAAATTTCTTAATTTTAAATGATATTAGCTAAAACACGATGAGATAATGATTTTGCAAAATTATTTTTTCCAATTTTTTCTCTTTTTATTTTCCCAAACATCAAACTTTTAATCATAGTCTTTTCTTAAAAGACTTTTTTTATTTTACTTATTCCCACTCAATAGTACCAGGAGGCTTTGATGTCACATCATAAACAACACGATTAATCCCCCTTACTTCATTAATAATACGTGCTGCAGTTTTTCTTAAAAACTCCATATCATAGGAATAAAAATCCGCTGTCATCCCGTCTATAGATGTTACTGCACGAAGAGCACAAACAAACTCATAAGTACGTCCATCCCCCATAACACCAACAGTCTGAACAGGAAGAAGAACAGCAAAAGCCTGCCAAATTTCATCATAAAGACCAGCTTTACGAATTTCATCAAGATAAATAGCATCTGCTTCGCGTAAAATTTCTAATTTTTCTCGTGTTACTGCGCCTGGACACCTAATCGCAAGACCAGGACCTGGAAAAGGATGGCGCCCAATAAACTGTTCTGGTAATCCTAACTCTCGTCCTAACGAGCGAACCTCATCCTTAAAGAGTTCCCGTAATGGTTCTATAAGCTTCATATTCATCTGTTCTGGCAATCCACCTACGTTATGATGACTTTTAATTGTGACCGCTTCACCAATAGCTGAAACACTTTCAATGACATCTGGATAAAGTGTTCCTTGCGCTAAAAATTCCGCACCTCCTATTTTTTTAGTTTCCTCTTCAAAAACTTCAATAAAAAGACGGCCTATTGTTTTTCGCTTTTTCTCTGGATCTGTTTCACCTTCTAGCGCCTTAAGAAATATATCAGCAGCATTCACATGAATAAGATCAATATTATAATGATCTCGAAATAATGTAAGAACTTCTTGAGCCTCATTTTTGCGCATTAATCCATGATCTACCAAAATACATGTCAGCTGATTTCCTATTGCTTCATGGAGAAGAACAGCGACAACAGATGAATCTACTCCTCCTGAAAGACCACAAATGACACGACTTTTTCCAACATTTTGTCGTATTGTAGCAATTGCTTGCTCATGATAAGAAGCCATGGACCAATTACCTTTCAGACCAGCAATTTTATGAACAAAATTTTGCAAAAGTTTTGTACCATCTGGTGTATGGACAACTTCAGGATGAAATTGCACTGCATAAAAATGTCTGTTTTCATCAGCAATAGCAGCATAGGGAGCACCTTTTGAAGTTCCGATGACACAAAATCCCTCTGGTAAAGCCGTTACACAATCACCGTGACTCATCCATACTTGATAACGAGAGCCCTTTTCCCACACGCCCTCAAATAGTGCATTCTTTTCTTGTACCTCCAAAAAAGCACGCCCAAATTCACGTTCATGTCCAACTTCAACTTTTCCTCCAAGCTGAGCACACATAATTTGTTCGCCATAACAAATCCCAAGAATCGGGATACCTGCTTCAAAAATTTCCATGGGAGCACGCGGTGAAGCATTATCAGTCACCGAATAAGGACTCCCTGATAAAATAATCGCTTTAGGCCTTATCCGCTTCATACCCTCTAAAGCAAATTGAAAAGGAATAATTTCAGAATAAACACCCATTGCGCGTACCCGACGCGCAATAAGTTGTGTTACTTGTGAACCAAAATCAATAATAAGGACAGTATCTGGATGCGCTATGCTCATAAAAAACCAATCAATAATTGTAAAAATAATCAATGCGATTTGTTATTCAATCTTTTTCTTTTCACAAGCCTATTTGCTAAAGTAAAAATTTATTCTTGTAAAATTTAAAATAAAAAACATATCAGTGTTTTTTTTGCAATACAGATAAAAAGAAACCATCTGTTTTTGTTGTTGCTGGTGATAATGTCAGTCCATAATTTGAAAAGATTGGTTGTACATTTGCAAGATGAAAGTGTTTTTGCCAAAGTGTACGCATATTAATTGGATAAAAATTAGAATGCTGTTGAAGAAAATAGGATATTTGCTCCTCGTTTTCATCTCCAAAAAGGGAGCATGTAATATAGATTAAGCGTCCATTTGGTTTAAGATAATCTATAGCCTCATTTAAAATAGCCTTTTGTACTGTTTGTCGTTGTTTGACCTGTTCTAACGTTAAACGCCATTTTGCATCAGGACGACGACGCCATGTTCCTGTACCGCTACATGGTGCATCTAGCACAACTCTATCCATTTGACCTACTAATGGCTTCAATTCTTCTTTTTGCGTCCATGTTTGTACATTACGAACACCAGCACGGCGAAGACGTTCAAAAATAGGCGCAAAACGCACTTTATCTATATCATAAGCATAAATTTGCCCACGATTGTTCATATTAGCAGCTAAAGCTAATGTCTTTCCACCAGCACCTGCGCAATAATCCAACACCTGCATACTCGCTTGTGCTTCTACTAGATACGCAACAATTTGAGATCCTAGATCTTGTATTTCAAAATATCCCTTTTGAAAAGCTGGTTCCACTTGAACATTTGGATGACGTTCAAATTTTTCTGCCGGTGCAATCCTTAAAGCCGTCCGAAACCATGACAGAGATTGAATTTGGGTTTTTTCTAATTCTTTAAGAACCTTCTCTGGTGTTGTCTTTAAACTATTGACTCGTAAATCTAACGAAGGACGTGTTGCTAATGCCATCGCTTCAGTAACCCAATTATCAGAAAATAAAGGATACAAATGCGCTTGACACCATTGAGGAATATCACCACGAATATAGTCTGGTGCATCTTCTAACTGTCGTTTTTGCCATGATTGACGTTGCTTAATCCCTAATAACTGTGGAGCAAACCGATCCCCCTCTAATGCGCAATCAATTTGTTCAAGCGTCATTTTTCCAGTATCTAATAAAGTACCATAAACAATGTCTTTTAGATCATCACTTTCCATCCGCCACTGTAAAGAATAACGTCGTCTTAAGACATCATAAACAATTGTACCAATTGCTGCACGATCTCCTACTCCAGCAAAGCGATGAGAAATCCCCCAATCTTTTAAAGATTCACTTACTGGACGATGCCGAATTTCTATCTCTTTTAGAATATCTATTGCTGCCTGCAAACGCCCACCTAATCGCATAGATTTCTCCTATTGAACTTCAATAAATATTTTTAAAACGTATAAATGATTAATTATGTTAACTTTTTTAAATTTTGAGATTTTCCTCTCATCTATTTTTCATTCATACTTTTGTCCTTCTAAAAGAAATGGAAGCTTCTTTAAGGATGCAAACTAAACTCTCTCTATAAAGAACTTCTTCTCATGATACACTACATAAAAACTATCAGACTTCTTAAGTACTACGTCAAATAAGAATTTAAGAATCTGAATCCACGCAATAGACAACATTCACATATCGTATATGTTGAAAAGATAGAAAAGCTTCTATCCCCGCAAAACTATTTGACTCTTAACAAAATATTAACTTTTTAAAAACTGCTTGGAACCACTATTTGGTACGACCGTTTTTACTGTACTAGCTAGTGCCAGATAATTTAAAAGGAGAAAATAATGAATACTTACAACAATGGAAAAACGGCTTCATCTAAAAGTCGCCACAATACAGGTCCCTCAAACCCTGGAAAGAAATCCATCCAAAGTGATCAGGCTAATACTCGCCAACGTGCGTCCAAAACAGAACGGAAAACGACAAAAAGTTAATTCCTTGCATCTTATATAAGCCTCTGGAAAGAATTGGAATATCAGCCTCTAATTCTTTCCTCCTTTAAGATTTGTGGATCAAATCACACAGAAAGATATAAAAATCCCTCTATATTTTCTCAAGAAAAATACACCCTTTTGATCTGAAAATCTAAGCTCTTATCCATTAAATAGGACCCCGATAATTCGGACTCTCCCGTGTGATAGAAACATCATGTGTATGGCTTTCCTGAAGCCCAGCATTCGTGATACGAACAAAGGTTGCTTTTTCACGAAACTCTGCCAAATCTTTTGCTCCAACATACCCCATTGAAGCACGTAACCCGCCCGCAAGTTGATGTAAAACCGACGCTATAGGCCCTTTATAAGCAACTTGCCCTTCAACACCTTCAGGTACTAACTTAAGCTCATCACGAACTTCATCTTGAAAATAACGGTCTGCTGACCCCCTTGCCATAGCAGCAACTGATCCCATACCGCGATAAGCTTTAAAAGATCGTCCTTGATACAAATAAACTTCACCAGGGCTTTCATCTGTACCTGCTAAAAGAGAACCTATCATAGCAGCACAAGCCCCCCCTGCTAAAGCTTTAGCAAAATCACCCGAAGCTTTGATCCCACCATCAGCAATAACAGGAATACCCGCTTTTTCAGCAACTTCTGCTGCATTCATAATAGCTGCGAGTTGAGGAACACCAACGCCGGCAACAATTCGCGTTGTACAAATAGAACCAGGACCAATACCAACCTTTATTGCATCTGCACCACTATCAATCAATGCTTTTGTTGCTTGGGACGTTGCTACATTACCTGCAATAACAACGGATGAGACTCTCATTTTTTTAATCCTCTCAACGGTTTCTAACACACGTTGAGAATGCCCATGTGCTGTATCAATTACCAAAACATCAACACCAGCATCAATGAGTCGTTCCGCCCGCTCAATTCCATCATTTCCCACACTACTAGCCGCTCCAACACGTAAGCGCCCTTGAGAATCTTTAGCAGCATTTGGATTTAATTGCGCTTTTTCAATATCTTTAACCGTTACCAAACCAACACAGCGATTGTGTTCATCTATAACCAATAACTTTTCAATACGATGATGATGTAAAAGATACTTTGCTTCATTCAATTGAACATTTTCACGCACTGTGATTAAATTTTCATGCGTCATTAATTCATAAATTTTTTGTTTTGGATCTGATGCAAAACGTACATCCCTATTTGTTAAAATACCAACAAGCCGTCCCGCAGTCTCACCTCTCTCACTGTTTTCAACAACAGGGATTCCTGAAATACTATGAGAATGCATCAAAGCTTTCGCTTCTTCAAGTGTTGCATTTGGCCCAATTGTTACAGGATTAACAACCATACCAGATTCAAATTTCTTTACCTGGCGGACTTCTTCAGCTTGCTCTGCAGGAGACATATTACGATGAATAACACCAAGTCCACCAGCTTGGGCCATAGCAATTGCTAACCGTGATTCCGTTACAGTATCCATCGCAGCAGAAAGCAATGGTAAATTAAGTTTGATATCAGCAGCAATACGCGTTCTCAAATCTACCTGGCTTGGCATAACAAGAGAATAGCCAGGTTGTAAAAGCACATCATCAAAAGTCAGTGCTAATGCACCTGTCCCCGTTTCAACAATCTTTGCCATCGCCAAATTCCTTTATAATAAAACGCCGCACGGAGCTTAAATACAACTGCGGTTATCATACGTTGTGGATTGGCAATGAATTATGCCATGCTACAAATAAAATGAAAAGAAAAATTAAATAATTCCTTAATAAAATATTTATAAAATCTATAATTGTGATTCAATAGGTAACCAACTTATTATTTTTGCAAATGCACGACGCCAAAAGTTGCTTTCTGGTTCATAATCAAGGCTATACTCTTTTTCGTTCTCAATAAAATCCCAATAAATACGATTATTTTTACCAAGACGGAGATGATAACTCATTTCACCTGTTGTTTCTTCAGAAAAGAGCAAATCTAAACGCGCTGTAATAGGTGCACATTCAAAAAGAATGCCCATTTCTGTATTCAGTGCAGCTGATCTTGGATCAAAGTTTAAAGAACCAATAAAAGCAGTCTTACGATCAACTAAAAAAGCTTTGGCATGTAAACTTGCCTTACTTGAACGAAACAGTCGTAACCCATAAGTGTTTCCGCCCGGTTTTAACTCATAAAGTTTAACACCACTTTTTAACAACGCTTTACGATATGGTACATAACCGCCATGTACAAGTGCTACATCAGTAGCTGCTAAGGAGTTTGTAAGAATTTTGACATCCACACCTTTTGCAACCAAACTGCTAAAATTCTGCGTTCCTCCTTTACCAGGTACAAAATAAGGTGATGTAATCTGAACCGTCTTTTGGGCATTTCCAATCACCTGTGAGAGCACCTTCATCAGCCAATTTCCTGCTTTTTTGCGTAATGCTTTTTCCGGAGGATCAGAAAGAACAACCACTTTATCTGCTAAAAATAATCGCTTTCCTGTTTGAATAAAACAGTCAAAATTAATATGTTCCTTGATATAATCTAAATAAACTTTTGCAACCTTGGAATCACGAAAATTTCGTAATTTATCCTTCCAATAGCCAAGGTCACTTGCACTTTTAGGAACAACTAAAGTATGAATCGGTAAAACGACAGAACTATTCCAAAAATCATCAAAAATGGTTTCTACTTTTTTAACCGAAGGACCAATTAACATCAAATCCAAATCTCTAAAATGTGATTCTTCACCAGCATCAAAATAAGAATCTGCAAGGTTTCGTCCCCCTACAAAAGCGACTCGGCCATCTACAATAAAAGCCTTATTATGCATTCTCCGTGTTACAGTAATTGCCCGCAAAAAAATTTCTAAACCACGACGCAATCCTCCTTTTCGTGAACGTCCTGGATTAAACATCCTCACCTCGATGTTAGGATGCTTATCTAGCGCAATATATGCTGGATCACGTGCTTGCGCATTAATATCGTCTAAAAGAAGGCGTACTCGAACACCACGATCAGCAGCCTCTACGATTTCACTTAATAATAAACGTCCCGTTAAATCATCATCCCAAATATAATACATGAGGTCAAGACTACGCCCTGCCTGTGCTGCTCCTATCGCACGAACACAAAAAGCATCCAAATTGCTAATAATCAGAGAAAGAGCATCTTTATCAACTCCTAACCCATCTGATTTTTTTGCTAATTGGCTTACTATACGATCAAGTTTAGTCTCATCATTTTTTATAGCTAATGCATAAGAACACTCCCCTCGTGCATTTTTAACAAAACGTCCATATGTATAAATAGCTAACATAGACGCAACCAAAAAAAATATGATAAAACCGATAACAATTTGTAACAGAGTCAAAGAGGATCAACTTTCCATTTTTTAATTACTGCACACCATAAATACAAACGACGATATAAAAATCAATAATTCTCATTATAATTGCGCACTAAGCAGAACTCCACCCCTTGTTTTAGGAAATATAGGTCTCGCCTTAATGATTCTAGAATTGTATTTAGTACAAAAAAGAAAAAATATTTTTATCGAATAAAATTTTTGCTTAATAAAGCTTTAAAATACATCTTTAATCTTTAGACTCTAATAATAAATAATATTTTTTAAAAATCAAAACTTCTCCATCACTTTCAGCAAAAAGCTACAGCTTTTTGAAAAATCATATCTCTTATTATGGATTTTACATTCGTTCTCGGTTTTTTATCGCTCTTAATTCTTCTATTTTACGATAAAGCGTGGAGCGTCCTATGCGAAGGCGGCGTGCAATCTCACTCATATGTCCCTTATAATGTTTAACCGCTTTTTCAATAATATCATGTTCCATCTCTGCAAAAGTACGAACATGCCCATCCGCATCCAAAAATTGTATAGTTTCTTGTTCATAATCTTCTTGTACGTTGCTCTCAATAATATTGGGAACACTCACGAATGAATTTCCCATTAATTGAGGAAAATCTCGAACAGTTAACAGAGGCCCCTCACTCAGTAAAACCGCACGAAATAGAAAATTCTCAAGCTCATCGCGATTACCTGGCCAATCATACTGCATAAGCAATGAAAGTGCTGATCCGGCTAAACCATGCACATGTGAACGCCCTGTTTCTGTAATAATGCGGTCAATTAAATGCTGTGTAAGTTCTGGAAAATCATCTCTCAATTCTCGCAAAGCAGGAACACTGATAGATAATTGAGAAAGTTCTTCAAATAAACTGTGTGAAAAACAATCTTCTTTAACCAAACCTGAAAGACGCGATGATGAAATAGCTATAATACGAAAGGCAGGAGGAGTATCTTTGATTGTCTTTTCCCTCTCTTTAAGATATTGGGAAAAACGTTTTTGCTGTATTGGCTCAAGTCGATCAACATCACAAAGGCAAAGTGTTCCCTTTTCAAGAGAAGAAACCAAAGGTAAAAACTCTTTAAACCACTGACGATTTTCTTCTTCTGGATCAATGATAGCTGAACATTGAAAGCGAACAAAAGCACCCTCAGATAACAAACCTTCATGATGAATAATGCGTGCTAATGTTTCACGACCAGTTCCAACTTCACCTTCTATCAAAAGATTATCTAAAGAAGCCGCTGCTTTTTTCGATTTTTCTAAAACAACCTGCATTACCCTACTTTTTACGCAAAGATCAGAAAACCGCAAATGATTCTCATTTCTTCTCCGCATATAGCGAACCTCACGTTCTAGTGCTGAAATAAGAGCAAGCGTATCCAAAGTAACTCTTAACCGCAATAACGTAACCGGATGAATCCAATAATCAACAGCACCAGCTGTTAAAGCTTTCTGGAGTAATTCTTGATTTTCTTGTTGTGCTATCACAACAATAGGAATAGAGACACCAGCAACTCTGATCATTTTAATCAAATCACCTACACTCAAATCGCTCATAACGACATCAAGAAGTGCAAGAACAATATTTTTACGTCTATGTAAAAGATCAATCGTACGAAGGCCATTTTCTGCTTCAATGACACGGTAACCAAAACCTCGGAGCATAGCAGAAAGCTCTATACGCCTCCCATAATCTTCACTCGCAACAAGAATGGGACCAACCATAACTTTAATAATTTCCTTTGAAACGACTAAGCGACTTAATGTAATAATTATTGTAAACCATAAGAAATATATTACCTCTTGTGTTTCACCTAACGAACTTCATAAAGCCGCTAATAAAATACAACATTAAGGCATTTTTTTCCATTTTTTTGCTTTTTCATTGATTTTTATCAAATTTTTTATATTGACTCATGAATAATTTAACAAAATTATAGAAGTTTGAAGAGAAGAGTAATAAAAATAGAGTAAAACACATGAAAAGCATCTACCATATTTTATGTCTTACAATCACCGCTTTCATATTAGCTTCCTGTGGTGTCTCACAATATTATACCCCCGATATACCAGATGGAATTGAAGGTCAGTGGGTTGATGAAAACGGTATTATTTCTTCTTTCCGAAATGGTGTTTTTGAAACGCATGCAGCAGATACAAAAGAAAAATTATCCGAAGGAACATATAATTATGTCAGTGCTCAACATATAGAAATGGAAATACGTTCTATTCTTCGTGGAACAATATCTCAAGTCAGTTGTACGATGTCACATAATGCAACACAACTTCTATGTACATCATACACAGGATCACAGTTTTTTCTTAAACGAAAATTTTAAATCAAATAAAATTATAGCTGTTCTTAAAAAAATTTACATATGTGCGTAACAGGAGGCGATGCTTTCTCCTCCTAATACAGTTTTTCTCTCAAACAGATAAAGACACACAGAGAGTTATCTATAAAGGAAATGTACAAAACAACCATCTTTTCAAGAAATATTAAGAAGGTTACAATGTGCAAAAACTTTATGAGAAGAAGACTCTTTTGCTTTAAATCATAATTTAATCTGAAATAAGCATATCAACTTAAGCAGCGCCTATGCGCAAAAGATCGTGGAAATGAATAATTCCTACTGGTTTTTTATCTTCAACCACAAAAAAAGCCCCAATGTGATGCTTATTAATAAAAGCTATGGCAGCACCAACAAGTGTATCGGGCTCCATAATTTTGGAATCTTTCGTCATAACCTTATCAACACTGAATGTTGATAGATTAAGATGCATATTGCGCGCAAGATCACCATCAGTCACAATTCCAATTAATTCGCCTTTTTTATTTACAACACCAACACAACCAAAATGTTTTTCAACCAAAACATTCATCGCTTCCGTCATAGATGTACCCTGTACAACCAAGGGAAGGCTTGTCCCTTTATGCATAATATCACGCACATATTGAAGACTTGCACCAAGAGAACCACTAGGATGATAAATTTTAAAATCCGTTGCTGTAAAACCACGCATTTCTAAGAGAGCAACAGCCAATGCATCACCTATTGCTAACTGCATAACTGTAGAAGTTGTAGGTGCAAGTCCATGAGGACAAGCTTCCTCCACCTTTGGCAACAAGAGTATAATATCAGCTTGTCGACCTAATACGGAGTTTTCACCGGATGTTATTGCAATAAGTGGCGTGCGAAAACGCGCGGCATACTTTATAATGCCACTTAATTCAAGAGTTTCACCAGACCAAGACAAAGCAAGAAGAACATCATCAGATCCAATCATACCAAGATCCCCATGATTGGCTTCTGCAGCATGTACAAAAAAAGCAGGCGTCCCTGTTGAAGCTAAAGTTGCAGCAATTTTTGTACCTATATGGCCACTTTTTCCAAGACCGGTAATCACTACATGACCATTGGCATTTTTAATAGTTTGAACAGCGGCTTGAAAAGAAGAAGAGAGACTTCCTTGAAGAGCTTCTTCTAGAGCTTTAAGCCCCTGTTTTTCACTCGCAATTGTTTTAAGCGCTGACGTAACAGCATTTTGCAAAATTGGCATATGAGGAGATTGTATTGTCATAATGAAAATTCAATAAACGATCTTAAATGGGAAATCTATATTACTTTTCAACTTTAATAGTTTTTAGTAAATTTTTTAATGAAGCCAAAACTTGGCTATGCATATCAGCACGCGCTAGAGAAAATGCAACTTTTGCTTCAATAAAACTAGCTTTAAAACCACAATCAAAAGTGAGTCCCTCTAACTGGAAACCAAAAAATCTTGTTCATTTAAAAGTCGCATCATCGCATCTATTAACTGAAGTTCATTTTTTGCTCTTCGTTTCTAACTAGAAAGAATATTTAAAATTTCTGGTTACAAAATATAACGCCCATTAATATATAAATTTGATGATGCTGTTCCTTTTGTCGACTTTTCTACCATTTGTTCAATTTCAAAGCCGTTTGTAAGCTGTTTTCCTTTCTCAACAATAGCATATTTATGCGCTTCTTTAGGATCACACTCCTAATATTTCCCCCACCCGTTTTCTCATAAAGAGCAATCATTTCAGAAAGAAACCCCTTTTTAGCTTGTATAAGCATATCCGGTAATAATAAAGCAAAAAGCTCCTCTCCCACTCATTCACGTGCACACCAAAGAGCATGCCCTAATCCCAAAGATGTTGTTGCCGTATAAAGAAACTGTCGCTGGTGCCGGTTGTAAATCATGTAAATGCTCAAGTTCTTCTTTCTTGCCATGTCTAGCAAGTGTTGCATATAATTTAACTTGTCCATCAAAGTAATCTTCAATAACTGCTTTATTGCGCCCAGTAACAAAAATAAAATGCTCAATACCAGTCTCACATGCCTCATCTTCAACATATTGAATAACGGACTTATCAACAACTGTCAGCATTTCTTCAGGAATTGTTTTTGTTGCAGGAAGAAAACGCGTACCAAACCCAGCGACAGGAGATACTGTTTTCCAGATTTTACGTACTTTTACCCTCTCAACCCATAGTATAACTTTCTATCATATGTTTTTACCAAATAGTAAAAAAAAGATCTTATTATTTTAATGAGCGTTATAATGAACAGAAAAAGAATTCATTTTAATCTGTTTTACCTCTTAATAATTTAGTTGATTAAACTAAATACAAAGTCAAAACCATCATACATTGAAAGACTTAAGTATTGATAGGAGTATTAAAATGCAAAAAATAGAGTCTCAATCTTTCTCTTTTTCAGAGAAATTGGTAAAGCAGAAAGCTCTTATCACGAATTTAGTCATTTTTTGTTCTATTTTTTTTACATTTTTTGCATCTTTTTCATATGCTGATAGCGGTTTTAAACACTGGATTAAAGAATTCAAAAAAATAGCACTCACTCATGATATTTTACCCTCTACCTTTGATACAGCTTTTAAAAACGTTAATACAATTGATCCAGAAGTTTTAAAAAGAGCCGCATATCAGCCAGAATTTGTTGCTCCTTCATGGCGTTATTTTGATAACCGTGTTCATAATATTGCTATTGTAGAAGGACGACGCCAAGCTAAAAAGTGGCAAAAATGGCTTCTTCAAATTGAAAAGCATTTTGGCGTTGATCACAATATTCTTCTCGCTATTTGGTCCATGGAAAGCAATTATGGAAAAATTTTAGCTAATAAAAATGTGATGCGTGATACCATTCGCTCCCTTGCAACACTAGCCTATGCAGATAAAAAACGTGCAAACTATGCACGCACACAATTGATTGCTGCTATGAAAATTCTTCAAAATGGTGAAATTAAGCGCTCTCAACTTATTGGCTCTTGGGCAGGTGCATTAGGACATACGCAATTTATTCCAACCAGCTATCTTTCCTATGCTATCGATATAGATGGAGATGGACGGCGTGATATTTGGAGTTCTGTTCCAGATGCTTTAGCCACTGCTGCAAATCTTCTCCATATGAATGGTTGGAAATCTCACCTCTCTTGGGGAATAGAAGTTAAATTACCGCATGGAAAAAATTTGCCTAAAGGGTGGCATTCCTTTGAACAATGGAAAAAATTAGGTGTAAAATGCGCTAATGGACATCCTTTATCTACATCACCAGAACAAGCAATCTTGAAATATCCGGATGGAACAAAAGGTCCAATCTTCTTAGTAACAAAAAATTTCTTCGTTCTTAAACGTTATAATAATGCAGATCGTTATGCTTTCGCTGTTGCCCTTCTTGCAAACCGCATTGCTGGATATCCCAAATTGGTTCAAGATTGGCAAAGACCATTTCAATCTCTTACTTTCCAAGAATGTAAAGAACTCCAATCTCGCTTAGCTAAACTTGGTTATTATAAAGGAGAAATTGATGGTAAAATTGGGACCGCCTCTCGAAAAGCGATTCAAGCTTTCCAGCGGCAACATCACTTAAAAGCCAATGGATATCCAACTCCTGCAATTCTCTCTTTTCTACGAAAACAGTAATCTGGAGTAAAAAGTTTGTCTTACTTCCGTCCATTCTACTTGATTATTTTGCTTTTCTCTATCTTTACCCTTATGCTTATACAGCAGACTCCAAGCAAAGCTAATAACTTTTTTAAATGGTTACTAAACCATAAACAACAAGAATACCAACAACAGAAAATAAAAATTATAGAACAAAAAGGAAACAAACCAATAAAAAAAACTGTCATACAAAAGTTTAAACAAAAACGAAAAGAAGAAAATACAAAACGCATTCTCATCATTGGAGATTTTGTAGCTTCTGCTATTGCAGATGCCCTCAAGACGCTTTTTGCAGATAATAACGATATTATCATTATTAATAAAACAATACCTAATTCTGGCTTAGTTAGAACAGACTATTATTCTTGGAAAAACAATATTTTTAGGCTCATTGATAAAAACAATCCTCACGTTATCGTCATAATGATCGGCGCAAATGATAATCAACCCATTACAACACCTCACGGCATATTCAGCACGATTCAACCAGAATGGATGACTCTCTATAAACAAAGAATTACTGAAATTGCTGAAAGCCTTCATAGCTCTGGAAAGCCATGGTTTTGGATAGGGCAACCTATCTTTCAAAACAGCGATTTAACGCAAAAAATAAAAATCTTTAACACGCTTTATAAAAATATAACAGAAGCAACAGGAGGATATTTTATTGATCTTTGGAATGGCTTTATTGATGAAAAAGGGCAATTTTCTTTTTCAGGTTATAATAAAGATGGAAATATCGTTAGATTACGCACAAATGATGGTATTAATTTTACCTCTGAAGGAAAGAAAAAACTTGCCTCTTATTTAGAAAAAAAATTAGAAAATATTTTAGGTTCTCAAATACTCCCTCATGATAGTGTATTCTTTGCCAATTTCGACATTTCAAAACCTCTGCAAGAAATACAACATATCGTGCGCCAAGCTCCCATGAGTCTTGATGCCATGGCACAACAAAATACTAACTTATTAAACAGCGTAGAGCAAAAATTCATAAAAAAATCTTGGCACTTCCCAAATGGTCATCAAAAAGACCGCGCTGATAATTTTTTTCTCCCATAATATTTTATTAGAAGATTACAGTTTAATCATCTCTACAAATTAAAACCGATATCATAAAAAAATTTACAGTCTTAATATTTTGCATTTACTATACATTTAAAAAGTTATTATAAAGCAGTATATTGTATAAAATATACTGCTCTATTTTTTAAAGCCCACGTTTTTTAATCATTGCTTCTGGTGAAGGCATCCGTCCCCGAAAAGCTTTATAAAGCTCTTCTGGATCACGACTTCCTCCAGTAGAATAAATAAAATGCTTTAAACGATCAGCAAGCTCTGAATTAAAAAAGTTACCTGTTTCTTCAAAAGCTTGAAAAGCATCAGCATCAAGTACTTCCGACCACATATAAGAATAGTAACCAGCAGCATAACCATCACTTGAAAATATATGTGTAAAATGTGGAGGACGATGGCGCATAATAATTGTCTCAGGCATTTGCAATTTTTCTAATTCTTGGCTCTCAAACATTATGGGATCAGTAATCCTGTCTCCTCGATGAAAAGCCATATCCATCAAAGCTGATGAAAGAAATTCAACTGCAGAAAAACCAGCATTAAATGTCTGTGCTGACAAAACCTTATCTATCAACTCCTGTGGCATAGAAAGCCCTGTTTTTACATGTAAAGCATAAGACTTTAAGATCTCTGGTACAGTTAACCAATGCTCATAAAGTTGAGAAGGAAGTTCAACAAAATCACGCGAAACTGATGTTCCCGATACAGACGGCCATGTAACATCAGAAAGCAACCCATGCAATGCATGTCCGAATTCGTGAAAAAGTGTACGCGCATCGTCAAGTGATAAAAGCGCAACCTCCCCTTTCGTAGGTTTAGCAAAATTACAAATATTATAAATGATAGGCTTTTGCCCACCCTCTAATTTATGCTGCGATTGCAATCTACTCATCCATGCACCAGACCGTTTTGAAGAACGTGCAAAATAATCTCCTATAAAATGCCCAAGCAAGCTTCCATTAGATTTTTTTACTTCCCATAAACGTGCATCAGAATGCCAAAGTGCGACAGTGTTTTTCTCTTCAAACGTAATCCCAAAGAGTTTTTCTGCTACTCCAAAAGCTGCTTCAATCATGCGATCAAGTTGGAAATAATTTTTAATTTCGGATTCGTCGAAAGAAAATGTTTTCACGCGAAGTTGTTCAGCATAATAACGCCAATCCCAAGCGGATAAAGATTCATTACTGCCCTGATTTCTTGCAAAGTTTTGTAATTCAGCCTGTTCTTTGGCAGCCTTAGTTTTTGCTCTCTCCCATATAGGAGTAAGCAAACCCATCACCGCATCAACATTTTTGGCCATAGTATTATCTAATTTTAAATCTGCAAAAGACTTATATCCTAGTAAATTAGCCTGTTCATCTCGAAGTGTAACAATCTCTAAAATAATCGCCTGATTATCATTCTCATTCTTATTTTCACCACGTTTAGACCAAGCTTGAAATACACTTTCACGTAAATCACGACGATGAGAGAATTTCAAAAAAGGTTCAACAATTGAGCGTGCCAATGTTAATGCATAAGCCCCCTCATGTCCTCTTTCACGCGCAATTTCTTTCATAGAAGCAATAAGATCATCTGGTAAACCAAACAAATCTGTTTGCTCTAAAAATAACACCCATTCCGCTTCATCTTTTAAAACATGCTGACCAAAAGTAGCATTTAAAAAAGCAAGTTTTTCATTAATTTCAACGAGTCGCTTTTTCTTTTTTTCATCAAGCTTTGCACCATGATAAACAAATTTCTTCCACCATAATTCAAGTACACGCGTTGTTTCACTGTCAAATATGCCTTGTTGAGACTGTTTATACAATGTATCTATTTTTGAAAATATTCTTTCATCCATCATAATCTTCGAAGAATAACGAGAAAGCTTTACAACAAATTCTTGTTCCAACTGCTGGATAAGAGCGTTACTATGCGCCCCTGCGCGCAAGAAAAATATCGAACATACACGATCAAGCGCTTTGCCAAAAAGCTCAAAAGGTTGTAAAAAATTCTCAAGTGTTGGTGGCTCTTGTACTATTGCAATCGTCTCTATTTCTTCTTCTGCTTCTTTAAGCGCCTGTTCAAAAGCGGGTTTAAAGTCTTCATCTCTTATTGAAGAAAAATCAGGAAGCTCTGAAAATCCTTTCCAATCCAACACTGCTGCTTTTGTCATAATACTTTTTATCTCCATTATAAATTTCAGGTATAAGGATTACCTTTACGCCCCAGATTGGGAACATATTAAAACTATTTCCTATACTTTCAAAGAAGCTTTCAGATCTCTATCTTAAAATTATAAATAAAAAATATTGTTCTCATTAAGAACTAAACAAAAATAAGAATCCCTACTTGTCTGATCCAGAAAATTGTTTATAATTTCTGATTTATCCTTGACTTTATTTTAAATATTAACAATTGGAAGAGTGCAATTGGGGAGTCTTTTGTCTTAAATCTTCCGACTTTTGTTTTATCCTACTTCATTATCTGAATTTATCATTTTCTCTAACCTTTCAGAAGGTACTTTATTATGACCGACATTAAAACGACCTTCGATTTTAAAAACTCTTCTCCTGAAGCTCTCGCCAAAGAATTAAAAAATCATCACTTTGCTGACTCAATTGATATCATCAATGAACTTGATATCACGGAGCGCGTTGCTATTCTTAGCCTTTTACCTCTCGATTATGTTATTGAACTTTTTGATAAACCAGAACTTGAAGAACCAGCAGCTATTCTTGAACTCCTCCCTGTAAATCGCTCTGTTGAAGTTCTCGACGGTATGTCTGCTGATGCCGCTACAGACGTCTTTCAAGAAATGAATAAAGAAACCCGTAGGCGACTTTATGCATTGCTTAAACCCTTAACACGCGCTGAAATCAAAAAACTTACGAGTTATCCTGATCATACAGCCGGTGCATTGATGACAACAGAATTTATAGCTGTTCCTGCAAACTGGACCGTAAAAAAAACACTAGATTATATTCGTGATGTCGAACGAACACGCGAAACAGTTTATACAAGCTATGTTATTGATCCCAAAACAGGAACTCTCCTTAAGGCAGTTTCACTGCGTAACCTTATTCTTGCATCACCTGACGATCAAATTTTAAATATCTCTACCTCGACACATGACACGCCCATTACAATATCTCCCTTTACACACCACGAAGATATCGCGCGTCTTTTTCAGCGTCATGACCTTCTTTCTGTACCAGTTATTGATGATAGTAATCATGTCATTGGTATTGTGACCGTTGATGACGTACTGGATACAATGGTTGATGAAATGAGTGAAGATGCATATAAATTTGGGGGTATGGAAGCTCTTGATAAGCCCTATATGCAGATCAATTTTCTAGGCATGATGAAAAAACGTGGTGGTTGGCTTGCATTACTGTTTCTTGGTGAAATGCTAACGGCAAGTGCTATGCAACATTTTGAAACAGAGCTTGAAAAAGTCATTACTCTTACACTTTTTATTCCTCTTATCATGAGCTCAGGAGGAAATTCTGGTTCACAAGCAACATCCCTTATTATCCGTGCATTAGCATTACGTGAACTCACACTGAAAGACTGGTGGAAAATTATCCTTCGTGAAATTCCAGCAGGAATATCTCTCGGTCTTTTACTTGGAACTATAGGAATTATGCGTATTGTTATTTGGCAAAAAACCGGCATCTATAACTATGGTGAACACTGGATCTATATTGCCGTAACAGTAGGTGTCGCTTTAGTTGGAATTGTCACATTTGGCTCTTTATCTGGCTCCATGCTTCCTTTTGTTCTTAAACGTTTTGGATTTGATCCAGCAAGTGCTTCAGCACCCCTTGTTGCAACTTTGGTGGATGTTATGGGCATTGTAATCTATTTCTCTGTTGCTTCCTTCATTTTATCAGGCACTCTACTCTAATATGGCAAGCACAAAAATCATTTTCTGCAACTTAAGATCTTTTATAATTTAATGGTAGAGAGAAAATTGCATGATATGTTTTTTAGCACTAACCTCATATAAATATACTAACATTTAATTGTTTTTTAAAAACCCTATTACAATAATTTAAAAGTATATAAAAAATCTTTTGTCAAACAGCTTATCATAAAAATATTGCCTCCTCTTTCAAAATTATAAAAAAACATGTAAAAGATCTTTTATCGTCAGGTAAAAGAATAAAAACTTTACCTCAAATGAAACTTCATGGAATGAAAAGAAGAAAATTTATGCAATTGCGTAACATTGCTATCATTGCCCACGTTGATCATGGGAAAACAACACTTGTAGACGGACTCCTTAAGCAGTCAGGAAACTTTCGTGATAATCAGCGCACGAGTGAGCGTATGATGGATTCAAATGATATTGAAAAAGAACGCGGCATTACAATCTTAGCAAAAGTAACATCTGTTGTTTGGAAAGATACCAGGATTAATATTGTTGATACACCAGGGCACGCAGACTTTGGTGGAGAAGTTGAGCGTATTCTGAATATGGTAGATGGAGCAATTGTGCTTGTTGATGCTGCTGAAGGACCAATGCCACAAACAAAATTTGTCGTTGGAAAAGCATTGAAAGTAGGATTACGCCCCATTGTTGCTATTAATAAAATTGATAGAGTTGATGCACGTGCCGATGAAGTCATCAATGAAGTTTTTGATCTTTTTGCTGCTCTTGATGCAACTGAGGAACAGCTTGACTTTCCTATTCTCTATGGATCAGGTCGTGATGGATGGATGGCTGAAACCCCCGAAGGACCAAAAGATCAAGGACTCGGTCCTTTATTTGATCTTGTAACTCGTCATGTTCCTTCTCCAACTATAGCGGAAGGGCCATTCCGTATGATTGGAACTATTCTTGAAGCAGATCCATTTTTAGGGCGAATTATTACAGGCCGCATTCATTCAGGATCTCTAAAACCCAATCAAAATGTTAAAGTTCTTGGACAAGATGGAAAACTTTTAGAAACTGGACGTGTTTCGAAAATTTTAGCATTTCGCGGACTGGAACGGCAATCCATTGAAGAAAGTATAGCTGGTGATATTGTAGCAATTGCTGGGCTGCAAAAAGGTACTGTTGCTGATACTTTTTGTGATCCTGCAGTCAATGAACCACTCATCGCTCAACCTATTGATCCACCCACTGTTACTATGAGCTTTCTTGTCAATGACAGCCCTCTTGCCGGAACAGAAGGTGATAAAGTAACAAGTCGTGTCATCCGCGACCGTTTGTTAAAAGAAGCTGAAGGCAATGTTGCTCTTAAAATTGAAGAATCCAGTGATAAAGATTCTTTCTATGTTTCAGGCAGAGGAGAATTACAACTTGCCGTTCTCATTGAAAATATGCGTCGAGAAGGTTTTGAGCTAAGTGTTTCACGCCCACGCGTTGTCATGCAAAAAGATGAGAATGGAACTATTCTTGAACCAATTGAAGAAGTAGTCATTGATGTTGATGAAGAATATTCTGGAACTGTCGTTCAAAAAATGTCTGAGCGTAAAGCTGAGATGATTGAATTGCGACCTTCTGGAGGTAATCGTGTGCGTCTTGTCTTTTATGCACCAACTCGAGGACTTATAGGCTACCAATCCGAACTTTTAACGGATACCCGTGGTACAGCCATTATGAACCGTCTTTTCCATGCTTATGAAGCATATAAGGGAGACATTGCTGGTCGTGTCAATGGTGTTATGATTTCAAATGATAATGGTGAATCTGTTGCTTATGCTCTTTTTAATCTTGAAGATCGTGGACCTATGTTGATTGATGCTGGTGTTAAAGTCTATCAAGGCATGATTATCGGCATTCACTCACGAGATAATGACTTAGAGGTTAATGTTTTAAAAGCAAAAAAACTAACCAACATGCGTGCTTCTGGAAAAGATGAAGCTGTAAAATTAACGCCTCCTCTTAAAATGACATTAGAACGTGCTTTATCATGGATACAAGATGACGAGTTGGTAGAAGTAACTCCCAAAAATATCCGTCTCCGCAAATTGTATTTAGATCCCAATGAACGCAAACGTTTTGAAAAAACACGCGGAACACTTTCAAGCTAACTTTAAAGCTTTTTTGGCTAAATATTTGATTACCCTTTATTACACTCCAGAAAGGATATTTATATGAACATTCAGGAAATACCTATTGGTAAAAATCCACCAGAAGATATCAATGTTATTGTAGAAGTCTCTCTTGGTGGCCAACCAATAAAATATGAAATGGACAAAAAATCAGGTGCATTATTTGTTGACCGTTTTCTTTATACATCAATGGTCTATCCTGGAAATTATGGTTTTGTCCCACAAACACTTTCAGAAGATGGTGATCCCATTGATGTTCTTATCTGTAACACTCGTCCACTCATGCCTGGTTGTGTTATCAACGTACTCCCTATCGGAGCTCTCATCATGGAAGATGATGGTGGGAAAGATGAAAAAATTATTGCTATTCCTACCCCAAAATTAACGCAACACTATATCAATATTCATGATTATACGGATCTTCCCGAAATTACACTCAAAAAAATCGAACATTTCTTTGAACACTATAAAGATCTTGAACCTGGAAAATGGGCTAAAATTGAAGGTTGGCGTAATAAAAATTTCGCACATGAATTGATTAAGCAAGCTATTGAACGCAATAAAGAAATATAACCATTTAAAATAAAGCCTATTTAAAAAATAGGCTTTTACTTATTCTTTTCCAGAAGTGCAACTTTCCAAAGATTGCCATATCTTCTTTAAATCTTCCACATATGTTGAAAAGTAAAGTTGTTTATAGCGAGATGTTGCACCATTTTTCACAGAGATACAAGAAGCTGGAACTTTCCATTGCTTGGCTAAAAATTTAATAAGTGCTTTATTTGCTTTTCCATCTTCAGGAATAGCACGAAGACGTATGACTAAATATTGCCTTCCATTATCTTTGCATTCAACTCCTATTATTTTGTCAATAGATGCTTTAGGAATGAGATATATAAACAGAATCAAGCCATTTGTATCAACTTGATAAAACATTTTCATTCGCCCATACAATCTTTCTATAAATACATGCTTGCATAAGCACGCCACATAAACGTACGAATAAAATAAATTATCACAAATACAACAATAGGTGAAATATCAATTGCTCCAAAATTAGGCAAAATTTTCCGAATACGACTTAAAACTGGATCCGTAAGGCTGTAGAGAAAGTTGCCTATCAAAACGACAAAGCGATTGCGTGCATTTATGATATTAAAGACATAAAGCCAAGAAAAAATAACACTTGCAATTAAAATATCAATATAAATATCAAAAATCAGATCAATCACCTGAAGTAACGCATAAACCATTCTTTATACCTCTTTCAATCAAAAAATAAGAGATTGTATATAGAGCGTTCATTAAAAACAAATCCGTTTAGCAAAAAATGATCTTATACTTCAGCATGCTTTTTTTCTAAACAGGTAAGAAAAAAATCCTAATTTCTCACCCCTATATTATGGAATATGAAACTTAACAAATAAATATTAAAATAAAAAATGACAAATAATTTAAGAATTCTAAAAATCCCTTACCCAATCATCCTACTCTTTTACACCTAAACTTTCTATACAATACTTAAACTAAAAACGGCCCCAAAAGGCCGTTTTAGTTTATTCTTAAGACTATTTCTGCAAAGCAATCAATCGATTAAGTGCATTACTAAAACCATTTAATTGAACAAATAAATCATTCAAAGGTGGCTCACCTGGAGCAGCAGTTTTCATAGCTAATTTTAAATGCTTTCCAGCCCGTAAAGCTGCTACGTAATTTTTATCAAAAGCTATTGGAACAATACATCCTGCTGGTACACAAGTCCGAATACCGGTTTCAATGACTGCTTTTCCCTCATCAACTTGCAAACGAACAGGTTTAGAGACCAAAACACCAAAAGGAACCACTAAATTACCAGATACAGCTCCATCAGCATTGAGAGTAACATTCATAACCAGGACAACTTGACCTTGATCATTTATTTCTTGACGGTGTATAAAGCAAACCTTTTTTCCATTTGCTATACCGCAGTTAATGTTCCACAAACCATAAGTTTCACTCAAAGAAGAAGCTCCATTTGGCAATGTTGCTTCTGTGGTTTTTGTTTCCGTAGACTTTGAATCTAATGCAAATGCCATAGAAGAAATACTCAAGAGAGTACAAACTATAAGTAAATTAAATAACTTTTTCATTTTATATTCCAGTTCTTTACATAAAGAAAAACACATTTATGATTATTTTAATAACTATATGTAATATAAATTACTTTAAAAGCATCTTAATAAAAAGAAAGTTTTCCATAACTGTATAGCCTTTATAATTATATAAAGCTACCTCGAAATTCATTCACAACTTTCATATAAACATGCCTTTTAAAAGAAATCACAATTGAAGGAATGGTTTCTAAATCAACCCATTTCCACTGATCAAATTCCGCCTTATTGCCATCTGGTGGTGGGTTAATCGAGATTTCAGAAAGCTCTCCTGTGAAATGAAAAGCAAACCATTTTTGTATTTGTCCACAATATTTATTATTTAATGTGTTCCCAACAAGTTCTTGTGGAAAATCATAATGAAACCAATCTCGTGCTTCTTTAATTAATTTCACAGATCGAATACCTGTTTCTTCATAAAGTTCACGACATGCTGCATCAAATGGCTCTTCATTTTCATCGATCCCTCCTTGAGGAAGTTGCCAACGATGGGATATATCAGCCTCTGCACGAGCGCCTATCATTAAACGGCGCCCAACCCAAACTTTACCTTCATCATTAAAGACAACTATTCCAACCGCTCTTCTATAAGGAAGAGTCTTCAAGTTAATCCCCGAATCCATTCAATTATCCCTCAAAAGCATTAGCTATATATACCTCTTCTTACTTTAAAATATCTTTATTGGGATCTGGTGGAAATGCTGCATTGACTATTTGACCTCGCAATAGCTTATAAGCCTCATGCAACTGAATATCATCTTTAGGGTCTTGCGGAATAAAGGCGGCTGAACCAGATCCTTTGTTGCTTTCTCGTTTGCCTTTAATATGCCCTTTTAATGCAGATTCACCAACCTTAACATTATAGCCTTTATATTTTTCAGGGAGTGGTTGCTCGACAACAATATCTGGTGTAATCCCAGTTCCTTGAATTGATGTACCAGACGGCGTGTAATAAAGCGCTGTTGTTAAGCGTAAAGCACCATCTTCACCTAAAGGAATAATTGTTTGAACAGATCCTTTACCAAAAGATTGTGTTCCTAAGATTGTAGCACGACGATGATCTTGTAATGCACCTGCAACAATTTCTGAAGCACTTGCCGAACCACCATTAATGAGTACAATGAGAGGCTTTCCATGAGTGATATCTCCTGGCTTAGCATCAAATCTTATCACATCACTCTTTTTACGTCCACGGGTTGATACAATTTCACCTTTATCGAGAAAGGCACTCGAAACACTTACCGCCTGATCTAAAAGTCCACCAGGATTAAGCCGTAAATCAAGAACGTACCCTTTAAGCTTATCTTGAGGAATTTTAGACTGAATATCTTTAATTGCAGCTTGAAGATTACCAAAAGTCTGTTCAGAAAACTGGATAAGTCTTAAATATCCAATATCATCTTCAACGCGATATTTTACTGCCTTCACCTTGATAATATCACGAACGACCTTAATTTCAAGCGGTTCATCAACACCGGAACGAATAATTGTTAAAGTAATAGATGTTCCAGGGGCGCCCCGCATTTTATTAACAGCTTCATTTAATGTCTGACCCGTTGTCTGTACACCATCGATTTTTGAAATGAGATCTCCCGCCAAAATGCCTGCTTTTGAAGCCGGTGTATCATCCATCGGAGAAACAACTTTAACTAAATTTTTCTCCATAGTTACCTCAAGACCAAGACCTCCGAATTCTCCCTTCGTAGAATCCCGCATCTCTTTAGCTTCTTTAGCGTTCATATAAGATGAATGAGGATCAAGCGATGAAAGCATACCATTGATAGCACTTTCAATAAGTTTTGTATCATCAGGAACTGTGACATATTGCATGCGTACACGTTCAAAGATATCTCCAAATAACGCGAGTTTTTTATATACATTATCTTCACTGCTCGCAGCGCCAGATTGCACTACAATCATTGAACTGGCGCCGAGCAATACCCCAGCGACCAAAAGAATAACTTTACGAATCATTTTGGTTCCTTCTCGTTTTTTCAGTCTGCCACCAAGGAGTTGGATTCACAGGTTTTCCCTGTTTTCTAAACTCAATGTAAAGCATTGGAGCTGTTTTGCCTATATCCAATGCAACACTGTTCGCAATAAATTGCATTCCCATCGTACCAAGAGGCTCTCCTGAAAGAACAAATTGCCCCTGAGTTACGTTAATTCTCGACATCCCAGTCAGAATAATATGATAACCACTTCCTACATTAAGAATAATTAATTGTCCGTAAGAACGAAATGGTCCAGCAAAAGCAACAAGTGCATCAGCAGGTGATATCACAACTGCTCCTGTTTCTGTTTCAATCATTTCACCAAAGCGCGTAATTTGCGAACTCTTATTAATGTGCTGTATCCTTTTTCCCGCAACAGGAAAAAGTAATGTGCCTTTACGACTTTCAAAATTGGATTGCTCTAATAATTGTAAATTTTTTTGTACTTGTATTGATGCATCAGCACTCAATTTTGATTGATTATCAAGCTCTAAAATTAACTCTTCTAAAGACTTTGCTTTTTGAGCAAGAATAACGCTTTGCTGCTGCTGCTCTGTAAGTTCTTGTTCTGATCTCTTTTGCAATTGCGCTTTTTTATCTAATAAAAGCTCTAGATGCTTTCGCTGTTCTGCTTGATTTTGCATTTTACTCTTCAAAGCTGCATATTCCGTAGAAATTGCATTGCTTAAACTGGTTAACTCTTTGAGACTTTCTGTTAAAGCTTTTGTTTTCTCTTGCATCTGAGATACGATCGTTCCTAGTAAAATAGAACTACGCATAGAAGTTAACACATCTGTAGGATGTACCATAAGAGCAGGAGGTGGATTCATTCCCATGCGTTCTAAAATAGCTAGAACTTCCGCAAATTCAGTACGACGTTTTTTCAAACTTTGGTGCACTTGTTCCCGCTTTTCTATCATTTTTTTAAGTTTTTCTTCTCTTTCAGCAATATCATTAGCTATTGTACGTTCTTCTTTAGCTACTTTTATAAGTGCGTTACTCAAAGAACGTTGATCTTTTTTTAAATGCTCAACTTGATTCTTAAGAAACGCAATACGCTCACGCGAAAGTGAGATATTTTTGCGAATTCCTACCAACGCTTTTTGTGCAGCTTCTACACTCCCACTACTCATTGTATCTTCAGCATACACTACAGAACAAAATCCTATAGTTAAGAACAACACGACAAATATCGCGCATTCCCCATACAAACATTGCATCTTTCTATGAAGAAGCTTTTTCATTTATCCTACCATTCAGCATCATTACACATACAAGAAATGCTTTAAATGGTGTCAGCTAAAACAATATTAATAAATATATAAATAGTGCTAAAAATTATACAAAAATATTAAAAACGATGATATGGATGATTACTTGCAATGGTTACAGCACGATAAAGTTGTTCTGCAAGAAGTATACGTGCAATTTGATGCGGCCACGTCATAAAACCAAACGATAAAAGAAAATCAGCACGACTCCTTACTTTTTCATTATGCCCATCAGGTCCTCCCAAAGCAATAATGATATCACGAACACCTGCATCACGATAAAAAACCAATTTTTCAGCAAAAGCAGGTGATGAAAGCGATTTTCCACGCTCATCCAGCACAATTAACTGACATTTTTCAGGTAAAAATTCAATAAGTTTTCTTCCTTCCTCTTCCATACGCTGGCATGCTGTTTGAGCACGACTTTCTGATATTTCTTGTAATCTTTTAAAATGAACCCCTACAGCTCCAGAACTTTTAGAAAAACGATCCAAATAATGATCAACCAATTTTTGCTCCGCTCCCTTTTTCATACGACCAACAGCAAAAATAGACATTTGCATCTTAATGATCTCCAACGAGAAGTGGTTTTGTATTATTTAAATCTGGAGCAAGCCACATTTTTTCCAAATTATAAAAAAGACGAACTTCTGGCCGAAAAAGATGAACAATAATATCTCCTGTATCAATCAATACCCAATCACCTTCAGCAAGCCCTTCCACACTTGTAATGCCATAGCCATTCTGTTTCCAAATACATAACAGATGGTCAGCAACAGAAGCTACATGACGCTGTGAATGTGCTGAAGCTATAACAATATAATCAGCTAAGGATGATTTCTCTTGAATATCAATGGCAAGTATATCTTCCGCTTTGTTATCTTCTAAGCTGTTGAGAATAACTTTAAGCTTCTCCTCAACAGAAAATAATTTTTTTTCTGATGAAGATGAAAGACAATAAGAACGATTTTGTGAAGTATGTTCCAGACCAATATCCTTTCTTAATTATTTAAAACATAGAAAAAGAAGCATCTCTCCAAAAAAGAGAAGCAGAATCTTATAAAATGTTCAAGAAAAATCATTCTCCTTTAAACGAAGATTTGTCGAAGATTGAAAAGATAAAGGTCCATGTAAATAAATCCAAGCTGGTGGTTTCATAAAAGGTAATCGTATACTGTCTCTTTCATCCACACGAAAACGACGGTAAATATGTGCCATAGGAGAAGAGAATGCTGACATATGCGCTAAAGGGCGATCAATAATTGCAATAGGAATCATAGACACAATATCATGCCATCGATACCAATAATGCATTGTTGCAAAACTATCTGCACCCATAATCCATACAAAATGTACTCCACGATAATGCGTAAGAATATGCGAAATTGTATTTACTGATATTTTACTACCTATAACCTGCTCAAAACCAGTAATGCGAATCTTTGGATGATCAATCAATTCAAAACTTAAGCGCATTCTTTTCTCTAAAGAACGTAACTGTGAACAATCTTTTAAAGGGTTTCCTGGAGTGACCATCCACCATAATTGATCAAGATGTAAACGCCGAATAGCCGTTTTTGCAACAAGCAGATGTCCCGCATGTGGTGGATTAAAGGATCCACCAAAAAGCCCCACAATATTAGATTTTTCAACATGAGGCATGCGATCTTTCCATAGAAAAAATGGATTTTTCAAGGTCTAACCTGCCCATTTCCTTTAATATGATATTGAAATGACGTCAACTGCTCAACACCTATGGGACCACGTGCATGCATCTTTCCTGTTGCTATACCAATTTCCATTCCAAAACCAAATTCACCTCCATCAGCAAACTGTGTAGAAGCATTATGTAGTAAAATAGCTGAATCTAAATGATTAAAAAAACGCTCTACCACTTCCCTATCCTCAGCAATAATCGATTCTGTATGTCCTGAAGAATAACGCTTAATATGCGCAATGGCTCCCTTAACACCGTCAACCGTTTTAACAGAAAGAATGGCATCAAGATATTCACATGACCAATCTTCCTCAGACGCTAACTTTACGGTTGGTAAAAGACGAACAATATCTTCTGTTGCACGAATTTCACAGCCCTTCTCTTGTAAAGCCTCTAGAACAGGCAGAAACTTTTCTAATGCTTGTCTATCTATCAGAACTGTCTCAACAGCACCACATATACCCGTTCGTCGCAACTTTGCATTCAATACGATATCACATGCCATTTTTAAATCTGCTGATTGATCAATATAAATATGACAAAGCCCTTCTAAATGTGCAAAAACTGGAACACGTGCATCAGATTGAACACGTGCAACAAGACTCTTTCCTCCACGAGGTATAATGACATCAATCGTTCCATCCAATCCTTTAAGCATTTCTCCAACAGCATCACGGTTTTTTGTTCCAACCATTTGAATCGTATCTTTAGGAATACCAGCTTTTTCCAATCCGCTTACTAATGCGCAATGAAGAGCATGAGAAGAATGAAAGCTATCCGAACCACCACGTAAAATTGCAGCATTTCCAGATTTTAAACACAAAGCACTCGCATCAATTGTAACATTTGGTCGACTCTCATAAATGATACCAATTACACCCAGAGGTGTACGGACACGACTAATATGTAGTCCATTGGGGCGTATCCATTCGCTTATCACTTGTCCAACAGGATCAGCTAAACAAGCAACTTGGCGGACACTATCTATAATAGCACCTAAACGTACTTCATCTAATTTAAGCCGATCAATCATTGCTGACTTTAAATTATTTTGAACAGCCTTTTCTAAATCCTGATGATTAGCCCGTAAAATCTCAATTGCTTGCCCCTCTAAGCTCGAAGCTATCATCTCTAACGCCTTATTCTTTTGCTCAGAGGAAATAACAGCTAACGCTGCTGACGCTTGGCGTGCTTTTTGGCCCATTTCCTTCATCTGTTCTTCTAAAGTCATAGTATAATCCGCTTCGCTAAAACAATATAAAAAGTAAAAATGACTATCTTAAGCAGAATTTGTTAAACATCGTAAAACCATATCATTACGATGCACCATAGCGGAGCGCGCTTCATATCCAAGGATAGTTTCAATTTCTTCACTTTTACACCCCATAATGCGTATTGCTTCTTCTTTACCATAACTTACAAGTCCACGCGCAATCTCAATTCCATTTGCATCAATAATAGCAACGGTATCTCCACGATGAAATCCTCCCTCAACAGCAATAACGCCTGCTGCTAATAACGATTTACCTGATTTAAGAGCCTTGACTGCTCCTTGGTCAATTGTCAAAATACCAGAGGGATCTAAATGACCAGAAATCCATGTTTTCCAAGCGTTGACAGGCTTTTCACCAGCAGCAAAAAAACTCTTACGTTCCCCTTTATCAATTGCTGCAAGAGGATGCATACGTTTTCCTGAAGTAATAATCATAGCCGTTCCCGCAGAATTTGCTATTTTTCCAGCATCTAGCTTTGTTTTCATTCCTCCCCGAGAAAGTTCTGAAGCAGAAATATCTGCCATTTTTTCGATATCACTCGTAATTGATGCAATAAAGGGAACAAATTCAGCTGTTGGATCTCGATGAGGAGACTTCGTATAAAGACCATCAATATCTGATAATAGTATCAAAAGATCTGCCCCCATCATCGTCGCCACACGTGCTGCTAAACGATCATTATCACCATAACGAATTTCACTTGTTGCAACAGTATCATTTTCATTAATAACAGGAATTGCTCCAAAACGTAAAAGCACATTCATTGTAGCGCGCGCATTAAGATAACGCCGTCGCTCTTCTGTATCAAATAAAGTGAGTAAAACCTGTCCTGTTTTTAATCCATACTGAGCAAATGCATGACTATATGTTTTTGCTAGTTCAATTTGCCCTAAAGCAGCACAAGCCTGACTCTCTTCTAATTTTAAAGCTCCCTTAGGGAGATGAAGTAATGTTCTCCCTAAAGCAATGGCTCCCGAAGACACTAATAAAATCTCAACGCCTTTCTGATGCAATGCAAAAATATCACTTATCAAACTTTTAAGCCATTCAGCATGTAAACCTGTCTGAGGATCAACTAAAAGAGCAGATCCAACTTTGATGACAATGCGCTTATAGTGTACAAGTTTTTGTAATTCAACTGCCATCCTTATCAACCCTGCTACTCTTGACCCATATCTTCTTTACGTGCCATTTCAATAATATGTGCACAAGCACGTAAAACATTTTCTAAACCTTCACGACTAACTGCAGAAAACATCATAACAGATTGACCAATTATTTTTTGCAAAGCCTCTTGTTTAGCTTTACGTTCCTCAAGAGTAAGCGTATCTATCTGACTTAAAGCTACAATTTCAACTTTATCACTCAGATTATTTCCATAAGCCTTTAATTCATTACGAACAATCCGATATGCTTTTGCTACATCTTCTTCTTGAGCAGAAATCAAATGGAGTAAAACACGACAACGTTCTACATGTCCTAAAAAACGGTCCCCAATTCCTACACCTTCATGCGCCCCTTCAATAAGACCAGGAATATCAGCCAAGACAAATTCACGGGCATCAATACGTGCAACACCAAGATGAGGATACAAAGTCGTAAAAGGGTAGTCTGCAATTTTTGGTTTTGCAGCCGTCACAGATGCTAAAAAAGTTGATTTTCCAGCATTTGGTAAACCAATAAGCCCAGCATCCGCAATTAACTTCAAACGAAGCCATAATGTACGCTCTTCTCCTGCTAATCCAGGATTTGCACGGCGAGGTGCTCTATTCGTAGATGTTGTAAAATGGAGATTCCCAAAACCGCCATTCCCTCCTTTTGCAAGACGATAACGCTGTCCTACTTCCGTTAAATCACAAATTAGTGTCGTATTATCTTCTTCAAAAATTTGCGTCCCAACCGGTACTTTCAGGATAATATCATCGCCCTTTTCACCCGTCATATTACGGCCTTTACCATGTCCACCTGTTTTTGCTCTAAAATGCTGCTGATAGCGATAATCTATTAGTGTATTAAGTCCATCAACCACAATGGCCCAAACATCACCTCCACGTCCTCCATTACCTCCATCAGGACCTCCAAACTCTATGAATTTTTCACGCCGAAATGATACTGCCCCTGCTCCTCCACTACCAGAACGAATATAGATTTTAGCTTGATCAAGAAATTTCATGGAAACAGCTCACTGAAAAATCAATCCTTTTACTCTTCTTATTAATACGTAAAGCTTTATAATGTTTTATCATTTATAATAAAGAAAACTACAAATAATATTACTCGCAACCGTTTAAAACCATTCTTACATTTCAATATGTAAATAACTTTCAGCCTTCTGAAAAGAAGACACTATTGTTGTACTTTTGTTTTTCTCTTGAATTCAAGCGCAAGAAGATAAAGTTCTACTGATGCTGATCGGCTTGCAGGCGGTTTAACATGGTAAACTTTTTTAAAACTCTGTTTTAATGTGGTAAGAAGAGTATTTTCTGCCCCACCTTGAAAAGTCTTTGCTAAAAAATGTCCTCCAGGTTTGAGAACCGAAAGCGCAAAATCAGTCGCAGCTTCACATAAGTAAACCGTCCTTAAATGATCCGTCTGGCGATGGCCTGTTGTTGGTGCTGCCATATCAGAAAGAACCACATCTGGCTTTGCCCCTAAAGTATCAATTAATTGCTGCGATGCATTAGCATGCAAAAAATCCATTTCTAGCATGACAACCCCAGGCAATGGATCAACATGCAAATAATCAATACCAACAACGCTAGGATTTTCATCGCTGGATCCTACTATACGTCCTGCTACCTGACACCACCCTCCTGGTGCTGCTCCTAAATCAATAATTTTTTGCCCTTTTTTAAGAAACTTGTAACGATCATTCATTTCAATAAGCTTATAAGCTGCACGCGAACGATAACCATCTATTTTTGATTGATGGACATAAGGATCATTCAAATGCCTCTCTAACCATCGACGCGATGACGCTTTAATGGTTCCTGCTTTTTTCTTTACACGCTGATATAATTCATGCGATCCTGAACCACCATATCCACCTGTTGGTGTTTTTCCTGTTTTTTTCATAGTTGTTCATTATCTCCGTACTTTGATAACTTCCTAACGTTTAAAACCTCTCCTTTTCTTATAACGACACCATACACCATCGCGTAACATCAACTCTATCAAGATTCCTTCTCTTACCCCGCGATCAGCAACTCTTAAGCGCTGACTGGGCCAAACTTCTCGAATAACATCTAAAATTGCACAACCGGCTAAAATCAAATCTGCTCTCCCCCGCCCAATACAAGGATTTATAACACGTTTATTCATATTCCATGATAATAAACGTTTCACCATAAGAGTAATATCTGTATCATTCATCCAAATACCATCAATTTTTTTCCGATCATAACGTTTTAAATTAAGATGTACTCCTGCTAAAGTCGTAATCGTTCCAGAAGTTCCCAAAAGATGAAACTTTGAACTCTGTGCTAAAACCCCTAATTTATGACGATCTGTAAAGCAATTTAAAAAACCGCGCACATAGTTTTTCATTTTTTCAAAATCATCTAAACTCACATCACTCCCACCAAAATGCTCAGCAAGCGTGACAACACCCACAGGAAGAGAAGTCCAAGCAATAATTTGTTCAGCTAAATGTAAAGAACGTTTTTGAGAAAAATCAAGAAGTACAATTTCTGATGATCCCCCTCCAATATCAAAAAGTACAATTGCATCAGTATTTGGCTCAACGAGTGTACCACAGCCTGTAACAGCAAAACGTGCTTCTGTTTCCCGATCAATAATTTCCAATTCAAGGCCAGTCTCATCCAAAACACGTTGAATAAAATATTTACCATTTTTTGCTAAACGACAAGCTTCTGTTGTAATTAAACGATAACGCTTAATAGGCCTTTTCTTTAGCTTTAAATGACAAATCTTTAAGGCTTCAATCGCTCGATCCATAGCCTGTGTCTTTAGAAAGCCATTATTTGCTAATCCCTCTCCCAATCGTACAATACGTGAAAAAGCATCCACAACTCGAAAATGCCCCGGTTTACTAGGAGATGCTATCAACAGACGACAATTATTTGTTCCCAAATCAAGTGCAGCATAAAGAGGTGGGCTTTTAAAGCTAGATACCCGTGGAAGAAAAGAACTTTTTTGACTTTTTATTTTTTTGATACCTAAAGGAATATTGGCTTCACAAGCTATATTTGGCTGAATAAGAACTTTTTTTTGTTTGCAGCATATTTTTTGCAGTTGTTTTCTATCAGTAGAAAGAGAGCAAGCCTCTTTCTGTAGTAATGTACCACAATCTTTTTGAAGGTAACCACGATGACCATACAATTGCTTTACTCTAGTACAATAAACTCTTTCTCGCTTTGACACTTTAAAATCATAATCTAACGAGGACATTTCTCTTATCCCTTAAATCTCTACTTCAAATAAATAAACGTAAGGACTCTTGCGCTCATTATTAAAGTTAAAGTGACAATGCAGAATCAAATTATAAATATCAAGAGAACATTATCTCGTTTCTATCATTAAAATATTGTACACTCATATCCTTAAGACTTCTAAAAAATCTTTTGATCATTTTTACAAAATCATATTTTTTTATGATTTAAAACTACAAATTAATTGCTTATGCTCATCTTTTTTGTAGTCTTACATGCTTCTCTTTGTACCCTTTATATGAATGAGATTGCTATTATAAAAATAAATGCACATCTTTAAAGCAATTTCATGAATCATCTTTTTTCATATTTACAAAATAACAACATTGTAATTGTATAATAACCGCACTTTTATATAATCACCATCAAAGTTAACTAAATATGCGATTGTATGCCTCTTTCTCTTCAAAAAAAATTGTGTTCAAAATCAGTATAAAACTTTCATAAAAAATCTTTTTCTGAAGAATTCTATTCTTACTACACACAATCTATTTTCAATAGCTTGCTGTTAGTAGCTAACGTAATTTACCTTAATAAGCCCTATGAAAAATACTCTTTTAATTTTTCATGACATATAAATAGCTTATAAGGATTTTACAGATGTAAGATGTTATCTTATTTGAAAATATAATAAAATAACTTATGTAAAAATGCTCTTACAGTATGGTCTATCGTTGTAAAGAATAAAGTGCTTCGCTTAATCCTTTAAATGGCAGAATAAAAGAAAATATCTTTCCTTTTTTAACTTTATAAGAAATACGTACCTCTTTATTCTTTTCTATTTGTTTACTAAAAATTGGTCCTATAGGTGATTGTGCTAGACAAACTGTTTCACTACATTGCGTATAATGAATAAGAACAGGCTTTTTAACACCTTCAACAAACATTTGAATAGGAACTTTTGTATCAGCATTTGGTAATGTTCGAAAGAGCATTATCGCTTTACCATTCGTGGTTGAAACAAGAGACCAACTAAAAATAGTATTATCTTCCTGATCATGAACAGTCTGTGTTACGTTACATATGCCTTGCTTAAGCTTTTGTTTTTCATCACAAATCAAAGTCCAATAATAAAACTGCATAATAATTCGACGTGTTTCACCAGGTGCTCCTTTAGGAACAGTTAAGTGCGGTGGATGAATAGTATAAACACTATGCTTATCATCCGCAAACCCTTCGCCCTTGCCTAATAAAGCAAGGACGAATAAAATTTTTATCAAAATATTTCGTTTTTTTACTATCATCTCAACCTTAACGTAATCCCTGCACCTATCCCCCAGTGGCCTCCAGCGCTCGTAATAGATACGTTAGAACGAATATTCCCATCTTCAGATGTATAACCAGCACCTACAGCGAATGCGGATTGGCTACGCCATATACCCGTACCAAATGAAAGGCTCACAGATCCAGGTATATCATAATAACGTAAGTTAGAGACCGCTAACCCAATAGCTGCTGCCTGTCTAGCTTCTTTACGAACATCCTCAATGGCATAATTTAACGTTTCAAACTTCATATCTGTATATGACTTGGCTTCATTAACACTATCATTGACAATATCCTGAACACGATCATCCGTGTATTTCTTCGCATCATCAAGAACTATCTTCATCTGCTCTTCAGTGTAATCATGTAACTGACCGCCATTAACAGCTTCTTTCGAACCTTTTTCTATCTTGCCATCTGCTACATTGTCTATCACTACAGGAGCACTTTCATCGCCACCAACTAACGTAACTTTATTCGTCTTCTTGCCTGTTTCATCCTTATCATAATTAACAGATCCATCCGCAACTTCCGTAGCAATATCTTGGACATGTTTATCAATATCATCTACACGCTGTTCAACCTTACCAACACGTTCATTGGTGTCCCAAAGCTGACCTCCATTAACAACATCTTTGGAACCTTGGGATATATTACCATCCGCTACATGCGTTATCTTACTTTCATCACCATTATGGCGCGCATCATAAGAACCTTCTTTATCATTCCAATTTAAGCCATTCGAATTAACATTCTGTCCAACGGACTGTTCAACGGAATTGATACGATCATTCATAGAGCTAAGGCTACCATTAACACCTTCAAATGCTCCAGCAACACTATCATAGCTCTTTTCTTCTGAAGAACTACCATCACCTGTAAACTGGGCAACTTTAAAGTTTGGCGCTGTCCATACTCCATTTTCAAACTTGGCTCCACCACCAAAATATGTTGCAAGAGCTTGGTTTAATACATAGAGCTGATTACCTGTAATGGCTTCTGTAGAACCTTGTGAGATATCTCCATCTAAAAGATGTGTTAGCTTACTATCATGCTTTGCGTCACCTTGACCATGAAGCGCTACAAATGCTTTTTCTTCATCACTCCATAA
Source organism: Bartonella raoultii (assembly GCF_019659805.1). Classification (GTDB taxonomy): domain Bacteria; phylum Pseudomonadota; class Alphaproteobacteria; order Rhizobiales; family Rhizobiaceae; genus Bartonella; species Bartonella raoultii. The sequence continues at coordinate 206,503 of NZ_JAIFRO010000002.1, read as the reverse complement.
CAACGCATTTGGATCAAAATTATACAAAATATCATCGTGAAGTTTCGTGAAAGAATTATTCATTTCCGAAAATGCATCTGCAACATTATTATACTTCTTTTCTTCAAACGTACCATCATCATTCAAGCTCGTAACCGTGAAATTTGGTGCTGTCCACTTGCCATTTTCAAACTTCGCTTCACCACCAAAGTAGGTTGCAAGGGTCTTATTCAACGAATAAAGCTGGCTACCATTAATTGCATCCGTAGAAGCTTGCGTAATCTCTCCATTTAAAAGATGTGTGATCTTGCTAGCTGTCTTTTCACCTTCTGCTCCATGATCCGCTACAAAAGCCTTCTCATTCGAACTCCACAACAATGCATCATCTTTAAGCTGTTGCGTTGCTTGCCCTACATTTTGGCTCAGTTCATCAAACTTATTCGTTAAGTTATTATTGACATTGTTAATATTCTTATCAAGACCAGCAAGCGCTGAACCCGCATCATGGTAACTCGTTGAGCCTACTTCCCCATCTTTATCTATATCAGACAATGTATAGGTAGGTTCGCTAAACTTACCATCTGCAAATTTCGCATCTCCACCCAATGCCTTGGCAATATCTTGAGAAAGAACTTCTAGCTGACCACCATTGATCGCATCATGAGAACCAGCGCTAATTTGCCCATCAGCTACATTATGCAAGCCTACAGAAGCTGAGCCTTTGGCTTTACCAAGCGTAACACTCGTATAATCTATGCTACCATCTTCTGATTGATCATAATGAACAACCGCTGAACCATCAGACTGAAGGCTATTTGTTAACTCTTTTAAACCTTGATCCAATTGACCTTTGTTAACGGCTTCATTGGCTTTTTCCCCTGCCTTTATACCAGAAAGCCTACGATCTTCATGGTCTTTATTGGCAATATTAACTTCATCACCCTCTCTTTCTCCACCTATCGTGATATTCTTACTCTCAGGATCTTGCTTAACAAGATTATTACCTTCAACAGTGTTAAGCGCATTACTCATTTCATCGTGTATATTTGTCAGAGAACTATTGAAACCTTCAAAAGCACCGGCAACGTTATCATAGCTTTCTTCTGTAGCATTACCTTCAGAATCAAAGCCCTTAACCGTAAAGTGAGGCGCTATCCATTCACCATTCTCAAACTTTGCTCCACCTCCAAAGTAGGTTGCAAGGGTCTTATTCAACGTATAGAGCTGACCACCATTAACCGCATCACTGGAGTTTTCTGAAACATCTCCATCCAAAAGATGCGTAAGCTTACTTTTCGTCTTTGAAGAACCAACTCCATGATCTGCTACAAAGGCTTTCTCACTCGAACTCCACAACAATGCATCATCTTTAAGCTGTTGCGTTGCTTGCCCTACATTTTGGCTCAGTTCATCAAACTTATTCGTTAAGTTATTATTGACATTGTTAATATTCTTATCAAGACCAGCAAGCGCTGAACCCGCATCATGGTAACTCGTTGAGCCTACTTCCCCATCTTTATCTATATCAGACAATGTATAGGTAGGTTCGCTAAACTTACCATCTGCAAATTTCGCATCTCCACCCAATGCCTTGGCAATATCTTGAGAAAGAACTTCTAGCTGACCACCATTGATCGCATCATGAGAACCAGCGCTAATTTGCCCATCAGCTACATTATGCAAGCCTACAGAAGCTGAGCCTTTGGCTTTACCAAGCGTAACACTCGTATAATCTATGCTACCATCTTCTGATTGATCATAATGAACAACCGCTGAACCATCAGACTGAAGGCTATTTGTTAACTCTTTTAAACCTTGATCCAATTGACCTTTGTTAACGGCTTCATTGGCTTTTTCCCCTGCCTTTATACCAGAAAGCCTACGATCTTCATGGTCTTTATTGGCAATATTAACTTCATCACCCTCTCTTTCTCCACCTATCGTGATATTCTTACTCTCAGGATCTTGCTTAACAAGATTATTACCTTCAACAGTGTTAAGCGCATTACTCATTTCATCGTGTATATTTGTCAGAGAACTATTGAAACCTTCAAAAGCACCGGCAACGTTATCATAGCTTTCTTCTGTAGCATTACCTTCAGAATCAAAGCCCTTAACCGTAAAGTGAGGCGCTATCCATTCACCATTCTCAAACTTTGCTCCACCTCCAAAGTAGGTCGCAAGGGTCTTATTCAACGTATAGAGCTGACCACCATTAACTGCTTCACTTGAATCTTCTGAAAGACTTCCTGACTTGACACCAGACAAGCTACGTAAAGCTCCATCAGTATTTGTAAGAGTAACTTTTGTACCACTCTTGTCACCACCAATACTAATTTCATGGGTTACTTCATCTTGCTTAACAAGGCTATCACCTTCAACCTTGGTGATCGCATTGTTGATTTCATTATGTATATTCGTAAAGGAAGTGCCAACACCGGCCAAAGCATCCGCTACATTATCATACTCTTGCTTTTCAAATTCACCATCTTCATTCAACTGTTGAACTGTGAAGTTTGGTTCGCTCCACTTACCATCTTCAAACTTTGCTCCACCTCCAAAGTAGGTCGCAAGGGTCTTATTCAACGTATAGAGCTGACCACCATTAACTGCTTCTGATGAGTCTTTTGAAAGACTTCCTGACTTGACACCAGACAAGCTACGTAAAGCTCCATCAGTATTTGTAAGAGTAACTTTTGTACCACTCTTGTCACCACCAATACTAATTTCATGAGTTGTTGCATCTTGCTTAACAAGGCTATCACCTTCAACCTTGGTGATCGCATTGTTGATCTCATTATGTATATTCGTAAAGGAAGTGCCAACACCGGCCAAAGCATCCGCTACATTATCATACTCTTGCTTTTCAAATTCACCATCGTCATTCAACTGTTGAACTGTGAAGCTTGGTCCTGTCCACTTGCCATCTTCAAACTTTGCTCCACCACCAAAGTAGGTCGCAAGGGTCTTATTCAACGTATAAAGCTGACCACCATTAACTGCTTCTGTTGAGTCTTTTGAAAGACTTCCTGACTTGACACCAGACAAGCTACGTAAAGCTCCATCAGTATTTGTAAGAGTAACTTTTGTACCACTCTTGTCACCACCAATACTAATTTCATGAGTTGTTGCATCTTGCTTAACAAGGCTATCACCTTCAACCTTGGTGATCGCATTGTTGATCTCATTATGTATATTCGTAAAGGAAGTACCAACACCGGCCAAAGCATCCGCTACATTATTATACTTCTTCTCTTCAAATTTACCTGCTTTATTCAACTGTTGAACTGTGAAGCTTGGTCTAATCCACTTACCATCTTCAAACTTAGAGCCACCACCGAAATAAGTCGCAAGGGTCTTATTCAACGTATAGAGCTGACCACCATTAACTGCTTCTGTTGAGTCTTTTGAAAGACTTCCTGACTTGACACCAGACAAGCTACGTAAAGCTCCATCAGTGTTCGCAAGAGTAACTTTTGTACCACTCTTGTCACCACCAATACTAATTTCATGAGTTGTTGCATCTTGCTTAACAAGGCTATCACCTTCAACCTTGGTGATCGCATTGTTGATCTCATTATGTATATTCGTAAAGGAAGTACCAACACCGGCCAAAGCATCCGCTACATTATTATACTTCTTCTCTTCAAATTTACCTGCTTTATTCAACTGTTGAACTGTGAAGCTTGGTGCGATCCATGCGCCATCTTCAAACTTAGAGCCACCACCGAAATAGGTCGCAAGGGTCTTATTCAACGTATAGAGCTGACCACCATTAACTGCTTCACTTGAATCTTCTGAAAGACTTCCGGCCTCAACACCAGACAAGCTACGTAAAGCTCCATCAGTGTTCGCAAGAGTAACTTTTGTACCACTCTTGTTGCCGCCAATACTAATTTCATGGGTTACTTCATCTTGCTTAACAAGGCTATCACCTTCAACTTTAGTGATCGCATTGTTGATCTGCTTAGTAATGTTATTTTCAACATTCGTAAAGGAAGTACCAACACCGGCCAAAGCATCGGCTACACTATTATACTTCTTCTCTTCAGACTTACCATCTTCATTCAACTGTTGAACTGTGAAGTTTGGTCCGCTCCACTTACCATCTTCAAACTTTGCTCCACCTCCAAAGTAGGTCGCAAGGGTCTTATTCAACGTATAGAGCTGACCACCATTAACCGCATCACTAGAGTTTTCTGAAACATCTCCATCCAAAAGATGCGTAAGCTTACTTTTCGTCTTTGAAGAACCAACTCCATGATCTGCTACAAAGGCTTTCTCACTCGAACTCCACAACAATGCATCATCTTTAAGCTGTTGCTCAGATTCCCCTATACTCTGCGAAAGTTCATCAAACTTGTTCGTGAAGTGTTCATTGACATTATTGATATTCTTATCAAGACCAGCAAAGGCTGAACCTACATCATGATAGTTCGTTTCTCCCACATGACCCTCTTTATCAATACCTGACAATTTATAGGTAGGGGCGGTAAACTTACCATCTTTAAACTTAACATCACCGCCCAATGCACTAGCAATATCTTGTGAGAGACTTTCTATCTGACCACCATTGATCGCATCATGAGAACCGCCCTTAATCTGTCCATTCGCTACATTATGCAAGCCTACAGAAGCTGAGCCTTTGGCTTTACCAAGCGTAACACTCGTATAATCTATAGTACCATTTGACTGTTTGTCATAATGCACAACTGCTGAGCCATCCGATTGAAGTGTATCTGAAAGGGCTTGCAAATTCTTATCTAACTGACCTTTGTTAACTGCTTCATCTGCCTGTTGCGCATCCTTTACACCGGAAAGCCTGCGTGCTTCTTGGGCACTGTTGGCTATATTGATCTCATTACCTTCTTTGCTTGCTCCAATAGTTATACGATTGTTCGCATCATCCTGTTGAACAAGGCTATCACCTTCAACTTTAGTGATCGCATTGTTGATCTGCTTGGTAATGTTATTTTCAACATTCGTAAAGGAAGTACCAACACCGGCCAAAGCATCCGCTACACTATTATACTTCTTCTCTTCAGACTTACCATCTTCATTCAACTGTTGAACTGTGAAGCTTGGTCCTGTCCACTTACCATCTTCAAACTTTGCTCCACCTCCAAAGTAGGTCGCAAGGGTCTTATTCAACGTATAGAGCTGACCACCATTAACTGCTTCACTTGAATCTTCTGAAAGATTTCCGGCCTCAACACCAGACAAGCTGCGTAAAGTTCCATCAGTATTTGTAAGAGTAACTTTTGTACCACTCTTGTTGCCACCAATACTAATTTCATGAGTTGTTGCATCTTGCTTAACAAGGCTATCACCTTCAACCTTAGTGATCGCATTGTTGATCTCATGATGTATATTCGTAAAGGAAGTGCCAACACCGGCCAAAGCATCCGCTACATTATCATACTCTTGCTTTTCAAATTCACCATCGTCATTCAACTGTTGAACTGTGAAGCTTGGTCCAGTCCACTTGCCATCTTCAAACTTTGCTCCACCACCGAAATAGGTCGCAAGGGTCTTATTCAACGTATAAAGCTGACCACCATTAACTGCTTCTGTTGAGTCTTTTGAAAGACTTCCTGACTTGACACCAGACAAGCTACGTAAAGCTCCATCAGTATTTGTAAGAGTAACTTTTGTACCACTCTTGTCACCACCAATACTAATTTCATGAGTTGTTGCATCTTGCTTAACAAGGCTATCACCTTCAACCTTAGTGATCGCATTGTTGATCTCATTATGTATATTCGTAAAGGAAGTGCCAACACCGGCCAAAGCATCCGCTACATTATCATACTCTTGCTTTTCAAATTCACCATCTTCATTCAACTGTTGAACTGTGAAGCTTGGTCCTGTCCACTTGCCATCTTCAAACTTAGAGCCACCACCGAAATAAGTCGCAAGAGTCTTATTCAACGTATAGAGCTGACCACCATTAACTGCTTCTGTTGAGTCTTTTGAAAGACTTCCGGCCTCAACACCAGACAAGCTACGTAAAGCTCCATCAGTGTTCGCAAGAGTAACTTTTGTACCACTCTTGTCACCACCAATACTAATTTCATGAGTTGTTGCATCTTGCTTAACAAGGCTATCACCTTCAACCTTGGTGATCGCATTGTTGATCTCATTATGTATATTCGTAAAGGAAGTACCAACACCGGCCAAAGCATCCGCTACATTATTATACTTCTTCTCTTCAAATTTACCTGCTTTATTCAACTGTTGAACTGTGAAGCTTGGTGCGATCCATGCGCCATCTTCAAACTTAGAGCCACCACCGAAATAGGTCGCAAGGGTCTTATTCAACGTATAGAGCTGACCACCATTAACTGCTTCACTTGAATCTTCTGAAAGACTTCCGGCCTCAACACCAGACAAGCTACGTAAAGCTCCATCAGTGTTCGCAAGAGTAACTTTTGTACCACTCTTGTTGCCGCCAATACTAATTTCATGGGTTACTTCATCTTGCTTAACAAGGCTATCACCTTCAACTTTAGTGATCGCATTGTTGATCTGCTTAGTAATGTTATTTTCAACATTCGTAAAGGAAGTACCAACACCGGCCAAAGCATCGGCTACACTATTATACTTCTTCTCTTCAGACTTACCATCTTCATTCAACTGTTGAACTGTGAAGTTTGGTCCGCTCCACTTACCATCTTCAAACTTTGCTCCACCTCCAAAGTAGGTCGCAAGGGTCTTATTCAACGTATAGAGCTGACCACCATTAACCGCATCACTGGAGTTTTCTGAAACATCTCCATCCAAAAGATGCGTAAGCTTACTTTTCGTCTTTGAAGAACCAACTCCATGATCTGCTACAAAGGCTTTCTCACTCGAACTCCACAACAATGCATCATCTTTAAGCTGTTGCTCAGATTCCCCTATACTCTGCGAAAGTTCATCAAACTTGTTCGTGAAGTGTTCATTGACATTATTGATATTCTTATCAAGACCAGCAAAGGCTGAACCTACATCATGATAGTTCGTTTCTCCCACATGACCCTCTTTATCAATACCTGACAATTTATAGGTAGGGGCGGTAAACTTACCATCTTTAAACTTAACATCACCGCCCAATGCACTAGCAATATCTTGTGAGAGACTTTCTATCTGACCACCATTGATCGCATCATGAGAACCGCCCTTAATCTGTCCATTCGCTACATTATGCAAGCCTACAGAAGCTGAGCCTTTGGCTTTACCAAGCGTAACACTCGTATAATCTATAGTACCATTTGACTGTTTGTCATAATGCACAACTGCTGAGCCATCCGATTGAAGTGTATCTGAAAGGGCTTGCAAATTCTTATCTAACTGACCTTTGTTAACTGCTTCATCTGCCTGTTGCGCATCCTTTACACCGGAAAGCCTGCGTGCTTCTTGGGCACTGTTGGCTATATTGATCTCATTACCTTCTTTGCTTGCTCCAATAGTTATACGATTGTTCGCATCATCCTGTTGAACAAGGCTATCACCTTCAACTTTAGTGATCGCATTGTTGATCTGCTTGGTAATGTTATTTTCAACATTCGTAAAGGAAGTACCAACACCGGCCAAAGCATCCGCTACACTATTATACTTCTTCTCTTCAGACTTACCATCTTCATTCAATTGTTGAACCGTGAAGTTTGGTCCGCTCCACTTACCATCTTCAAACTTTGCTCCACCTCCAAAGTAGGTCGCAAGGGTCTTATTCAACGTATAGAGCTGACCACCATTAACCGCATCACTGGAGTTTTCTGAAACATCTCCATCCAAAAGATGCGTAAGCTTACTTTTCGTCTTTGAAGAACCAACTCCATGATCTGCTACAAAGGCTTTCTCACTCGAACTCCACAACAATGCATCATCTTTAAGCTGTTGCTCAGATTCCCCTATACTCTGCGAAAGTTCATCAAACTTGTTCGTGAAGTGTTCATTGACATTATTGATATTCTTATCAAGACCAGCAAAGGCTGAACCTACATCATGATAGTTCGTTTCTCCCACATGACCCTCTTTATCAATACCTGACAATTTATAGGTAGGGGCGGTAAACTTACCATCTTTAAACTTAACATCACCGCCCAATGCACTAGCAATATCTTGTGAGAGACTTTCTATCTGACCACCATTGATCGCATCATGAGAACCGCCCTTAATCTGTCCATTCGCTACATTATGCAAGCCTACAGAAGCTGAGCCTTTGGCTTTACCAAGCGTAACACTCGTATAATCTATAGTACCATTTGACTGTTTGTCATAATGCACAACTGCTGAGCCATCCGATTGAAGTGTATCTGAAAGGGCTTGCAAATTCTTATCTAACTGACCTTTGTTAACTGCTTCATCTGCCTGTTGCGCATCCTTTACACCGGAAAGCCTGCGTGCTTCTTGGGCACTGTTGGCTATATTGATCTCATTACCTTCTTTGCTTGCTCCAATAGTTATACGATTGTTCGCATCATCCTGTTGAACAAGGCTATCACCTTCAACTTTAGTGATCGCATTGTTGATCTGCTTGGTAATGTTATTTTCAACATTCGTAAAGGAAGTACCAACACCGGCCAAAGCATCCGCTACACTATTATACTTCTTCTCTTCAGACTTACCATCTTCATTCAATTGTTGAACCGTGAAGTTTGGTCCGCTCCACTTACCATCTTCAAACTTTGCTCCACCTCCAAAGTAGGTCGCAAGGGTCTTATTCAACGTATAGAGCTGACCACCATTAACCGCATCACTAGAGTTTTCTGAAACATCTCCATCCAAAAGATGCGTAAGCTTACTTTTCGTCTTTGAAGAACCAACTCCATGATCTGCTACAAAGGCTTTCTCACTCGAACTCCACAACAATGCATCATCTTTAAGCTGTTGCTCAGATTCCCCTATACTCTGCGAAAGTTCATCAAACTTGTTCGTGAAGTGTTCATTGACATTATTGATATTCTTATCAAGACCAGCAAAGGCTGAACCTACATCATGATAGTTCGTTTCTCCCACATGACCCTCTTTATCAATACCTGACAATTTATAGGTAGGGGCGGTAAACTTACCATCTTTAAACTTAACATCACCGCCCAATGCACTAGCAATATCTTGTGAGAGACTTTCTATCTGACCACCATTGATCGCATCATGAGAACCGCCCTTAATCTGTCCATTCGCTACATTATGCAAGCCTACAGAAGCTGAGCCTTTGGCTTTACCAAGCGTAACACTCGTATAATCTATAGTACCATTTGACTGTTTGTCATAATGCACAACTGCTGAGCCATCCGATTGAAGTGTATCTGAAAGGGCTTGCAAATTCTTATCTAACTGACCTTTGTTAACTGCTTCATCTGCCTGTTGCGCATCCTTTACACCGGAAAGCCTGCGTGCTTCTTGGGCACTGTTGGCTATATTGATCTCATTACCTTCTTTGCTTGCTCCAATAGTTATACGATTGTTCGCATCATCCTGTTGAACAAGGCTATCACCTTCAACTTTAGTGATCGCATTGTTGATCTGCTTGGTAATGTTATTTTCAACATTCGTAAAGGAAGTACCAACACCGGCCAAAGCATCCGCTACACTATTATACTTCTTCTCTTCAGACTTACCATCTTCATTCAATTGTTGAACCGTGAAGTTTGGTCCGCTCCACTTACCATCTTCAAACTTTGCTCCACCTCCAAAGTAGGTCGCAAGGGTCTTATTCAACGTATAGAGCTGACCACCATTAACCGCATCACTGGAGTTTTCTGAAACATCTCCATCCAAAAGATGCGTAAGCTTACTTTTCGTCTTTGAAGAACCAACTCCATGATCTGCTACAAAGGCTTTCTCACTCGAACTCCACAACAATGCATCATCTTTAAGCTGTTGCTCAGATTCCCCTATACTCTGCGAAAGTTCATCAAACTTGTTCGTGAAGTGTTCATTGACATTATTGATATTCTTATCAAGACCAGCAAAGGCTGAACCTACATCATGATAGTTCGTTTCTCCCACATGACCCTCTTTATCAATACCTGACAATTTATAGGTAGGGGCGGTAAACTTACCATCTTTAAACTTAACATCACCGCCCAATGCACTAGCAATATCTTGTGAGAGACTTTCTATCTGACCACCATTGATCGCATCATGAGAACCGCCCTTAATCTGTCCATTCGCTACATTATGCAAGCCTACAGAAGCTGAGCCTTTGGCTTTACCAAGCGTAACACTCGTATAATCTATAGTACCATTTGACTGTTTGTCATAATGCACAACTGCTGAGCCATCCGATTGAAGTGTATCTGAAAGGGCTTGCAAATTCTTATCTAACTGACCTTTGTTAACTGCTTCATCTGCCTGTTGCGCATCCTTTACACCGGAAAGCCTGCGTGCTTCTTGGGCACTGTTGGCTATATTGATCTCATTACCTTCTTTGCTTGCTCCAATAGTTATACGATTGTTCGCATCATCCTGTTGAACAAGGCTATCACCTTCAACTTTAGTGATCGCATTGTTGATCTGCTTGGTAATGTTATTTTCAACATTCGTAAAGGAAGTACCAACACCGGCCAAAGCATCCGCTACACTATTATACTTCTTCTCTTCAGACTTACCATCTTCATTCAACTGTTGAACTGTGAAGCTTGGTCCTGTCCACTTACCATCTTCAAACTTTGCTCCACCTCCAAAGTAGGTCGCAAGGGTCTTATTCAACGTATAGAGCTGACCACCATTAACTGCTTCACTTGAATCTTCTGAAAGATTTCCGGCCTCAACACCAGACAAGCTGCGTAAAGTTCCATCAGTATTTGTAAGAGTAACTTTTGTACCACTCTTGTTGCCACCAATACTAATTTCATGAGTTGTTGCATCTTGCTTAACAAGGCTATCACCTTCAACCTTAGTGATCGCATTGTTGATCTCATGATGTATATTCGTAAAGGAAGTGCCAACACCGGCCAAAGCATCCGCTACATTATCATACTCTTGCTTTTCAAATTCACCATCGTCATTCAACTGTTGAACTGTGAAGCTTGGTCCAGTCCACTTGCCATCTTCAAACTTTGCTCCACCACCGAAATAGGTCGCAAGGGTCTTATTCAACGTATAAAGCTGACCACCATTAACTGCTTCTGTTGAGTCTTTTGAAAGACTTCCTGACTTGACACCAGACAAGCTACGTAAAGCTCCATCAGTATTTGTAAGAGTAACTTTTGTACCACTCTTGTCACCACCAATACTAATTTCATGAGTTGTTGCATCTTGCTTAACAAGGCTATCACCTTCAACCTTAGTGATCGCATTGTTGATCTCATTATGTATATTCGTAAAGGAAGTGCCAACACCGGCCAAAGCATCCGCTACATTATCATACTCTTGCTTTTCAAACTCACCATCATCATTCAACTGTTGAACTGTGAAGCTTGGTCTAGTCCACTTGCCATCTTCAAACTTAGAGCCACCACCGAAATAAGTCGCAAGGGTCTTATTCAACGTATAGAGCTGACCACCATTAACTGCTTCACTCGAATCTTGTGAAATATTTCCTGACTTGACACCTGATAAGCTACGTAAAGTTCCATCAGTATTTGTAAGAGTAACTTTTGTACCACTCTTGTTGCCGCCAATACTAATTTCATGAGTTGTTGCATCTTGCTTAACAAGGCTATCACCTTCAACTTTAGTGATCGCATTGTTTATCTCATTATGTATATTCGTAAAGGAAGTACCAACACCGGCCAAAGCATCCGCTACATTATCATACTCTTGCTTTTCAAATTCACCATCGTCATTCAACTGTTGAACTGCGAAACTTGGTCTAGTCCACTTACCATCTTCAAACTTGGAACCACCTCCAAAATAGGTCGCAAGGGTCTTATTCAGCGTATAGAGCTGACTACCATTAATCGCATCGCTCGAATCAAAAGAAATAGCGCCATCTAAAAGATGGGTGAGCTTACTTTTCGTCTTTGTCCCTCCCGTTCCATGATCCGCTACAAAAGCACCATCTACATCACTCCATAAAAGTGCTTTTTGTGCAATGGCATCAAACTTAGTTGTAATAGTGTTATTAACAGTTGCTATACCCTTATCTAACTGACCTTTATTAACAGCTTCATCTGCCTGTTGTGCATCCTTTACACCAGAAAGCCTACGCGCTTCTTTATTACTGTTAGCAATATTAATCTCACTACCTTCTTTGCTGGCCCCAATGGTTATACGATTGCTCGCATCATCCTGTTGAACAAGATTGTTACCTTCCACCTTAGTAATCGCATTATTAACCTGCTTGGTAATACTATTTTGAACATTCTTGAAAGAAGTACCAACACCTGCCAAAGCATCTGCTACATTATCATACTCTTGCTTTTCAGACTCACCATCTTCATTCAACTGTTGAACTGTGAAGCTTGGTGCTGTCCATTTGCCATCTTCAAACTTTGCACCACCACCAAAATAGGTCGCAAGAGTTCTATTCAATGTATAGAGCTGACTACCATTAATCGCATCGCTCGAATCAGAAGAAATAGTACCATCTAAAAGATGCGTAAGCTTACTCTTCGTCTTTGAAAAACCTGTTCCATGATCCGCTACAAAAGCATCATCTACATCACTCCATAAAAGTGCTTTTTGTGTAATGGCATCGAACTTAGTTGTAATAGTGTTATTAACTGTCGCTATATTCTTATCAAGCTGCCCTTTATTAACCGCTTCATCTGCCTTTGCTGCATCCTTTACACCAGAAAGTGTGCGCGCTTCTTCATCACTGTTAGCAATATTAATCTCACTACCTTCTTTGCTTGCCCCAATGGTTATACGATTGGTCTCATCATCCTGTTGAACAAGGTTGTTACCTTCTACTTTAGTAATCGCATTATTAATCTGCTTGGTAATGTTCGTTTCAATATTCGTAAAGGAAGTACCAACACCGGCCAAAGCATCTGCTACATTATCATACTCTTGCTTTTCAGACTTACCATCTTCATTCAACTGTTGAACTATGAAATTTGGTGCTGTCCATTTGCCATCTTCAAACTTTGCTTCACCACCAAAATAGGTCGCAAGAGTCTGATTCACTGTATAGAGTTGACTACCATTAATCGCATCGCTCGAATCAGAAGAAATAGTACCATCTAAAAGATGCGTAAGCTTACTCTTCGTCTTTGAAAAACCTGTTCCATGATCCGCTACAAAAGCATCATCTGCATTGCTCCACAAAAGTGCTTTTTGTGTAATGGCATCGAACTTATTTGTAATAGTATTATTAACTGTCGCTATCTTATCTGTAATAGTGTTATTAACAGTTGCTATACCGCTATCAAGCTGCCCCTTGTTAACAGCTTCATCTGCATTTGCTGCATCTTTTACACCAGAAAGTACGCGCGCTTCTTTATTACTGTTAGCAATATTAATCTCACTACCTTCTTTGCTGGCCCCAATGGTTATACGATTGGTCGCACTATCCTGTTGAACAAGGTTGTTACCTTCTACTTTGGTAATCGCATCATTAACCTGCTTGGTAATATTATTTTGAACATTCTTAAAAGAAGTACCAACATCTTTTAAAGCCTCTGCTACATTGCTATAGTTTTTCTCTTCTGAACTACCATCATCGTTTAACTGTTGAATTGCAAAGTTAGGTGCTGTCCAGCTACCATCTTCAAACTTTGCCCCACCACCAAAATAGGTCGCAAGAGTCTGATTTAATGTATAGAGTTGACTACCATTAATCGCATCGCTTGAATCAGAAGAAATAGTACCATCTAAAAGATGCGTAAGCTTACTCTTCGCCTTTGAAAAACCTATTCCATGATCCGCTACAAAAGCATCATCTGCATTGCTCCACAAAAGTGCTTTTTGTGTAATGGCATCGAACTTATTTGTAATAGTATTATTAACTGTCGCTATCTTATCTGTAATAGTGTTATTAACAGTTGCTATACCGCTATCAAGCTGCCCCTTGTTAACAGCTTCATCTGCATTTGCTGCATCTTTTACACCAGAAAGTACGCGCGCTTCTTTATTACTGTTAGCAATATTAATCTCACTACCTTCTTTGCTGGCCCCAATGGTTATACGATTGGTCGCACTATCCTGTTGAACAAGGTTGTTACCTTCTACTTTAATGATTGCATCATTAACCTGCTTGGTAATATTATTTTCAACATTCTTAAAAGAAACACCAACATCTTTTAAGGCTTCTGCTACATTGCTATAGTTTTTCTCTTCTGAACTACCATCATCATTTAACTGTTGAATTGCAAAGTTAGGTGCTGTCCAGCTACCATCTTCAAACTTTGCCCCACCACCAAAATAGGTCGCAAGGGTCTGATTTAATGTATAGAGTTGACTACCATTAATCGCATCGCTTGAATAAGAAGAAATAGTACCATCCAAAAGATGCGTAATTTTACTGTTTGTCTTTGCACCATCCCCACCATGATCCGCTACAAAAGCATCATCTTCATCACTCCACAAAAGTGCTTTTTGTGTAATGGCATCGAACTTATTTGTAATAGTGTTATTAACTGTCGCTATCTTATCTGTAATAGTGTTATTAACAGTTGCTATACCCCTATCAAGCTGCCCCTTGTTAACAGCTTCATCTACTTCTGTTGCATCCTTTACACCAGAAAGCTTACGTGCTTCTTCATCACTGTTAGCAATATTAATCTCACTACCTTCTTTGCTTGCCCCAATGGTTATACGTTTTGTCTTTAGATCTTGTTGAACTAGATTACTACCTTCTACTTTAATGATTGCATCATTAACCTGCTTGGTAATATTATTTTCAACATTCTTAAAAGAAACACCAACATCTTTTAAGGCTTCTGCTACATTGCTATAGTTTTTCTCTTCTGAACTACCATCATCATTTAACTGTTGAATTGCAAAGTTAGGTGCTGTCCAGCTACCATCTTCAAACTTTGCCCCACCACCAAAATAGGTCGCAAGGGTCTGATTTAATGTATAGAGTTGACTACCATTAATCGCATCGCTTGAATAAGAAGAAATAGTACCATCCAAAAGATGCGTAATTTTACTGTTTGTCTTTGCACCATCCCCACCATGATCCGCTACAAAAGCATCATCTTCATCACTCCACAAAAGTGCTTTTTGTGTAATGGCATCGAACTTATTTGTAATAGTGTTATTAACTGTCGCTATCTTATCTGTAATAGTGCTATTAACAGTTGCTATATCCCTATCCAGCTGCCCTTTGTTAACAGCCTCATCTCCCTTTACGGCATCTTTTACACCAGAAAGTGTACGTGCTCCCTCTTCATTGTTAGCAATGTTGATCTCACTACCTTCTTTGTTTGCTCCAATAGTGATACGGTTTGTTTCTGGATCTTGTTGAACAAAACTATTAGCAGCAACCTCTTGTTTAACTTTTTCTAGTTGTGAAAAATTCACCGCGTCGCTATCTGCATCACCAGCTGCTACACCTGTTATCTTCTTATTGCCTGCAGAAATACCAGAAGTAGTCACTTGCGGACCATCTTTAATCGATAAACCTGCCCCATTAAAAACATTCCCCCCAACTGTCACACCATCTAGTGTGATATCTCTGGATAAATCAAATTTGATCTCATTGTCTTTATCGCCTTTTGTAATGTTAAGGTTACTACTTCCTGCGGAAAAATCTACTTCACTATTTATAAGAACTTTTCCAACATCTTCACCACCAACAGAAAGTGTCCAACCATTTGTGTTGGTATAGGTTTCTAAAGCTTTTAATTGTGCAACATTCACCGCATCGGTAGCTTCAGAACCAGCAGCAACCCCTACAATTTGTCTTGTTATTTTTTTACTAACATCACCAACACTAAATGCAGCTCGGGTACTTCTCCATACAAAACCGCTATCTTCCTCCCCTCCCTTAAAACCAAGAGAACTATAACCTTCAACACCAGCAGCAATATTCGCCACAGAGTCAGACCCTAAAGCAACTGCACCAGCTGTAAGTGCTTGAGCCTGTGTACCTATCGCAACAGCGTTATTATCACTTGTACGCGCAAGCCCACCTAAAGCGATCGAAGAATCTCCTTTCGCTTCTGACCCCACACCTATCGCAACACTTACCTTTCCCTCTGCTAGAGCAGAAACACCAAAAGCTTGAGCTCCTCCTGCATTCGCAGTTGCATTCGCACCAAACGCTACGGAATAATTTCCCCTTGCTGAGGATCCACAACCTGTTGCAAAAGAATAAATACCAAAAGCTGAAGGCAATATACTCGTATCACCTTTAGTTGACCCACCCATATAACCATTATTCAATGATGTATTACCATTACCACTCCAACGGTCCTGTCCTTGCTCGTTACTACCGTAAGGATGTAATCTACCAAATGCTTTATTTTCAATAAATCGCTGATATTGCTCTTCTGCTGTTATTTCTTTACCCCTACGTTCTTTACCATCAGCTATAATACGGTCTCCACGACCAATAACATTATCAACACCACAATAATCATCATCACCAGCCAAGACAATACTGCCGTGACTCCCTCTAGAGTATCCTGAATTAGGAGAATTATCACTTAAAGATTTTGCTCCTGTTATCGCTAAATTCGAAGCAAAAACAGATGAAACATTTGATAGAAATGCAACTATTGTAGCCGATAAAAAAACATGTACAAAGGAAAAACGAGAAGACTTTGCATTGCTCGTTTTTTGTTTGGCATACAATTTTTTCATAATGAACTCTCCAATGAAAAAAAAATTAAAAAACACCTCCAAAACATAAAAAAGACATATTTCAACAGTATTTGCTTTGTTCAAATAGGATTTGAAGTAAGGATTTCTGCTTAGAATAGGAACGTTTTGAGTCTTTTATTTTTGCTTTGTGTGCGCTTTCTGTAATGTGACCTAAATGAGAAAATTTTGAGATATGTTTTTTAAACATAAAAAGAACACATTTAGAGTCTAAGGTGAATGTGGTTTTAGTCATATAAGCTTAAAAAAGAGATTATTACACTTTTAAGCGACGTTGGTTGTGTTATTAAATTTTTGAGCTGTAAAAGACTTTTCTCATGAGCTTTTTCTTGAGTATTTGCCTTTAATAGCATTTTAGAAATGCTAGCTTTTTGAAGATACACAGCTATTGGTTACAATATTCTTTTATTAAGA
This sequence comes from Bartonella raoultii, assembly GCF_019659805.1. Taxonomy (GTDB): domain Bacteria; phylum Pseudomonadota; class Alphaproteobacteria; order Rhizobiales; family Rhizobiaceae; genus Bartonella; species Bartonella raoultii. Next base: position 189,409 of record NZ_JAIFRO010000002.1, on the reverse strand, counting down.
GTAATGTAATAATGCGGATGCGATTTTGTAGCAGTTTTTCTTGTATACATTACCTATCCCCCCTTCTGAAATATCTTTTGTGCCAAAATGAGTCTTATTAATATACTTCTTGTATTCCTATAAGATGTTAAATGAAATAGCAAGAGAAAAATAAACTTCTTTTTAAAAAGATATATCATTTTGGATTCTAATGTGATCTTTTTTCAACAAAAGCAGCTAGGCATTTTCCGCAAAGGCTTAAGAGCATGACGTAGTTAAAATCTATAATAGCCTTTTTAAGAAGTATTCGCCTTTGTTTATTTAACAAAGGCGAATTAAAATCTTACTTACAAACTTTATTGTTAGTTCAGTGTTATTCTAAATCCTGCCCCTAACCCCCAATGACCTCCAGCACTCGTTGCAGAAAAATTAGAGCGAATTCTTCCATTTTCAGACATATAACCAACTCCAAAAGCAAATGCAGATTGGCTATGCCATACCCCCGTACCAAATGAGACACTTAATTTTCCAGGTGTATCATCATAACTTAAATTAGAGACTGCTAGCCCAATAGCCGCTGCCTGTCTAGCTTCTTTACGAACATCCTCAATGGCATAATTTAACGTTTCAAACTTCATATCTGTATATGACTTGGCTTCATCAACACCATTATTGACAATATCCTGAACACGATCATCCGTGTATTTCTTCGCATCATCAAGAACTATCTTCATCTGCTCTTCAGTGTAATCATGTAACTGACCGCCATTAACAGCTTCTTTCGAACCTTTTTCTATCTTGCCATCTGCTACATTGTCTATCACTACAGGAGCACTTTCATCGCCACCAACTAACGTAACTTTATTCGTCTTCTTGCCTGTTTCATCCTTATCATAATTAACAGATCCATCCGCAACTTCCGTAGCAATATCTTGGACATGTTTATCAATATCATCTACACGCTGTTCAACCTTACCAACACGTTCATTGGTGTCCCAAAGCTGACCTCCATTAACAACATCTTTGGAACCTTGGGATATATTACCATCCGCTACATGCGTTATCTTACTTTCATCACCATTATGGCGCGCATCATAAGAACCTTCTTTATCATTCCAATTTAAGCCATTCGAATTAACATTCTGTCCAACGGACTGTTCAACGGAATTGATACGATCATTCATAGAGCTAAGGCTACCATTAACACCTTCAAATGCTCCAGCAACACTATCATAGCTCTTTTCTTCTGAAGAACTACCATCACCTGTAAACTGGGCAACTTTAAAGTTTGGCGCTGTCCATACTCCATTTTCAAACTTGGCTCCACCACCAAAATATGTTGCAAGAGCTTGGTTTAATACATAGAGCTGATTACCTGTAATGGCTTCTGTAGAACCTTGTGAGATATCTCCATCTAAAAGATGTGTTAGCTTACTATCATGCTTTGCATCACCTTGACCATGAAGCGCTACAAATGCTTTTTCTTCATCACTCCATAACAACGCATTTTGTTCAAGGTTATCTGAAAGCTCATGACGAAGCTTCTTGAAAGAATGGCTCATGCCAGAAAATGCATCTGCTACATTATTATACTTCTTGTCTTCAGACGTACCATCATCATTCAACTGTTGAACCATAAAGCTAGGTGCTGTCCATTTGCCATTTTCAAACTTGGCTCCACCACCAAAGTAAGTTGCAAGGGTCTGATTTAATGAATACAGCTGACTACCATTAACTGCTTCTGTTGATTGCTCTGAAACGCTTCCAGACGAAACACCTGACAAGATCCGCGATGCACCATCAGTATTTATGAATGTAACTTTCGTACCACTCTTCTCACCCCCAATGCTAATAGCATGGGTTTGTGCATCTTGCTTAACAAGGCTTTCACTTTCCATTTGAGAAATTTCATTGCTAATTTCATTATGGATATTCTTGATAGAAGTTCCAACCCCTGCAAAAGCGTCTGCTACATTGTTATAGCTTTGCTCCTTAACAGCATTACCATCAGAAGAAACTGTAGTAACTGTAAAGTTTGGCGCTGTCCATTCTTCATTGTCATAACGCGCACCACCACCAAAATAGTTTGCCAGGGTCTGATTCAATGAATAGAGCTGTTCTCCATTTATCGCTTCTGTAGATCGTTTTGAAACACTGCCCGCCTGAACACCTGAGAGAATACGTGCTGCATCACCACTATTGGCAATATTGATCTCTTTACCGCCTTTTTCTGATCCAACCTTGATAAGGTGTGTCGTTGCATCTTGCTTAACAAGACTTTCTGTTTCAACTTTGGCAATTTCATTGTTAATCTGCTTGCTAATGTCATTTTTTACATTCGTGAGAGACGTACCAACACCTTTAAATGCATCCGCTACAGTATCATACTTCTTCTCTTCAGACTTACCATCTTGATCAAACTGCTGAACCATAAAGCTAGGAGATGTCCACTTACCTTTTTCATCATAACCAGCACCACCACCAAAATAACGCGCAAGCGTATCCTGTGCACTATAGAGCTGTTTACCTGTAACAGCATCTGTTGAAGTTGTCGAAATATCTCCATCTAAAAGATGCGTAAGCTTGCTATTGCTCTTTCTATCATTCTTGCCATGATCAGCTACAAATGCATTTTCACTCTCACTCCATAATAAGGAATCGCCCTGAACTTGTTGCGTAACATTATTGATGTTTTGCGTAAGTTCGTTGAATTTATTTGTGAGGGTATTATTCACGCTCTCAATATTACTATCAAGCTGTCCCTTATTGACTGCTTCATTAGCCTTCGTTGCTTCCTTAACACCAGAAAGAACCCTATCCTGACGATCATTATTAGCAATATTGATTTCATCGCCACCTTGACGTGCTCCAATGGTTATACGTTTTGTAGCATTATCCTGTTGGACAAGGTTGTCACCTTCTACTTTGGTAATTGCATTATCAATCTGCTTGCTAATATCATTCTTGACATTCGTAAGGGAATTACCAACACCTGCAAAAGCATCCGCTACAGTATTATACTTCTTCTCTTCAGAGCCACCGTTATCATTAAAGCTCATAATCTTGAAACTAGGGGATGTCCATTCTTCATTGTCATAACCTGCACCACCACCAAAGTACCTTGCTAGGGTCTGATTCAATGAATAGAGCTGATCACCATTAACTGCTTCTGTTGAATGCTTAGAAATACTGCCTGCACGAACACCAGAAAGAGTCCGTAACGCACCATCAGTATTGGTGATTGTAATTTCCGTACCAGTCTTTTTACCACCAATACTAATAACATGTGTATCTACATCTTGCTTAACAAGACTTTCATTTTCAACTTGTGCAATCTCATTATTAATCTTGTTCGTAATGTCATTTTTTACATTGGTAAGGGATGTACCAACACCTTTAAATGCATCGGCTACAGTCTCATACTTCTTCTCTTCAGACTTACCGTCTTCACCAAATTGTTGAACAATAAAGCTTGGATCTGTCCAGTGACCATCTTTATACTCTGCACCACCTCCAAAATAGCGCGCAAGCGTATTGTGCGTACTATAGAGTTGTTTACCTGTCACAGCATCCGTTGAAGTTGCCGAAATATCTCCATCCAAAAGATGCGTAAGCTTACTGTTGCTCTTATGACCATCAACACTATGATCGGCTACAAACGCTCTATCATCCTTACTCCACAACAAAGCGTCACCTTGAACTTGTTGTGCTGTTTCTTCTATGTTTTGCGTAAGTTCATTAAACTTATTTGTAATATTATTATTAACATTCGCAATATTTTTATCAAGCTGCTCCTTGTTAACTGCTTCATCATTCTTTGTTGCTTCTTTAACGCCGGAAAGGGTACGTAATCCCTCTTTGCTATTAGCAATATTGAGCTCACTACCACTTTGTTTGGCTCCAATGGTAATCCGCTTTGTACTATCATCTTCTTGTACAAGATTATCACCTTCTACCTTGCTAATAGCACTATCAATCTTGTTGCTAATATCATTTTTTACATTCGTGAGAGAACTACCTACACCGGCCAAAGCTTCAGCAACATTATTATACTTCTTTTCTTCAGAATCACCATTATCATTAAAACTCATAATCTTGAAACTAGGCGCTGTCCACTTACCATTTTCATAATTAGCATCACCACCAAAATAGGTCGAAAGGGTCTTATTCAATGAATAGAGCTGACTACCAGTAACAGCTTCTGTTGAATTTTCTGAAACATTTCCTGATGCAACACCGGAAAGAACACGAGAAGCATCGCCACTATTTGCAATATTGATCTCTTTGCCGCCTGTTTCTCCTCCAATCTTAATCATTTTGCTCGCAGAATTTTGTTTAATAAGGTTATCACCTTCAACTTTATTAATGGCATTATCAATCTGCTGGCTAATATCATTTTTTACATTCGTGAGAGAAGTACCAACACCGGCCAAAGCATCTGCTACATTGCCATACTCTTTCTCTTCTGAGCCACCACCTTGACTAAATTGCTGAACCTTAAAATGAGGCCCTGTCCACTTACCGTCTTCATACTGAGCGCCACCACCAAAATAGGTCGCAACTGTACCTGCAACCGTGTAGAGCTGACTACCAGTAACAGCTTCTGTGGAATTTGCTGAAACGCTTCCTGATGCAACACCGGAAAGAACACGCGATGCTCCACCACTATTAGAAATATTGATCTCATTACCGCTTTGCTTTGCTCCAATGGTAATCTGCTTTGTGCTATCATCTTGTTGTACAAAGCTCTCTTTTTTTACTTGAGAAACCGCATCATTAAATTGCTGCGTAATGTCATTTTTGACATTTGTGAATGAAGTACCAACATCCGCCAAAGCATCTGCTACATTATCATACTCTTTCTCTTCTGAGCCTCCATCTTTACTAAACTGCTGAACCTTAAAGTGAGGCCCTGTCCACTTACCGTCTTCATACTGAGCACCACCACCAAAATAGGTCGCAACTGTACCTGCAACCGTGTAGAGCTGACTACCAGTAACAGCTTCTGTGGAATTTGCTGAAACGCTTCCTGATGCAACACCGGAAAGAACACGCGATGCTCCACCACTATTAGAAATATTGATCTCATTACCGCTTTGCTTTGCTCCAATGGTTATACGATTGCTTGCATCATCCTGTTGAACAAGATTATTACCTTCTACTTTGGTAATCGCATTATTAACCTGCTTGGTAATACTATTTTGAACATTCTTAAAAGAAGTACCAACACCGGCCAAAGCATCCGCTACATTATCATACTCTTGCTTTTCAGACTCACCATCTTCATTCAACTGCTGAACTGTGAAATTTGGGGCTGTCCATTCACCATTTTTATTATAACCAGCACCGCCACCAAAATAGGTTGCAAATGTCTTATTCCATGTATAGAGCTGACGACCAGTAATTGCATCGGTTGAATCTTTTGAAATAGCACCATCTAAAAGATGCGTAATTTTACTATTGGTCTTGTTATCATCCCCACCATGATCTGCTATAAAAGCTTCATCGTCCTCACTCCATAATAAAGCATCATTTTTAACATGTTGCTTAATATGCGTTATATCTTGAGTAAGCGAAGTGAATTTATTTGTAACATTATTGTTAACATCACTAATATTTTTATCAAGCTGCCCCTTGTTAACAGCTTCATCTGCATTTGTTGCATCCTTTACACCAGAAAGTACGCGCGCTTCTTTATTACTGTTAGCAATATTAATCTCATTACCGCTTTGCTTTGCTCCAATGGTTATACGATTGCTTGCATCATCCTGTTGAACAAGATTATTACCTTCTACTTTGGTAATCGCATTATTAACCTGCTTGGTAATACTATTTTGAACATTCTTAAAAGAAGTACCAACACCGGCCAAAGCATCCGCTACATTATCATACTCTTGCTTTTCAGACTCACCATCTTCATTCAACTGCTGAACTGTGAAATTTGGGGCTGTCCATTCACCATTTTTATTATAACCAGCACCGCCACCAAAATAGGTTGCAAATGTCTTATTCCATGTATAGAGCTGACGACCAGTAATTGCATCGGTTGAATCTTTTGAAATAGCACCATCTAAAAGATGCGTAATTTTACTATTGGTCTTGTTATCATCCCCACCATGATCTGCTATAAAAGCTTCATCGTCCTCACTCCATAATAAAGCATCATTTTTAACATGTTGCTTAATATGCGTTATATCTTGAGTAAGCGAAGTGAATTTATTTGTAACATTATTGTTAACATCACTAATATTTTTATCAAGCTGCCCCTTGTTAACAGCTTCATCTGCATTTGTTGCATCCTTTACACCAGAAAGTGTGCGCGCTTCTTCATCACTGTTAGCAATATTAATCTCACTACCTTCTTTGCTTGCCCCAATGGTTATACGTTTTGTCTTTAGATCTTGTTGAACTAGATTACTACCTTCTACTTTAATGATTGCATCATTAACCTGCTTGGTAATATTATTTTCAACATTCTTAAAAGAAACACCAACATCTTTTAAGGCTTCTGCTACATTGCTATAGTTTTTCTCTTCTGAACTACCATCATCATTTAACTGTTGAATTGCAAAGTTAGGTGCTGTCCAGCTACCATCTTCAAACTTTGCCCCACCACCAAAATAGGTCGCAAGGGTCTGATTTAATGTATAGAGTTGACTACCATTAATCGCATCGCTTGAATAAGAAGAAATAGTACCATCCAAAAGATGCGTAATTTTACTGTTTGTCTTTGCACCATCCCCACCATGATCCGCTACAAAAGCATCATCTTCATCACTCCACAAAAGTGCTTTTTGTGTAATGGCATCGAACTTATTTGTAATAGTGTTATTAACTGTCGCTATCTTATCTGTAATAGTGCTATTAACAGTTGCTATATCCCTATCCAGCTGCCCTTTGTTAACAGCCTCATCTCCCTTTACGGCATCTTTTACACCAGAAAGTGTACGTGCTCCCTCTTCATTGTTAGCAATGTTGATCTCACTACCTTCTTTGTTTGCTCCAATAGTGATACGGTTTGTTTCTGGATCTTGTTGAACAAAACTATTAGCAGCAACCTCTTGTTTAACTTTTTCTAGTTGTGAAAAATTCACCGCGTCGCTATCTGCATCACCAGCTGCTACACCTGTTATCTTCTTATTGCCTGCAGAAATACCAGAAGTAGTCACTTGCGGACCATCTTTAATCGATAAACCTGCCCCATTAAAAACATTCCCCCCAACTGTCACACCATCTAGTGTGATATCTCTGGATAAATCAAATTTGATCTCATTGTCTTTATCGCCTTTTGTAATGTTAAGGTTACTACTTCCTGCGGAAAAATCTACTTCACTATTTATAAGAACTTTTCCAACATCTTCACCACCAACAGAAAGTGTCCAACCATTTGTGTTGGTATAGGTTTCTAAAGCTTTTAATTGTGCAACATTCACCGCATCGGTAGCTTCAGAACCAGCAGCAACCCCTACAATTTGTCTTGTTATTTTTTTACTAACATCACCAACACTAAATGCAGCTCGGGTACTTCTCCATACAAAACCGCTATCTTCCTCCCCTCCCTTAAAACCAAGAGAACTATAACCTTCAACACCAGCAGCAATATTCGCCACAGAGTCAGACCCTAAAGCAACTGCACCAGCTGTAAGTGCTTGAGCCTGTGTACCTATCGCAACAGCGTTATTATCACTTGTACGCGCAAGCCCACCTAAAGCGATCGAAGAATCTCCTTTCGCTTCTGACCCCACACCTATCGCAACACTTACCTTTCCCTCTGCTAGAGCAGAAACACCAAAAGCTTGAGCTCCTCCTGCATTCGCAGTTGCATTCGCACCAAACGCTACGGAATAATTTCCCCTTGCTGAGGATCCACAACCTGTTGCAAAAGAATAAATACCAAAAGCTGAAGGCAATATACTCGTATCACCTTTAGTTGACCCACCCATATAACCATTATTCAATGATGTATTACCATTACCACTCCAACGGTCCTGTCCTTGCTCGTTACTACCGTAAGGATGTAATCTACCAAATGCTTTATTTTCAATAAATCGCTGATATTGCTCTTCTGCTGTTATTTCTTTACCCCTACGTTCTTTACCATCAGCTATAATACGGTCTCCACGACCAATAACATTATCAACACCACAATAATCATCATCACCAGCCAAGACAATACTGCCGTGACTCCCTCTAGAGTATCCTGAATTAGGAGAATTATCACTTAAAGATTTTGCTCCTGTTATCGCTAAATTCGAAGCAAAAACAGATGAAACATTTGATAGAAATGCAACTATTGTAGCCGATAAAAAAACATGTACAAAGGAAAAACGAGAAGACTTTGCATTGCTCGTTTTTTGTTTGGCATACAATTTTTTCATAATGAACTCTCCAATGAAAAAAAAATTAAAAAACACCTCCAAAACATAAAAAAGACATATTTCAACAGTATTTGCTTTGTTCAAATAGGATTTGAAGTAAGGATTTCTGCTTAGAATAGGAACGTTTTGAGTCTTTTATTTTTGCTTTGTGTGCGCTTTCTGTAATGTGACCTAAATGAGAAAATTTTGAGATATGTTTTTTAAACATAAAAAGAACACATTTAGAGTCTAAGGTGAATAGAAGTTTTTTGTATAAATTTAAAAAGGGTTTTCGCATATTAAACAATTGAATATTAGAAGTGTTTTGCTTGGTAAAATTTTTAGAACTAAGCTTTTACTTTTTGTAACTTTGTTTTCATTGGTAATGTTATTTCTTAACAAAAAGTAAATTTGGAATTGTTTTAAAGAAGTTTTCTATAAAATTTGCAATTCTTAGTTAATATGTACTTTATAAATTGTGATGTGACGGTATAAGGTTGTTTTTTTCTTTTACTCACAACTTATCCCCCTTTTGAGTTATTTCTTTTATCGAAATGAGTCTTAATAATACAATTATACGCCTATATTCTATTAGGTAAAATAGCAAGAAAAAAGTGAGTTTTATTATAAATCTTTATGAAAAAATATCATTTTGGATTCTAGTGTGATCTTTTTTCAACAAAAATAACTAAGATATTTCTATAAAAGCGTCAAAGTTAGAGCATAGTGGAAATTATAGTATCCTCTCTCTTTAAGAGGGGATTATAAATAATTTGCCCTTGCCTTTAATCAAGCAAGGGCAAATTAACTTTTATATGTATGCTTGTTTATCAATTAAGTATCAAACTAAATCCTCCACCTATACCCCAATGCCCTCCAGAACTAGTAATGGATAAATTAGAGTTAATATTTCCATTCTCTGAGGTATAACCAGTACCAAAAGCAAAGGCAGATTGGCTACGCCATAAACCAGCACCAAATGCAGCTGTTAATTTTCCAGGTATATCACTATAACGCAAGTTAGATACAGCTAAACCTATGGCTGCTGCTTGTCTCGCCTCCTTCCGAACATTCTCAACAGCATAACTTAATGATGAGAACTTCATATCTGTATACGCATTGGCCTCATCAACTACACTTTTTGTAATATTCGTAATTTTTTCATCCGTATATGTTTTGGCATTATCAAGAACAATATCCATCTGTTCTTTTGTGTAACTATATAATTGCCCCCCATTTACAGCTTCTTGAGAATCTTTCTCAATTTTACCGTCTGCAACCTTATCTATTACTACAGGGGCACTTTCATCACCTCCAACTAAGGTAATCTTATTGGATTTTTTGCCATCTTCCCCTTTATCATAGCTAACAACTCCATCCGTGACTGTATTTTTAAGATCTTCTAACTTAGTATCCATATCATTTACTTGTTTTTCAACATGATCTACCCGATCTTTTACTTCCTTTACCTTTTGCTCAGTCTTCCAAAGCTGACCTCCATTTACAGCCTCTTGAGAACCTTCCTCAATTTTGCCATCTTCTAAATTGATAATCTTACTGGGTGACTTATTATCACCACGAGCAGCATTGTATGCCCCTTCATTGTTGTCCCAATTTAAGCCATTCGAAGAAGCATCTTCAACCTTCTTGATGCGATTATTAATATTGGACATGCTTTGGTTAACACCCTCAAAGGCACCAGCAACATCATGATAAGTTTTCTCTACACTTTCCCCCTCGTTATCAGTAAAAGTTTTAAGTGTAAAACTTGGAGCTTTCCAATTTCCTTCATCATCATAGCCAGCTCCTCCGCCAAAATAGGATGCAAACTGGTTTTTCAAATCATAAAGCTGGTTACCCGTAATTGCTTCTGTAGAACCTTTTGAAATATCTCCATCTAAAAGATACTTAATCTTGCTATTACTCTTTTCATCTCCTTGACCATGTAATGCTAAAAAGGCTTCTTCTTTATCGTTCCACAACAAGGCATTCTGCTCCACACCACCAGACATCTCTGTATGAAGCTTGGTAAAAGAGGTATTCATAGCTGCAAATGCTTTTGCAACACTATCATAACTCTTTTCTTCAGATGTACCATCATCATTCAAGCTCGTAATCGTGAAGTTTGGCGCTGTCCATTCGCCATTCTCATATTTAACACTACCACCAAAATAACTCGCTAATGTCTGATTCAATGAATAAAGCTGGCTACCATTAATTGCATCCGTAGAAGCTTGCGTAATCTCTCCATTTAAAAGATGTGTGATCTTGCTAGCTGTCTTTTCACCTTCTGCTCCATGATCCGCTACAAAAGCCTTCTCATTCGAACTCCACAACAATGCATCATCTTTAAGCTGTTGCGTTGCTTGCCCTACATTTTGGCTCAGTTCATCAAACTTATTCGTTAAGTTATTATTGACATTGTTAATATTCTTATCAAGACCAGCAAGCGCTGAACCCGCATCATGGTAACTCGTTGAGCCTACTTCCCCATCTTTATCTATATCAGACAATGTATAGGTAGGTTCGCTAAACTTACCATCTGCAAATTTCGCATCTCCACCCAATGCCTTGGCAATATCTTGAGAAAGAACTTCTAGCTGACCACCATTGATCGCATCATGAGAACCAGCGCTAATTTGCCCATCAGCTACATTATGCAAGCCTACAGAAGCTGAGCCTTTGGCTTTACCAAGCGTAACACTCGTATAATCTATGCTACCATCTTCTGATTGATCATAATGAACAACCGCTGAACCATCAGACTGAAGGCTATTTGTTAACTCTTTTAAACCTTGATCCAATTGACCTTTGTTAACGGCTTCATTGGCTTTTTCCCCTGCCTTTATACCAGAAAGCCTACGATCTTCATGGTCTTTATTGGCAATATTAACTTCATCACCCTCTCTTTCTCCACCTATCGTGATATTCTTACTCTCAGGATCTTGCTTAACAAGATTATTACCTTCAACAGTGTTAAGCGCATTACTCATTTCATCGTGTATATTTGTCAGAGAACTATTGAAACCTTCAAAAGCACCGGCAACGTTATCATAGCTTTCTTCTGTAGCATTACCTTCAGAATCAAAGCCCTTAACCGTAAAATGAGGTGCTGTCCACGTGTTATTCTCAAACTTTGCTCCACCACCCAAATAACTCGCTAATGTCTGATTTAATGAATAGAGTTGACTACCATTAATTGCATCCGTAGAAACTTGCGTAATCTCTCCATTTAAAAGATGTGTAATCTTGCCAGATAACTTTTTACCTTCCGCTCCATGATCTGCTACAAAAGCATTCTCACTCGAACTCCACAACAATGCATCATCTTTAAGCTGTTGTGTTGCTTGCCCTACATTTTGGCTCAGTTTATCAAACTTATTCGTTAAGTTATTATTGACATTGTTAATATTCTTATCAAGACCGGCAAGCGCTGAACCCGCATCATGATAACTCATTGTGCCTACTTTCCCATCTTTATCTATATCAGACAATGTATAGGTAGGTTCGCTAAACTTACCATCTGCAAATTTCGCATCACCGCCCAATGCCTTAGTAATATCTTGAGAAAGACCTTCTAGCTGACCACCATTGATCGCATCATGAGAGTCTTTGCTAACCTTTCCATCAGCGACATTATGTAAGCCGACAGAATCCGAGTCTTTATTCTTACCTAGCGTAACATTTGTATAATCTACACTGCCATCTTTTGTTTTATCATAATGAACAACCGCTGAACCATCAGACTGAAGGCTATTTGTTAACTCTTTTAAGCCTTGATCCAACTGACCTTTATTAACAGCTTCATTGGCCTTTTCCCCAGCCTTTACACCAGAAAGCCTACGATCCTCATCATCTTTATTGGCAATATTGACTTTACCGCCATCTGTGCCCCCACCTATCGTGATATCTTTGCTCTCAGGATCTTGTTTAACAAGACCACCGGATGCTAAATGTTTTTCAATCTCTTGTTCCACTTTTTGCAGTTGTGCAAAATTCACCGCATCTGTCTCATCAGTACCCGTTGCTACATTTGTTATCTTTTTACTGCCTGCATTCATACCATCAGCTGTTACTTGCGGACCATTATTAATAATCAAACCCGTTGCATTAAAAATATTCTCTCCAGCTTTTACACTCTCCAGCGTAATATTCTTTGCTAGATCAAATTTTATCTTATTGCTTTTTTTATCTGTTTCTTTAGTAATTTCAAGATTTGCACCTCCAGCAGAAAAATCGACTATGCTATCTATGGCGACAGCTTCAGCATTGTCACCATTAATATATAGCTTCCAGCCTTTATCGACATAATCTTGTAACGACTTTAATTGCGCAACATTCACTGCATCAGAATCTTTAGTACCAGCTGCTAACCCTATAATTTGTCGTGATTGATTCGTAGAATTATCACCAACACTCACAGCACCTAATGTGCTCTTCCATACAGAATTTAGATTATTGGAGTTACCTTTTATAAAAGGGCTATAACCAACAATAGCACCAGCAACATTAGCTAAAGAATATGCCCCTATAGCAACTCCTGAATCCACCATTGCTTGTGCTAGCATTCCTAAAGCTATAGACTTATCACTACTTGTAGATGTATCAGTACCTATAGATATAGTGTTCGCATTCTTACTTGTAGCCCTATAACCTATGGCGATTGATTTTTCGCCTAGTGCAGATGCATCAGTAGCAAGAGAAACATTATCATCGCTCACATCAACAAGGGTTCTGGTTAAAAATTTTCCATGGTCATTCAAACCATCCACTGTTGATACCTGCACTGAATTTAGCGCTGTTATATAATTGTCGTGTGATACATCAATAGATCCCTTATAATTTGAATCAAGGCTTTTTGAAAAAACAGGAGATACACTCGACAAAAGTGCAGCTATTGAAGTCAATGACAGGATTTTAATAAAAGGAAAACGAGACAATTTTAAATCACTCCCCGCAAATGTTGTATATAATTTTTTCATAACAAATTCCCCAATGAAAAAAAATTAATTATAAACACAAAAAAAACACTTTTAAACGCTAAACAACCCCTTAAGTTTTATTTTTTAGTATGTTGGAAATTTAGAGTGTAATTGAAACAGAGGGCTTATACGTTAAGATGTTAAAAGAGATGCGTTGTGCTTTTTATTAAAAAAAACATAAGAATTATTTTATTATATCATTAATATTTGCTTAATTTTTGCACATAAATTATTTTTTGCAAGGTTTTTTGTTGCACCTTTGTTCTTGTTTAAAGCCCATTAGATAGTCATTTCTCTTTATAAATATGAGGCTGTTCATTGTCTTCAACTGCTGTGGTGATGCTTAAAATTCAATAATAATCAATATTGTAGGTTTTATTTTTTCTTATTTCAAATATAGAAATATCTCTTTTCTATGCTTACACTAAAGCTTATAAACACAGCATTCGAACAAACTACTATAGCGATCCCTACACTTTATGAAAAAATACCGTATAAAAACAATCCACCCCTGTCTCATAAGACAAGGGTGAATAAAATTTTTGCTTATGTGTTTTGTTGATTATCAGTTCAATGTCATATTGAATCCTGCACCTATACCCCAATGGCCACCAGATGTAGTCACAGACAGATTAGAGCGAATATCTCCTTTTTCTGATGTATAACCAGCACCAAAGGCAAATGCAGATTGACTACGCCATAAGCCACTACCAAATGCAACGCTTAATTTTCCAGGCATATCATTGTAGCGCAAGTTAGATACCGCTAAACCAATAGCTGCTGCCTGTTTTGCTTCTTTACGAGCATCTTCAATACCGTAGCGTAAAGCATCAAATTTCATATCTGTATATTGTTTAGCTTTATCAACTGCATCATCGATCGCATCAATAACAATATTATTTACCCGTTGATCCGTGTAACGCTTCGATTCATCGAGAACAATTTTCATCTGCTCTTTGGTATAATCATGAAGCTGCCCACCATTTATAGCCTCTTTGGAGCCATTTTTAATTTTACCATCAGCTACATTATCAATCACAACAGGTTCACTATCATCGCCACCTTTCAAAACAATTTTATTTGTTTTGTTGCCGTTCTCATCTCTTTCATAACGAACAGCATCTTCAGCAATATCATTAACTTTATTATCAATATTATCAACTTTATTATCAATATTGATAACTATATCACCAATATCCTCAATCGTATTTGAAATGTTATCTACTTTTTTTGAAATATGCTGAACATCTTTTTCAACATCTGTAACACGATTTTCAACATTTGTAACACGCTCATTGGTTTTCCAAAGCTGTCCACCATTAACCGCCTCTTTTGAATCTTTTTCAATTTTACCATCGGCTACATTGATAATTTTATTCGGCTTACCACCGCGACTAGCATCATAGGCATTTTTATCATTGTTCCACTTTAAAGCATCTGAATCAACCTTATTAATGACATCATCTATACGCTCATTAATTTTTGACATGTTATTGTTAACGCCACCAAAAGCATCAGCAACATTATTATAGCTTTTCTCAACTGTCTCACCATTTTCATTAGTTTCAGAAATCTTGAAAGCAGGATCTGTCCATTGGCCATTCTCATATTTAGCACCACCACCAAAATAAGAAGCAAGTTTATTGCTTATGAGATAAAGCTGATTACCCGTGATGGCATCTGTTGAACCTTGAGCAATCTCACCATCCAAAAGGAACTTAAGCTTACTTTTTGTTTTCTCCCCATCTTTTTCATGAAGCGCAACAAAGGCTTTGTCATCTTCACTCCACAATAAAGCGTCCTTGGAAAAACCTTCAATTTTCTGATTAAAGTTATTGGCTACATCCGTTAAACGACTATTCACACTTTTGACATTTGCATCAAGGCCTGTCAACGCTGAACCAACATTACGATAATTAGCATTTCCTACTGTACCATCTTCAGTAATAACTGATAAAGTATATTTTGGTCCCTTAAAGGCGCCGTTAACAAATTCTGTACCACCACCAAAATAGTTGGCAATATCTTTAGATATTTGATTAATTTGGCTACCATTGATGGCATCATTCGAATTTTCAGCAATTGTGCCATTTTTGACGTTAAGCAGAGCAACTGGCCCGTTATTTTTGTCTCCACCTAAAGTAACACGACCATAATTCACGACACCATTTTCTTTGTCATAAAGAACCGCAGCAGCACTTGCTATCTCAATATCTTTAGTAATATCCTTTATACTTTTATCAAGTTGATCTTTGTTAACAGCTTCATCACCCTTCTCTGCTGCCTGCACACCAGAAATCTTACGTGCTACTTTGCCATATCCTGCAACATTGATCTCAGTACCTGTTGTTTTCGCACCGATGGTGATAATCTTTGATGTATCATCTTGTTGGACAAGATTATTTTCCTTCATTTCAATAATCTTATCATCAAGACTTTTAATAGAAATATTCACACCGGTAAAAGCAGAACCAACATCATTATATGGCTTATTATTAATAAGATAAGTTGGTTTTATACCAGCTCGCACATCTGCACCACCTCCAAAATATTCCGATGTATTTTTAGCAACCTCGAACAGTTGGGAACCGTTTATAGCATCTGTTGATGTTTGAGAGAGTTTTCCATCTTTTACTCCAGAAATTGTTCTGTTTTGACCGATTCTGTTGACAATATTGATGGTATCACCGCCTGTTGCTTTACCAACAGTAATAATTCCGTCTTCACCATCCTGTTTAACAAGGCTATTTTCTGTTATATTAGAAATCTGATTATGAATATTCGTGAAAGAATTATTCACACCTTCAAAAGCATCAGCAACATTATAATAAGGTTGTTTAGAGGAAGCGCCATTATCCTTGAATTGAATAACCCGAAAGACAGGGGCATGCCATTCATTTTCATCATCATATCCAGCACCACCACCAAAATAAGATGCAACGTCCTTCATCGCATAAATGAGATGCTGATTGACGTGCCTGATATTAGTATCAAGCCCCGATAAAGCTCTACCAACATCATTATATTCCTTACTTGTTACCTTGCCGTTTTCATTAATAGTAGTTAAATTATATCTGGGTTTCGTAAAAGCACCATTCTCAAATTTTGTTCCACCACCAAAAAACTTTGCGATATCTCCAGAGATCTGATTAATTTGGCTGCCATTTACTGCCTCAGTTGAACTTTCTGAAAGCTCTCCTTTCTTCACACCCGCAATAATTCGCGCTCCATTACTGCCTGTAATATCAACTTTCTCACCGCCTTTTTCCTTACCAATAGTGATAAGCCTCTGTTCTTCATCCCATTTAACAAGACTATCATCAGCTATTTGATCTTTTATTTCATTCAACTGAGAAACATTTACTGCATCAGTATCATCAGTCCCTTTTAATACTCCTGTAATCTTTTTATTCCCCGCATCAATACCATTCATGGTTATGCTTGGTCCCCCATCCATAAACATAAAGCCATCATTACTCATAGTACTTTTACCTGTAGTGATACTTGTCAACTTAAGATCATCATTCAAAGCAAATGTAACTTTATTCTTATCGTCTTTTTCAATTGTGATATTTTTGTAACCATCCACCTCACTCGCAATAAGATCTACTGTACTACCTGCTCCAACATCTGTAGCATTGTTACCATCAACAGAAAGCTTCCAACCTTTTGTCGCAAGTTGTTTTACATCTTTCAATTGTTTATAATTTACTGCATCATTATCATCCTCTCCAGCCTTTACGTTTGTAATAATTTCATTGCCAGCATCAATACCTTCTAGATTCAAGCTTGGCCCCTCACCATTAGCAAACATAAAGCTACCACTACTCATAATGCTATCACCTGTAGTAACACTTGTTAAGTTAAGGTCATCATTCAAAGCAAATGTGACTTTATTCTTATCGTCTTTTTCAATTGTGATATTTTTGTAACCATCCACCTCACTCGCAATAAGATCTACTGTACTACCTGCTCCAACATCTGTAGCATTGTTACCATCAACAGAAAGCTTCCAACCTTTTGTCGCAAGTTGTTTTACATCTTTCAATTGTTTATAATTTACTGCATCATTATCACCCTCTCCAGCCTTTACGTTTGTAATAATTTCATTGCCAGCATCAATACCTTCTAGATTCAAGCTTGGCCCATCACCATTAGCAAACATAAAGCTACCACTACTCATAATGCTATCACCTGTAGTAACACTTGTTAAGTTAAGGTCATCATTCAAAATAAATGTGACTTTATTCTTATTGTCTTTTTCAATTGTGATATTTTTATTATTGTTCTGATCAACACCTGCAACAAGATTTACTGTATTACCTGCTCCAACATCTGTAGCATTGTTACCATCAACAGCAAGCTTCCAACCTTTTGTTGCAAATTCTTTTATTTTATTCAACTGCGCAACATTTACTGCATCAGTCTCATTTTCTCCAGCTTTCACTCCCGTGATTATTTTATCACCGGCATCAATACCATCTGTAGTTATTCTAGCACTCCCGTCAAAAATAATACCATCATCACTTATAGTACTTCTCCCTGCGGTAAGTTTCTTTACTGTAATATTATCAGCTAAATCAAATTTGACGTTATTTTCGTCATTTTCATTGTCTTTTACAATTTTAATGTTTTTATTACCATCTTTATTCTCAACAGCAGAAAAATGGACCGTACTACCTGCCTCAACATCTTCTGCATCCTCATCTTCAACAGAAAGTTTCCAGCCTCCCCCTTTAATTCCTTCTGTCATTTCTTTCAGTTGCTTTAAATTCACCGCATCAGTATCATTTTCTGCTTGCTCTACTCTTGTAATCTTTTTATTGCCAGCATCAATACCATCAACAGTCATTTTAGGGCCATTATTATCAACAAACATAAAACCAGCACCACTCATAATACTGTTGCCTGTGGTAACACTTGTCAATTTAAGCTGATCACTCAAAGTAAATGCAATTTTATTCTTATTGCTTTCAGTACTTTTTTCAATTTTTAAATTATCTTGTCCTACATCTTTGTCATTTTTTACTGAAAAATCTACGATATCACGTCCTTTAACGGTTGTAGAATCTTGATCGTTCACGGAAACTTTCCATTCTCCTGCAACCAAATCTTTCATAGCTTTCAATTGCGCTACATTCACGGCATCAGTATCCTGACTTCCCGCTGCTACACCTGTGATTTGTCGTGTTAACCGACCATTCTTCTGACCACCAACTTCACCAACGCTAAAAGCACCTGCAGTACTTTTCCATGCCATATTAGTTTCTGTCGACGGACCATTCAGAAAGGGATCATAACCAACATCACCTTTTTCTCTATCAGAGACAGAACCTCCACCTATAGCAACACCATCATAAACATGTGCTTGTGCATTCGCACCAATAGCAACAGAATCCTCTGCCTCGGCAAAAGTATGCGTTCCTATAGCAATCGCATTTTCACCTTTTGCTATTACTTTCCTATTAGGATTAACCGTTGGAGTTCTATCAGAATCCCTACTGCCTATTGCAATAGCTCCTGAACCTTGCGCTTCAGCCTCTGAACCTATAGCAATCCCATAATTCTTATCTGCCTTTGCTTTTACACCCAAAGCGACACTATTCTTACCTAATGCATTTGCAAGTCCACCAATAGCAACCGTAGATTCCTTCTTCGCTTCCGATCCTACACCTATAGCAATACTTGCTTTACCGCTTGCAAGTGCAGAAACACCAAAAGCTTGCGCCCCACCAGCTTTTGTAGTAGCACCAGCACCAAATGCCGTTGAATAATTCCCTATTGCAGAAGAGCCACAACCGGTCGCAAAAGAATAAACACCATAAGCTTCAGGTATCGCATTCATAAAACCACCAGTAGCTGTCCCCATATAAGTAGCATTTTGGGTTAAATTCCCATCACTCATCCATATAACCTGTTGAGTAGTCGTACCATAAGGATCACCTCCATTGTTGGCATTATAGCCATCCATAAATCTATTATATTGTTCCTCTGCAGTTATTCGGCTGGTAACGTTTGCTTGTTGTTGTCCACCGCGATTCACAACATTATCCACACCACAAAAATCATCATCACCAGCTAAAACAATACTACCATGACTACCTTTTGCATATGAAACACCGGCACCTATCGTACTCTCGACAAGTGAGCCTCTTATAGCAAGATTTGCAGCAAAAACAGGAGAAACACTTGATAAAAGCGCTGCCATTGCAGTTCCTAACGAAACAGCTTTGATCACATTTGGTGTTGAATATAATTTTTTCATAAGAACCTCCTCCAACAGAATTCAACATCATCACAACGCGCAAAAACTCTCATGGCAAAACGCTTGGTTTGCGCACCCAAAAACGAATAAATAAAAATAAAACTACCCCTCTATGATGCCGATATTTCTTAACAGCATCATCCTAAAATCTCTGTAACAACATTGAATCTAGAAAAGTCCCCAACCCTTTTAGCTAGAGGGATTCAAGCTAAAAAATAAATAAAAACACAAAACTTTGAGAATATTATAAGTCTCCATTCAAAATTACTGCGATTTATCTCTTAACAAAACAGTTTCATTAAAGAGCAATTCTATCTTTCAGATAAAGCGCATAAGCAGAATGGCAAGAGCATAAAAAATAATTTTTTATAAATTTGCAAAAATACTTTATAAATAAAATGAAGGAGAAATCTTTTATACGAGCTTTTCTTAATAAGCATAAGCTTATGATGTTTTTAAACTTATAATATAATGCAGTAGATAATGATTATCTTGACAGCTACATATTTTTTCTCTAAATTAGCCCACTTTAAATGCAAGATATGATTTTTGCAAAAACTATTGCTTCGTATAGCAAGATACTTTCCATAAAAAGTTTTGAAATTTTAGCCTATAATCGTTACAAAATGGCTGTATGTTATTTTATAATTTATGCATCTAAAACATACTCTTTAAATAAAAATGCTTTTTATTAGTTTTTTCTGCATCTAAATCTAGAAAAAGCTGCTGCAGTTACAAAAATAAATAGCATAAATTAAAAGATATCGCTTAATATGCTTTCTCAGTTTCGATTGGACACTTTAAAAAGAAGTAAAGTTGCCTCAACTTCTTCCCTATTATTGAAATCTTGAAGGAATCTTATCCTCTTCAAAATACTCCATCTTATACGACAATAAAAAAAAATCATTTGGCAATGCATCTTAAATACCGTAACTTTGTCGACATATTTTGTGGTTAGAAATTTCAAAGTCTTAGAATCATAAAAATTCTGATAGACATTTTTTCAAAAATTGCTACTTTGCAGAAAATGAATGAAATCATTATATCGATGTGCAGAATAATTCTTGATAATGGCAATGAAGTAATGCTTAAATATGCCTAAACTGTATGGAAAACCGCGACTTGGAGGAGTAAATATGACCTCTTTATGCGATAAAGAGTTATCCGATACCCTTGTTGGGCTTTATGATGACTATCAGCGCGGTTTTGATATTGGAGAAGAGCTTAAATTATGCGTAGATTTAGCTTTATCTCTTGAGTTGGAACTTAGTATTCATCGTTTAAGTGAAGCAGATGCAATTTTTAAAAAAGAAATTGCACAAACTTTGCAGCGACGTAGAAGCTCTCTTTCCAATGAAGATGGAAGTGATACGATCCTCCCTATGGATTGGGAAAAGCACAAATAAATAATATTTTTATAGAATAAGAAGATTTCCTGATTATTTTATACTCTGTTGTGTTCAAATATGGAATAAATTTCAAAATTCTAACTTCTCAATTCTTTCATGAGAATAACGTTTGTTGAAAAATTTATATGAACACTTTTTGATGATTATCAAACAATAGCATGTATTTTAAATCTCCATAAGCTTTATTTTATTGGTTAAAATCTCCAACTTTAGCATTCATTCATCTATTCGTTAAAAGAAAGTGTGAAGTGTGAATTATCATAAATATTTATAGAATAGCATAGATACGATACTAAAATGTAATTGACTGTTTTTCATTTTTATAAAATAAAACGATAAGCATTCCAATAATTGCAACGATACTTTGAAGAAAGTATATAAACTGAGATGAGATAGCGTAAGGTTCTATTGCCATAAAAAGATAGACTCCAAGAATAAAACATCTAGAGATACTATTAAAACTTGCTTGCAGTCTTCCCTGATATTCAGGTTTACAGAAAAGTTGTGATAAAGAAATTGAAAGAGCCCTGCTCGAAAGTCCAAATCCAATTATAAAATAGACAGGAAAACCAATGTATATCTGTCTATTGAAAGACAGAATGACAAGATCACTAGCCATAATAGCTAATAAAATTGCTAATGTTTTCCTTATGGATAAAACTTTACAAAAAAATGGCGAAAGAAGCGCACCGGTAAATACGCCCGCTGAATAAAGTGCTTCAAATATTGCAAAAATCCTACTATCTGCTTTCAAGACTTCTTGTGTATAAGGAATGAGAATAACAGGAATAGTCATCAAAAGCATCATAATAATCATTTGGCTCATATAAAATATAAAAAGAACCGGATTCTGCTTAAAATAGCGGAGGGATACTGTACAATTTTCCCACCAATTTTTCTGGCTTTTACTTTTACATCCTCGAATTTTAGATACCTTCATGGCAAAATTAAACAAACCCGCAATAATAAAGAATTACCACCTATTAGAAGAGTTCCTTTTATTCCCACATAGGCAAGTATAAACCCGCTGAATCCCATACCTATGATAGTGCCAAATTCATAGACCATATCGATTGTTGCATTTATAAGCTGTTCTTTCAGAACAATACTCTGAATTAGAGGAACAGCTGATAGCATATAAAAAGAGATAAAAATGCCAAAAGAACAAATAAGACTATCAATTCAATTTTTATGCCCAATTGCCAAAGTATTACCCAAACCACGAGCACCAAACCTCTAACAAGATTTGAAATAATAATTTGTATTTTACGATTATATTTATCCGCTAGCACACCAAAAACAGGTGCCAAAATAATATTAGGCATCTAGAGAAAAACATTAAAAGCGCTACACCACCGATTGAGCTTGTCTGATTGTAGGCAAACCATGATAATGCGATATAATTGAGCCCATTTCCAAATGTAGCAAAAAACCGCTCAAAGTAAAATACAGAAAAGTTCTATTATTGAATAATAGCAGCGCGTTCTTTCAAATTTTCAACGAACATAACCTAATCTTCCCGCATATATATCATTTGGTATGTTATATAACCCTATTGAAAAAATATATTTTTTTACAATTTTATATTGTAACTTATTCAGTTAAAGAATTCCTGAGTTGAATAGTTTTAAAATATTCATTTTGTCATGGAATGCCTAACGGCTCCATAAAAGAAAGCATCTTTGTCATAAGATGGAATAATTTTATGATATTTAAAGATTCATAAATAGCATTGTTCTTATTGAGCGTTATACGCCGTCGATATGATATATAAAGCAGAAATTAATGACATTGATCGTAACAGCTATAAAGAAAATGGATTATTTTATCTTTTTCGCTAGAATGGGAATGAGTAATTGTCACAGGTAAGCTATAAATTTAATGCTCATTAAAAGCATCAAAATGGTAAGCACACTGGAATTAAGATAAATTTTTGAGCAAAATGCATGGAATTTGATCTGATAGTCATTAAACTCTAAAGCATATCATGGAAAAATAAGAAATAAATCAATATCTTTTGTATCGAATAAAAGAGAGAAAATGCTGAAGATTAGTTCTCGTTCTCCTTCTAAGTTTATATTTGACATATAAGAAAAAAGGAGCAATTCTCAATTATGTATATCAACTCTTGTAAAGAGGGGGGGGCTTATAATGCAAAATGCTCAACTAAAAAGTGAAAAGTTCGATGAGTTGGCTGATGACTACGATCTTTATCGTCCACGTTATCCTCTTACCTTATTGAAAACCATGCTACTGCCTTTTAAAGGCAAAAAGCATTTGTCCATCGTGGATGTAGGCGCTGGAACAGGCATTGCATTAGAGGGGATTATTAAACTTCTAGGAAGCAAGCACCAATATCATGCTATCGATGTATCAGCCGATATGATTGAGCAGGGACAAAAAAATTTCCTTTTATGCAGTGGTATCACGGCAAAGCTGAAAGCCTATTACCTCAAATCGGCAAGATTGATCTTGTTATTGTAGCACAAGCATTTCAGTGGATGAATCGCCCTCTGTTGCTTTGCGCTGTCTCAAACCAACTCCGAAACGGAGGTGTCATGGCGGTTATTCAAAACAATCGCGATTTTAAAAATAGCAAATTTCTCGCTGCTTATGAAACATTGCTAGAAGAAATGAGCCCTCATTATTCTCGTTATTATCGTCATTTTGATTTTTTACAGGAAATGCATGAGGGGCTTGGGGTAAGTTCAGAAAAGGTTTCTTTCTATACACACAACTGGACAATAACAATTCCATCTGAGTCTTTTATAGGAATGAGCCGTTCCTCAACACAAGTGCAACGCGCTATTGCTTACCATGGGGATGAATATCTTCGACAATTAGCTGTATTGATAAAGCAATATGAAGTGCATAGAAATTTGGAGCTTTTATATAAAAGTGAACTCTATATGTATGTACAATAACCCAACATCTATGATTATCCCCACACCTTATTATAGCATACCCCTCTCAAAAAACTTGGGCTTCTCAATAATATGTGAAACAATTATTTAATTATCGACATATATCCTAATGACAAGAGTATATATTTTTAGAGTGTCGATATGACTGCACAAAAAACTATTATTTTGGTTTTATGGGCTTGTTGTTGTGCTCTATCTTCTGATATGCTGCTTTTTTTAAGTAATCTTTAGAATGCTTATTAAGATAATATCCTCATCGGTTTTCCTAGGCATGACTATGACATTAGGAACCCTTACAGGCCTATCTTTTGAAAAAAGCAGCTTGTACACATTAAATCTTC
Organism: Bartonella raoultii; assembly: GCF_019659805.1. Lineage (GTDB taxonomy): Bacteria > Pseudomonadota > Alphaproteobacteria > Rhizobiales > Rhizobiaceae > Bartonella > Bartonella raoultii. The sequence goes on along the minus strand of NZ_JAIFRO010000002.1, from coordinate 165,152 downwards.
ATTACAATGGATAGATTTATATAAAAGAAGAATTATCATCTATAGTCTTCTTTTGTTTATTGCTCTTTTTCACTATATTAATTATCTCTTTGGTTTTAGTACTGTCTTTATTTTCATAGGTTATCTCTCTTTGATTACCTTAAGTACACTAAAGATTGATAATACTAAACTAGCACTGAATGGTTATATTCAGTGCACACAGAGCTTTTCACATCATGCAAACAGTAGTGCAGATCGGCGCCTTTTTGGAAGTAACTATCCCACAAGAAATCACTTCTAAAATGGACTATAATGGTTTGATTTCGGCAATTTGTATATTGGAGATCATCATAAGCCTTATAGCCGGATATAGCATTTTTCGCGATAAATATAGCAAAGATAGCGCTATGTGTACCACACCGTCTGCAACCGAAAAAGAGCTAACACCATAGCGCAGACAGATGGGCTTTCCTTTAAACTTCAACTTTTATGCATCTGCATAGGCCTTATTGATTTGCATATTTGCGCCTACAATACACTGGTAACTATTCTTTTTCAAAATATGAAAAATTTTAACTATGAATATTATGGACTTTATAGTGCAGTAACAGATGTAATCGTTTTTTTAGCTGCTTTAATAAAAAGCCCTCGCTTGAATTCATTCAACCAGCTCTTATACTGAGTGTAGCTAATTTCATTTTTAGTATCACGCAATCACCCTATTTAGCTGTAGTCTCTTGTTTCTTATTAGCTTTTCGATGAATAACATGCGAATTAATGCTCGCAAACATACAATTGAAATGCTCAAACAAAAACTCAAGTAGAGCTAATAGGAAGCTATAGTGGCATGCTTTATACTCTTTTTCAATCGACGCGGGATATGTTATCCTTTGTCTTCTTACAAGCTCGTCTCTTATGGGACCGCAAGCATCCACTTAATAGGGCTTACAATCTTTATTTATGTTCTTTTCCTTTCATCGCAACAAAATAAAGCATGAGCAAACCCATTCTTATATTATCATCCCCTTCTCTACTGGCATCCTCTATGGTCCTACTGTGCAAAAATAAAAATATAGCAGAAGCGAATCTTCACAATACCAATAAGATAAAACAGTACTTTTCGACCGGTAGCGATAGAAGCAATGGTAACAAGCGCTGAAGAGATATTTATTATACAAGAGCAATCAGCTGCTTATTATGATTGTTCTGATACTAATCCCTTGACTACTGATTAACGATGAAAAAACAGCAACGTAACAACACTTTTGTGTAAATGATTTATCTTATATCCAATCAAAAACTCTCATAAAAAACGGTTATTCTCTCGATGGTTTTGAATCCCTTAATGGTTATGTAGTGAAGCCAAATACTCCTGCTGGAAACAATAGTGCTTTGTTGTTTTCTAACTATGAAGAAATGATGATATAGGTCTCTAAAATCGACAGGATGCACAATTTTTGGGTAGGCCTAAAGGAAGCTTATTTCCTTCAAAAAAGCTTGATGGGAGAAAAATACATAAGTAAACGCCATTATAAATGAAGAAGCTATAAAGATATGTGGTTTATCGCGATATAAAAAAGCTATTCATAATGAGGAGTACCTTTGTTTATAAATCGCTTGATATACTTTATGCTCAAAATCCTTTTTATACCGCTCTTATTTCTTATGCAAAGTGATGCATGCATGCGGTAGGGAATTGAATATAGACCTTCGCATATGGAAATCGTGCGAACTATCCACGAACCAATGATAATCGAAGTGGGAACTTACCTTCATGGAGAAATTGCATCCACCTTATTCACACATTGTGATGAAGATGATTTACTTGAAAGTCCCACTAATCTCATTACAATTTTTTTGCAAATACCAAGTCTCTTCAAGAAAAAAGAGCGTATTATCTTTCTTATCAATAAAGACGAAGGCCATATCATAAAAGATGTTAGACTATAACAGCCAAAGTTTCATGCTTGAAAAAATGTGATCATTTTATAAAGAAAATAAGCTTTTAGCCCTGACAATCGATTTAAATATTTGTCTAACTATTATAGCAACTTGGGGAAAAAGTGATGATTACTTACCGGTTTTAGAGAAAATAATTCGTAGCATTTGTTTATCAAAACTATCTGTTTAATAAAAAAGTTATTTTAACACAAGAAGCAAAATATCATATATTGGCTCCGTAACTGCCAATACTGTTGCTGAACTTCTTATTCTTCTCAGGAAAACCAGATGTTATTTATGCATAAAGCATATGAAAAATATCAATATGTTGAAGTTTATTAAGAATATTCTACAAAACTATATAAATATTTAAAAAAACCAGTATATATGATGTCCTCATTGCTTTCATGAGCATTATTGGGGGATAAATGACAAGTATATTAACGTTTGGGTTTTTATTTAACGGTATAAGGATTTTAACTGGCGCCTTTATTGTATTCTATATGCTTGAAAAAGGCTTAACGCTTATTGACATAGGTATTATTAAGTCATTTCAAGCTTTTATTATGATGATTACAGATATCCCTCTTGGATATTTTGCAGATAAAAAAAGTTATAAAATATCTGTCATTTTGGCAGCAGCTTTTTCAGCCACATGGCTATTTCTTATGGGAATTTCTACAAGCTTTAACGGTTTTCTTTTGGCAGAATTTTTCAACGCATTGTCTCTTACATTGAATGCTGGTGCCTATAATGCTTTACTTGTTCAATATGCAAAAAAAACATTGACATCTACTAAAAAAATACTTGGCTCTAGCTCCCAATACAATTTTATTGGTATGTTTATATTTAGTTTAATTGGCGCATATTTTGCTAATTATTCTAACCAATATATATGGTATATATCTGCATTTTTAATGCTAATTACAACAATATTTGGTTTAGTTTTTTTGAATGATCTAAAAGGAGAGAAAAAACCAATAAAAGAAATTGCTGTTATTTTAATCTGTATCGTTTTTTATTTAATTAAATATACATATCTTCGCGTAGAAGTTATTTTACACGATAGTATTAGCGATAATCTCAGAGCCACATATGAATCTTTTTTATCAACTGTTAGCAGATTGAGCCTCTTGGTATTCTTTTATATAAGTGCGTATATGGTCAATTTATTCGGTTTTTTGTCATTAGTTTATATTTTTGCTATATATTTGCTTATTTATTTGTTTGCAGTGTTCTTTTTAGAAAAGACTCTTTGAAAAAGCGCAATGAGACTGTTAGCAAGTTTCGTTTATGCAAATAATCTGGCTTATGCATGCAAAATCTTGATGGCTTTTCTTTAGAAAATGAATAGAAATTTCAATATACGTTTTATTTGGAGTAAGGAACGCAAAATGACCATCTATAATGTATTAAAGAGCTGGATTATTCATAGCTTAGTTATTGTATAAAATATTTTATCCTGTTTGCGTTTTGCTGAAAATAATGAACTCTTTTGTAGATTAGCAAAAACAAAAAAGCGTTCGTAGTTAACTTATCATGTTTTTATTAGAATAAACTCTGAATTCACCAAAATTTATAAAACCCAATTTTTTATAAATGCCAATTCCCTCGTTAGAGGCTTGCATACCAATAACATGACATTTTTTTCTTTTTAAATGCTCAATCGCAATTTTTGTCATTAATGTCCCAACACCTCTTTTCTGAAAATCTGGATTAGTGACAATATCATACACTCCATCAACTCCATCTACTTTAATACAAAAACATATTGCTACAGTACTATTCTTTATATAACCAACGAACATCTCTACATCAGAGTCTTTTTTATAACAACGGCCTATTGTTTCATAAAATATAACCGCTTCTTCATAAAAAGGCTCAAATACTGATGCTATAACATTTCTGTAATCTCTAAAATCTTGAAGAGATTCAACTTCTTTGATTTTGAAGTTATCCGGCATAAAAATAACATGTGAGTCTATATTTTGTGCTAAAGCTGCCATTCCTACCTCTGTTTCAACATGCTCTAAACCAATAGATAAAAGAACTTCATCAACTTTATAATGAGACGAATGCGATCTAATCCACCAAGCTAAAGGCAGTTTTTTTGCATTAAAGGAATCGATTATAGATTTTGCTTGGTCTACAGGTATAGTTTCTTGTAAATTTTTAGCAGAGATAATATTGAATATGTCTGAAGCAAATGTTGAATTAACAGAAGATACTCCATTTGGAAAATCAACAACTTTCATTTTAGGGCATAATTTGGGTCAAAACGTACCTTTGAAAAAAGTTATTCTCTAACGATAAGTCAATTTGTGATTTGTTTAACATTTTATTTCTTAGTAATTACTCTGAAAGAGCATAGCAATCTCAATATTTATTGAACTGCTTCATCATCTGCGATTCCTCGCAATGATAACTTTTGGTGATAATGATGCTGAAAAAGGTTCTCTAAAAAAATATGGCGGAGAGAGAGGGATTCGAACCCTCGATATGGTCTCCCATATACACGCGTTCCAGGCGTGCGCCTTCAACCACTCGGCCACCTCTCCAGAAGCCTGCACTATACTCAGAAAGAAATAACGTGCAAGCTTAAACTACACATTCAAAATTCAAAAAACAATTTTATTTATCAAAATACGATGTGATACCTGTTGAATAACCAGCACATCCTCTTGTTTAAAAAACTTTTCCGTAAATTGCATTAAAATATAATCATTGGATTTGTGCGTAATAAGAATTTTTTATGTTTACGAACGCATTTTCTACTCTATACGTAACAAATAATACGCCTCTTTAAATTAAGATATTACCTATCTTTTTTCAAAAACTAAATAATTATGTATCACTAATTCGCTATCTACTCATTTTATCTAGTAATACGTATCATAATGAATGAATCCTAACTTCTTAGACCCATAATATTAAAATTTACTGGAATAGTAAATTTATATTCTAAATAATGCGTTAGATTATAATTATTTTACATTGTAGAATTCATTCATTCTTCTCTTTTAAGGCTTTCTAGTACCCTATATCATTGCTTAAAGCGCGTACAGCTCGCGCTGTTTCACATTGTAATGCTTTTTTTGCTAAAATTTTCATCTCTTCAAAACTATGTGCCTGCAAACATGCTTTTACTGAAGAAATATCACTAGATATCATGGAAAGCTCATGAATTCCTAGTCCAGCCAAAATCATTGCTGCAAAAGGATCCCCAGCCATACCACCGCAGACACTCACCCAACATTCGTGCTTTTTAGCACCTTGAATAGTCTGATGAATCATACGTAAAACAGCTGGATCAAGACTATCTGCTTCAGACACTAAATATGGATTTTGTCGATCAACAGCCATTGTGTACTGTGTTAAGTCGTTGGTTCCAATTGAAAAAAAATCAACATGAGCACTTAAAACATCAGCCATAATGGCTGCTGCAGGCACTTCAATCATAATACCAAATTTTAACTTTGGTGCACGAATATCATTTTGAATTTCTTCTGCTATCTTTTTTATAGTGAAAATCTCTGAAAGAGACATGACCATCGGAAATAAAACCCAAAGATCACCTCCTTCTTTAGCGGCTCGATACAAAGCACGCAATTGAGGAATCAATAAATCACGACGCCGTAATAAAAGCCGTGTCCCCCGAATACCTAAAAAAGGATTATCCTCTTTCGATAAAGATAAATGTGTAACCTGTTTATCCCCACCAATATCAAGTGCACGAATAATTAATGGCCTATCTCCTACAGCTGTAATCATCCTTCGATATGCATCAAATTGTGACTTTTCATCCGGAATATGTGGATTTTCTAAAAACAAAGACTCTGTACGCATGAGTCCAACACCTTCAGCTCCTAAATCAAATGCTACAGGAACTTGATTTGCATAGTTGACATTTGCCATAATGCGAATTCTTTGGCCATCTGTTGTTTGCAATGGCAATCTATTCACACATATCGTACTGTCACATTTTTTTGCAAAACTTTTCATTTGTTTTTGGACATCTTCAATATCTTCAAAAGGAGGTTCAAGATAAATAAAACCGTTATCACCATCAATAATGGCTTGAACACCGCATTTAACTGCTAAAACATCAGCACCCACAGCAACAACCATTGGAATACCAAGAGTACGTGCTAAAATAGCTGTGTGAGATAAAGGACCGCCCCATGCCGTTACCAATCCCCTTACTTTTGTAAAATCGAGCTGGGCAATATCAGAGGGAGAGAGATCATCCGTTATAAGAATAGTATCATGCAGGATATTCTTTAAAAAGAAAGATCTATATAATGGATTGATTTTACCTAGAACACGACGACCAACATCAAATAAATTAACAGCACGTGCCGCTAATACAGGATTATCTACCTTAGACAACATATCTGTAAATTGTCTAACCGCTCTATCCCAAGACCAAGCTACCCCATGACCTTCTGCCATAAAACGATGCGCCTGTGCTATCAGATTTTCATCTTCAAGCAAAACCATTTGCGCAGAAAAAATCGCCGCAGAATCTGCTCCCATACGTGCTGTGATATCAGCAATAATTGACGTTAGCTTATGCTTTGTTTTTTTGATAGCATTTTCAAGACATACCACGCCAGCTGCAAAATCAATTGGCTGATCCAAAATGGAAATATTATTTTGCTGTAAAACCAAAACCTCACCGACAGCTAACCCACCACTCGCTCCAACACCAGAAATACCTTTGTGACCAGAGTGAGGATACCAACTATGGACAGCTTTTCTTTGAGCTTCCATTTCTCTCATCATACATTTTTCACTTATGCTCACTTTCTTTACAACAGAAATTGCATCCTGAAGAAGTTGTATACCTTCTACTGCATTTGTTGAAAAAATTAAAACATCACCATTTTTGGCTCCTAATTGTAGTAAACCAATCAAATTTTTCATTTCAACAATATACTGACCATGGCGCACTTTGATAGAACTCTGAGCTCTTTTCGCAAAATCAGCCCAAAGAGAAGCTGGTCGTGCATGAAGACCACTTGGATAATCTAAAGTCCATTCCTGACACACTGAAAGATCACCAATTAAATGCTTATTCGTTTTTGTATTCTGACCAAAAAGTGTTGTAATAATCTGCTGTTTGTCTGAAGTTGTGAAAAGTATTTCAAGTTGTTCTTTATCCAATAAAAGAGATGCCAATTTTTTATAAATTTCTTTATAGCGATCTGGATAAGCTGCAACAGCAATCACTAAACGCGCTTTATTACCGTTTTGCCATTCAACACCTGCAGGAATTTGTATAACAACAACAGCCTCCCTGATAATAAAATCACAACTTTCAGCCATTCCATGAGGAATAGCCATACCATTTCCAAGCCAAGTATTCGTTATTTCTTCACATTTGAGCATGCTTGCTAGGTAACATTTGTTAACTGCACCAATCTGTACCAATAATTTAGCAGCAGCATGAATCGCATCATTCTTATGGTCAAAAGCAGCTGCAAGTTGTACAGATCTTATAGATAAAGTTTCCATCTCGTTACAATCTGTATTCATTACCTCTGCTTCCTCATGGCTCATCGTAAATTTTAAATTCCTCACATTCACACATGAATATGTCTGATAAATTTTATTTCAAAGCCGCAGTTCTCAAAATAGAAAGTGTAAACAACACTGCAACTTTCTGTTTTATGGAATATCATTCAATAAGCGTTTAAATTGCCTAGCATAACTCAAACAATAATTGGATATTGTTATTCATCGCATCGCTTAAAGTCATCAAGACAAGCCTAATTTCTACCCTTTATTTAACAAAGATAAATGCCCCAATCCTTTTAACCTCATCAATAGAAAAACGTTCTTTAAGAACGCTTTTATCATCTAAAGTTATCCGTATAATTTATCATCATTCCTCATTGAAGCAATCAAGCATTCTTACCTATAACTTTAGCTGATATTTTAACATACCCCTTAAACTGACTAGTCACACTTGCACGTCTCTGGTTTATGACATAACGAAAAACTTCCTCTGCATACTCTTTCTCTTTAAGATTTCATACGAAAAAAAAATCTCGTAAAACACTGTTTTTAATCTTTAAAGAATAACTTTGATCCTATTATAGACTTCTCTTTCTCAAATAAATATTGTTACCGCATGGTGCTCTCTGTCCGTATACCCTTAAAGTATATACATCTAAAAAACACAGTCCCTCGATAACCAAAATCTAAAAAAGCTTTCTAAATGCCTTTAATGTTTAAGCAAATCGATCAATAAAAAATGATGTTTCTTTTAATTCATTTTTGTTCTTGTGTTTAGAGATTGTATTTTCATAACGTACCCAATAAAGAAACAATGTTTTTTTCTGATGACGCATCAACTATTTTGATATTGTAAAATTTAATCTCTTTAAATGACATATTAGATTTCCTCATTTTTTAAAAATTATATCATACCTCAAAACACCATGGTTAATGTACTCATTCCTACTAAAACAATTGTACAAATGGTCTTATTCAATTATTCTACATTTTTTGAAAAAAATTATCTCACGCTTCTCTGGCATAAAGTAAAGTAGATTTTCAATATTACACACCCCTTACTGAGAAGCTTTATCATCATATTAATATTTTGCACACTCATGAAAGAGAATGCAATTTTTTCCATTCTTTAAGAGCAACATGCCCTCAAATTTTATTTTTTAGTTTCCTATATACTAGGCTTTTTTAATATTATTATAAAGCAAAAAAGGAAAGATAGCTCTCTACCTTTCCTTTTCATATTAAAAAAACTTTAAAATCAAAGTCCAATAAAATACTGACCTATAGCCCAATATTACGGTTTACTCCGCTATCTCCCCTACAGGAATAACAGAAACATACGAACGATTCTTTGCTTTCTTACAAAAAGAAACCGTTCCATCTAACAATGCAAAAAGAGTATGGTCTTTTCCTATACCAACATTATCACCAGGATGCCAGCGTGTACCACGCTGACGAATAATGATATTTCCAGCAATAACGGTTTCACCACCAAATTTTTTAACGCCAAGACGTTTTGATTCTGAATCGCGGCCATTACGCGAGGAACCGCCAGCTTTTTTATGTGCCATGGACGTTCTCCTTTAATCCTCTTTACTCTTTGATGCTACAGTTGTTTTTTTCTTTGAGGTAACTTTTTTTTCAGTCGGTTTCTTTATAGAATCTGCAGCTTTTGTTTCCTTTGTTGTTTCTTTTGATGCAGCTGCTTCCTGTTTCACGGGCTTTGCAGATGCTTTTTTAGGTTTTAAATTACCCATTAAAATTTCTAAAATACGAAGCCTTGTTACTTCTTGACGATGGCCTCGCGTACGCTTTGAGTTCTGACGACGACGCTTTTTGAATGCAATAACTTTACGTCCACGTTCTTGCCCTATAATCTCAGCTGTAACCACAGCATCAGCAACAACAGGTGTACCAATAATTGCATTATTCTCTTGCCCAACCATTAATATGTTATTAAACTCAACAATATCACCAGTATTTCCAGTAACTTTTTCAATTCTCACCACTTGGTTAGCAACAACACGGTATTGCTTACCACCGGTTTTAATGACTGCGAACATTCTTTATCCTTCCGTTCACTCCAGCTCTTATTTTCATTTCTACCTTACAGAATAAGGGGGAAAATAGGCTGCTTTTTATCAGTCGTAATAAATTTTCAACAATAAGTATAAACTATTTTTTCAACAAAAATACACGCAGATTTCTCCACGCTCATGGTCAAAGCATATATGACAAAGTTTCTATACTCTGTCAATAAAGTCCTACAAAAAAGCAAAAAAAGGTTGTACTTAAAGCAATTGAAGGTTATCTACCCGCCATAATATTTCAACAATATGAAGTTTTTTGTTGTACTTGTATATGGAGAGATGGCTGAGTGGTTGAAAGCACCGCACTCGAAATGCGGCATAGGGGAAACTCTATCGAGGGTTCGAATCCCTCTCTCTCCGCCAATAGCTGAGAAATTGTCATTTAAAGAATTTAATGACAACTTGTCTGTGGCTTATCAGCAGGTTTTGTATCAATTTATGCTCTTTCAAATGATTTCTAAGAGGCTCTTAAAGATTTTTTAAAACCTATTCCTTTTTTTACTACCAAATTTCGACTTTTGCTATTTTTTACATTTTTTGCAATTTTAAGTGTCGAAATCTATTTTCGACAAAACACGTATTTAATGGTAAAAAATATTCATAAGAATAAAAAACTTCCAAATCTTCCCTAAATGCTAAATCATTTAACTTGATTGAGTTCTCTTGTTAAGCGTACAGCTTCCTCTGCTTTTGGTCTTACAAAACGTCCCAAAAAGAGATAAACAACCGGTGTAACATAAAGAGTAAAAATAGTTGCCAAGCCTAAGCCACCAACGATTACCCAACCTAAAGCTATACGTGCCTCCGCACCAGCACCTTTGGCTAAAACCAAAGGAATCCCTCCTAAAATAGCACAAATCATTGTCATAAAAACTGGACGAAGACGAATATTTGCTGCTTCTTCTATAGCTTCACGTACACTTTTACCTTGATCACGTAACTGATCTGCAAACTCGACGATAAGAATACCATTTTTAGCCATAATTCCAATCAGCAAAATTAAACCGATTTGACTGTATATATTAAGGCTAACACCACTTAAAAACATAGCAATCATAGCACAACCAATCCCTAATGGTACAGTCGCCATGATAATAAACCCTGAAATAAAACTTTCAAACTGTGCAGCTAAAACCAATAAAATGATCACAAAGGCGATTCCAAAAACAATCATAAAATTGGAAGATGTTTCATTCAGTGTTTCAGCTGCTCCCAAGGGAACCACATAGTTTCCTTTTGATAACAAAGGAGCAGCAATTTCCTGTACAGTCTGATAAGCACTGCCTAAAGTAACGCCTGGGGCAAGATTTGCGCTTAAAACCACCGCACTCATACGTTTTTCTCGTTTTAATTGGGGTACGGTAGCTTTTTCATGTAAACTTGCAATAACCGATAAAGGAACATATTGATTTCCTTTTGTTTTTAAAAAAATATTTTCCAAGTCACGAGGGCTCTTCATAGGATTTTTACGCGATGTCAATTTAACATCGTAAGAATGATCATTTACATAAACAGAGCCAATCTTTTTACCATCCAACATTGTTTGTAATGTATAACCCAAATTGGTAATATCAATCCCTAAATCAGAAGCTTTTTCTCGATTAATTTCAATAAAAAACTGTGGTTGCGTTGCATCGACAGTAAGTCGTGGACGAATAAAACGTGGATCAGCTTGTAAAGCACTCACGAGCTTATCAGCAATAGGTTGTAATGTTTTATAATCACTGCCAAGAATGGCAAATTCTAATCCTTGACCCGTTCCTCTTACACCTAATGAGTTTCCTTGTGCAGCAAACACCAAAACTGCTGGAAACTGTCTCACTTTTGCATTAATATCTTCTACAATTTCTTGTTGATTCCGTAACCGCTTATCCCAAGGGGAAAGTAATAAAATTAAAAAAGCGGTATTGGTTGAGCCGTTCATGCCCACTATAGAATAACTGTTAGCAATCTCTCCAGAATCACGTAAAGGCTGTAATCGCTCTTCAATTTTTTCTACTTGCTCATTCATATATTGTGCAGAAATACCTTGTGGGCCATTGACCACTAAAAAGATAAGAGACCTATCTTCTGGTGGTGTTAATTCTTGTTGCAACTTCATATAACTGCCAACGCAAAGACCTGCAAAAATAAGTGAAGAAAAAACAACAGTCCAAGGCCTTTCTAAGCATTTATGCAAACTATAAATATATCCTTTATGAAAAAACGAACCTAATTTATCCAAAAAAGTCAAATAATGGTGCACGCCTTCTTTCTTTTCCTCGCTATGTGCTTTAAGAAAACGCGAAGCCAACATAGGGCAAAGTGTTAAAGCAACAATTGCGGAAAGAAGAATAGAAATTGCCAAAACAAAACCAAATTCTCTAAAAAGTCTTCCCACTTGCCCAGGAAGAAAAGAAATAGGTACAAAAACAGCCACTAGAGTCAATGTTGTTGCTAAAACAGCAAAAAAAACTTCACGCGTTCCTAACACCGCTGCTGCTCTAGAACCTAATCCCATATTGCGCCATCGAACAATATTTTCAAGAACAACAATGGCATCATCCACTACAAGTCCTGTAGCTAAAACAAGCCCCAAAAATGTAAGAATATTCAAAGAAAATCCTACAAGATAAATGGCTGCAATTGTACCAATTAAAGCAACAGGAAGAGATAAAGCAGGAATAAGCGTTACACGAATATCTCTTAGAAAAAGAAAAATAACCAAGATAACGCTAAGGATAGCAATGACCAATGCAACTTCAACTTCATGAAGTGCGCTCTTGATAAAAAGTGCATCATCACTAATAACATCTATATGCACATCAGGAGGAATAATCGTTTTAAGATTATCGACAGTCGCTCTCACACCTTTGGAAATATTAAGGGTATTAGACTCTGCTTTACGCACAATCCCTAACCCAATACCTGTCTTTCCGTTGATACGAAGAATAATCGTTTCTATATCAGGTGACAAAGTCACATGTGCGACATCACCGAGACGTACATGAGGTTTTAAGACAACTTGTTCAAAAGCTTCTGGTGTTGTTAAACGTGCAGTAGCATGCACAATTAAAGCTTGCTTAGAATTACGTAACGAGCCCACAGGTATATCAGTTGTCATATCTGCAAGAGCATTTGAAATATCTGCCACTGTTAATCCATAACTGGCAAGTTTTGCTTGATCTACATCAACTTGAAAAATCTTCTTTCGCGCACTCGCAACTTGTATATCACCAACACCATCAACAGCAGAAAGTGCATCAACAATTTTATCATCTACAACCGTTGTTAAATCATCAATACTCATTGTTGGTGAAGTCACAACCAAATACATCATTGAAGCAGCATTTGAATCTGCTTTAATAATAAGAGGTGCATCTGCTTCTTTTGGTAAAGAATACGTAACAGGAGACAAAGCATCACGAATGTCAGATGCTGCAATATTCAAATCAACACCCACATTAAAATTAACCTCTACACGAGAAATGCCAAAAGAAGAAGTTGAAGAAATTGTCTTCACACCTGAAACGCGAGAAACGGCATCTTCTATAACTTTCGTTACTTCACGATCAATTGTTTCTGCTGATGCACCAGAAAAAAGCGTTATAATCGTCGTCACAGGAGTATCAACATCTGGGAGTTCCCGTACATCAACATTCAACCATGCAGAAACTCCTGCAATCATGATCATAGCATTCAAAACGAAGGTAAATACTGACCTACGAATAAATAAAGAAATGATACCGCCTTGCTCCGATACCTGCGACTGTTTTGTACTCAATTCTTGGCTCATTGTTCATCTTTCCCATAAACGGCTGATAATTGCTGTTGATGGGCGTCTGGAGCCTCAAGAGTAACCTTGCTTCCTGGATAAAGCATTTGTACTCCCTGAATAACAATTTGATCACCATTTTTTAAAGGTGCTTTTACAAAAACCTTATCTGTTTCATGCTGAATAATCGATACTGGTATAGACTCGACTTTTCCCTCTCTCACACGCCAAACAAATGACCCTTTACTATTCCATTGAATTGCAAGAGGATTAACGACAGGGAAAGAACCACCATAAAATTGTAAAGCAATAGAAAAAGACATACCAGACATAAGCGCATCTTTTTCATTCTTAATTTCAACTTGGATGTGAAGTGTACGGCTTTTAGGATCAACAATATTATCAATCGCATAAATATGGCCAACAAAAACTTTATCAGGTTGCGCCGTTAATGTTGCGGTTACCTCATCTCCTTTATGGATTTGTGAGATATATCGTTCAGGAACCCATATATCGACCAAAATACTTTCTCTATTCTCAATACGCCCTATAACAGTGTTAAGGGTTACAGCATTGCCCTCATCAATGGGCAAAATGCCAACAATTCCTTTTATTGGTGCACGAATTGTTCGCCGGTCAAGATCTACCTCAGCATTCTGAAAAACTAAATTTGCATTTTCTAACTCTAATCGTGCAGTAACCTCCTGAACCTCTGTTGCTGTATTGCTAGCACGCAATTTAAGAATACGTGAAAGCGTTAAAGCACTATTGTCACGCTGTACTTTTGCTTTTGCAGCCGCTATTTCTTCCTTTTTAGAATCAAGCTTTGCTATTACATCCCCTACTTGCACTTTTGTACCAGCTGATACAAAAAGTTTATCAATAACACCTGGAGATAAAGGCGTTAATTCTACCTCAGCGAGTGCTTGCCCACTTCCAAGCACATTTAACCGTTCATAAAAATCCTGAATTTTTACATAATCAACAACAACATAGGCCGGGGAGCGTTTCCTTGGTATCTTTGAAAGATTATGCGATGCATTTGTTGTTTTATCTACTATAGAAATACCTTGTTCTGAATTCTGTTTTCCAGCCCAATAGGTAACCATCAAAATAATAACGAAAAACACCCATGGAAAGATTTTTTTTAACACTTCTATACATCCACCCTCGCTGTGTCATGAATACGCAAACTTATTTGAAACAGTTTTCAACAGCAATATCCGAGTTTCATATAAAAGCCAAACTGCAGGTAGTATATTTTACCCCCCGCCGCAAAAAACATATCTCATTTTTGTTTGCGTATCTTTTCTACATTTAAACGTCAAGTTAACTATCGTTCATCTTAATTTATACACTGAATATAAATTAAGAAAACGCCTCTGTAAAAATCCAATTGAAATCGGAAACATAATCATTGCATTTCTTACAATGTTTCCTCAATAAAAAGATAAATTTTCTATTTCTATTAAGTTTCACTTGCAATTTTTTAATGAAACGATTAGGAACCCTTTGTCTTCAAAGATAAAAAATTAAAAATATAAGCACCCGTAGCTCAGCTGGATAGAGCACCAGACTACGAATCTGGGGGTCAGGAGTTCGAATCTCTTCGGGTGCGCCATTATAAAAATTTTATTCTTTTCAATGCATTGTTTAAATTAACAATTATAAACTCTCTCTTAAATTGCTTTAAAATATATTTAGTGTGTGAGAGCAGGATATTGTTCTAATTCTTTTGAGTGCGAATCAAAATTTGTTTTTTCTGGAAACCTTCGCCATGTTAGAAACTGTTTCTCTGTAAAATTTCTAAAATTATTAAACCTTATCTTTATAAGATATAAAAATATCTAAATAAAATAAATTGTTAAAAATAGACATCACACTCCCAAAAAATTGCAGAATTTATATCTGGAAATTTTTCTGATCTCTTTCATTCTTTCTAAAACTTTTTAAAATTTCATTTCGTGATGCTTTTTAAAAACTATAGCAATATTATTTCATTTTTTATTTTTTCTTGCACAGCATATCATCGATCTTTATGATAGTTTACTCTATCTTGATATC
Organism: Bartonella raoultii; assembly: GCF_019659805.1. Taxonomy (GTDB): domain Bacteria; phylum Pseudomonadota; class Alphaproteobacteria; order Rhizobiales; family Rhizobiaceae; genus Bartonella; species Bartonella raoultii. The sequence continues at coordinate 149,804 of NZ_JAIFRO010000002.1, read as the reverse complement.
CTATAAGCTATCATAGCCAATAGAGTACACGCTCTCAATGCTAAAAAACTAAATTAAAGAATTTTTCTATGCCCAAAACAGATATTGAAATTGCTCGCACAGCTAAAAAACAACCCATTATTGAAATTGCTAAAAAAATTAATATTGCACATGAAAATCTTATTCCTTACGGACATGACAAAGCTAAAATTTCTTCTACTTATATAAAATCGCTTAATAAAAATCCGGATGGTAAACTTATCCTGGTTACAGCTATTAACCCAACACCTGCAGGAGAAGGAAAAACAACAACAACTGTTGGGTTGAATGATGCTCTCAATCTCATTGGCAAAAAAACTATAGCCACTTTGCGAGAACCGTCTTTAGGTCCTTGTTTTGGAATAAAAGGGGGAGCTGCTGGAGGTGGTTATGCTCAAGTAATACCGATGGATGACCTTAATTTGCATTTTACCGGCGATTTTCATGCCATTACAGCTGCTCACAATCTTCTTGCCGCGATGATAGATAATCATATCTATTGGGGCAACACTCTAAATATTGATCCACGTCGTATTGTCTGGAAGCGAGTCCTCGATATGAATGATCGCGCATTGCGTGATGTTGTTATTTCATTAGGTGGAGTTACCAACGGTTTTCCCCGTCAAACAGGTTTTGATATTACTGTTGCATCAGAAGTCATGGCACTTTTTTGTCTTGCCGAAAATTTAGAAAATCTGACGCAGAGACTCAAAAAAATTGTCGTTGCCTATCGTTATGATAAAACACCTGTGACAGTTGCTGATCTTAATGCAGAAGGCGCAATGACAGTTCTTCTCAAAGATGCTATACAACCTAATCTCGTACAAACAATTGAAAACAATCCTGTGCTTGTTCACGGAGGACCTTTTGCCAATATTGCTCATGGCTGTAATTCAGTTATAGCAACAAAAACTGCTTTAAAACTTGCTGACTATGTTATTACAGAAGCAGGATTTGGAGCCGATCTTGGTGCAGAGAAATTCTTCGATATTAAATGCCGACAAGCAGGTCTTGTACCGAATGCGACCGTGATTGTCGCAACAATTCGTGCATTAAAAATGAATGGTGGTGTCAACAAAAATAATTTGACAGAAGAAAATGTCGTTGCTTTACAAAAGGGAGCAAACAATCTTTTAAGGCATCTTAAAAACATGGAGAACTACGGTATTCCTTGTGTTGTTGCTGTTAACCATTTTGCAACCGATAGCGACGCTGAAATCAGTACATTACAAAAAATAGTTGCCGCAACAGGACACAAAGCTATTATCTGCAAACATTGGGAACAAGGAGGAAAAGGCGCCATAGAACTGGCGCAAGAACTCGTAACCTTGATTGAAGAAAAAGCTTCCCATTTCAAAGTTCTGTATCAAGATGATCTTCCGCTTGTTCAGAAAATTAATTGTATTATCAAAAATCTTTATGGTGGCCGTGGCGCTATCATTACAGCTCCTATTCTCAAACAACTTGAACACTGGGAGAAAGAAGGATATGGAGCATACCCTATTTGCATGGCAAAAACGCCTTATTCTTTTTCTTCTGATCCCACACAATATGGTGCTCCTGTTGATTTTGAAATTCCTATACGGGAGGTGCGCCTCTTGGCAGGTGCTGGCTTTATTGTCGTCATCTGTGGAGATATTATGACCATGCCAGGCTTACCGCGTTACCCTGCTGCTGAAAAAATTTATATGGATGAAAATAATCAGATAAAAGGGCTTTCATAAGCTTATATGCAGCAAACTCCATCATCTATTGTAAAAAATACTCTATAGCAAGAAGAATGGAATTTAAAAAAGCAATGTAGACAAATACCCTCTTTATGTGTTATGCATATATTGTATGTTTCCTTTTAGATATACCTTTTAAAAGGAAGTGGATTTTTTCCTATTATTTATAATAATGAAACAAAACAGGATAAGCAGTGCAAGTACTCGTTCGTGATAATAATGTTGAGCAAGCGCTACGTGCGTTGAAAAAAAAGATGCAGCGTGAAGGTATCTTTCGTGAAATGAAAATGCGTGGTTATTATGAAAAACCATCGGAAAAACGTGCTCGTGAAAAAGCTGAGGCTGTTCGTCGTACACGTAAACTTGCTCGTAAACGTGCACAAAGAGAAGGCCTTATTGGTAATGGTCGAACTGCTGCGGTAAAGTAGTATATTTTACTTGTTATAAAATCACATTGGTTGTGGATGAGTAGAGCGTAATATCTTAGCGATTTACACTGATAGTTGTTTTTATTATCTACTCTTTCTCATCTTGTTGTTATTTTTTTCTTTACACCCATAAAGGGTTCATGTGTTTTTGATGTAATCTTAATAGAAATGACTTTGTTCCAAGCCATTTTGAGCAATCGGAATAATACGCTGTTACTTGAAATAAGTTAAAGGGGGATTGTATATGTGTTGTAAGGTGTTTTTGTTCCTTACTTTATATAATTATCCCTCTTAATGCGATTTCCCCCTCTTAATATAATTTTCTTTGTATACAAATTATGTAATCGTTCTCTTAATGTAGGATACAATATTCAATATCCCTCATACTCCCCAATTATATTAGATTGCAAAAATAAATCATGGCTCAATATACAACTGTATGTGTAAAAATTATAAGCCTCAGATTTATATCTCTCTTCATTTATTAAAATAAGCAGATACAACTCTATTATTTTAATGTTTTATCGGTAATTTTTACTTGTTAGATACGTACATAGCCTAATTTATTGGTTTAATATAATTATAGCATGACCAATTCACTCAATCTCGTGGTATTCTATAATAACATTCCAACATTTGTAAAAATGTACGATAGTTAGTAAAATATTCAACTGCCTTTCCATGTACTTCAAATAAAAAATTGTGTGAAAATAAAACCCTCACAGAGTTATGAAAATAAAGTGGGGATTAAGAAACTCAAATTTTTTACGTATTTCGTTATTCTTATCCAGTACTCTCATTGTTTAGATCTTTTTAACTACGATATGTCATAACTTTTATTCATTCTCAATTCTATTTTTCAGATTGTAGTCTAGCCAATATGTGCAAAATAAAGGATGTAAGTGTGCAACATTCTCGTTGGTTTCAATTTTCAATACTCGCATCATGTATCTTAATGGCAGAAAGCGTTATCTTTAGTTTATCTGGTTTTTTGTATGCACAAACACTCAATCAAAATTTAGGACCAAGTGGTTTACCACTTCCGCGCTTTGCTTCAATTAAGCCTACGCGTGTTAATGTGCGCGTCGGACCAGGAAGTAATTATTCTATTATCTTTACTTACAGAAAGAAGGGATTACCTATTGAAATTATTCAAGAATATGATCAATGGCGTAAAATTCGTGATGCAGAAGGAGATGAGGGGTGGGTCTATCAATCGCTCCTATCAGGAAAACGCACTGCTATTACTGTTCCATGGCAAAAAGATAAAACAAAAAGGCTGATGTTACGCAAAAGCCCAACAGATAATGCAGAACTCGTAGCAGAAGTAGAACCTAATGTTATTGGTTATATTCGCCAATGCGACGGAGGACATTGGTGCGAAATCAATATTAACAACACCCGCGGATGGCTTCATCAACCTCAATTATGGGGAATTTATCCTGATGAAAAAATTAAAGGTTGGTAAATCCGCAATTCAATATAGTTGAATTTTTATTCCTTATAATCAGATTTACTTTTTAGGCTTTAACCGAACTATTAAATCAACATGTGAAATCTCCATACCCTCCGGTGGTTTAGGCAAGTTTTTAATAATAGGAGCTTCTTCTAAATTGCACGGAATATCAAGAATACGATTTTCACCTTCTATATAAAAATGATAATGATCAGACGTATTGGTATCAAACCAAGTTTTTGAACCTTCCACAGCTATAATCCTTAATAACCCCTCTTCTGTAAACTGGTGAAGTGTATTATAAACGGTTGCTAAAGATACAGGCACCCCCGCTCTCACAGCCTCTTCATAAAGCTCTTCAGCAGAAATATGACGGTTGCCTTTAGAAAAAATCATATAAGCAAGTTCCAATCGTTGACGTGTTGGTCGCAAACCATTTTGACGCAAACGCTTTTCTAACATAGAGATGGAATAATAAGGCATCATCTTTCCACAATCTTCTACAGACTGTTTTTCTTCATTCAAACCCAAATCATCTACGCTCACTGACATATTTTAAACCATAATATATTTCTATTTTGACAAAATTAAAATACAACAAAATGGAGACAGTATGATAGAATCCTTTATTCCATTATAGATAACTATTCACACAAGATACATAAAAAAGGACTTTTGTCATTAAAAATGGTATAAAATCATTTCCCTCTTCCTAAAATTTGCTCTAAAAGTAAGTTGAAGAAAAGCACAGAAGTAAAAATATATGCAAATAAATGGAGTAACAATGACTGAAAAAAAGTCTCGCTACACTTATGAAGAGCTTCTAAGCTGTGCTCGCGGTGAAATGTTTGGTAAAGGCAATGCACAATTACCAGCACCACCAATGTTAATGATACATAGAATCACTCATATCGATGAAACTGGTGGTGAATATAATAAAGGAATAGTTCGTGCTGAATTTGATGTTACTCCAGACCTATGGTTTTTTGATTGCCATTTTATAGGAGATCCTGTTATGCCAGGATGTCTAGGTCTAGATGGCATGTGGCAATTAACAGGTTTTTTTCTTGGTTGGTTGGGAGAACTAGGAAAAGGGAGAGCTATATCAACAGGTGAAGTAAAATTATCAGGTATGGTAACTCCCAAAACACAACTTCTTGAATATGGAATAGATTTTAAGCGTATCCGACGTGGGAATTTGGTCTTAGGAATAGCTGATGGGTGGGTAAAAGCAGATGGAGAGACCATCTATAAAGCGAATGATTTACGTGTTGCTTTATTCAAAGAAGACTGAAAATTATTTCTATCAGAAAAGGTGCTTTTATTATTCTGTATGAAACAAGGAGGTATGAATGCGTCGAGTTGTTATAACCGGAATGGGTATTGTTTCTGCGATTGGAAATGACCCGCAAGCCGTTTTAACCAGTTTAAAAGAAACAAAATCTGGAATTTCTTACGCACCTCAGTATGCTGAATTAGGCTTCCGTAGTAGAGTTTACGGTAAACCTGATATTAATATAGAAGAGCTGGTAGATCGACGTGCCCTGCGTTTTCACGGACGTGGAACAGCTTGGAATCATATCGCTATGGACCAAGCAATTAGTGATGCCGGTTTAGAGCCTCATGAGGTATCGAATGAGCATACTGGAATTATCATGGGATCTGGAGGTGCTTCAACACAGTCAATTGTTGAAGCTGCTGATATTACACGCCAAAAAGGTCCAAAACGTATAGGACCTTTTGTTGTGCCAAAAGCAATGAGTTCTACAGCGTCCGCAACGCTTGCAACTTTCTTTAAAATTAAAGGTGTAAATTATTCAATCTCTTCGGCTTGTGCTACATCCAATCATTGTATCGGCAATGCTTATGAAATGATTCAATATGGTAAGCAAAAGCGCATCTTTGCTGGTGGTTGCGAAGATTTAGATTGGACATTATCTGTTTTATTCGATGCTATGGGTGCTATGTCCAGCAAATATAATGATGTTCCAGCTAAAGCTTCACGAGCTTATGATACTAATCGTGATGGTTTTGTTATTGCTGGTGGAGCGGGAGTATTGGTGCTTGAAGAACTAGAAGTTGCTAAAGCACGTGGTGCAAAAATTTATGGAGAAATTGTTGGTTATGGTGCTACATCTGATGGATACGACATGGTTGCTCCTTCAGGAGAAGGAGCTGAACGTTGTATGCGTATGGCACTTGCTACTGTAAAAGATAAAATTGATTATATTAATCCCCATGCAACAGCAACACCTGTTGGAGACCCTCCTGAAATAGAAGCAATTCGTCGTATCTTTGGAGCAGGAGATAAATGTCCTCCAATCTCTGCTACAAAATCTCTAACCGGACATTCATTAGGAGCAGCAGGTGTTCAAGAAGCAATTTATACACTGTTAATGATGAATCATAATTTCATTTGTGAAAGTGCCCATATTGAAGAACTTGATCCGGCTTTTGCTGATATGCCTATTGTTCGTAAACGCCGTGATCATCAACAACTTAATACTGTATTGTCAAATACATTTGGATTTGGTGGTACTAATGCAACGCTTATTTTCCAGCGTTATGCATAAATCAGGAGTTCTTAGCTTATCGAAAAAATTACGGTCTTACGGAGAATAATATGAAAGGTTTGATGGAGGGCAAACGTGGCCTTATTATGGGGGTTGCAAATGACCATTCAATTGCTTGGGGCATTGCATGCCAACTTGCAGAAGCGGGAGCTGAATTAGCTTTTACCTATCAAGGAGATGCTTTTGGAAAACGTGTACGGCCACTCGCAGAAAAACTTGGCTGTAAATTAGTATTAGAGTGTGATGTTGAAAAAATTGAGAATGTGGATTATGTTTTTGAATATCTTGAGAAAGAATGGAAAACGCTTGATTTCATTGTTCATGCTATTGGTTTTTCTGATAAAACACAGCTCAAAGGGCGCTACGTTGATGTTACAACACGTGAAAACTTTAAACGCACAATGGTTATTTCAGCGTATTCTTTTACTGAAATTGCTCAGCGTGCAGGTAAGCTTATGCCTAATGGGGGAACACTTTTGACACTTACCTATGGGGCTTCACAACAAGTGGTCCCTAATTATAATATCATGGGTGTAGCTAAAGCTGCTTTAGAAGCTATGGTGCGTTATTTAGCAGCAGATTTTGGTCCTCAAAATATCCGTGTCAATGCAATTTCAGCTGGTCCTATTAGAACCTTAGCAGGGAATGGTATTGCCGCTGCACGCGCAATATTCGCGCATCAACGCCGGAATGCGCCATTGCGCCGTACTGTAAACATTCAAGAAATCGGAAAATCTGCTCTTTATCTTCTTTCTGATTTATCATCAGGTGTTACTGGCGAAATCCATTATGTTGATTCCGGCTATAATATCATGTCTATGCCAATACTTGAAGAACTCAAGAAAAGTGAAGATGCTCAAGAAGAAGAATAATCTGTCATATTTTTTAAGTGTAAACATAGTCATTTGCATATCTTGAGTAATATGTTGAAACCTTGCTTTAGAAACAGATAATTGAAAAAGCAGTTTATTTTGAATAGCCTTACCTTCAATAATGTTACAAACTTTATATTTTAATTATATTGTCTAAAAACTGTTTCTTCATAACTTATTGCTAAAGAGTTGTCTTTTATTCAAGTGATTAAAGACAGTCTATTTTAGTTTTTTCTCATATGCGTTAAATCTCTCATGTTCTAAAATCATTTCAAAACATATTGTATCAATATATTTCATCTTTAAGTGTACGATTTAACAATGTATTAGCCGCTTCACGTACATTTTTGCTGCAATAGAGGATTTGATAAATTTGTTCTGTAATTGGCATTTCTACCCCAATACGTCGTGCTAATATATATACTTCCTTGGTATTTAAATAGCCTTCAACAACCTGACCAATCTGTTTTTTTGCTTCTTCTATGTTCGTTCCTTTGCCAAGTAATAGTCCAAAACGACGATTGCGCGATTGATCATCCGTACTTGTCAAAATTAGATCACCTAAACCTGTCATTCCCATAAATGTAGAAAGTTCAGCACCCATAGCAACACCTAAACGACTTATCTCGGCTAATCCGCGTGTAATGAGTGCTATACGAGCATTAGCTCCAAACCCCATACCATCTGATATACCTGCACCAATAGCAATCACATTTTTGACTGCTCCCCCTAGCTGAACACCAATCATATCTGAATTTTTATAAACCCTACAACTTTTATCATGACAGAAAAGCTGTTGTAATTCTTCACTAAATTCAGCATTAGAAGCTGCTATCGTCATTGCAGTAGGTAATCCCATAGCAAGCTCTTTTGCAAAAGTTGGTCCTGAAAAAATTGCTAAAGGAATTTGAGCACCTAAAACTTCACGAGCAACTTCTTGTAGAAGACGTCCTGTTCCAGATTCTAAGCCTTTTGTTGCCCAAATAATACGTGAGTTCTGATCCAAATGAGGTTTAATATTATACAATACCTGATGAAAGACATGGCTTGGAACAGCTATTAATATAATATGGCTTGCTGTTATTGCTCTCTTAAGTGAAGCTTCAGGCAACAAATTATCAGGGAATCGAATACTAGGTAAAAACGCCTGATTACAGCGATGTTTCTGCAATTTTTTGATATGTTGAGGATTATATCCCCAAAGCAAAACACGATGTCCATTACGTGCAAGCGCAATAGCTAATGCAGTACCAAAAGAACCAGCACCAATAATTGTTATCGAAACAGTTTCCATTAAATTTTCTAATTTATTTTTCAAATTTTTGGTTTTAATGACCTCTGTTTGCTGCATATATCTTCATGCAAGAGATATTTTAGTATAAATTACTAAACCTGAAACTGCTATTTCTTCATAGCTTTATTTTGCCATAACATGGATAATTTTTATTAAAATCCTTATATCCTCTATATTCAATTTTATAAACATTATTTTTTTACATTCTATCAATAGCTCTTTTTCTCAAATATACATTCAAAATTGCCATTCTTTTCTGAATCACTTTTTCCTTATGCCCTCCTAAGCACACCTATCTTACATTATCTCGCGCTTTTATAAAGCATATGCCCGAGGAGCCTTTGCTTTAGCATCTGCTCCACGGACATCTCTCTTCTTAACCTATTACTTTATCGAAGAATGCGTATCTTGAATGTGTCCTTACGGATTTTGCACATTTGGCTGTTTTTCTACAGAAACATTTTTATTTGGTAAGCGCTTTAAAACCGATGAACTTTGTTCTTCTTGTATTTCCGACTCAATAACACGCCCTGAACCACCCATCATATTATAATTCAAATGAGAAATAGCCCACCACGTACCTCCAACAATAACAAAAACGCAAATAACTGCAAACCATAAAGCAATTAAATTCCATTTAGCATCTGGACCAGAATTCAAATGTAAAAAGAAAACAATTTGTACTATAATCTGAATAATTGCCATCCCAATAAGATATGCAACTTTTGTACTAATTGCCCAGCTTTCCATCATTCCATACATTACAGGAATAAAAGAACCCAAAGTGAACAATACAGCCAAAAGAAACCCTACTAAATAACTCCCTGTACTGGGATTATGTGTTTCATTATGCAGACTCATTATAGCGCTCCTAACAGATAAACCATGGTGAAAACACCAACCCAGACAATATCAAGCAAATGCCAAAAAATTGAAAGACAAGTCAAACGGGTTTTATTATCTTGATCTAAACCACGGCGACGAAGGTGAAAAAACATCACAACCATCCAAAGTAGACCAACACTCACATGAAGACCATGGGTACCAACCAAAGCAAAAAAAGCTGACCAGTAAGCAGATAAAATTTCTCTTCCAAAAAGCTTTAAACCGGTTTCAGGATCAATACCAGCATAAGCACTAGGATCGAAATAAAACACCTCTCCTAAAAGCTCATGGAATTCGTAAATTTCCATCCCAATAAAGCAGCATCCAAGTACAAAGGTAATGGCCATCCATAAACGTACACCACTGAGATTATCCTTATGCATTTGTACCATTGCAAACCCATAAGTAATTGATGAGAATAATAAAATGGCGGTTTCAACCAAAACAAATTTTAAATTAATAAACTCATTACCTGCTTTACCTCCACCATAAGAAGCAGAAAAAACAGCAAAACTTGAAAAAAGTGTCGAAAACAAGATCAAATCCGAAAGAATATAGACCCAAAAACCAAATGTCATTACTGAGCTACTATCGTGATGATGTTCATCTATGGCATTCGTATTATTCACTGTTATTGCACTCATACTGTGACTCCTTGCTCCTTAAGAACTGCTGTAAAGGCATCTTCAGTTTTTTGAACTTCTTCAGCTGAAATATAATAACCATGGTGGTCACCTGTTAATGAATGACACACTATCGTTGCAATAAAGCCAATCAAGCCAATAGCAGCAAGCCACCATATATGCCAAACAAGTGCAAAACCAATAACTAGCGAGAAGAATCCTGCGATAATTCCAGCTGATGTGTTTGATGGCATATGAACTTTTGTAAATCCATTTGTCGGACGCTGATAACCATTTTTCTTCATATGCCAGTAAGCATCATCAGACTGTACCTTTGGAAGTATCGCAAAATTGTAAGAAGGAGGAGGTGAAGAAGTAGACCATTCAAGTGTTCGCGCATCACCCCAAGAATCATTCACTGTGACTGGTAACTGTCCTTTATGCTTAATACCGTACCAAATCGCTAAAACAACCTGTAATACAAAACAGAGAATACCAAGTAAGATAATAAAAGCGCCTAGCGCAGCAACTATAAACATTGGCTGCCAAGTAGGCTCTGCATAATGTTGAAGACGACGCGTTGCACCCATTAAACCAAGCGCATAGAGTGGGAAAAAAGCAAGGTAAAATCCAATAAACCAACACCAGAAAGACGCAATACCCAACATCCTATTTGGCTTATAACCGAAAACTTTTGGAAACCAAAAAGCAAGTCCCGCTAAATAAGAGAAGACAACGCCTCCAATAATTGTATGGTGAAAATGTGCTATTAAAAAGAGCGAGTTATGGAATTGCCAATCAGCAGGTACAATAGATAATAAAACACCTGTTAACCCACCACCAACGAATGTAAAGATCATCCCCATACACCAAAGCATCGGGGGCTCAAAGCGAATTTTCCCCTTATACATCGTGAGTAACCAATTAAAGACTTTAACACCTGTAGGAACTGCAATGATCATTGTTGCAATACTAAAAAAGGTATTGACCGCTTCACCACCACCCATTGTAAAGAAATGATGCCCCCAAACAAGAAGGGAAAGAATCAAAATAACTACCATTGCCCATACCATGGAAGTATAACCAAAGAGGCGTTTTGAAGAAAAGGTTGACACAACTTCAGAGACAATTCCAAAAGCTGGAACAACCAAAACATAAACTTCAGGATGACCAAAAACCCAAACATAGTTAATCCATACCATTGGATTCCCGCCACCAACATTGGTAAAGAAGTTCATTCCTAAATAACGATCACATGCTAAGAGTGCAAATGCTACAGCTAAAACAGGATAAATAACTACAATAAGGATGTTACTGACAAAAGCACTCCAACAAAAAACAGGCATCTTCATCATTGTCATTCCAGGCGCCCGCATTTTAATGATCGTTGCAATAAAATTGATTGAACCCATGGTGGTCGCTATACCAGAAAGTTGAAGCGACCATAGATAATAATCAACTCCTGTATCTGGACTCATCTGCAACTCTGTGAAGGGTGGATACATAAGCCAACCACCACGACCAAAATTACCAATAGCTAGTGATATATTAATCAGTATTGCTCCTGCAGCTGTAATCCAAAATCCCAAATTATTTGCAAAAGGAAAAGCAACATCACGAGCACCAATTTGAAGTGGTATAAGATAATTGAAAAGACCAAATAAAATAGGCGTGGCCATGAAGAAAATCATAATGGTACCGTGCGCCGAGAAAATCTGATCAAAATGATCTGGTGGTAAATATCCTGCTGCTTCACTCCCAAGCGCTAAAGCCTGATGTGTCCGCATCATAATCGCATCGGCAAAACCACGAACAAGCATGATAATTCCAAGGACAATGTACATAATGCCAATGCGCTTATGATCAACCGTTGTAACCCAATTTCGCCAAAAAACGCCCCACCACCCAAGCACACTTAAGCCAATAAAAGCAATTAGGCCAACTAATACAATCGCAATACATGTATATAAAACGATCGGTTCATGTGCAAGTGCATGAAAAGCACCCGCTGTAGGATCTGTAAGTCTTCCAAACATTTCTCAACCCATATCAAATGAATTTTAGTTTCAAAGAAACCTCATTTTAAAAAAGGATTTCTTCTCGATTTACCCTCTAAATAACGTCAGGATCAAACACTGAACAAAGCGCACCCCACAGCGTCTGAGCTGCGGCACGTCTCATCAAATCTTCATTACATACCGTATTTTCATCGACACATCGATTAACAACCCGATAGTAAAGCCGCTTCTCAACAGGTGCAAAATAACGAACTTCGGCATCTTTTTTCTTTGCAGCAACATCACCCATACGAGGCGCAATAGACAGCTGACGATAAGATACACGATCAAGCGCTCGACCATTAGCCCGAGCTTTCATAACCCAATTATTAAAATCTTCTAAAGAGACAGAATGCCATTGAAACCGCATATTTGCAAAACCATCACCGCTATAATTTGCTGAGCTTCCATTGAACACTCCTCGTTCTTCAGCTAACAAATGTAACTTAGAATTCATCTGCGGCATAGCATAAATAACCGTACCCAATCTTGGTACCCAAAAAGCATTAACAGAACTCTCTGATGTCAATTGCAATAAAACTTGGCGACCTTCAGGCGCATAAATTTCATTGATCGATGCAATATTATACTCTGGATAAATGAAGAGCCATTTCCAATCAAGTGCCACAACATCTACTTGCAACGGCTTTTCTTCACCAACAACTTCTACTGGAAGTGGATGTTCTGGTTCAAGCTTATAGGTGTAATAGGCTGTAAATGCACCTAAAACTAACACGATAACAATTGGAATACCCCACATAAATGCTTCAATTTTATTGGAATGCCCCCAATCAGGCAAATATTCTCGTGAGGTATTCGATGCGCGATATTTGATAGCCAAAAATATCACACTCACCATAACTGGAATAACAACACAAAGCATAACAGCAACACAAACAATAATCAAAAACAGCTGCTGACGTGCAACATACCCCGCTGGGTGAAGAACATCCCACTTAAAACCTGATAAAAGTAACATCCCCCCTAAAATTACGAGTATCTTTATTTGTTTAACAAAGTTTCTCATCTCACCTGCCCCATCATACATATCAGAAGTTGCCATAAAAAAATGACAAAATCTTAATAATATGCTTACCTATTAAAAAAAAATTATCAAGTAAATTCAAATGCCCTTATTAAGATTATACAATTTTAATTCTTCTACGCCAATTTTAAACCTCTTGGCAATATATTCGAGCGCAAATCGATACCCTTCATATCCACAACCAGAAATAACGGCATCCACACCTGCAGAGACATAAGAATGTCGACGAAAAGTTTCACGATGATAAATATTAGACAAATGGACTTCTACTTTTGGGCCTGAAAACATCTTTAACGCATCAAGAATTGCAACAGATGTATGGCTGTAAGCAGCCGGATTGATGATTAATCCACTACTTACTTCAAGCGCTTCTTGTATCCACTCTACCAATTGACCTTCACTATTACTTTGATAAAAGCGGAGTGTCATGTCAAATTTTATCGCCCATTCTTTACAAAATTGTTCTATATCTTCTAAAGTTTTAGTTCCATAAATTTCTGGCTCACGTCTTCCAAGACAATTTAAATTAGGGCCATTTAAAATCGTTATAACTGTAGGCATAGTGAATCTTTTCTTCTCTATTATCATATATCAAAAAAATTTTTAGTATGTTTTTTATTGTGATAAAGCACCATCTTTAATTTCAAAAAATTCTGCGCGTCCTCTCAAGGTGTCAAATAAAATGCTGTCTGTTCCAGTCATAAATGTTTGCCCACCTAAATCATCCAGAATATCAAATAAAGCATTACGTCTATGAGAATCAAGATGCGCAACAATTTCATCAAGAAGAAGAATAGGCGCTTTCTCTGAAAGTATACCTGTTAAACGGGCATGACATAAAATCAAACCTGTTAAAAGTGCCTTCTGTTCACCCGTCGAACAAAATGCTGCTTCCATATTTTTATCAGCATAAAAAACCTGTAAATCTGTGCGGTGTGGTCCCTCTAATGTTCGTCCAGCTGCACGATCCAATGCACGATTATGTTGTAATCGATCACAAAATTGCTCTTCAACTTCAATAGCTGATAGATTATTCAAAGCTGTTTCTAAAAAACCATCAACTTGCAAAAAAGCACGCGGAAAAGGTGTATGAACTGGCATTTGTGCAAATAAGTCATTTATAAGCCGGATAATATCAATACGGGCTGCGGCAATAGCTGTTGCTAATTCTGCCATTTGCTTTTCTAATGCATTAAACCAAGCATGATCTTCATTACCATCTAAAAATAAACGATTACGCGCACGCATAGCTCTATCATAATCTATTATGCGACGACCATGTAAAGGATCAATAGCCAAAACCATACGATCTAAAAAACGACGACGCTCAAGCGAAGAACCTGTAAAAAGCCCATCCATAGAAGGTGTCAGCGCACTCATATGGCAATATTCTGTTAGGCTATCACCTGTTTCACTGACACCATTAATATGAACTTTTCGACTGTTATTACCAATTTCCAACGCTGTACCAATATTCACTTCACCATAAAGCGAACATTGAAGACGCGCAAATACAACAAACCCATCATCTCCACCATCCGAAGAACTAATATCAGAATAAGCTGCACGTCGTAAACCACGCCCCGGAGATAGAAAAGATAACGCCTCTAAAAGATTTGTTTTACCAGCACCATTATGGCCTGTAAAAACAACATGTTGTCCTGAAAAATGAATATTAAAAGAAGAATAATTACGATAACGTATCAGCTTTAGTTGCTTTACCGCCACTTTATGCACATGATTTGCATCGCATTGCAAAATAATTGTCCCTAAACGCGAATAGGCATCAACACGTAAAGCGCATCCGCATCATTATTATCACGAATCAGAGCTGGTGCGACAGAATCAGCTAACATAAAAACAATTTCATCACTGGAAAGTTGCCCAGCAATATCAAGAAGATAACGTGAATTAAACCCTATCTCAAGAGAATCAGATGTATAAGTCACAGCTAATTGATCTTCTGCACTCCCAGACTCAGGATTATTAACGACAAGTTTTAATTGCCCTTGTTCAATTGCTAATTTTACTGCACGCCCACGATCACTTGAAATTGTAGAAACACGATCAACCGCAGAAGAAAAATCCTGCCTATTGACAACCAATTTTTTATCATTTCCAAGTGGAATAACACGTTGATACTCTGGAAATGTTCCATCAATTAACTTTGAAGTCAAAACTACAGAGCCTATAGAAAAACGAATCTTTGTTTCTGAAAGCTCTATACACACATCACTATTAATTTCTTCTGAAAGAAGTTTTTGCAACTCTCCTACCGTTTTACGAGGAATAATAACACCTGGCATCCCCTCAATCCCTGAAGGAGCGTCCATATCAACTTGTGCCAAACGATGACCATCAGTTGCAACTAAACGTAGTTTTAACACATTATCATCAATAACATGAAAATAAATACCATTAAGATAATAACGGGTTTCTTCAGTGGAAATAGCAAATTGCGTACACTCAAGTAAATGCTTTAAACCTGATGCTGATAAAGAAAAACGATAACCAAATTGCCCTGGAAGTGATTCTGGAAAATCTGCTTTAGGAAGACACTGAAGTTGAAAATTTGCACAACCAGAAACAACAGACATTGTGCTTGCCTGATTCATATCAACTGATAAGACAATCTCACTACCATCGGGCAACTTTCGAACAATATCATACAACAAATGCGCTGGAACAGTGATTGCTCCAACTTCTTCAACATGAGCAATGAAAGATTCTATAACTTCTAAATCAAGATCTGTTGCTTTTAACTGCACACCACTCTTGTCTGCATCAATTAATACATTCGATAAAATAGGAACAGTATTACGCCGTTCCACCACACGGTGGACACGACTAAGAGATTTAAAAAGTTGATTACGATCAACTGTAATACGCATAAAAGCTCCGTGACAATTTACTAAAACTATAGGAACAAACAAAAATAACAGATTTAGTTTATAGAATCATCTGTCAAGTTTTATTCAACCTCTCTTAAAATAACAAGCGTCTCTCCTACAAGGAAAAAATCACTTTTCATTCCACTCCTGCAATATTTTCTAAGGATTAAGAAAAGACTCTACACACTAGGCAGCCTGTTCTCCAATTAATCGTTTAAGCAATTCAAGCTCTTTAGCTAACGTCTGATCATCACAAACCAAATCTTCAATTTTACGTACAGCATGTAATACGGTTGTATGATCACGCCCTCCAAAACGACGCCCGATCTCTGGCAATGAGCGAGGTGTCAACATTTTTGCTAAATACATTGCAACTTGGCGCGGCTTTACAACTGTACGAGTCCGACGATTAGATAATAAATCTTGCTTAGAAACATTATAATGGCGCGCAACCGCACGTTGAATTTCTTCAATCCGAATACGTTTAGGCTCACCTGAACGCGTCAAATGACCTAACAATTCATCAATCCGTTCTAAAGATAAATCAGACTCAAAAGACTGACGGAATAAAAGTTGATTAAAAGCGCCCTCAATATCACGCCCCGACCCCAAAACCGTTTTAGCAATATATTCTAAAATCTCATCGGAAATGACAACCATGTTATCATCTTGTTGTGCTACCTTTAATCGCTGACGCAACATTTCCAAACGCATCTCATAATCTGGAGCTTCAATTTCAAGAGCAACACCCCCCTGAAGCCGAGATCGAACGCGAAGATCTAGTGATTCTAGTTCTGCTGGTGGACGATCCGCAGCGACAACAACCTGTTTTGCACTATCAAGCAACATGTTAAGAAGATGACAAAATTCATTTTGTATAGACTTTCCTTGCAAAAATTGCATATCATCAATAATCAAAAGATCAATGTCGCGAAGCTGCTCTTTAAAAGAAAGAGCATCATTATCACGGATAGCTGTTGCAAAACGCCACATAAAATATTCCGCAGTCAAATAAATGACTCGTGCTGGCGTTAAACGTTTTAATGCCGCCGCTGCAATAGCTTGAAGCAAATGTGTTTTTCCTAAGCCAACAGACGCATGAATAAAAAGAGGATTAAAACGCAAAGCACTTTTATGCCCCTCTGCAACAGAACGCGCTGCAGCTAAAGCAACACGGTTAGAAGAACCCTCAACAAAACTTTCAAAAGTATAGCGAGAATCAAGAGGAGAACCAAAAACTCCTGATTCAACACTCTTTACTGCATCTTCACTATAACACTCAACAAAAGGAGATGCTGCTTGCTCTTCTAGAGTAATAGGAGCTGAATTTGTTCTACAGATAACACTTTTTGAAACACGCTTCATACCACGCACAATCACTTCAACACGAAGAATCGCTGAATTCTCCTGTTTCCATAAATTAGTTAAAAGAGAACCATAGTGATTATTAATCCATGAACGTAAAAATGCCGTAGGAACAGAAAGCTTTACAAGATTACGGCTATACTCAGCAAGTTTCAAACGACCAAACCAACTGGTATAAGCTTCAATGCCAACTTGTGCTTTTAATTGCGCCATCACGCGTGTAAAAGCCGCTACACCTTCCTCCTCTGAAATAACCGGAAAATCTACAGAAGTATTTCTACTAACTAATCCACCTCTATCTGTCATCTTAATTATTCTCTCTGTCGACAGGATATTCACCGAAACCCTTTTAAAGGAACTAGCTTTAGAGTTCAATTTATCCACCATCTTTCATCCCGATAAACAAAAATTGTATCTTGCTAAACAACTAAAAATTAAATTAGCGACAGCAAAAACGCTCTACCCAAAATAAGTTTCCTTATCCTCCCCTAGGATAGTCCATCACAACCCCACCAATAAAGATGACCAATAAGATTCACTTATACTCATGATACGACCCATTCTTTGCAATGGAAAACATACCAATCAAGAAAACTAAAAATACTTCAGACAGTCTACCCAATATGAAAGCTCGTAATAGCCTAAACCAAAGCACATTATATGCAACAAAAACTCTATGAACTGATTATGAACCCCTGTATATTTTTAGTCTCCAAAAGAACCATACAAAACAGCAGTGGTAAAATGCAAGGGGGCAAAATAAAATCAAAAATCATGATAAATTTGCATATACAAACAGAAAATGAGAAAAATAGTTGATTCAATTCATTTTTTTTCTTTAAATTTACCAATTATAAAGAATCTCTCCGGATGAAAAAAAAAAAATAAAAATGCTTGACAAAAAAGACTCTGCAAAAATCCACAGAGCTTGTGGATAACCATACAAACTCTACAAATCTGCTCTACTTTTTTATAAGGAGAATCGCTGTATTTTCTTTCCCAAAAAGGACAAAGTTTTCAGAAAATACAAAAAACCAGCGCTTATATGACGCTGGCATAATCATTAGTAAAATGAAAAATTCTTAAACGCTGAGAGCTTTCAAACGCTTTGCTAAACGCGATACCTTCCGCGCAGCAGTATTTTTATGAAAAACCCCTTTAGAAACTGCACGCATAATTTCAGGCTCAAAATTCTTAAATGCTATTTCTGCAGACGTCCTATCGCCACCAGCTACAGCATCATCAAACTTACGCATAAAAGTACGAACGCGTGAACGACGTGCTCTATTAACCTGCGTACGTGCAACAACCTTGCGCACCGCCTTTTGAGCCGAAGGTGTATTCGCCATAAATCTCTCTCTCTTTCAACTCATTGGATAAGAGCAATCTCTACGACCTCTTCACCAATATCAATAAATCATGTTAAGCAAAACTATAAAATTGCTTATAACTGGACAGCTTATAGCGTAACATTTCCGTCAACGTCAATCAAATTTTCAAAGAAGGGCATAAAAAATAAAATACAATTCTTATACCCAACTTGATATTTCAAAAACACTCTTTAGCATACAAAAGCCGTCACTCTTTACACCGCTAAATTACGCAAAACATATTGCAAAATTCCACCATGATGCAAATAATCCAATTCATCTTCAGTATCAACACGGCACAGTAACGGAATAGTTTTCACCGTTCCATCAGAAAAAGTAATTTTGGCTACAGTTTTTTGACGCGGTTTCAAATTATGAATTCCTTCAATTGTTACTTTTTCGTCCCCTTTTAAACCGATAGATTTCCAACTTGTACCTTCTTCAAATACAAAGGGAACAACACCCATGCCAACAAGATTAGAACGATGAATTCGTTCAAAAGACTGAGCAATTACCGCTTTTACACCAAGAAGATTGGTACCTTTAGCTGCCCAATCACGAGATGATCCATTACCATATTCAATGCCCGCAAATATAACGAGTGGAACACCTTCCTGTTTATATGCCATTGCAGCATCATAAATTGCTTGTTCTTTCTGTGAAGGATAATGGATTGTATATCCTCCTTCACGACCATTTTCGCCTAACATGAAGTTACGAATACGGATATTGGCAAAAGTCCCACGCATCATCACCTCATGATTCCCACGACGCGTTCCGTACTGGTTAAAATCAGCCACTTTAACACCATGATCCATCAAATATTTTCCAGCAGGAGAATCCGCTTTAATAGACCCAGCAGGAGAAATATGATCTGTCGTGATCTTATCACCAA
Source organism: Bartonella raoultii (assembly GCF_019659805.1). Lineage (GTDB taxonomy): Bacteria > Pseudomonadota > Alphaproteobacteria > Rhizobiales > Rhizobiaceae > Bartonella > Bartonella raoultii. The sequence continues at coordinate 130,305 of NZ_JAIFRO010000002.1, read as the reverse complement.
ACAAACCTAAAATTCTTGCATCCTTAATATCTGATAAGACATCAGGCACCTTACGCATATCATCAAAATAAGGCGGGTTACGCACATAGGTTGATTGCTCATCCCAAGCATAAGTAGCATCCGTAGAGACATGAACTTTTTGCCAATTTTCATCTCCCTTAAATAGATCTGCATATTTTTCAGCAAAAATTTTACGCGTAACATTCTTTTCAATAAATTCTTGTATTTCCTGAGATGTTGGCCAAATATCTTTCAAATAAACCGGTTGACCATCTGAGCCTTCACCTAAAGGTTCCTGCGTTAAATCTTTTCGAACTGTTCCTACTAAAGCGTGTGCAACGACCAATGGAGGTGATGCTAGATAATTTGCTTGTACATCAGGTGAAACACGTCCTTCAAAATTACGATTTCCTGAAAGAACTGCTGCTGCAATAAGACCATTATCATTAACCGACTTAGAAATAGGGGGATACAAAGGACCAGAATTTCCAATACATGTCGTGCATCCAAACCCAACTAAATTAAACCCTAGTGTATCCAAATCTTTTTGCAAACCTGAATTGATAAGATAAGCTTCCACAACTTTAGAACCAGGAGCAAGAGAAGTTTTAACCCATGGTTTGCTTTTAAGGCCTTTTGCTACAGCATTACGCGCTAAAAGACCGGCTGCAATAAGAACACTTGGATTGGATGTATTTGTGCAAGAAGTAATTGCAGCAATGACGACATCGCCGTGGCTAAGTGTATATTGCTCCCCTTCAACATGATAACGATCATCTTGCCCTGAAGTTTTCTTATAATCTTCAACCAATGCTTTCTCAAAACCTTGACCAACATTTTCCAATGCAATACGCCCTTCAGGACGCTTAGGACCAGCCATAGATGAGACAACACTGCCCATATCTAATTCAATAGTATCACTAAAAATACGATCAGCAACCGCTTCATCGTGCCACATCCCTTGTGCTTTAGAATATGCCTCCACCAAAGCAATACGATTTTTATCACGCCCTGTCATACTGAGATAACGCACTGTCTCTCTATCAATTGGGAAAAAGCCACAGGTTGCCCCATATTCAGGTGCCATATTCCCAATCGTTGCTCGATCAGCAAGTGTCATGTGCTCTAGACCGGGACCAAAAAATTCAACAAATTTACTGACAACGCCTTTTTTGCGTAACATTTGTGTCACCGTCAACACTAAATCAGTCGCTGTCACACCTTCTTTAAGTTTACCGGTTAGACGAAAACCAATAACTTCAGGTAACAACATAGAAACGGGTTGGCCTAGCATTGCTGCTTCTGCTTCAATACCACCAACACCCCAACCCAAAACACCCAAACCATTGACCATAGTTGTATGCGAATCAGTACCCACGCAGGTATCAGGATAAATTACCTGATGCTTTCCTTCATCCTTTACCCACACACATTGTGCTAAATATTCTAAATTAACCTGGTGACAAATTCCTGTTCCTGGAGGAACAACACGAAAATTTTGAAAAGCTTGCTGACCCCATTTAAGAAAACGGTAGCGTTCACCATTACGCTCATATTCATGTTTAACATTTTCCTTAAAAGCCATAGGATTGCCAAAATCATCGACGATAATTGAATGGTCAATGATAAGATCAACGGGAATAAGGGGGTTAATTTTTTCAGCATCTCCTTCAAGTTTAACCATGGCATCGCGCATTGCAGAAAGATCAACGACAGCAGGAACGCCTGTGAAGTCTTGCATGAGCACCCGTGCTGGGCGATAAGCAATTTCCGCACCGGCACTACCTTTGTTGTTTAGCCATTCAGCAACGTTCAAAATGTCCTTTTTCTTAACCGTACGCCCATCTTCAAATCGTAATAAATTTTCGAGAATAACTTTCATCGAAAACGGCAAACGGGAAATTCCTTTAAGCCCATTTTTTTCCGCTTCGATCAAACTGTAATAAGTATATTCCTTGTCTCCAACTTTTAAAATTTTGCGACAATTAAAGCTATCAATGTGAGTCATGACTGTCCACCCTCATACTAAAAACCACCCAATTTCCCGGAATGAACAACACAAACTACGAGTCAAGGTCGCAGCTTGAGTGCAGGCGCAATCACCTCCGCCATCCATTTCCCCCCACCTTCTCATAGGCAAATTCGGAAATCGGCGCCAAAAACCATTCTACACCAGATCTTGATGTAACACAGAACTTATAGAACTATTTCTAGAACTATTCTAGGTACAATTACATAAAAAACATGTTTTTTATTCTATAATGCAATAAAGACGATAGAAATAAGAACAAATCAGGCAATGTGACATGGTGTTATCAGGCAAAGATTTAACGGCTTATAGGAATGAAGAAATCCTTTTTCAAGGTCTTTCTTTTTGTTTATTCCCACAACAACTTATGATAATCACAGGACCAAATGGTATCGGAAAATCTACATTACTACGAATCATCGTCGGTCTTCTTAAAGCAACTGAAGGTCATGTCGTCCTTAAAGACAAAGAACAAACATATCCCGTAGCAACAGCATGCCATTATCTTGGTCCACAAAATGCCATGAAACCTTTTTTAACGGTCATTGAAAATCTGCAATTTTGGGCAAAATTTTATGGGCAACATTTACGGTACCCATCTGAAGCTCTTGCTGATATCGGTCTTTCTCATCTTGCACACTTACCCTTTAACGTTCTATCAACAGGGCAAAAAAGACGTGTAGCAATTGCACGCCTTTTACTCTCCCATCGTCCTATTTGGATTTTAGATGAGCCAATATCTGGACTTGATAACCACGCAAAACAACGTCTTGCCAATATTTTCCAATGCCATCTCAACCAAGGTGGTATGATTATTGCTGCAACTCACAGTTTTCTTGGTATTCCAGAAAATCATAAAATCGCTCTAGAAAAATTCTTACCAACCCAGGAGTAAAAAATGAAAGCACTGTTCTGGCGTGACCTGAGATTAACTTTAACGCCGCAAGAATCTTCATTAACAGGACTTTTGTTTTTCATTGCTGTCATTGTAGTAACCCCCTTTGTTATCGGCCCAAATCCTAAAATTCTCGCACAAATAGGTCCAGGTATCTTATGGTTTGGAGCTCTTCTTGCAGGTCTCCTCAATCTAAACAAACTTTTTCAAACCGATTACGATGATGGAAATCTCGATCAATTTATTCTTTCTGGACAAAGACACAGCCTCACATTGATTGTCTTGATAAAATGCCTTGCCCATTGGGTAGGAACAATGCTACCTCTTATCTTTGCTACTCCTCTTTTAGCATTTATGCTCCATTTAGATGCAGTGACAACTTTTACAACAATACTTACTCTCTTGTGTGGAACACCTGCTATTATTTTTATTGGTGCTATAGGGGCTGCACTTGCAACATCATTGTTACACAGCACTCTCCTTATTTTTATCATCATCTTACCTTGGATTATTCCCATCATGATTTTTGGTGTTTCAGCTGCTACAGCCCCCACGAATCCAAACATTTCGTTTCTTAATTCTTTGGCTTTTCTCATCGCTTTTTCACTTCTTTTGAGTCTTTTTAGCTCTTTTGTTACCGCTATGATACTCAAGTTTTTATCAGAATAGGAAAAGATGTTTGCTGTACAACAAAACTCTGCTTATGATAAATTTCATGAATAAGACATCTCGTATACATAAAATGAGGTCGCTCCCGACAAGTTTAACCCGTTTTATGAAAATAAGTGGTACCGTTTTGCCTTGGTTAACCGGTGTAACACTAGGGCTTCTCATCTTAGGTCTTATTCTGATTGTATATTCACCCGATGATTACCAGCAAGGTATAACAGTCAAGATTATGTACATTCATGTACCATTCGCATGGCTTTCCACATTCTGTTACATTATAATGAGTGCTGCTGCACTAGGAAATTTGATTTGGAGATATCATCTTGCTGATATAGTACTCAAATGTGGTGCACCCATTGGAGCACTTTTTACTGCTTTGGCTTTAATAACTGGAGCTCTTTGGGGGCGCCCTACGTGGGGAACATGGTGGGTATGGGATGCACGGCTTACATCAGTTTTAATTCTGCTTTTTATCTACCTTGCTATTATAATGCTTGATCGTGCTTTTGATAATCAAATAAAAGCGGCACACGCAACAGCAATTCTTACACTCGTCGGATTTGTGAATATCCCCATTATCAAATTTTCCGTTAATTGGTGGAATACATTACATCAACAAACATCGCTTTTTCGTCTAGGAGGTCCAACAATCGATCGTGCTATGTTATATCCCCTTATAACAATGATCATGTGTTTTATTTTTATGTTTATTCTGCTCTATTTGATGGCTATGCGAAATGAAATTAATAGTCGTTATATTAAAATGCTGCAGATCAAAAAAGCTCGTCATGCACACCATCAGGACTCTTCATCATGCTCGACTTAAACAGTATTCACAGCAGATTTTCAGGAAATTTTTCTCAGCAAGTTGATTTCTTTCTTGGAACTCTTCATCAAAAGCAAATTGTTATTTTGAGCTATACGTTATCCGCGATCTCACTCCTTAGTCTTATTGGCTACATTCTTTGCAAAGGACTCTATCAAAAAAAAATGCTCCATAAGCTAAATAAAAAAAAGCTATTTGAGAAAGAAAAATATAATGAAAACCCCTCCTCAAAAACCTAAAAAAGATATCTCCTTACCTGTTATGTTGGGATTGTTTGGGCCATTAATACTTTTTCTTTTTCTCATGATACTTTTCTTTGATTTTATACACAACAAACGTCCCAATGATCCTTTTTTCCTCCCAAATACATTAGCTGGAAAACCTGCTCCTGAAACCAATCTTCCTTTACTTAATAAGGACGCTCATCTTAATTTCGAGCAATTTAAAGGACGTATAACATTGGTCAATTTTTGGGGATCTTGGTGCTTATCTTGTCGCAATGAGCATCTTATCTTGATGAAAATTGCGCAAGATAAACGTTTTGATCTTGTTGGTATTAATTATAAAGACAGCAAAGAAAATGCCCAACGCTTTCTGAGCAATTTTGGTAATCCTTTTAAATTTATTGGCTTTGATATTTCAGGTCATACGGCTATTAACTGGGGTGTATATGGACCACCGGAAACCTTTCTTTTAAATCAAGAAAATATCATTATTGCAAAACATGTTGGCCCCTTAACATGGAAAATTTACCAAAAAGAAATCTTACCCAAAATTGAAAAAGCTATAATGATAAAATAAAGGACAAATATCAATTTATGAAGAGAGTTCCGCTAAATAAAAAAGGCAAATACAGTCAAATATTCTCATCGCAAAATTCTTGAAAAGAAATTATAAAGGCTTGGCTGCATATTATAAAAGAAATACAACAAGTATTTTATAAAAAACTTAACATACTATGAATTATATTCATGAAAAGAAGGGGCTAGTTATACCTTCATACACATAAAATCTGTGGTATTGGAAAGAAGTTCTATTACATCATTTTTATGAGCCATGTCATTGGCAGCAAGAAGAAATACCTTTTTTAAAAAATATGCAAATGAAACAACACAATGATAGGCTGTTTTCTTGCTATTAAAAAACACAAAAAGGGAAAGCTTAAATGCATTTCTTGATGAAGAAAACCTCTCCCTCTATTAAAAGTCCTGCTTTTGAAAAGCCTTCTTTCATAGCCAATTCTATATTGAAACTAAAATTTAACAATGGAACATAGAATACAATAGCGATTACACAGCAGATATTATACCCTTATCCGCCGTCTTTCAGATACTGGCTGAAACGCTATCTTAGCATGAAAAGCACAATAAGGACTATTTTCACCGGAATCAGCACCACAAAAATGAAAATCTGATGATAAAGGATCTCCAACCGGCCATCTACATGTATTTTCACTCAATTGCAAAAGATTAAGTTGGCGTGATATAGGCACGACAACATTTGATTTCGCAGATGTATCAATTTCAGCCACATCTTCTTCTGCTACAAACTCCACCTTTAAAGCCGGTGCTTCAATATTAACAGCTTCTATTGGCGATACCGTTGATGAAGCACGGCGCCCACGTGGAGACGATAGATTTTCCCCTACAGATACTTTTTGTGCACGCGTATTCCCTTGTGCTGTTTTACCACGACCTGGTAATTTTAATCGATGTACTTTACCAATTACGGCATTCCTGCTGACTCCCCCTAACTGAGCTGCAATTTGACTTGCACTTAACCCCTCACTCCAAAACTTCTTCAGAAGCTCAACACGTTCACATGTCCAACTCATATCAGCACTCCATTCTCATCACTTCATTAAGACGCACCCCTTTTGCATCCTTAAAAGGTTGTATTTTCAATGAACCAAATAAACAATTTTCCGCTTTCCCCACGCATAAAAATCATTTAACTCATGAAATTTATAAACCAAAATATAATTTTGCTTGTTGACTTAAATTACAATACGCATTGACTCCATGACAAGAGTCTTTCCTTCTTTTAAGGGATTATTTAGAATGTTTTCCCCAACTTGCGAATCAATCATATATCAAACTCTGTATTTACTTAAGAGTTTTTCCTAATGCATATCTTTGCAGAGCCTTTATTGCTTTTTTAAATCGATGTAATGATTGATATTATTAGATAACTAATTGTAATAAAAGCTTAATTGTTCTACAAAAAAATATGTAATGTTGTTTTATTGATGGCATTATTTTATTTATATTGCAAAACTTAAAATATAAAGGAAGTCATGATGGATGCACGCGCTCTACAGCCACTTTACACGTGCTTTGCTCGGCGTAATTTGCATTTTAAACAAGGCAATGGTATATGGCTTATTTCTGATGAAGGAAAGCGTTATCTCGATTTTACATCTGGCATTGCTGTTAATGCATTAGGGTATGCGCATCCAAAACTCGTTGATACACTTAAAATACAAGCAGAAAAACTTTGGCATATTTCCAATCTTTTTCAATCGCCTGAACAAGAATCTCTTGCTACACGGCTTTGTGTAAATAGCTTTGCTGATAAGGTTTTTTTCTGTAACTCCGGCGCTGAAGCGCTTGAATGCGCATTCAAAACTGCGCGTCACTATCACTATACATCTGGTCATCCAACCCGCGTTGAAATTATTACCTTTGAGGGTGCATTTCATGGACGCACACTTGCAACACTTGCAGCTACTGGGCACGAAAAATATTTGGAAGGATTTGGTCCAAAAGTGGATGGATTTCTTCAAGTTCCTTTTGGTGATGAAAAAGCTTTATGTAATGCTATCAATAAAAATACCGCTGCTATTCTTATTGAACCTATTCAAGGAGAAGGAGGAATACGAACAGTTCCTCACGAGACTTTAAGATTTTTACGCAAAATATGTGATGATCATGACCTGCTTTTAATTTTTGATGAGGTTCAAACAGGTATTGGACGAACCGGAAAACTTTTTGCTTATGAATGGAGTAACATCACACCTGATATTTTGACTCTCGCAAAAGGTTTGGGAGGTGGATTTCCATTGGGAGCTTGTCTTGCAACAGAAAATGCTGCTAAAAGTATGATACTAGGGACCCACGGATCAACTTTCGGAGGAAATCTTCTCGGAATGGCAGTAGGAAACAGTGTTCTTGATATCATCTTAGAACCTGACTTTCTTCACCATGTACAGCGTATGGGGAATAAACTAAAAAGTGGACTTTCAAGCATTCTTAATATCTATCCTGATGTGCTCTGTAATATTCAAGGAATGGGCCTTATGCTAGGTATTCAGGGCGTTCTTCCCTCCAATGTTATCGTCGATGCATTGGAAAAGGAATATATTCTTACTGTTAGTGCTAACAATAACGTAGTACGCTTCTTACCTCCCCTTATCATCATGGAAGAAGAAATTGATGAAAGCTTGCGTCGTATTGAAAAAGCAATCGCTCATCTTTCACAAATAAACGCAAAAGGTAAATATTATCAATATGACAAATGTTCACCGTCACTTTACTGATTTATCTGTCTTAACCCCACAAATAGCACGTGCTCTTATCGATTATTCGAAAAGCCTTAAGGCATCTTTCAAAGCAGGAAAAGGCTCAAAACCTTTTGTAGGTAAAACACTGGCGATGATTTTTGAAAAACCATCCACACGAACCCGTATTTCATTTGATATCGCCATGCGTCAACTTGGAGGAGATACGATTACATTAACAAGCTCAGAGATGCAGCTTGGTTATTGTGAAACTATCGCTGATACAGCACGTGTCTTATCACGTTTTGTGGATATCATTACATTACGAACGACAATACATCATCGGATGCTCGAATTGACACAATATGCACAGATTCCTGTCATTAATGCTCTTACAGATGACACACATCCTTGCCAAATTTTAGCAGATGTCCTGACCTATGAAGAACATCGCGGACCAATTGCAAAAAAAATATTTGCATGGATGGGAGATGGCAATAATGTACTTCATTCATTGATTGAAGCTGCTGCTCTTTTTAATTTTCATTTACGTATTGCCACTCCAAAAGGCAGAGAACCACAAAAAAGATTTATTCATTGGGCACGTGAAAGAGGAGCTCATATTACACTGACTCATAATCCTCGAAAAGCAGCTAAAGATGCCGATTGTATTATTACCGACACATGGGTGTCTATGGGACAAGAGTCTCATGCCCGCAATCATTCTATTTTTCTCCCTTATCAAGTCAATGAATCTTTAATGGAATTAGCAAAACCCAATGCTCTTTTCATGCATTGCCTTCCTGCCCATCGTGGTGAAGAAGTTGTGGACACCATAATTGATGGACAGCACTCTGTTGTATTTGATGAAGCAGAAAACCGTCTTCATACCCAAAAGGCAATTCTTGCATGGTGTTTACAAGATCCGTTTTTCTCTTCACAATAACACATCGAAATAACGCATATATATAAAAGGCTGTAATATGAGCAAACAAGCTAAAGATGATGCCTCTCTTAACAACATTTACTTGAATGAAGATGATACTGTTATCCCTTTTCAAGTTGAAGAACTTGATATCCGTGGACGTGCCGTACAGCTTGAAAAAACTTTAAATTCTATTCTTGCAAGGCATCAATATCCTGAACCTGTTTCTTATCTTTTAGCAGAGGCTTTGGTTTTAACCGTTTTGCTTGGAAGCTCTTTAAAGCTTAAGGAAAAATTTATTTTACAAACGCATTCCAATGGGCCTGTTAATATGTTGGTATGTGATTTCTCTCCTCCTTCTAATCTACGGGGATATGCTCGTTTTGATAAAGAACTGCTCAAACAAGCAATAGCCAATAATCAAATATCTTCAGAAACACTTTTAGGAAAAGGTACTTTGGCCTTTACCATCCGCCAAGGTCCCCATGCCCAAGATTATCAAGGAATAGTTGCATTAGAGGGATCAAGCTTGCAAGAAGCTTCCCTTACTTATTTTGATCAATCAGAGCAAATTCCTACCGATATCCACCTAGCCGTTGCTATATTAATCAATCGAGACAAACAAGGAAAAACACAAAAAAATTGGCGCGCTGGGGGGCTTTTAACCCAACTTTTACCTCAAGCATCACCTCACCAGAAAATATATGAACCTCATCAAAAACAAGAAAAAACAAAAACCCGTACCCAACTTAAGAACCAATGGCAAGAAGCCAAAGCTCTAACAGCAACTATTGAAAGTGCAGAATTGACGGACCCCCAAGTTGGCAGTAAACAGTTATTATTCCGTCTTTTTCACGAACAAGGGGTTAGAGTTTTTAATCCTCTTTCTCTTGTAGATAAATGCTCTTGTTCGCGTGAAAAAATTAAAAAAATCCTTGAAGGTTTTCCTGATAGTGAACGCACCAAAATGGTTGAAAATCAATATATTTCAGTTGTATGTGAGTTTTGTTCAACAACTTATCGTTTTAAGCTGCAAGAATTTTCTCAAGAAAAAGCATAACAAATATTCTTTTCGAAAAAATGCTAATTACAACCAAAGCCTATTGTAATTAGGTTCTTGAATGCTCTGAAAATTTGATACAAACAATATGAACGCTTCCTCTCACAATATCATATTTCTTTTCTCGACAGAAAACGACGCAACCACACATAAAGCGCTCCCTCACCGCCATGTTGATGAGCAGCTTTTTCAAATGCATGAACATAATATCGAAAAGCCGGTGTTGATAACCAGTGAGGAACAAATTTATACAGAGCACCATCACTTCCATACGATCGGCCTTTTCCTGTGATAACCAACACATAACGTAATCCATTTTGTTGAGAGGACTGTAAAAACTTTTTTAAGAAATAATAAGCTTCTTCCTGAACATATCCATGAAGATCGAGACGAGCCTCAATCGGATAATGACCTTTTGCAATTTTACGATGTGCAACACGATCAAAAAAATGGATCTTTTGTACTTGTACAACTGTCTCCTTTTCCCTTTTAATAACTGTTGGGCTCTGTTGTTTTTCCTGAGATAACGGAAAGATTTGTTTTATACACTGTCTCTTATTGTCATGCTTAGTAGCATCTTTTATCAAAGAAGAATAGCGATTATCATGCAGTGGTTTTGTCGTACGACACACCATCTCCCATAAAAGACGATCTTGTGGAGTTAATAAACTTCTTTTTTGTCTCCATTCAACGGTGGACATTACACTTTTCAATCTCTTATAAATCTTTGATTACGCAATCTTATGTATAAATAAAAAAGAGCTTAATTTTCATCTTCTGTTGCAAAAAGCTTCCAGTTTGGATCGGATGATAAGCTATTGCGTACAAAAGTCCAAACATCGCGAATTTCTACAATAGTATCAGGATCACCGTCTATACGCTCTTCTTGCTCATTATAAGTTACAGAAATTATTTCACTGATAATTCGTACAGTTATAAATTCTTCCTTGTCTTGTATTGCTGCTGCAACAAACTCAATTTTATTAATCCCAACAAAAGTAAACTGAACATTTTCTTTATTTTTTTCCCTTTTTTCAAGAGCAGCGCAAAAGCTCTCAAAAACATCTTGTGACAGCAATCTTTTAAGTTGGTCTCTCTCTCCTTTAGCAAAGGCTGTTACAATCATTTCGTAAGCAACTTGGGCACCCTTTATAAAGAATTGAGGAGAAAATTGAGGATCAATTTTGCGCAGTGCCCTTAAACCTTCATTTAATACACTTCCTTCTGGTGCAATTGCATCAATTTCGCTAAAATCACCCTTTTTTGTATTGCTATGATGAGGGAGCGAAACAAGACTATCCGTCGTTTCTGTTTCAGTTTGTTTTTTAGAATAATTTGAAGAAGAATCAAAGGGAGGTTTTTCAAAACCAATCCGTTTTCCTAATACATTACGTAGTTGTATAAAAACGACAACCATAATAATAAGAGCTATGACAAGTACAACGTCAAATTCCATGTGTGCTGCTCATCTCCTAACCTACAATGATCTATAATAAATATTGCAGTCAATATCATTTATCAATAAATATGTAAAATAGGGAATTTTACCATTTAAATATTTTTAATAGTCCCTCATCTATTTTATAGGCTTTATTTGTCTATGTTTAAAAGAGGGTATCTTATATTTTCCATCCGAAACATTGTGAAGGGAATTTTTATGTGATTAAGTTTTATTCTATAAATCCTCGTTTTTTTGTTATTATTTTTCTCTGCGCTCTCTTAATCGAAATCGCTGGCTTTATCTTTGTTGGAAAGGAAATTGGAATTTTAGCCACTTTGGGTTTAGTTGTCTTAACAACACTTGCAGGAAGTCTTTTGTTACGAATTCAAGGTATTAGTCTTTTAAAAAATATACAACGTGGATTTATTCAGGAGCATTCTCTGGAAGACAAAATTTCCAACGATGCTCTTATTATTATAAGTGCAATTTTGCTTATTCTTCCCGGCTTTGTAAGCGATATTTTAGGGATCTTACTTCTTATTAAACCAATCCGTTCTATTGCTTGGCATTTCTTTTCATCGTTACGAAATAAAATGAATACTACTGCGCAAAATGACTCTGAAAAAATCATTGACCTTAAAGCTGAAGACTACAAAACTTACGATGCAACAGAATCTCCATGGCGTAAAAATGATGATAATCATTAAAGTGCTAGAAAAATCTCTAACCTACTTAAAAAATTATGAAGACAAAGAGAGCGTTCCTTGCAACCTTGTGCAAGGCATGATAACCAGCTTGATCTTGAGATTAAAATATACATATCATAATGAGAGGTTCATAGTATGGCTGAAGGTGAAATGAACAACAGTAGTGGAGAACCAGTTTTTGCTGTATTAACGCAATATTTAAAAGACTTTTCATTCGAGAACCCAAGTGCTCCTCGTTCTCTGCGTCCGCGTGAAAAAGCACCACAAATCGATATCAATATTAATGTCAATGCGAATCCTATCGGTGACGACAATTATGATGTCGTCCTATCTCTTTCTGTAAAAGCTAATGATGACACAGAAACATTGTTTCACGTAGAACTCATTTACGGTGGTGTTTTCCATATAAAAGATATCCCCCAAGAGCATGTTATGCCACTCGTTTTTATTGAATGCCCACGTCTTTTATTTCCATTTGCACGGCAAATTATATCTGATGCAACCCAAAACGGTGGTTTTCCACCTTTATGGATTGATCCAATTGATTTTGCTGCTCTTTTCCAAAAGCGTGTTGCTGAAGAACAAAACAAAAATCAAACACAACCATCTTAAGGATTTATTCTTTTTCAAAACCATGAAGCCCTTGATATTTTTCAATATTTCAAGGGCTTTTTTAAATAATTTTTTCTGCATGGTAAGCAGCAAGCATTGCTATATTAACAACATCTGTATCGCTTCCGCTAAAAGGTACAATTTGAACAGACTTTTCCAATCCAATTAAAATAGGTCCAATGATAGTTGCTTCTCCAAGCTCTTGCAACATTTTACTTGCTATAGAAGAGGCATGATATCCAGGCATTACCAAAATATTAGCAGTCCCTGTTAATCCCATAAAGGGATATTGCTGCATCAATTTTGCATTAAGGGCCACATCAGCACTCATTTCTCCATCAAATTCAAAATCAACCTTGCGCTCATGCAAAATACTAACAGCATCCTGAATTTGTTGTGTAACATATCCTTTCATATAGCCAAAAGTAGAAAATGCTACAAATGCTACCCGTGGCTGATATCCAATCCCATGAACAAACGAGGCTGTCTGTTCTGCTATATCCGCAAGTTCTTCAGCATTAGGATTCTCGTAAACAGCAGTATCCGCAATAAATACAGTTCTTCCACGACAAATAGCCATTGAAATACCAATTAACCGTTCTTTTGGTTTCTCATCAATTACTCGGCGTATATCAATCAACGCTGTTTCATAATTACGTGTCACCCCTGTAACCATTGCATCAGCATCTTCTAATGCCACCATACATGCAGCAAAGTAATTGCGATCATTATTGATACGACGATGACAATCACGCAAAAGCCAGCCTTGGCGTTGCATCTTTTTATAAAGATAATTTGCATAAGCATCGACGCGATCAGAAAGCTTAGCATTCATTACAGAAATACCTTCACGCTCAAGATCAATTCCAGCAATAGCAGCCGTTTCTCTTACTTGTCTTTCACGACCAATTAAAATCGCTTTTCCCATTTTTTGATGAGCATAGGAAACAGCGGCCCGTATAACTTGCTCTTCTTCACCTTCTGCAAAAACAATTTTTTTTGGTGCTTGACAAACATGATTATAGACACCACGCATCACAGAAGAAATGGGATCACGTCTTGCCTTCAAATCACGTTCATAAGCCGCTAAATCATCAATATTTTTTTGTGCAACACCGCTTTCCATGGCCGCTTTTGCAACCGCAATTGAAACAACAGTAAATAAACGTGGATCAAAAGGAACAGGAATGATATAATCTGGACCAAACTTTAACCGCTTTCCACGATATGCTTCTGCAACGCTATCGGGAACATCCTCATGTGCTAAATCAGCAAGAGCTCTTGCCGCAGCAATTTTCATCTGTTCATTAATGACGGTTGCACGTACATCAAGCGCACCGCGAAATATATAAGGAAAACAAAGAACATTATTAATCTGATTTGGATAATCCGAACGGCCTGTCGCTATAATAGCATCATTGCGCACTTGCCTAATTTCTTCTGGTGTAATTTCCGGATCAGGATTAGCCATCGCAAAAATAATCGGCTGAGGTGCCATAGTTTTTACCATTTCTGGGGTAATAGCACCTTTAGCAGAGACACCGAAAAACATATCAGCACCTTCCATTGCTTGTGCAAGCGTACGCTTATCCGTTTGAACAGCATGCGCAGACTTCCACTGATTCATGCCCTCTTTGCGACCTTCATAGACAACGCCTTTTGTATCACACAATATAATATTCTCAGAACGAAATCCCATTGCTTTAATCAACTCAATACAAGCAATACCTGCAGAACCAGCTCCATTACAAACCAACCGCGTATTTTGCATATCACGCCCCGTTAAAGACAAAGCATTGAGCACACCAGCAGCTACAATAATTGCCGTACCATGTTGATCATCATGAAAAACAGGAATGTTCATGACTTCACGCAAACGGCTTTCAATTACAAAACACTCAGGCGCTTTAATATCTTCAAGATTGATACCACCAAAAGAAGGCTCTAAATGACGTACAAGATTAATAAAACTTTCTGTATCATTCGTATCAATTTCTAGATCAATCGAATCAATATCCGCAAAGCGCTTAAAAAGTACAGCTTTTCCTTCCATCACCGGCTTAGATGCCAATGCACCTAAATTACCTAAACCCAAAATAGCAGTACCATTTGAAATAACAGCGACAAGATTACCTTTTGCCGTATAATCATAAGCGCAGGCTGGATGTTGAGAAATTGCTTTCACCGGAACAGCAACACCTGGTGAATACGCGAGTGATAAATCATGCTGTGTTGCCATAGATTTTGTTGCAACAATTTCCAACTTTCCAGGACGACCACGGCTATGAAAGTCTAAAGCTTCTCGTTCACTAGCGCTGTAAATTGTTTGAGATGTTTTCGGATACTGCTCACCTTTTTTCATCTTACTTCACTTTCTCCAAAAACAGTGTAAATCCTTTTTGGTAATGTATACCATTATCCAATTTTAAAATTTGATTCATATATTAGAAATCGTTATTCTTGCTTTAACAGATCTGATTATGCCTTTCAATTAAGAGATAATAAAGACAAATATTGAAGTAAAAAATATAAAAGCCTCACTTGAAGGAAACACGCAAGTACAAATGGATAAGAAAATCGAACGTAAAGATAATTTACAATCTACACCCGCATCTGCTCCCCAACAAGAACGCCTCACCCCTATGATGGAGCAATATATAGAAATCAAAGCCGTTAATAACGATTCCTTACTTTTTTACCGAATGGGTGACTTCTATGAACTCTTTTTTAATGATGCAATTGAAGCTGCTCAAGCTTTAGGAATCACACTCACAACACGTGGCAAACATTTAGGGCAGGATATTCCTATGTGTGGTGTTCCTGTTCATGCTGCAGATGATTACTTGCAAAAATTAATCGCTTGTGGTTATCGTGTTGCTGTTTGTGAACAAACAGAAGATCCCGCAGAAGCTAAAAAACGTGGGTCAAAATCCGTCGTCCGGCGTGATGTTATCCGCCTTGTAACACCTGGAACTATAACAGAAGAAAAGCTTCTTGATCCAACGCGTGCAAATTATCTTATGACACTTGCCCGCATCAAAACAAGTGATACAGAAGAATTTGCTCTTTCATGGATTGATATCTCAACAGGCATATTTCGCGTCACAGAAAGCCACCATGAAAAGCTTTTAGCAGATATTATGCGTGTAGATCCGCAAGAAATCATTGTTGCTGATTCTTTTTTCCACGATAAATCCCACAAAGCACTTTTTAATGTTCTTGATCGTATTGTTTCACCTCAGCCTGCTAATTTGTTTGACTCAATCACTGCTGAACGTGATATTTGCAATTATTTTAAACTCTCCACCCTTGAAGGTGTTGCCGATTATTCACGCCCCGAACTCTCAGCAATCGCTGCTGCTATACGTTATATCGAAAAAACACAAATTACGCATCGCCCCCCTCTCATGCGCCCTGAACGCCAAAATGAAAGTGCAACCCTTTTCATTGATGCAGCAACAAGATTAAGCCTTGAGCTTGTTCGAACCACATCAGGTCAACGTGATGGAAGTTTACTAAAAGCTATTGATCGTACTGTAACAGGAGGAGGTTCACGTCTTCTCGTTGACCGCCTTATTGCTCCTCTTACAACCCCTTCAGCTATTGACCAACGTTTAGATTCTATTGCTTTTTTTCTGCGCAATACATCCCTTGCAGAAGCCACAAAGCTCATTTTAAAAGGAGGGCCAGATATGCCTCGTGCCGTTTCACGTTTGGCTCTTGGTCGAGGAGGACCCCGTGATATGGCTGCCATTCAGCGTGGCTTTGAAATTGTTCAAGAGCTCCACCAGCTTTTTGATAAGGAGCTGCTTCCTCAAGAAATAAACGATGTACAACAAATTTTCTCAAATTTACCAACAGCTTTACATTTTCATTTAGAAAAAGCATTAGCCGATGATCTCCCATTACTTAAGCGTGATGGTGGTTTTATTCGCCCTCATTACCATGAAGAGTTAGATGAAATGCGTGCTTTACGCGATGAATCTCGCCGTATCATTGCAGAGCTTCAAACACAATACGCCCAAGAAACAGATATTAAAAATCTTAAAATCAAGCATAATAATATTCTAGGCTATTTTATTGAAGTTACGAGTACACAAGCATCAGCTCTTACAAATAGTCCGCAAGCAAAAGCACGTTTTATTCATCGACAGACAATGGCAAATGCTATGCGTTTTACCACAACAGAACTTGCTGATCTTGAAAGCCGTATTGCGCATGCAGCCAACCACGCCATTATGCTTGAATTAGAAATCTTTGATACTCTTGTAAATGAAATTACCCAACAGGTTGACTTTATCCGTAAAGCCTCTGAAGCACTTGCCATTTTAGATGTATCTGTTGCTTTAGCACATTTGGCTGAGGAACAAGGGTATTGTCGTCCCCAAGTTGATCATTCCTTAACCTTCGAAATTACCGCAGGACGCCATCCTGTCGTAGAGCAAGCATTACGAAAACAGGCAGCAGAACCCTTTGTTGCCAATAACTGCAATCTTTCTGTGCAAGAAAATCACCAATATGCAGCAATCTGGCTTCTCACAGGTCCTAATATGGGAGGAAAATCAACTTTTTTACGACAAAATGCTCTTATTGCTATTATGGCGCAAATGGGATCCTTTGTTCCAGCAACTTCCGCACATATTGGTGTTGTTGACCGTTTATTTAGTCGTGTTGGTGCTTCTGATGATCTTGCACGGGGACGCTCAACCTTTATGATGGAAATGGTTGAAACCGCAACGATCCTTAATCACGCCAGCAGTCACTCTCTTGTTATTCTTGATGAAATTGGACGAGGAACTTCAACCTTTGATGGCCTTTCTATTGCTTGGGCAACCGTTGAATATCTTCATGAAGTTAACCACTGTCGTGCTATTCTTGCTACGCATTTTCATGAAATGACAGCACTCACTGAAAAATTAGAACGCCTCCACAATGTGACAATGAAAGTTAAAAACTGGAATGGTGATGTGGTTTTTCTTCATGAAGTTACACCTGGAGCTGCTGATAGATCCTATGGTGTACAAGTTGCAAAGCTTGCTGGACTACCTTCAGCAGTTATTAGCCGCGCTACAGATGTTTTACACCAATTAGAACAAGGTGAAATGGCCGGAAAAGGACATAAGCTCATCGATGATTTACCGCTTTTTTCCCTTAAAGAAACATCTTCTAAAAATGAAGAAATAAATAAACCATGTATACTTCATGAAGCTTTAAAAGATATTCATCCTGATGAACTGTCTCCTAAACAAGCTTTAGATGCACTTTATCATCTCAAAAAACTTGAAAAAAATAATGCCTCTCTAGACAAATAAAAAATACAGTGCTTTTTTAGCGATAACCTTTAGCATAGAGTATTGCTTTTCCCTAAATGCATTTTGCGCTTCATAAAAAAGCATGTTGTGCCCGATAAATTGAGCACTCATACAACAAAGAACAAAATCCTCTGCCCTTCTTCAAGCGTTATTTGCAATAATTGATATTCTTCTTTTCAGCCGAGAGAATATCTTGCTTCCAAATTATATAAAAGACATCAAAAATCTCTCAAAAATGTGTTTCTTTTAAAGAAAATAAATTTGTATTATCATCAAACATGACGAACTGCTCCTTTTGCAGCAGAAGTTGTCATAGCAGCATAGGCTTTGAGAGCTTTTGAAACTTTACGCTTACGCTCTTCTACCGGTTGCCAAGCTTGTTTTCCTTTTGCTTCCATTTGCGTACGACGATGCATTATTTCAACATCATCAACCAACATATGAATTGTACGGTTAGGAATATTAATCTCTATGATATCACCTTCTTCTACCAAAGCAATTTCTCCTCCTTCAGCAGCCTCTGGTGAAATATGCCCTATAGAAAGCCCTGAAGTTCCCCCTGAAAAACGGCCATCTGTTATAAGTGCACAAGCTTTTCCTAACCCTTTAGATTTGAGATAACTCGTTGGATAAAGCATTTCCTGCATGCCAGGACCACCACGTGGACCTTCATAACGAATTAAAACAATATCACCTGATTGAATTTTATTGGTTAAAATCGCTGAAACAGCAGCATCTTGGCTTTCAAAAATTCTTGCTGGACCTTTAAAAGTTAAAATTGATTGATCAACACCTGCTGTTTTTACAATACAGCCATCTTTTGCAAGATTTCCGTACAGAACTGCCAATCCCCCATCTTGCGAATAGGCATATTTTTTCTCACGGATCACACCTTTTTCACGATCAAGATCAAGAGTATCATAACGACATCTCTGGCTAAAAGCTATTTGTGTTGGAATCCCGCCTGGAGCTGCACGATAAAATTCATGAATATTTGGTTCTTTGGTTTGTTTTATATCCCAATGATAAAGAGCTTCTTTCATTGTCTTTGCATGAACTGTATAAACGGATGTATCAATGAGCTCAGCAGCAGCAAGCTCCCCTAAAAGACCCATAATGCCACCAGCGCGATGCACATCTTCCATATGCACATTCGCAACAGCAGGTGCAACCTTACATAAAACAGGAACACGACGTGAAAGATGATCAATATCCGACATGGTAAAATCTACCTCACCTTCTTGTGCTGCTGCTAACAGATGAAGCACTGTATTGGTTGATCCCCCCATGGCAATATCAACGGTCATTGCATTTTCAAAAGCCTTGCGGGATGCAATAGAACGCGGTAAAACTGTCTTATCATTTTTTTCATAATAGCGTTTAGCTAATGCGACAATCTGTCGTCCAGCTTCTTCAAAAAGCATTTGACGATCTGCATGTGTTGCGAGCACTGATCCATTTCCAGGAAGAGAAAGCCCCAATGCCTCAGTTAAACAATTCATTGAATTTGCAGTAAACATTCCTGAACAAGAACCACATGTTGGACAAGCAACCCGCTCCATTTCAGCAACTTCTTCTTCTGAATTATGTTCAGAAGCAGCAGCAACCATAGCATCAACCAAATCAACAGTAAGATCTTGGCCTTTCCATTTAATTTTTCCTGCTTCCATAGGGCCGCCTGAAACAAAAATTGTAGGAATATTCAAGCGCAAAGCAGCCATTAACATGCCAGGCGTAATTTTGTCACAATTGGAAATACAAACGAGTGCATCAGCACAATGGGCATTGACCATATATTCAACAGAATCAGCAATAATTTCACGTGAAGGCAAAGAATAAAGCATTCCATCATGCCCCATAGCAATTCCATCATCTACCGCAATGGTATTAAACTCCTTCGCAACACCGCCAGCCACTGCTATTTGTTTTGCAACCAATTGCCCTAGATCTTTTAAGTGAACATGTCCTGGTACAAATTGTGTAAAAGAATTTGCAATCGCAATAATGGGCTTATCAAAATCAGTATCTTTCATCCCTGTTGCACGCCAAAGGCCACGGGCTCCTGCCATATTGCGCCCATGCGTTGATATTCTTGAACGGTAAGAAGGCATTATTTTTTCCCCTCAAATAATTCCATTTGTTCTTTTGTGCTGCAATCTTTGCTTAAAAACAAGAGCTTTCACACAAGAAATAAAAAAAGCCTCATGCTGAGGCATTTGAAACACAAAATTTGAAGCTTTATATCCATTACATTTAATAGTAACTATTTATTCTAATAGGATTTGAGTACTTTTTAAAAAATATTT
Organism: Bartonella raoultii; assembly: GCF_019659805.1. Lineage (GTDB taxonomy): Bacteria > Pseudomonadota > Alphaproteobacteria > Rhizobiales > Rhizobiaceae > Bartonella > Bartonella raoultii. Next base: position 110,024 of record NZ_JAIFRO010000002.1, on the reverse strand, counting down.
TTATTTTTTGGTGGAGCTAAGCGGGATCGAACCGCTGACCTCTTGCATGCCATGCAAGCGCTCTCCCAGCTGAGCTATAGCCCCTATTCAAAGACCTTCTTTTTCCTAAAAGGACAAATCAATAGCCTTAAGTGGATTTTTAGGACGAGAAAATCTGAATATCAAGAAGAATTTATATTTAATAAAAGAATACTTCTTTTACAGCTTTTAAACATCATCATCATTAGAAACACCACTTCCAAGAATATCGGTAACGTCATCATCCTCATCGTCTTCATCATGAGATAAAAACGTGTCATCATCATCACCAAGATCCACATCACTATCTTCCAAATCAGGCAGATCATCATCATCCTTAGAATCGTCATCATCATCTTCAAGAAGCATAAAAGCAGATTTTTCAAGTGCTGTATCAAGCTCTTCAGTATCAATTTCTTCTTCATTATTTGCTTCAGCTGCCGCAACCTCAAAGTAAGAACGCGGATAAGAAATTCCTGTATAAGGCGACACAATAGGGTCGCGATTAAGATCATAAAACTTCTTTCCCGTTTCCGGATCAATACGCTTCGTTCCAAGTTCTTGTTTTGCCATGGACCATGCCCCTTTGATTACTATCATTCCATTAAAAAATAAATTTTATGGTGCTTAATCGAAAAATAATGTCTTTGTCAAAGATAAATACATCGTTCTGCGCAGATTTCCTCATGACGGCTTTTACAGCATGTGCTAAAAGACATTTAATTTCGTAAAATATAGATAGAATTTTCATGCAAAAAGCAATACCCATAACCGCTTATCAATCTACCAATCTTTCTGGTACAATTAAAATACCTGGAGATAAATCAATCTCCCATCGCTCTCTTATTTTGGGAGGGCTAGCGAATGGTGAAACACATATTCATGGACTGCTTGAAAGCGATGATGTCCTTAAAACAGCTGCTGCTATGCAAGCTATGGGTGCTTGTATTCTTCAAAAAAAGAGCTCTTGGATTATTCGAGGAACCGGTAATGGTTGCCTTTTATCTGCACAAAAACCTTTAGATTTTGGTAATTCTGGGACAGGTGCTCGTCTCATTATGGGAATGGTGGGACCTTATCATATGAAAACAACTTTTACTGGAGATGCCTCTCTTTCTAAACGACCAATGGGGCGCATTCTTGATCCATTGCGTCTTATGGGTGTCGAAATTGAAACAACGCATGGCGACCATCTTCCTTTAACGCTTTATGGTCCCAAAATGGCTAATCCGATTCGCTATCGTATCCCAATGGCTTCTGCTCAAGTTAAATCCGCACTCCTCCTTGCGGGACTGAATGCCGCTGGAACAACAACTGTTATTGAACCAATTCCTACACGAGATCACACCGAAAAAATGCTCCAAGCATTTGGTGCTAAACTTGAAATAGAAAAAGATAAAAAAGGAGAATGCTTTATTCATCTCAATGGTCAACCACACCTCTCTGGGCAAACGATATATATCCCAGGAGATCCTTCTTCTGCAGCTTTTCCAATCATCGCAGCTCTTCTTGTAAAAGACTCTAATATCGTGCTTGAAAATGTTCTTATAAACAACACGCGAATAGGACTCATCGAAACATTATGGGAAATGGGTGCTCAAATTGAACTTTTGAATCAACGCCATACAGGTGGTGAAAATATTGCTGATCTACGCGTCAAATCATCAGAGCTAAAAGGCGTTACTGTACCAAAAGAACGCGCCCCATTCATGATTGATGAATATCCCGCTTTAGCAGTAGCAGCAGCTTTTGCTGAAGGAAAAACCACTATGCTTGGTATTGAAGAATTGCGCGTTAAAGAATCAGATCGGCTCGCGGCACTCGCACATGGACTAAAAGTGAACTCTGTAGAGTGTGAAGAGGGAAAAGATTTTCTCATTGTTCATGGAAAAGGCTCTGAAAAAGGTTTAGGGGGAGGACATATTACTACACATCTTGATCATCGCATTGCCATGTGTTTTCTTGTTTTTGGACTTGCTTCAGAAAAACCTGTCACCATTGATGATAAACGAATGATCGCGACAAGCTTTCCAGAATTTATCCCATTTATACAGCGACTTGGGGGGAAAATCGCTTGAAACCTTTTGTTATTGCAATTGATGGGCCTGCGGCCTCAGGAAAAGGGACATTAGCACGCAAAATTGCAACGCATTATCACCTTCATTATCTCGATACTGGTCTTACTTATCGTGGCGTTGCTTACGCGCTTTTACAACAAAAATTAGCTCTCGATGATGAAAAAAGTGCTATTGCTTATGCCAAAGAACTTGATTTTCATACCTTAAATCCAGCTTTTCTCTCTTCTCATGAGCTTGGTGAAGCCGCTTCAAAAATAGCCATTAACCCTGCTATACGTAAAATTCTTGTTGCAAAACAACGCAACTTCGCTAAAATTTTGCCTGGAAGTGTACTTGATGGACGTGATATTGGTACGGTCGTTTGCCCGAATGCAGATATTAAACTTTACATTATAGCTAATGTTCAAACACGCGCAAAACGTCGCTATCAAGAAATTTTAAAAACAGGTATTCAGGTAGATTATAAAAAAATCCTTGATGATCTTGAACAGCGTGACAGCCGTGATACAACACGTAAACAAAGCCCTTTAAGGCCTGCAAAAAACGCCCACTTGCTTGATACGTCAGAATTGAGTATAGAAGCAACATTTGCAATTGCATGCGCTTTTATTGATCCTATCATAAAAGCGCGTATAATTGGATGAAATCGTGAAGGTGATTTCCGGCCATGCGCTAATTTTTCTTCCTGTATTCAAGGAAAAAGGCAGGAAGTTGCCCAAAGTTAACACTAACCTAGCGCTAATACCTTTTATCATATAAGGTATGTATTAGGAGTTCTTATGTCACAATACAATCCCACAACAGCGGATTTCGAAGCCCTTTTGGCAGAATCCTTCCAAACAAATGATCTTAATGAAGGATCCGTTGTTAAAGGTCGTGTCATTGCAATCGAAAAAGACATGGCTATTATTGATGCTGGACTAAAAGTCGAAGGACGTATTCCACTCAAAGAATTTGGAGCAAAAGGAAAAGACGGTTCCTTGCGAGCTGGTGATGAAGTTGAAGTTTATATCGAGCGCATTGAAAATGCGATGGGTGAAGCCGTTCTATCGCGTGAAAAAGCACGCCGTGAAGAAAGTTGGATCCGTTTGGAGGAAAAATTTAATGCAGGTGCACGTGTTGATGGGATTATCTTCAGCCAAGTAAAAGGAGGATTTACAGTTGATCTCGATGGCGCTGTCGCTTTCTTACCTCGCAGCCAAGTCGATATTCGTCCTATTCGTGATGTTTCACCTCTTATGCATAACGCACAATCCTTTGAAATTCTAAAAATGGATCGCCGTCGTGGCAATATTGTTGTCTCTCGTCGTACTGTATTAGAAGAAAGTCGTGCTGAACAACGTTCAGAAATTGTTCAAAATCTTGAAGAAAACCAAATTGTTGAGGGTGTTGTTAAAAATATTACGGATTATGGCGCCTTTGTTGATCTTGGTGGAATTGATGGTCTCTTACACGTTACAGATATTGCTTGGCGGCGTGTTAACCATCCATCTGAAATCCTTACAATTGGTCAACCGATTAAAGTACAAATTATTCGCATTAATCAAGATACACACCGTATCTCTCTTGGAATGAAGCAACTTGAAAATGACCCTTGGGAAAGCATTAGTGCTAAATATCCAATAGGTAAAAAAATTACTGGAGCTGTTACCAACATTACTGATTACGGTGGTTTTGTGGAAATTGAACCAGGAATCGAAGGACTTATCCACGTTTCTGAAATGAGTTGGACAAAGAAAAATGTTCATCCAGGAAAAATTTTATCTACATCACAAGAAGTGGAAGTGGTTGTTCTTGAAATTGATCCTTCTAAACGACGGATCTCTCTTGGCTTAAAGCAGACATTTGAAAACCCATGGATTGCTTTTGCCAATAAATATCCTGTCAATTCACAAATTGAAGGAGAAGTCAAAAATAAAACGGAATTTGGTCTCTTTATTGGACTTGAAGGCGATGTAGACGGTATGGTCCATCTTTCTGATCTTGATTGGAATCGTCCTGGTGAACAAGTCATTGATACTTATAATAAAGGAGATATTGTTAAAGCCATAGTTCTTGATGTTGATGTTGAAAAAGAGCGTATCTCTCTTGGGATTAAGCAACTTTCCAGTGATAAAGTTGGAGAAGCAGCAGCTTCAGGTGAGCTTCGTAAAGGCGCTGTCGTAACATGTGAAGTAACTGCTGTGAATGATAATGACATTGATGTGAAATTAATTGATCATAATCTTGAAACAACCATTCGTCGTGCTGATCTTGCGCGTGATCGTGATGAGCAGCGTCCTGAACGTTTTGCAATTGGTCAAAAAGTTGATGCCCGTATCACAGCATTTGACAAGAAAACACGTAAAATTTCAGTGTCTATCAAAGCCTTAGAAATCGCAGAAGAAAAAGAAGCTGTTGCACAGTATGGTTCTACAGATTCAGGTGCTTCTCTTGGTGATATTCTCGGCGCAGCTTTGAAAAAGCAAGAACAAGATTAATATACTCTTGTTACAACAATTGTTTCATAGAAGGTCGCTCATATTCGAGCGACCTTTTTTGTTTTAAAGGACGTTATATACTTGCTTTTTCTATTGTCTCATCAAAAATTGCAACTATTCTTACAGTAAAACAAAAAATTTGTTATTTTTTATAAACTGTTCATATTAATGATTATAATAAAATACTCATACTCTCTCAAAGAGAAAAAGTGACATACTTTGAATCGTATAAAATATTATGGCATTCACAATATCTTTCATAACGTATTTTTTTTCAAAGCGAATAGGAAATCATCATCTCAATAAAACTGATTTTCCAATGCGTTCAATTTATAAGCTACAGGAAGATCTTTATAAATTGGGTTATGAGATAGCCTCTCAAAAATAAATCTTCCTTCCTAAATATAAAGGAGAAAATAATTTTTACAGAAGATTAAACGAAAATGCTAAGCTTATCCTTCGTGCCTTTCATACCAGTGATATGGCTATTCACAACGATAAAACCATACAACAGTTATAGCACAGCTTATCTCACTCCTTCATAAAACAACTCCCCCTTTATCAACGAAAAGCAGATATACCACGTATTTTGTTTTAGCTTGGCTTTATATTGCACATACAAATAGAAGCACACTCACTGCCATTATCAATGAATTTCAAAAAGTATGTGCTTTTAAAATCGGTGCGTTATGAGCACCATCTTCTGTTCTATAAATGCTTCTTTATTGAAAATATTCGTCGTCTTTCAGTACATCTTGAAAAAGTACGGTATATGCATCATCTTGCTCATAAAATTTTCCTTGCAGAAAATGAAACAAAATTACACTCTCTTTTTGCACGATACGAACCCTTCACTATTGATTCAACTTTTTCAGCATATTTATTCTATCGTTTATGCTGTGCATCTATCGATTCAACAACAGCATTAAACTGACTTGAAAAACAATTAAAAAGCCAAGGCAGTGGTCTAGAAATTGCAACAGCTGATGAACATACACGCCAAGCAGCAGATGATGTGACCACGGATAATATTATACATTGCTCTTAAGGCTGTAGATGATATTGATTGGACAGCATGGTTTAAAACTGTCAGTTCTGTCGATACTATCTTACGTGCAAAAAGTGATTTTTCCAAAATTGATTCTCAATCACGTAATATCTATCGACAAGTAATCGAAAAAAATGAATTAGAAGTTGCATGCAAAGCTACAGAAATGGCAAATGCAACCCCTAAAGAGACTGATCATTACAACTAATCCTCTGTTGAGTAGTATCTTATCAATGATGGACGTTATAATTTTGAAAAAGCCTATAATTATACCCCACCTTTATTTATCAAATGGATACGATATTTCTGTTGTTCAAAAATAAGAAGCATTGCAATTCCCGTCTCTTTTTTAACGCTTGCGCTTTTGTTTTCTATGATTAACCCAATTATACAGGGACAAAACCCCACAACTTATCGTGTTGAATCTTATGTCATGGCAGTAGATATTTATGCCGTTCAACCGCACTGTAGACAAGGTGGTTGGACATGGTATACGAGGCTTAGCGGGTTGGTTTTACCGTACTACAATAAAAACTCTTCTTGAAATTTATCTTCAAGCTAACCAATTATTTTTATATCCCAATTTGCCTTCCTTTTGTCCCCAATATGAAGCGAAAATAAAATATTCTAATGCTATTTATACTATTAAAATGAAATGAGGAAATGAAAATATACTCTGTGTTAATGGTAAAAAATATGTCGATATTCATGCAGGAATAAAGCTAGAAAAAACAAGTCACCATAAAATCATACAGATACTGAAATCTTAAACACGCAGAACAATAAAAGGTTTTTTATTCTTGCCCAAAACCTTAGAGTTGTTATAGTTCCTATATGGATTTATTTTGCTATACAATCATTTTAAATTTTATAAAACTGAAAGAAAAGGGATCATGAATCACCCAGATATTGCAAGACGTGTTTACAACCATACCTGGAAACTTGATCCCATTATTCGTTCACTTCTCGATACGGATTTTTACAAACTTCTTATGGTGCAGATGATTTGGGGACTTTACCCTGATGTCAATGTTACTTTTTCCCTTATAAACCGTACCAAAACAATACGTCTTGCCGATGAGATTGATGAAGGCGAGTTGCGTGCTCAACTTGATCACACCCTCAGTTTGCGCTTTACAAAAAAGGAAATGATCTGGCTGGCTGGTAATACATTTTATGGACGTAAACAAATTTTCGAACCAGATTTTCTTCATTGGCTTGAGAATTTTCAATTACCAGAATATGAACTCACCCGCAAAGATGGTCAATATATTCTTCATTTCCATGGTCCATGGGCTAATAGCTCTATGTGGGAAATTCCTGTCCTTGCCATTATTAGTGAATTACGCTCACGTGCTGCTATGAAAAAATTAGATCGCTTTGCTCTTGATATACTCTATGCACGTGCTAAAGCAAAAATGTGGAGTAAAGTGGAACGCCTTAAAAAATTATCTGATATTAAAATATCTGACTTTGGCACAAGACGCCGTCATTCTTTTTTATGGCAGCGCTGGTGTGTTGAAGCATTAAAAGAAGGCATTGGTGATTCTTTTACTGGGACTTCCAATGTTCTTCTTGCCATGGATACAGATTTAGAAGCTCTTGGAACCAATGCTCATGAACTGCCTATGGTCATTGCTGCTCTTGCCGAAAACGATGACGATTTACGTAGAGCACCCTATAAAGTCTTGCAAGACTGGAACCGTTATTATGGTGGAAATCTTCTCATTGTCTTGCCTGATACCTTTGGCACAGAAGCATTCTTACATAGCGCACCAGATTGGGTGGCTGATTGGACGGGTTTCAGGCCCGATAGTGCTCCACCTATTGAAGGTGGCGAACGTATTATAGAATGGTGGAAAGAAAAAGGAAAAGATCCACATGAGAAATTATTGATTTTTTCTGATGCACTTGATGTTAATACCATTGAAAAAACCTATCACCATTTCCATGGGAAAGTGCGTATGGGATTTGGCTGGGGAACAGATTTAACAAATGACTTTGCAGGCTGTTCTCCCCAAGAAATGATATCTTTTGATGCGCTTTCCCTTGTTTGTAAAGTAACGCATGCCAATGGTAGACCTGCCGTAAAACTTTCTGATAATCCTGAAAAAACTATCGGTGATCCGCAAGAAATACAACGTTATCTCAATTTCTTTGGCAATAAAAATGAAAAACAGATAGCTAGATCTATAAAAACCTAAATTCTAAATTCATCTGTCTAAAATTAAAAACAAACGGCTATAGAACGCATTATCAGCTATCAATAAGTTAATATAATAATTTTTTTCTGAAAGCGCTTTACATCGCTCTCCAAAGCGACTTTATGCACTTTTTATTAAAGGATTCCTATACAATTTTCTTTGCATATAAAATGATTTTATCAATATATTCTTCTACACAATCAAGTGCTTTCAAAAAAATTATTCTTTTAGTGAGTCTCTCTTATCTCTCAACATGAGAGAGAAAAATCTTTGTAAACAATTTTAAAACACTAACATATTTGGCTCATAAACCTTTTATTTCTATCATTATGCAGATGGACGCGTCACAATATAAAGAGCAATCAAAAGCAAAATCATCATCACTGATAAAGATAGCCACAAAGTAGGATGTAACATTACCCAAAAAGATAAAAAACCACCTGCCATACTCATCACTGCAAAAACTTTAACAAATGTGGAAATAGCTCTCTTTTCTTCCCACTGTTTAATAGGGGGACCAAAAACGCGATGATTATGCAACCAACGATGAAAACGTGGTGAAGAACGTGTAAAACACCATGAAGCAACTAACAAAAAAGGCACTGTTGGCATAATAGGTAATACGATACCGATAATAGCCAATATAATCATTACCCATCCCACTATAGAAGTAAAAACACGTAAAGGGTAATATGTTTTAAAGTCTTTTTGCATTTGTTCGTACTATTTTCCTTTATGAAAACGACATTTTTTCTTCTTATACTGTTTTAGTGCACAATCACTCTATTCATAAATATATTATCCTGTGATAATCTCTGCTAAAATACAAAACAGCCTATGGAATATGATAATTATCTCAAAGTTTTCAAGAAATCAGAATAAACTTTTTAGAATATAAAAAATAAAAAGGCTGCAGAACTGAATCAATGCAGCCTCTTAGTTACGAATGCAGCTCTGGGGGGAGAATACACACTGCATCCACTTGCTAGATATTAGGAGGAAAAACAATCTAGCGCTTTATTTTTTAATTAAAACAGGAATAAGAGACAATACACAAAAATGCATGGCTGATATGCAGAAATGAACTATGCTTAAATTTCCTGCATCGTTGGTCGACGAAAAAACATCAATAAAAAAATGGTTATAAAGATTAATGTTAGAATTAATACAATCGTAGAAGCAGAATCAGATCCTATAAATAAGCTTAAATAAATTCCTAAAAAACCAGAAAGAGCTGCAACAAGCATAGCAATCACCAACATAAAAGAAAATCGTTTCGTTATAAGATAAGCAATTGCTCCCGGTGCGATTAACAAAGAAATCACTAAAACAATACCAATAGCTTTTAAAGCTGCAACAATTGTAAGAGAAATCATCGTTAAAAGGATGTAATGAAGCATCGAGATTCGTAATCCCATTGCACGACCTTGAACAGAATCAAAAATATACAACATAAAATCGCGCCATTTTGCCCCTAAAATAAAAGTGACAATGCAAGAAATGATTGCAGTTTGCGTAATATCAAGCCAGTTCACACCCAAAAGATTACCGAAAAGGATATGGTTCAAATCTAAGCTACTATAAATAGATGTTGCTAATACAAGCCCTAAGCCAAACATAGATGAAAAAACAACTCCCATCACCGTATCCTGTTTAATCCGGCTATTGCTCCCTAAAAAACCTGTTGCAAGGGCGCAAACCATACCGGCAACAAAAGCGCCGCAAGTAATTAAAGCCATAGTAATATTAGCCGAGCGCATATTTTGAAACCAAGCAAATGGCAAAGAAGTCAAAAATGCTATCACCCACGGCGTTGTCATATAGCCCACAACAACACCAGGAAACACCGCATGAGAAATGGCATCACCTAACAAGGCCCATCCTTTTAAAATGAGAAAACAAGAAAGCATCGCCATTGGAATAGAAAGGATCATGACAATAAGCATACCTTTCAACATAAAAGAAAATTGAAAAGGAAGAAGTAATTGGTCAATCATGATATTACCATACCTTTTTTTGCTGCTTTTATACGTAAACGCGCCGCAATAAAACCATGCTTAGGGGCAAAAATAAATGCTAGAATAAACAAAAATGCTTGAAAAAGCACCACGACACCACCCGTCTGCGCATTCAAAAAGTAACTTACATAAACACCGAATATGCTCGTAAATGTTCCAATTATAATAGCAATAATTAAAACATTTACAAAACGATCACTTAAAAGATAAGCTGTTGCTCCTGGCGTTACGACAAGACAAATAACCAAAAATGCTCCAACTGTTTGCATAGCAGCAACAGTACAAGCAGCAAGTAATGTGAAAAAGAGAACCTTCAAGAACTTTACGTTTAATCCAATAGCACGTGCATGCGTTTCATCAAATAAAGAAACAAGAAGATCTTTCCATTTTAATAACAATATGAACAAAGAAACAAAACCAATAAAAGCCAATTGTATAATATCTGATGAACTGACTGCTAAAATATTTCCCAAAACAATAGTATCAATATTAACAGCCATCGGTTTTAATGATTTTAGAAACAATCCAAAAGCAAAAAAAGAAGAAAAAATGAGGCCAATAATGGTATCTTCTTTCAGCTTTGTCCGATGATTTAAAAAGAGCATTGCTGCTGCTGCAAGCCCACCAGAAAAAAAAGCTCCAAGAGAAAAAGGTAATTCCAAAAGATAAGCCCCTGCTACTCCAGGAACAATTGAATGGGAAAGCGCATCACCAATCAATGACCACCCTTTTAACATCAAGAAAGCAGAAAGAAAGGCACAAACACACCCAACTAGTCCGGAAACCCACATCGCATTTACCATATATTGGTAACTTAATGGTTCAAGCAGCCAATCAATCATGCAACATGCTCCACTTTTTGGATATTTTCACGCATGGAAGATGGCTCATTTTGTGTGAAAAGAGTATTCTTTTGTATACCTTGAAGATCAAAAATATGATGGTGCAAAGCACCACCAAAAGTTTTTTCAAGATTTTTCTTTGTAAAGACTGTTTCTGTTAATCCAGAAGCTAAAACTGTCCCCTTTATTAAAACTGTGTGATCACAAAATTCACGAATAGAGCCTAAATTGTGTGTAGAAACTAAAATCACAGCACCCTCTTTACGCAAATCTTGCAACAAAGCGATGATTTTATCTTCTGTTGTCACATCAACACCTGTAAACGGCTCATCTAGTAAAATAGCTTTTGCCTGCTGTGCAAGAGCACGTGCTAAAAAAACGCGCTTTTTCTGGCCACCAGAAAGTTCACCAATTTGGCGCTTAGCAAACGCCAGCATATCAACACGTTCTAATGCAACACGAACAGCTTCATAATCTCGTGTTCGCGCATAGCGAAAAAAATTCATGTGGCCATAACGCCCCATTAAAACAACATCTTCAACCAGAACAGGAAAATTCCAATCAACCTCTTCACTTTGAGGAACATAAGCAATGAGATTTTGTTTCAAGGCGACTTCAACAGGTAAATTAAATATGCGAATTTTTCCTTTTGAGGGGCGTACAAATCCCATAATTGCTTTGAATAATGTCGACTTTCCTGATCCATTTACACCAACCAATGCCGTAATAGAACCTGTTGGACTTTCAAAGTTCACTTCACGTAAAGCTGTATGTCCATTACGATATGTTACTGTTACCCCTTGGGCAAATATTCCAGATTCCATCATTGGTTTTTTACTCCCTCTAATAAGGCATCGCTAATACGTTTGCTTGTGACACGTAATAAATCAATGTAGGTTGGTACCTCACCATTTTTCTCACTTAGAGAATCCACATAAAGAACACCACCATATTTAGCGCCTGTTTCCCTAGCAACCTGTTTTGCAGGTGCAGGAGAAATAGTGCTCTCAGAAAAAACGGCTTGGATATTGTATTTACGAACCATATCAATAACATGTTTAACCTGCTGCGGCGTCCCTTGTTGATCAGCATTAATTGGCCATAAATAAAGTTCTTTCAGATCAAAATCACGCGCCAAATAACTGAATGCACCTTCACTGGTTACGAGCCAACGCTTATCTTGCGGTACAGCCGCTAATTCAGCTCTAATAGGGTCAATGGTTGCACGAATTTTTTGTTTATAAATTTCAGCATTTTCTTTATAAATGCTAGCGTTTGCAGGATCGTATTTTATAAAAGCATCGCGAATATTATCGACGTAAATTAAAGCAGAAGTTGGTGACATCCACGCATGGGGATTGGGCTTACCACTAAAAGGGCCTTCACCAATTGTAATTGGTACAACACCTTTTGAAACAACAACACTTGGAACATCTTTTATAGTTTGAAAAAACTTTTCAAACCAAAGCTCTAACCCTAACCCATTCCATAATACAAGATTTGCACCTTGTGCACGCATAAGATCGCGAGGCGTTGGCTGATATTCGTGAATTTCTGCACCCGGCTTTGTAATGGATTCAACATCAGCAGCATCACCTGCAACATTTCGCGCCATATCAGCAATAATTGTGAATGTTGTAACAGCTTTAAATTTACCAGCACATAAAGCTAAATTTGGAGTAAAAAAAATAACACTCGTGAAGACTATAATAAGCAATTTTTTTATGTTCATTAACTCTCTCTTTATTGCCAATGATTTGCATTATCACTTACAAATAACAGTTATCTTTTTTATTTGCAATGAAGGATTTTTACAAAAAATAAATTTTAAAGGTAATTTCAAAACAATCTTTCTCTCTCTAAGAAAGATCTGGTGTGTTAAGAAAAAATCTCATTTTGAAATGAACATCTTTTTTAAAAAATGAGAAATCTTAAATGCTTTAAAAAAAGCAATCCACACTGCTTCCTCTTAAACTTTATATATTTAAATTTTTAATAGTCATAGTACTTGACAAAATACACTCAACAACGAAGATATGCACCGGTTGTTTGCGTAACATTTTTGACTACCTTTGAAGAAATTTCTTCCAGCTCTTTATCTGTTAAAGTCCGTTCAATAGGCTGAATAGCAATTTCAATTGCAATAGATTTTTTATCTTCTCCAAGGTTTGAATCTTCAAAAATATCAAAAACCTGTACGGAATGAATAAGCTTTTTATCTGCTCCACTTGCAGCACGAACAATAAGAGAAGACGCAACCGTTTTATCAACGATAAATGCAAAATCACGCCGGACCATTTGAAAAGGTGATAATTTTAAAGGAGAACGGCTTTTGGTTATTTTTTTCTTGGAGACTGGAATCTGATCTAAAAACACTTCAAAACCGCATAAAGGGCCACTGACATCTAGCCTTTCTAATGTAGCAGGATGAAGAACGCCAAAAAAACCAAGGATAATCTTTGATCCAAGCTTCATAACCCCTGAACGACCAGGGTGATACCAACTAGGTGCTCCAATCTCAATTTGCACCTTGCTAATATCTATACCGCATGCATCTAAAATAGCAAAAGCATCTGCCTTTGCATCAAAAACATCAACTTCTTTTGTATTCCCATCCCAAAAACGCCCCACACCTTCAAATCGTTCTGTTCCACGGCGAATCCCACTTGCAACACGGTGTTGCTTATCAGGTGTATCATCCTCATAGATATCGGCAACTTCAAACAAAGCAAGATCTGGAAAACCACGATCCGCATTTCGCTGTGCTGCCGCTAATAAACCAGGCAAAAGAGAAGGACGCATAACGGACATATCCGCTGCTATAGGATTGACTAATTTAAGTTGCGCTTGACCACCTCCAAAAGCCAGAGCTTGTTTTTCAGAAATAAAAGACCAAGTCACTGCTTCCTTCATACCACGATGTGCTAAAGCCAAACGTGCAATACGCGCACGAAATTGCAAAACTGTTAAATTTGGACTTGTGTTCTCTGTAAAATTTTCCAATGGCATGGGTGTAATTTTATCGAGTCCGTAAATCCTCATCACCTCTTCCACTAAATCAGTTTTATAAGAAATATCAGGGCGCCATGTTGGAACTTTAACCATCACCACATCGTCTTTTCCTTCAACGCAAAATCCAAGCTTTGTTAAAATAGTTATGATTTGTTCACGCTCTATTTGCAAATGAGTTAAACGTTTAATTTCAGAAAAAGGAAAAGCAATTTGTTTGATTTCTGGTTGTTGATAACCAACAACCCTCTTCTTAGATACTTTACCACCACAAAAACGTAAGGCTAATTCTGTTGCAATTTCAAGTCCCGTTTCCATAAAAGCTGGGTCAACACCCCGTTCAAACCGATAGCGTGCATCACTAATAAGACCTAATGTACGTCCTGTCTGCGCAATACTTTGCGCATCCCAAAGTGCTGACTCAATAATAACACGTCGTGTCATCGCATCACAGCTTGTTCTTTCACCCCCCATAATACCAGCAATAGAAACAACCCCCTCTTCATCTGCAATGATACAATCTTCAACACTCAAATTATAGGTTTTACCATTAAGTGCCTGAAGCTGCTCACCTTCATAAGCACAACGTACACATAAATTGCCTTTAATCTTATCAGCATCAAAAACATGAAGTGGACGACCAAGATCAAAACTGATGTAATTGGTTATATCAACCAGCGCATTAATCGGTCTTAAACCTATTGCATTCAAACGCTGTTGCATCCATTGCGGTGATGCACTGTTTTGAACATTACATACTTCACGCCAAGAAAAACCTAAACATAAGGCTGTATTTTGCGAAAAGCTTAAAGAAACATCTAGCGATGTTTCAAAGCTCGTCTCCAATTGTGGTAAGGATAACGCTTTGAATTTTCCCATTCCAGCAGCAGCAAGATCACGGGCAATACCACGAACACCTGCGCAATCAGAACGATTAGGAGTCAAACCAATATCAATAACTGGATCATCTAAACCAGCGTAAACCGCAAATGACTCTCCAATAGGTGCGTTGTCTGGAAGCTCGATAATCCCATCATGTTCATTTGATAATTCAAGCTCACCCCATGAACACATCATTCCAAAACTCTCAACACCACGAATTTTACCTACTGATAGCGTCACATCAAGTCCTGGCACATAGGTGCCTGGTAAAGCAAGAACACCAACAAGTCCAGCACGCGCATTTGGAGCCCCACAAATAACTTGTACCGGTGTACCAGTTCCAGTATCTATCGATAAAATCTGAAGTTTATCTGCATCTGGATGTTTTTTTGCTGTTAAAACTTTTGCAATGACAAAAGCTTTTAAAGAAGAACGGTCATCAATATGATCAACCTCAAGACCTATAGCCGTTAGCTTTTCACAAATTTCCTGCAACGACGCGTCTGTTTCTAGGTGATCTTTTAACCAAGACAATGTAAATTTCATTTTAAAACCTCACATCAAAGCTATGATAAGATCACCTATTTCTTAAATCAGAGAAAAAAGCAGGCATATCAAAACAACGAAAACCATAATGGTCCAACCAACGCAGATCAGCATCAAAAAAAGCCCGTAAATCAGGCATCCCATATTTCAACATAGCAATACGATCAATGCCCATTCCCCATGCAAATCCCTGATACTCATCAGGATCTAAACCAACATTTTTCAAAACATGAGGATGCACCATTCCACATCCTAAAATTTCCAGCCAATCCTTTCCTTCCCCAAACTTAACTTCTAAACCAGAGCGATCACATTGAATATCCACTTCCATAGAGGGTTCAGTAAAAGGAAAGAAAGAAGGCCGAAAACGCATCTTTACAGAGGGTACTTCAAAAAAGGCTTTACAAAAAGTCTCATGAAGCCACATCATATGTGCAATGGTGGAAGTTTTATCAATAACAAGACCTTCTACCTGATGAAACATAGGCGAATGTGTTGAATCCGAATCCATCCGATATGTTTTTCCAGGAATAATGATACGTATCGGAGCTTTCTGCTTTTCCATCGTACGGATTTGCACAGGAGATGTATGGGTACGTAATAACTTTCGTTCTCCTGTTTTATCAACATCGAAAAAGAAAGTATCATGCATTTCACGCGCAGGATGCCCTTCAGGAAAGTTCAATGCCGTAAAATTATAATAATCCGTTTCGATATCTGGACCCTCTGCAAGAGTGAAACCCATTTTTGTATAAATGGCTATAATTTCCTCAATGACCTGTGAGATAGGATGAATACGTCCCCGTTCCACAGGCGAAGAACGAATAGGTAAAGTGATATCAACTTTTTCACGAGAAAGACGTGCATCCATTGCTTGGCGCTTTAGCAGGTCACGCTTTTGTGCCCATAATTCTAAAATGCGATTTTTTAATCCATTAAGAACAGGCCCAATTTTTTGCCGCTCTTCAGCGTCCATATTCCCTAATGCTTTTAATTTTTCAGAAATACTACCTTTTTTGCCCAATGCCGCAATACGCACTGTTTCAAGTGCCTGTTCATCACTCGCTGCTTCTAAAGCCGAGCAAATTTCTTGTTCCAGACGCTCAATATCACTCATCTTTGTGCCTATTTTTTTAATACAAAAATCCCGCACTCGTCATAACCAGCACGGGACCTCGAATCAATGAATATTTTAAGAGAACACGACTGGCTTATTTGACAGCACCTTCAAAAGCATTAGGCGTTGTATCCTTCAAATACTCTAAAGCTTTCTTTGCAGAGGAAACCAAAGCAGAAAACGCTTCAGCCTCATGAATTGCTATATCTGAAAGAACTTTACGATCAACCTCAATACCTGCTTTTGACAAGCCATCAATAAAGCGCCCATAGGTTAAACCTTCTGCACGAACAGCAGCATTAATTCTCTGAATCCACAAAGCACGGAAAGTACGTTTCCTATTCTTGCGATCACGATAAGCATACTGCTTTGAACGATCAACCGCTATCTTAGCAGTACGAATGGTATTCTTACGCCGACCGTAAAAACCTTCTGCCTGTTTGAGAACTTTTTTATGTTTAGCGTGCGCTGTCACACCTCTTTTGACACGTGCCATATAATAATCTCCTTAAAATCAAAAGCGTAAGGTTTAAGAACCATTCGGCAAATAATGCTGAATAACTTTCTTAGCATCTTGTTCACTCAAAACCATTGTTCCACGCGCATCACGAATAAATTTATTCGAACGTTTAATCATGCCGTGTCGCTTACCTGCAGCTGCTACTTTAACTTTGCCTAACGCAGTGATTTTAAAACGCTTCTTAGCGGATGATTTGGTCTTCATCTTGGGCATTTTGCTACTCCATACATTAATATTTTCAAATGGACCTTCGATTCAGTATAAAAACCTCTTCACTCAGGCGGACCAATGCCTGAATAAGCATTTAAACAGCCACGGCATGCCCTGCCGGACGGTTCAACAGCGCTTTCATAAGCTAGTATACACAAAATAGCAAGACCATATCAAAAAAATATCGGAGCACCGTTACCTTGAACTTCAACCAACGGTGCTGGAATAGCATTTGTTTTCATTGCTGCTTTACATAAATCAGCAATGATACATTGTGTACATTGTGCTTTACGCGCTTGACAAATATAACGCCCATGTAAAATAAGCCAATGATGCGCATGATGAAGATAACGGACAGGTATAATCTTTAGCAACTTTTCTTCAACAATATCTGGTGTTTTGCCAGGTGCTAAACCAAGACGGTTACCAAGACGAAAAATATGTGTGTCTACCGCCAATGTAGGCTGTCCAAAAGCAACATTCAAAATAACATTAGCTGTTTTACGTCCTACACCAGGAAGTGCCATAAGAGCTTCACGATTATTAGGAACTTGACCATCATAGTGATCAATCAAACAGTTACAAAGTGCATAAACATTACGCGCTTTTGCACGCCAAAGACCAATCGTACGAATATGATGTGCTATCTCTTCTTCCCCCAATGCAACCATCTTTTCCGGATTATCAGCAAAGCGAAATAATTCTTTTGTCGCTTTATTAACGCTTGTATCTGTCGCTTGCGCCGAAAGAACAACAGCAATCAAAAGAGTGAAAACATTTGTATAAATAAGATCACTCTTAGGTGTTGGGCGTTGAACAGAAAAACGGCGAAATATTTCCGCAATTTCCTTTTTGCTATACAATGTTTCTGAAGATTGTTGCGCCTTTGACAATTTTATTGTTTTTTGAGCCATTGAACTCTCTTGTATTTTCTCTCTTGAAGTTATCATTCACGCTTGCCATATGAGAGAAGTACAACAGACGCTTTTTTAAGTTTGATCAAGTCAAGTCGCTTTGAAGAGGATATGTACAATGACACATGCGACGCCTTTCTCCAATCCTTTTCTTTTAGGATTTGAAACAGTAGAAAAAACATTGCGACGTATTGGTAAAGCTGATGAAGCTTATCCAGCTTATAATATTGAACGTTTACATAAGAGTGATGATGCAAACCATATACGCATAACTTTGGCTGTTGCTGGATTTAAAGTTGATAACCTCAGTATTTTACTAGATGATAATCAATTGATCATTTATGGTAAGCAAACAGACAATCAAAACCACCAATATTTATATCGCGGTATAGCTGCACGTCAGTTTCAACGTATTTTTGTTCTTGCTGAGGGAATGCATGTTACAAATGCTGAGTTGAAAAATGGTCTTTTATCTATTAATCTATACCAACCAAAATCAAAAAAACAAACAAAGCATATTCCTATCAATGTAAGTAGTGATGAGTTATAAAAGTTAAAGCGTAAAGGAACAGTAAAATGGGAGAGCATAAACAAAACTTATCGTTGCAAGATGTATCCTCCTCTGATGTGGGGCAAATTGCTTATTTAAAAAAAGTTTGTACAGATGACTTGGCTAAAAATTTTCCAGATCTTCCGCCAATGACCCCAGGCATTACAATATGGGCCCTCTTTGCTGAGACAGGTTATCCTATTATTTTATCCGATGAGCGCTCTATCGCTCTTGCTGGAGCTAATGAACATGAACTACAAATCGTAACTCTACATTAAATTGCTTTTTAAAAATGACAAAAACCTTTTTGTAAAAGCATAATCTAGCATTTTCCTCTCTAGGTAAAAGAAGGAGGAGTAATTTCGTTTTTAGATTTTTATAACTGTTTCCCATTAAAAAAATACGGTTGCCTTTGGCTTTACTCTTATTGCCATGAATCTGTTAGGGAACAATATTTGTTTCTTTATCTTGCTTTTATCTTAAATTTGGTATCTCTTAACTTTAACATTCTTTTTCATCAAAGCTGTTATAAAACATTCTTTACGTGATACGAATCTATACCAAAATTCTATCTCTCATGACCTTAATGAGGCAATCAAAAATCAGACTTACGCATTCAAACTGTATGAGATGCTCTATTTAAATTTATCTCATAACCAATCCAATTTCTATATTAGAAATCTTGATAAGTCTCTTTAACGCCATCCACATGTCTGTAATTGTTGTTCATAAAGTCTCGATAGATCTGCCATACGTTGCGCTTTTTGTGCCAGTGCATTGTTTATATATCCTTTACTACGTGCATAACCACCATGCCCCATATGATAGTTTAAATACAGTCTATAAGCATCATTAAATTTTACACCATTGCGTTGCACAGTTTGGCGATGGTACCAACCAATAAAATCTGCGGCATCTGCAAAATTGGTTCGCCGCGCAAAAGTCTTTCCTGTAGAGCGGAGATACATTGCCCATGTGCTGTCAAGTGCTTGGGAATAACCATAGGCTGTCGACCGACGTTTCCATGGAATAAAACCAAGCAATTTTTTTCGTGGAGGACGTGCATTGTAACGAAAATCTGATTCCGACTTAATGGTTGCAAGAATAATAGACATAGGAATTCCATAGTGCATTTCTGCTCTTTTAGAAGCCTTTCCCCAATTATCAAAAAAACCATTTTTTTGGGCCAAAATAACGCAAGCATTGTTCGTATAGATACGAGAGCTTGTTGCACAGCCCCCCAACAGAAACACCACTGCCCCTAAAAACAAAAGGTGCCGCATATCTTTTCTTCCTCTCATTAGAGAATAAAGTAAAGTACAGATAATAAAAAACTATTACCAATCCATAAAGGATATACACAAAACTTATGACGACTAAAAGACTTACTTTATTCTTCCTCAACCAAATGCATTTTTTGTGATTGAAGTGGTGTTGTCATTTTTTCTGGATGAGAATTTTTCTCTTTTAATTCGAAAGTTTCAATACGATTAGCTCTTTTCATAATTTTAGAAGATGATATTAAAATCCCTTCTATATCTTCCCCAGCTTTATAAAAATGCTTTTGTAATGCACGAACACGTGTATCCATTCGCCCAAAATCTTCCATCAATTTTGCTACTTCCGACTGAATCAAATGCGCTTGTTCACGCATCCGTGCATCTTTCATAATCGTTTGTACAACCTGAACAGATAACATTAACAAAGATGGCGAAACAATAATGACATGTGCCCGATTGGCTTTTTGGACTAAAGGTTCAAAATCTTCATAAATTGTTGCAAAAATCGATTCTGATGGTACAAAAAGAAAAGCAGTGTCATGCGTTTCTCCAGCAATCAAATATTTTTGTGCGATGTCACGAATATGTACTTCCATATCAGTACGAAACTGACGTTCTGCTTCCTGACGCTCTTGTGCTGCTGTTGCTTTACGCATAGCATTCCAAGCTTCTAAAGGAAATTTAGCATCAATGACAAGAGAAGGCGCTTTATTCGGCATATGAATGAGACAATCTGGACGCTTACCATTTGAAAGAACTGCCTGAAAAACATAAGAATTTGCTGGTAAAGCATCAGCAATAATTGCCTCCATGCGCCCTTGACCAAAAGTCCCACGTGTTTGCTTATTGTTTAAAATGGCCTGCAACTGAACAACCTGCCCTGTGAGCGATTGAATATTATTTTGTGCCGCATCAATCACCGCTAGACGTTCTTGTAAACGATTTAAATTTTCATATGTAGACTTTGTCTGTACTTGAAGCGTTTTGCCTAAACTTGTTGTCATACCATTGAGTTGCTCACTGAGTGACTTATTCAATTCAGCCTGCCTTTGACCAAAAATTTCTGCCATCGTTTGCATCCGCCCTTGCATTTCAGCTTGTGTTTTTAGCAATGTAGCCATTTGCATTTGTACTTCACGGGCGCGTTCACCAGTTTCCTTTTCTAAAAGGACTTTTTTTCTATGAGAATATATCAACATAAAAAATGCGAAAAAAATGAATAGAAGGAAAAGGAGAACTATCGGTTGCACAAAAGTCCCATCCATGAACATAAAAGAAAAAAACGAATCAAACATGAAAAGTAATATAACGCTCTTATCGTAAAAAAGTATAAGAATCCGTTATTCAATATTGACCGATATTAAACTATTGATTAATCTGTACATATGTCAATGAGACCCTTAGTTATTTTACCTGATCCAATTTTACGGGAAATATCCAAACCTATCGAGCATATTGATTCAGCGCTCCAAAAGCTCATTGATGATATGCTGGAGACTATGTACCATGCCAAAGGCATTGGTCTTGCCGCTATTCAAATTGGTGTACCAATACGTATGTTGGTTATAGATGTCTCTCAAAATGACACAAAAAAAGATCCATTTGTTATTATCAATCCAGAGATTTTGTCGCTTTCAGATGAACACAGTATTTATAAAGAAGGTTGTCTGTCTATTCCTGAATATTATGCGGAAGTTGAACGCCCTAAAAGCCTTCGTGTCCGCTATCAAGATCGCGAAGGAAAACAGATAGAAATTGAAGCAGATGATCTTCTAGCTACTTGCTTACAACATGAAATCGATCATTTAAATGGTCGCCTTTTTATTGATTACATTTCAAAAGTCAAACGTGATATGGTGATACGGAAATTTAAAAAACGTGCAAAAGAAAAAAAAGTACAGGAAGCAATTTTGTAATGGCATTACGATTAAGTTTTATGGGAACGCCTGATTTTTCTGTTCCCATTTTACATGCTTTATTGGAAGCAGGGCATGATATCGTTGCTGTTTATAGCCAACCTCCTCGTCCTGCAGGGCGTCGTGGACTTAAATTGGTTCCTTCACCTGTTCAAAATGCAGCGCAAGAAAAATCTCTTCCTATATTCACACCCCAAACACTTAAAACAGCCGAACAGCAAGAGCAATTTGCAGCACTTTCTATTGATGCCGCTGTTGTTGTTGCCTATGGGCTTCTCTTACCAAAAACTATTCTTGAAACACCACGCTTTGGTTGCTTTAATGCCCATGCTTCACTCTTGCCACGTTGGCGTGGTGCTGCACCTATTCAACGTGCAATTATGGCAGGTGATAAAGAAACTGGAATGACGATTATGAAAATGGATGAAGGACTTGATACAGGACCTATTGCTTTTTCTCGCTCCATTCCTATCACAAATAACACCTCTACTGCTGCGCTTTCAAACAAACTTTCACATATCGGTGCGGAACTTATAATAGAAGCTCTATCAGCTCTTGAAAAAGGACAACTAAAATTTATCCCACAATCAGAACAAGGCGTAACCTATGCAGCCAAAATTACAAAAGAAGAAACCCGTATTGATTGGACAATGCCTGCAGAACTGATTCACAGGCATATCTGTGCGCTTTCTCCCTCTCCTGGTTGTTGGTGTAACATGAAGATTGCGGATAAAGAAGAACGCGTCAAAATTCTTGGAAGTTGTTTAAAAGCGGGTCCTTCTCTTGAAATTGGTCACATAGAACCAGATTCTTTAATTATTCATTGTGGACAAGGGCGTCTTGAAATAACGCATCTGCAAAGATCTGGCGGTAAAGCTCTTGAGTGCGCAACATTTTTGCGAGGCGCCCGTATTTCTGCTGTTTTTTGATATGCCGCGGTTTAAACTTACCCTCGAATATGATGGCTCAAATTATGCTGGCTGGCAACGCCAAACAAAGCTTCATACCATACAAGGAGCGCTTGAACAGGCAATTTTTCATTTTACTGGACAACAATTGACCATCACGACAGCTGGCCGAACAGATGCAGGTGTACATGCTACTGGACAAGTAGCGCATGTCGATTTTATAAAAAACTGGCACACGCATACGGTATGCGATGCGCTTAATGCTTATTTACGCAAACAGAAGGAAGATATTTCTATCTTAAATGTGGAAAACGTTTCAGATGACTTTGATGCGCGATTTTCTGCTATAAGACGTCAT
This sequence comes from Bartonella raoultii, assembly GCF_019659805.1. Lineage (GTDB taxonomy): Bacteria > Pseudomonadota > Alphaproteobacteria > Rhizobiales > Rhizobiaceae > Bartonella > Bartonella raoultii. The sequence goes on along the minus strand of NZ_JAIFRO010000002.1, from coordinate 87,126 downwards.
TATCTCTTTAAAATTCTCAATCGTCGCTCTCCACCAGCCCTAAATGCTAAACGTGTATGGTGGATACCAAAACTCCTCAATGCCGAAGCTATGCATGAAGCAGCGCAAAAACTTGTAGGAAAACATGATTTTACCACTTTTCGCTCAGTCCATTGCCAAGCCAAAAGCCCTATTCGTACTCTTGAACGCCTTGATGTGAAAAGGGAAGGAGAAGAAATTTTTCTCTATGCGCAAGCACGCTCTTTTCTTCACCGTCAAATTCGTTCATTTGCGGGGAGCCTCATGGAAGTTGGCATCGGGCGCTGGACAGCGCAAGATCTTGAAGCCGCTCTTCATGCTAAAGATCGTACACGTTGCGGTGTTGTTGCACCATCTTCAGGACTTTATTTAACCAAAGTGGAATATTAACGCATTCACACAAATACATTCTTCAAAAACACTAAGGAAGCCCATAAAAAGAACGAATTTCTTCAAAAGCTTCTGCTGCTGTATTAACAAATTTTATCAAATCAATATCTGAGGGAGAAATTGTACCTTGTGCAGACAGATGCTCAAAATTGATGGCATTGTTCCAAAACTCTTTGCCAAATAGTAAGATCGGAATCTGTTTTATACGCTCCGTTTGCATTAACGTTAATGCTTCAAATAATTCATCAAGAGTTCCAAACCCTCCAGGAAAAACAGCTAATGCCTTCGCGCGCATAAGAAAATGCATTTTGCGCATTCCTAAATAATGAAAATTAAAGCATAAATGTGGTGTTACATAAGAATTAGGCTCTTGCTCATGGGGTAAAATAATATTCAAACCAATCGTGGGCGCTCCAACATCACAAGCACCACGATTTCCTGCTTCCATTATCCCCGGCCCTCCCCCTGTGACAACAACAAATTCACGATATTCAGTCGTAGCAGAATAGCATGAACATAAACGTGCAAATTCTCTTGCCATATCATAATAAGGTGACATAGCCTGCAAATTTTTCTTTTGTATTTCATTTTTTGCTGCCCACGCTACTTGCCCAGATTCAGGAATACGTGCACCACCAAATAAAACAACTGTTGATTGGATATCATATTCTTTAAGTATTATTTCTGGCTTTAAAAATTCAAGACCTATACGTTGTGAGCGTAGCTCTGGACGCATCATAAACTCTTGATCCATATAAGCCAAACGATAAGCGGACGAATGTATCTGGGCTGAATCAGAAACTTTATATCCCTGTTTTAAAGTATCTTTTACCTGAAAAAATGGTGTCCAATTCTTTTGTTCTTCTTCTTTTTTTACTTTATAGCCTTTTTTCATACAGTATCCTACTTTCTCATCGTTTTATTGACTGGAGATATTTCTTCGCGTAGGTCATAAAGAATAAATCTTGAAGCTTTCAACTTATTTAACGGAATTCTTGTTATGACCAATCTTTCACAATTCGAAATCATTATTGAAAAAGCATTTGATGACCGCGATTCTATCAATACTAGCACAAAAGGTGAAATTCGTGACAGTGTTGAACATATATTAAATCTTCTTGATAAAGGTGAAATCCGTGTAGCGGAACGTAAAAAAAATGGACAATGGTATGTTCATCAGTGGTTGAAAAAAGCTGTTCTACTCTCTTTTCGACTCAACCCTATGCAAATGATTACTGGTGGAATTAATGGAACATATTGGTGGGATAAAGTTCCTCCAAAATTTTCTGGTTGGCAAGAAACTGATTTTAAAAAAACAAATTTTCGTTCCGTTCCTGGAGCAATTGTGCGTCATTCTGCCTATATTGCACCCAACGTTATCTTAATGCCATCCTTTGTAAATCTTGGTGCCTTTATCGATGAGGGAACAATGGTGGATACATGGACAACTGTTGGCTCCTGTGCACAAATTGGTAAACATGTTCATCTTTCTGGTGGCGTTGGCATTGGAGGTGTTTTAGAACCATTACAAGCAAACCCAACAATTATTGAAGATCATTGCTTTATCGGAGCGCGATCTGAAATCGTTGAAGGCTGTATTATTCGTGAAGGTGCTGTCTTAGGGATGGGGGTTTTTATTGGAAAATCGACAAAGATCATTGATCGTACAACAGGAGAGATTTTTATAGGAGAAGTTCCCGCCTATAGTGTTGTTGTACCGGGTTCACTTCCTGGAAAACCACTCCCAAACGGTTTAGTAGGACCAAGCCTTTACTGTGCTGTTATAGTAAAACGTGTTGATCAAAAAACACGAGAAAAAACATCCATTAATGATCTTTTGCGTGACTAGAACACACTTTTTAAAAACGCTAACGCATAAACAAAAAATGCAAAAAATTCTGATAAAGGAATAAGTCTCCTTTCTTCATTACTTACTCATTTTAAGTGCTTGAATAAAAGCTGATTGTGGAATTTCTACTTTTCCGAATTGACGCATTCGTTTTTTACCTTCTTTTTGTTTTTCTAAAAGTTTGCGTTTTCGCGTCACATCACCCCCATAACATTTAGCCGTTACATCTTTACGTAAAGCGCGAATTGTTTCACGTGCAATGATTTTACCGCCAATTGCAGCTTGAATTGGAATCTGAAACATATGTTGAGGAATAAGATCCTTCAGTTTTTCGCATAATGAACGCCCACGCTTTTCGGCAATAGTGCGGTGTACAAGCATCGATAATGCATCGATAGGCTCGCCATTTACTAAAATAGACATTTTCACTAAATCTCCCTCCGAATAATCTTTCATCTGATAATCAAAGGAAGCATAACCTTTTGAAATTGATTTTAAACGGTCATAAAAATCAAAAACAACTTCATTTAATGGTAAATCATATGTCACCATAGCACGTGTCCCAACATAGGACAAATCAACCTGTATCCCTCGCCGCTCTTGGCAAAGCTCTAAAATTGAACCAAGATAGTTATCAGGCGTCATTATTGTTGCCCGAATCCACGGTTCTTCAATGGAAGAAATTTTAATAACATCAGGCATATCTGCTGGATTATGGAGTTCCTTGACAGAACCATCATTCATATTCATACGATAAACAACGGAAGGTGCTGTTGCAATTAAATCTAAATTAAATTCGCGCTCCAATCGTTCTTGAATAATTTCAAGATGAAGAAGCCCTAAAAAACCACAACGAAAGCCAAATCCTAAAGCTGCTGATGTTTCCATTTCAAAAGAAAAGCTTGCATCATTTAAGCGCAATTTTCCCATGGCTGCACGTAAATCATCAAAATCAGCCGCATCAATGGGAAAAAGTCCACAAAAGACAACTGGTTGCGCAGGTTTAAAACCAGGCAAAGCATTTTCACAAGGACGACGTTCTTCGGTAATCGTATCCCCAACCCGCGTATCTGCAACCTCTTTGATAGAAGCAGTAATAAAACCAATCTCTCCTGGTCCTAATTCATCAACCGGCACCATTTTAGGCGTAAACACACCAACGCGTTCAACAGGATATTTAACGCCTGTTCCCATCATGCGAATGATTTGACCTTTTTTTAAGGTACCATCTACCACCCGTACTAACACAATAACCCCAAGATAACTATCATACCAACTATCAACCAACATTGCCTTTAAAGGTTTCTTCACATCGCCGGTATGCGGAGAAGGTAATTGTGTAACGATCGCTTCTAACACATCTGGAACACCCAAACCTGTTTTTGCCGATATTTCTATAGCCTCAGATGCATCAATGCCTATCACATCTTCAATTTGTTCCTTAATGCGCTCAGGCTCTGCAGCTGGAAGATCTACCTTATTGAGAACAACAACCAACTCATGAGAATTATCAATAGCCTGGTAAACATTTGCTAACGTTTGCGCTTCTACACCTTGGCTAGCATCCACCACCAACAGCGATCCTTCACAAGCTGCTAATGACCGTGAAACTTCATAAGCAAAATCCACATGACCTGGTGTATCAATAAGATTTAAAATATAAATTTTACCATCCCTTGCTTTATAGTGTAAACGCACCGTTTGTGCTTTAATAGTAATTCCACGTTCGCGCTCAATATCCATCGAATCGAGCACTTGTTCTTTCATTTCACGTGTCTCAAGCCCTCCTGTCATTTGAATCAAACGATCAGCTAAAGTTGACTTTCCATGGTCAATATGTGCCACAATGGAAAAATTACGGATATGATTACGATCTACTGTCATATAAGGCGATTTAGCAAAGAATAATATAAAACGCAAAGACCAATTACGTCTTATTGAACACATTTAAAAGAATATAAACGAAAAAAGCTTCTAAAAATATAACGCTTTATAGCCTAAAAAATAAGACTTTTATGAGCAAAATAAAAAACGAATAATGAAACAGGACGCTCGAAATAAAAACGCCATAGAATAAGTCATAACAGGAGAGAGATAGAATTAATCCGTCTTTTTAACCATTTTTTCTTTTTTACGCCATTGTGAAGGTTGTAATTCAGCTACAATGATTCCAATTAAAATGAGTATCCCCCCTAATAAAGCTGAAGAGGACAAACGTTCACCTGCTAAACGTCCAACAATACCAGCCCATACAGGTTCACCTGCGTAAATGAGTGTTGCACGTGTAGGTGAAATAGATTTTTGCGCCCAATTCATAGCTAATTGAATGATAGCACTCATTAATGCCAAGCCTATTCCAATACTTACCCATATCCATGAAAACTGTGGTATTGTTTCACCCATCAAAGGCATAGACAAAAATGAAAAGAAACCACAAAAAAATAACTGTACAATTGTCACACGCCGGCTATCAACTTTGCTGGCAAAAATTCCAATGAGTATAACTTCTCCAGCAATTGCTACAGCTCCTAATAAAGTTAAAATTTCACCTTTTGAAGCATCAAACTTTTCCAACTTTTGTCCAGAAACAAGCACAAGCCCAATAAAAGCAAGAATAATGCCAATCCAACAAGCAAAACGAGGGGGCTTTTTAAACACAATCCATTGCAATATCGGAACCATCGGCACATAAAGTGCTGTAATAAAAGCCACTTGACTACTCATAACAGTTTGAAGTCCCGCTGCCTGCAAAGCGTACCCCAAAAACATTCCTAAACCAATAGCCCCCCCTGCAAAAACTTCATATACAGTTATACTTTTCAAAGAACGCCAAAAAATAGCTCCACATATAAGTGATGCAACAAAAAAACGAAATCCAACAAAAAAGAGAGGCCCACTATAACGTACCGCTATATGAATCGCTAAAAATGTAATGCCCCACAATATTGTTGCAACAAATAATACAAATTCTTGTTTGCTGCATAAGGGACGTTTGAACTTTTGTATATTCACCATGAAAAGCCTCATTCTTCAATTTTTGTACACCTTATGAAACAATAAGTGTTCCGACTCCTCGTTCAGTAAACAGTTCTAACAAAACAGAATGGGGCGTTTTACCATTTAAAATGACAACACCTTCAACACCATTTTGAAGGGCTTTTATACAAGTCTCTACTTTTGGAATCATTCCCCCCGAAATAGTTCCATTCTTAATGAGATTTTCAGCTTCTGAAGCTGTCAATTCCTTTAAAAGCTTTCCCTGTTTATCTAATACACCAGGAACATCAGTCAAAAACAAAAGACGTTTGGCCTTTAATGCACCAGCAATGGCTCCCGCAAAAATATCAGCATTAATATTATAGGTTTTTCCATCACGGCCTGGAGCGACAGGGGCAAGAACTGGAATCATTTCAGAACATGCCAAAAGATCTAGCAACGTGCGATCAACTTCAACAGGTTCCCCAACAAACCCTAAATCTAAAACACGTTCAATATGCGAATCGGGATCAATCACAGTTTTATAAGCCTTTTTAGCAAAAACCATATTGCCATCTTTACCGCACAGCCCTATTGCCCATTCACCTTCAGCATTGATAAGAGCAACTATTTCCTTGTTTATAGACCCCGCCAAAACCATTTCAACAACTTCAACGATCCGTTCATCGGTCACGCGTAAACCATTTTCAAACCGTGACTCAATTCCCATTTTCATCAAAATTTTAGCGATTTGAGGACCACCACCATGAACAACAACAGGGTTAATACCTGATTGCTTCAACAAAGCAATATCACGCGCAAATGCTTGCCCTAAAGTAGCATCACCCATAGCGTGACCGCCATATTTTACTACAACTGTTTCATTCTCGTATTTTTGCATATAAGGTAAAGCAGACGACAAAAACGCTGCTTGTATTTCAAAAGCATCAGCAATATTGCTTTCAACATCATTCATAAAAAGAGCCTCCTCATCACTTTTTACCATTTCTTAAGTAGAATTTAGGAAAAGTGAAAACATATTTTGTTTTATCTGTTGTCTCCCCTAAAAATCATTAACTTCTCTTTAAATTACGAGTGGAATAAGCATGAGATACCACAAAAACAATTTCCTTCAAAAGAATTGACAGAAAAAAATACCATAGATGTACAACATGCCATTGCTTTATGACCTTATGTATAAAGTTTGAAAGAAAAATTTTGAATCTACACCAAGTGTATATTTAAACTTCCCTTTTATCCTATTATAGAATGTTTAACAATGAATCTAGAGATACCCAACTCTTGATTTTTAAGAAGAATATAAAATTTTTGATTATGATGGTATGAACTGTCAAATTAGCGCATATAAAAAGTAAGGGAGTTATCAAAATATCCACATCCAATAAGCAAAAATTTTTACTACAAAATTCGTCTTCTTTTTAAATTATTGGAATCAAAAACAGTAATTGAGAATTCTTGCTCCCATATATGTTATAGGAAAAGCGGTTTTTCTAAAACTTGTGGCATAATCCACTATTTTAATCCTAACCAATCTTCTTGCAAAGCCCGCAAAATCATTTCAGTGCATTTTTACCTTACGGGGTTCTATATCATCCAAAAACACAAAAAACATTCTAAAAGAAAAACAAATAACCACTCAATTCATCTCATCACAACATGAAAATCGTTGTGTAAAACATCTTAGAGTAAGATCAAACTTTTCTCTTCTCTCCTGAGAGATTATTTGTTCTTTCTCTCAAAAAAACATCAATTTACGGTAGCAAAAATATACAATCTTTCACTTAAAGAGCACGCAAATTTTATTTTTATAGCTTATCATTTCTCGTCGCTTACTGAACAATTTTACAGTTTGCACTTAAACACCAGAAATACTCTCAAAAAATTCTTTCATACGTGCAAAAAAACCATGCGATTGCGGTGAATTATCATGGTTTGAAATTTTTTCAAATTTTTGCAACAAATCACGTTGCTCTTGCGTTAGTTTCTGTGGTGTTTCAATCGTGATATGAATATAAAGATCACCCCTTGCTTGCTGGCGACGTAACATTGGCATTCCTTTACCTTTAAGGCGGAATTGACGTCCATGTTGTGTTCCTTCTGGAATCTTTACACGCGCTTTAACACCTTCAAGATCAGAAATTTCAAATTCTCCTCCTAAAGCTGCTGTAACCATTGAAATAGGAACACGACAATGTAAATCTGCTCCTTCACGTTGAAAAAATTCATGCGGTTTAACAGAAAGAAAAATATAAAGATCACCACTAGGACCACCACGAATACCAGCGTCTCCCTCACCAGAAAGACGAATACGCGTACCATCTTCAATACCAACAGGAATATTCACACTCAATGAGCGCTTTTTTTCTATTCTTCTGGTTCCTTGGCACTTTGGACATGGATCAGTAATGGTTTCACCCCGCCCATGACACACGTGACATGTTCTTTCAATGGAGAAGAAACCTTGTGCAGCACGCACACGACCAGAACCATGACAAGTTCCACAAACTTGTGGTTTAGAGCCCTTTTTTGCACCTGAGCCTTCACACATATCACAAGTAACGGAACTGGGAATATTAATTTGTGCAGTTTTTCCTGAAAAGGCCTCTTCCAAGGTTACTTCCATATTATAACTTAAATCTGCACCACGTTCACGACCATCACTGCGCTTACGCTGCATTCCTCCCATAATTTCGCCAAAAAAATCTTCAAAAATATCAGCAAATCCGCCACTTGCAGCAAACCCTCCAAAGGGATTTCCTCCTTCGCGGCCGCTATTTTCAAAAGCTGCGTGACCAAATCGATCATAGGCGGCACGTTTTTGAGGATCTTTCAGAACTTCATAAGCTTCACCAATTTCTTTAAATTTCCGCTCTGCTTCTTTATCCCCCGCGTTGCGATCTGGATGATACTGCATTGCTAACTTACGAAAAGCAGACTTTAACTTCTTATCATCACACTCACGAGTTACGCCAAGAACTTCATAATAATCAATTTTCATCATGTATTCCTGATAATTTTGTGTCATCCATTTTCATGGATAATTTTCACTTTCAATTTATATTTTTAATAACAAACTTGCAACTTATCTTAAATAATAAAGCCCCGCCTTATATTTCAAAGGCTGGGGTTATTTATTGATCAATACATTGTCCTGTACTACTTCTTTTTATCATTAACTTCTTCAAAATCAGCATCAACAACATCATCGTTATTCTTTGTATCTGTTTCAGTATCGGACGTTGCTGCTTGAGACGCTTCATACATAGCTTGTCCAAGCTTCATACTAACTTCTGCTAATTTTTGCATTTTTGTTGTTACTTCTCCAGTATCAGTACCCTCAAGCGCAGATTTTAAATCAGATATTGCCGTTTCAATCTGCTCTTTCTCTTCAGCTGATACTTTATCACCATATTCTGTAAGCGATTTTTCTGTTGAATGGATAAGAGCTTCCGCTTGATTTTTAGCCTCAACCCCCTCACGACGCTTTTTATCTTCAGCCGCATGCTCTTCTGCATCTTTGACCATTTTTTCAATATCAGCATCACTTAAACCACCTGATGCTTGAATACGAATTTGATGTTCTTTACCGGTTCCTTTATCCTTCGCTGAAACATTGACAATACCATTCGCATCAATATCAAAAGTGACCTCAATTTGCGGTACACCACGTGGTGCTGGTGGAATACCAACCAGATCAAACTGAGCGAGTAATTTGTTATCATGAGCCATTTCGCGTTCGCCTTGGAAAACACGAATAGTCACAGCATTCTGATTATCATCAGCAGTTGAAAAAACTTGCGATTTCTTTGTGGGAATAGTGGTATTACGCTCAATAAGACGTGTAAAAACCCCGCCCAATGTTTCAATTCCCAAAGATAAAGGCGTTACATCTAGCAACAATACATCTTTTACATCACCCTGTAATACGCCCCCTTGAATAGCAGCACCCATCGCCACCACTTCATCAGGGTTAACACCTTTATGTGGATCTTTGCCAAAGAAACTTTTTACAACTTCCTGAATTTTGGGCATACGTGTCATACCGCCCACTAAAACAACTTCATCAATCTCACCAGCTTTTAGTCCTGCATCTTTCAATGCTGCTTTACAAGGTTCGATAGTGCGCTGAACTAAATCATCAACAAGCGCTTCAAATTTTGCCCGAGTCAATTTCATCGTTAAGTGTTTCGGACCAGATTGATCTGCTGTAATAAATGGTAAGTTGATTTCAGTTTGCTGTGAAGAAGAAAGTTCAATCTTTGCTTTTTCTGCAGCTTCTTTTAAGCGTTGCAATGCCAGTTTATCATTTTTCAGATCAATCCCTTGTTCTTTCTTAAATTCATCAGCAAAATAACCAACCAGACGCATATCAAAGTCTTCACCACCCAAAAATGTATCCCCATTGGTTGACTTTACTTCAAAAACGCCATCCCCAATTTCAAGTACAGAAATATCAAATGTACCACCACCAAGGTCATAAACAGCAATCGTTTTTCCATCTTTTTTATCTAAACCATACGCTAACGCTGCTGCTGTCGGTTCATTTATAATGCGCAAAACCTCAAGCCCCGCAATTTTACCCGCATCTTTAGTCGCTTGACGTTGTGCATCATTGAAATAAGCAGGAACAGTAATAACTGCTTGTTCAACCTTTTCACCAAGATAAGATTCAGCAGTTTCTTTCATCTTTTGTAAAATCATTGCCGAAATTTGTGACGGAGAATATTTTTTACCCGTTTCTTCAACCCATGCATCGCCATTGTCACCTTTAACAATTTTATAAGGAACAAGCGCTTTATCTTTTTCAACCATAGGATCATCAAAGCGGCGTCCAATAAGACGTTTAACTGCAAAAACTGTTCCTTCAGGATTCGTAACTGCTTGCCGTTTAGCAGGCTGTCCGACAAGCCGCTCTCCTCCATCAGTAAAGGCAACAATAGAAGGCGTCGTTCGCGCCCCTTCTGAATTTTCAATAACCTTTGCGTTTTTGCCATCCATAACAGCAACACAAGAGTTAGTCGTCCCCAAATCAATACCAATTACTTTTGCCATATTTTATCTCCATTCAGCAAGCTACCTCAACCTTCATCAAGCATCTTCCTAAGACAGCTCCTTAATAAAGCCTGCATTTCACTTCAAATTACATAATTAAAATCGCAAGCTGCAACAGCCTTGCTGGTTCGTATATAAGAACAGGCTCTTATCGCTACAAGAGAACAATGAGAGAAACATTCCTAAAATAAAATTTTTCTTCTAAAAGAGGCATTCTACTTACGTGTAAATACCATAATTTATTAAAAACGTGGACATAGTAACATATCTTATCTCTTATCAAAATATATTCTATAAAAATTAAAACATAAGGACAATAAACTTCTCATAGCTACAAGAAGTCATCTTATGAAAGGATTTCTCAAGCGCTAAAGATTTATATTATAAATATTATAAGCTTTTCTTCACTCTATCGCTTATGAAGATTATATCCCTACACTCATAATGAGAAAGCATTTTTCATATTCATTCCCATAATACTAAAATCTTTTACTAAAGATTCTTAATTTGTAAGGATAGTATCTGTCATATCTTCTACACACCTTTATTCCTAACAGCTTTATTGTTTAATATTTTTTTAACTAGCCTTTGAAGAGAACCAATATATTCCCTTTCTTAGCTATATATTTCTTAAATTTGTAAGACCATTTCTTCGCTTTTAAGTATATTGTCTTCTTAAGCCCTATCGCCTTCTTAAAAATGCAACTATCCAATGTTTTTCCTCTTCGGAGCAACAACAATGAAACTTTAGAAATTCTTTCTTTTCTTTTAAACAAAAACTCTGCTAAATATGAAAAGAGAGCGTTTAAAAATGTATCTAACAAAGGAGGGTAAATCAATGATAACATGTATTGTTAAGAGCCTAAGGAACTGTATATATAACAATACAGCTCACGCACAATCTTTTTTAAAAAAGATTGTCACAAATATTGCATGTGCTCTTATTTTTTCTTGTATTATAGCCTTACCTGCAGCTGCTCAACAACATAAACTCAACGATCAACAATATAAAATTGGAGATATAGAAATTCTTCATCCTTGGATGCGTGCAACACCCCAAGGCATCAAAGTTAGTAGTGGTTATCTTTATATAATTAACCATAGCAGCACTCCAGATCGATTGGTTTCTGTATCAACCGATGGAGTACAAACAACAGAAATTCATTCTATGTCTGTTGTTAATGATATTATGAAAATGGAAAAAATGCACAACGGCGTTGAAATTCCTGGAAATGGCGAAGTTACACTGAAACCTGGTGGTAATCACATCATGTTCATGGGGCTTTCACAACCATTCAAGCCGGGTGATAAAATCAACGCGAAATTAACATTTGAAAAAGCAGGAACTGTTGATATTAATTTCTCTGTGAAAGCTATAGGAGATGCATCACCTGTAAAATCAACACCTGTTCAATAAATTCTTGCATAACCATTTAATCAACGTTTTAACATCAATGAAGAGGTGTAAAAAAAATCACACTTCTTCATTTTAGTGTAACAAAAATGGAATGTAAAAAAATTTATCCTTTTTTAATTAAGCGTGCTCAATTTCAGGAATACGTAAAATTTGTCCAGAATAAATTTTATCAGGCGATTTTAACATCGGTTTGTTGGCTTCAAAAATGAATGTGTTTTTATGGCCTTGCCCCTTCCCATAAACTTCTTCAGCAATTTTCCAAAGATTATCACCCGATTTAACTTCATAAAAACGAGAAGCTTTCTCAGCTGCAGTATCTGTAATTTTTAATTGGTCAATATCAACAGAAGAAATACCCTGCGCATTACCAACTACTAAAAGTGCTTTTTCCAATGTTTCCCTATCTGGAACCTCACCACTCAAAACAGCTTTATCATTTTCAACCTGAATATTCACTTTTTCTGTGTCAAGTTGAAAACGATCAAATGCAGCTTTAAAATCTTTTTCTTCTGGTGCATGATCCCCAATACCAAGCTTTTCGCCAACTGCTTTAACAAAATTAAAAAATCCCATTGTAGCCTCCTTTTGTATAGTGGCAACAGTTTTTTGCACATATAACACTACACTCTGTTTTCTTTGCTCTTAAAACAGATAGGCAGATTTTCTAAACTTCAACCAGAAAAAAAGACTTGTTCAATTCTGAGACAGAAAAAATAATAATCTGAAACGGAGACGACAATAAACTTTAAAAAAAACATTTTCGTGAAAAATTTCTCTCAAGCAAAGGGATCTTAATACAAACAAAAGCATTATAAAATTGTAGAGGTAAAACAAGCTTTTATTCTCAAGAAAAAAGGTTTTTTACTCTGCTAAAGTTCACAGCACTTTTGTTTTGCAAAAAAAATGTGAACTCCCATATAAATACGTGGGTAATAGGTAACTTGCTGCTAAAGCAATAGAGGCAATAGAAAGGTATAAGAAGCCATGAAAGATACGCCAACAGTCACACAAACAATTGTACTTGTTGATGACGACCGCAATATTTTGACATCTTTATCTTTTGCGCTTGAAACAGAAGGCTATCGGGTTGAAAGCTATACAGATGGAGCATCTGCACTTAAAGGTCTCACACTACATCCTCCACATTTAGCTATTTTTGACATTAAAATGCCCCGAATGGATGGGATGGAACTTTTGCGCCGCTTGCGTCAAAAATCTGATATTCCAGTTATTTTTTTAACTTCTAAAGATGATGAAATTGATGAATTATTTGGTCTTAAAATGGGTGCTGACGATTTTATTACCAAACCTTTTTCTCAACGCCTTCTCATTGAACGTGTGAAAGCTATTCTACGCCGTTCTAATGCGCGTAATCAGCCTCTTGCAGTAGGAAGCTCACCTACTTCTTCTCTGAAACGTGGGGATCTTGTAATGGATCAAGAACGTCACACCTGTACTTGGAAAGATAAACCTGTTATTTTAACCGTTACGGAGTTTTTGATTCTACAAACTTTAGCACAAAGGCCAGGGGTTGTGAAAAGTCGTGATGCGTTAATGGATGCTGCTTATAGTGATCAAGTCTATGTCGATGACCGCACCATCGATAGTCACATTAAACGTTTGCGTAAAAAGTTTAAACAAGTGGATGATGATTTTGCAATGATTGAAACACTTTATGGTGTAGGTTATCGTTTTCATGAGGTATAAAACTTTTTTGTCGCAAAAGTTTAAATGGCGATTAAATAAATGACAAAAAACTCTCAACTGGAAACACTGCAAAAAAAGGTACCCAGCAGCATTTTCTCAATACCATTGCTTATGTTTGCACATTTCCATTTTCGAGCACAACGACTTCTTAGACAATTGCTTTTTTCCAGCCTTACACGTCGCATTGTCATTTTAAATATTGCAGCTCTTGCCATTCTTGTGACAGGTATTTTATATCTTAATCAGTTTCGTGATGGTTTGATTGAAGCAAAAATTAAAAGTTTATGCATCCAAGGAAAAATTATCGCAGGCGCTATTGCAGCCTCTGCAACAGTGGATACAAATTCTATCCTCATTGATCCTCAAAAACTTTTAGAATTACAAGCCGGAGAAAGCGTTACACCCGCACCTCAATCAACTGATTCTTGGGACTTCCCCATTAACCCTGAACAAATTGGTCCTCTTTTAAGACGTCTTCTTACGCCTAAAACGACAAGAGCACGCATCTATGATCGTGATGCAACTTTGCTTCTTGATTCACGGGTTCTCTATTCTAGTGGTGAAGTTTTCCGTTATGATTTGCCTCCACTTAAAACGGAACAAAGCTGGTGGGAGAAATTCTCTTCATGGTTTTCAAATACGTTTTATGGCAAAGGTCTTGCCATTGATAGAGAGCAAACAAAAAATGTTGGTATTGCTTATCCAGAGGTTTACCGTGCATTAAATGGTTCTCTTGCAACCGCCAAACGACGTAATCGACAAGGCCAACTTATTGTTTCTGTGGCTGTGCCTGTTCAGCGCTATCGTGCAGTAGTGGGAGCGCTACTACTTTCAACCACTGGATCAGATATTGATAATATCGTAAAAGGTGAAAGATTGGTTATTTTTAAAGTCTTTGCTGTTGTAGGCAGTGTGCTTTTGGTTCTTTCCCTTTTTTTAGCCCATACCATTGCTTATCCTTTAAGCAAATTGTCTGCCTCTGCCAATCGTGTGCGTAATGGCAATAATAAGCGCGTAGAAATTCCTGATTTTTCAATGCGTGAAGATGAAATTGGACATCTTTCGACTTCTATTCGTGATATGACAAATGCTCTTTATATGCGTATTGAAGCCATTGAACGTTTTGCTGCTGATGTAAGTCATGAATTAAAGAATCCTCTTACTTCGCTACGCAGTGCTGTCGAGACACTTCCCTTAGCAAAAAATGAAGAGGCACAAGAAAAGTTACTTGAAATTATTCAACATGATGTGCGTCGTCTTGATCGTCTCATTACTGATATTTCTGATGCTTCTAGGCTTGATGCAGAACTTGCACGTGAAACTGCAGAAATCGTTGATATGATACCACTTTTGGAAAATCTTGTTAATGCCGCTCAAGAAATATATCGGAGTACACAAACCATTGATATAAGTCTTAATGTTATTCCACGTCCTCATGGAAAAGCGTATCTTGTGTTAGGACATGAACTGCGTTTGGGCCAAGTTATTACCAATCTCATTGACAATGCACGTTCTTTCATTCCTCGAGATAATGGTAAAATTTGTATCACTATGAAGAGTTACGCTTCAACTATCATTTTAACCATTGAAGATAATGGCCCTGGTATTCGTTCAGAAAATATTGAACGCATTTTTGAACGTTTTTATACAGATCGACCAAATGAAGATACATTTGGACAAAATTCAGGACTTGGACTTTCTATTAGTCGACAAATCATTGAAGCGCATAATGGAACAATTACCGCTGAAAATATTATTGACCCTAAGCTTCAAGATAGTAAAATTGGTGCTCGTTTTACCATTGTCCTTCCTCTTGCTAAATAAACCTTTTACTCAAAGAAAAAGGCATGAAAACAAAAAATGAAATACTCCATGCAAATTGCCTCCAACTAGGAGGAAAAGGGCTGTTAATTATAGGTCCTTCTGGTTCAGGAAAATCAACCCTTACCCTTGCTTTACTCGAGCGTGCTGAATGGTCAAACCGTAAAGCAAAACTTATCAGTGATGATTATACCGTGCTTTGTGTAAAAAATGGAAAACTTTATGGATACACTCCAGAAGGCTTACAGGGAGGAATCGAAATTCGTGGTGCTGGACTTTATACAATAGAGTTTAAAAAACAGACAGCGATTAACTGCGTTATTCTTCTCGGTCCAGAATATGAACGCTTTTTTACAAATCAAACTTTTCAATTTGCAGATCTACACATTCCTCTTTTAAAGCTTCCTAGTCTTCGTGAAGCAGATTGCACAGCCATTTGTCAAGCCATTGAGGCATTCTTTTTTAGAAAAATATGGCGTAAATCAGTCTAATTTTTTTCTAAATATAAAAAATCACATTTTTTACTTTTTTTTGCAAATTTTGCTTGGCAGAAGAACAAAGCTTTGTAAAATACATTTCCTACCATATGATCAGATCCTTTAGTTAACAGGAGTTTGCATAAATGATTGGACTCGTGCTTGTAACGCACGGTGAATTGGCTGTTGAATTTCTACGCGCTGTAGAACATGTTCTTGGAACACAAGAAAAGTTTGCAACAATATGCATCTATCCCGATGATGATATAGATCAGCGTCGAAATGATATTATCGCTGCAGTTTCCTCTACAAATACAAATCATGGCGTGATTATATTAACAGATGTGTTTGGTGGAACACCTTCAAATATAGCAATTTCTGTTATTGAAAAAGGACGTATTGAAATGATTGCGGGTGTTAATTTACCTATGCTCATTAAACTCATTTCTATTCGCCAATGTCCTGATATTTCATTATCAAAGGCTTTAAGAATAGCACAAGAAGCAGGACGTAAATATATTAATGTACCAGTATAATTTTATAGCGGATAATGAAACACCGATGCTTTCCAAAAACCCTCTTCCATTTAAACTAAGTCGTCATTTCAATATCTGCAATAAACGTGGGCTGCATGCACGTGCTTCTGCAAAATTTGTTCAAACTGTTGAAAATTTCAACGCTATTGTTGAAGTTGAAAAAGATGGAAAAATCGTGGGCGGTTCATCGATTATGGGACTTATGATGTTAGCAGCTTCTTCTGGTTGCAATCTCACGATTCGTGTTTGGGGACCAGAAGCAACTGATGTTCTTAATGCTCTTGAAAAACTCATCAATAATAAATTTGGAGAAGAAAATTAAAATTCATTGTATGCAGATCCATGCTTATCCTTAAAATAAAGAAAGCTGCTTATTATTGTTCTCGATTTTTTATTCTTTTCTTTACCGGCATTGATATCATCAATTAAGAGACGTTACAGTGATCGCCCGCATAAATATTTACTAGCGATTGTATTGTACACAATATTTATGTTTGTTTTTGTTTCAAACTCTACCCAGTCAGTTTAAATATTTATTCCCTATTTCAACTGTTATCACAATTAAACCTTTGCGACGTATCTTTGTGATGAAACATATAGCAATATAGTTTTATCGTTATGATAATCATTCTCTGAATGATAAATATATTTTATGCATTTAACGCATCATAACAGAAAATATTTTTTAGACATAATTTTTCTAAATAATTGCCTTATCTTTCATGTTATACTGAACTCTTAATTAATCTACTGTTTTACTGACAGTGACATTTTTTATTATAAGAAAACACCCATGTCTCGTTTATTTAGTGCTCTTCAAATTCCTCAACAAACAACACAAGCACTTATATCGCTACAAGATGGTTTACCAAAAGCACAATGGATTAATCCACAGAATTTTCATGTCACATTGTCTTTTTTTGGTGAAGTTGAAAATTTCCTAGAAAATGAACTTATGCGTGCCTTTGAGACAATAAAACTTTCTTCTTTTATACTACAAACAAAGGGTTTTGAAGTTTTTGGTTCAAAAAATGCTCCACATTCTCTTGTTGTACGTATTGCCCCTTGTGAAGCTCTCAATCTTTTACATGAGCAGATGCAAACCATCCGGAACCGCTTAGGCTTTCCTGCTGAGGAAAGGCAATTCATACCCCATATCACTCTTGCGCGGCTACTTGATATAAATCCAAAAGATCTTCCTTTTTATCTATCTTCACGGGGGGATTTTTCGTTTGCTCCCTTTGAGATTAATCATTTTGTTTTACTGTTATCGCCCTCTCCCTCAAGCGATACCCTTTATAAAGTAAAAGGAAGCTGGATGCTTCAAAATAAAAGGGTGTAAAGACACCCTTAGATTGATAATATGTTTTTTGCAAAATATAAGGATAAACTACAATAAAGATCGCTATTTTAAGCCCTTTTTATAAAAGTATTATGCGGGCTTAGATTCAACTGGAGATTCTTTAGGAGCTTCTTTTGCTCCTCCTTTGGCCACACCCACTATCGCTGGACGCAAAACACGTTCACCAATAATGTAACCTGCTTGAACAACTTGCTGCACAGTGTTTTCAGGAACATCGGAATTAGGAATCTCAAACATTGCTTGATGAAAGTGAGGATCAAATTTTTGTCCCTCTGGATGAATTTTCTGCACACCATGACGTTCTAATGCTGCTATCATTGCACGTTCTGTCATTTCAACGCCCTCAGCTAATGTTTTCAAACCGGCATCATTTTCACGCGCACCTTCTGGAATAGCCTCCAATGCACGATTAAGATTATCAGAAACAGATAACATATCACGCGCAAAATTAGCAATTGAATAAGCCTTCGCATCCGCAACATCACGCGCAGTACGACGTCGAAGATTTTCCATATCGGCGGCAAGACGTAAAAGTTGACTTTTTAGTTCCTTGTTTTCATCTTGCAAAGCCACTAAGGGATCAATAGCCTCACTTTCTTCTTCTTCAAGGTCTGCGTGAACTTCTTCTTCATGTGTTTTTAAAAGTTCATCAGCAGCTTTTTTAAGTGTATCGCGATCAGATGGTTTTTTTAAATCGCAATTTTCCAATGAAGCGTCAGTAAATTTGTTTTTTTCATCAGACATAAAAATTCCATTCCTTCATAAGATTTGTTATTCTCGATATCAAAGTTTTACAAACAAAAATCAAGAGGTGTTTTTGTATCTTAATACAATGCGCATTTACAGTACAAATATTCATCTGCTCATTTTAACGCAATAATTGTGAGACGAGTTGCGCTGTGTAATCAACCATGGGTACAATCCTTGCATAATTAAGCCGTGTGGGTCCAATAACGCCTAAAGCACCAATGACTCTTTGTTGTGAATCACGATAAGGTGCCACAACTAAAGAGGAGCCAGAAAGCGAAAACAACTTATTCTCTGAACCAATAAAAATACGAACCCCTGAACCTTCATCCGTTAAATCGAGCAACTGCGCCATGCTTTCACGTGTTTCAAGATCATCAAACAAGTGTCGTAATCGCTCTAAATCTTCTTCTGCTTTTACATCTTCAAGCAAATTACTCCTCCCACGAACAATAAGATGTATTTTATGATCAGAGTCCTCACCTCCCCATACAGCAAGACCCGTTTCAACAAGATGATGGGACAAATGATCCAGCGCAGCTCGTGTTTCTAGGCATAAACGTGCAATTTCTTCTTTTGCTTCACTCAATGTGCGCCCCTGAATATGGGCATTGAGAAAATTGGTTGCTTCCGTCAATTGTGCATGGGTTACCCCTTCTGGTAAATGAACAATACGATTTTCAACCTCACCTTGTTGAGTTACTAAAACAGCAAGAGCATGTTCCCCATCAAGACGTACAAACTCAATATGTTTCAATGTCCCCTCATGTTTTGTTGCCAAAACAAGCCCTGCCCCACGTGAAAGATCTGAAAGAACACGACTTGCTTGGATGAGAAAATGTTCAACAGATTGTGCATGACCCGCTTCCTTGACTTGAGATTCAATATTTTCACGCTCCTCGTCTGGTAAATCACCTGCTTCCATAAATGCATCAACAAAAAAACGTAAACCTGATTGCGTCGGCATTCGCCCTGCCGATACATGCGGTGCATAAATCAAACCAAGATGTTCAAGATCACTCATCACATTGCGAATCGTTGCAGGCGATAATGTCTGTCGCAAAAGCCGTGAAAGATTACGAGACCCTACAGGCTCGCCATCATTAAGATAAGTTTCAACAATATGACGAAAAATATCACGCGAACGCTCATCAAGATATTTTAGCTCATTATCAATAGGTTTGTGCTTCATCACAATTAATTTACTACCTTAAAAACACTTTCTTCTTATATAAGTTTTGCCAAGGTTTGGTCAAATAATCTAAAGCAGTGAAAATACATTTTACATATTTATAATAAAAAATGCTATCCTTAAAAAGGAAGAGCCTTTTAGATGTCTTTCCCATCATTGTTCAATGCAAAAAAATTCTTTGAATGGAGTTTTCGTGTATAAAAAGCTATTTCCTTTTATTTTTGGAGAAATGTATATGAGAAGTATAGACAACAAACAACTCGTCATTGCTACACATAATACAGGTAAATTGCACGAAATTACCACTTTAGTGACGCCCTTCGGCTTAACCATACAATCTGCAAAAAAGCTAGGATTGCCTGAACCACAAGAAACAGGAACAACATTTGAAGAAAATGCCTATATCAAGGCTTTTGCAGCTGCAAAAAGTACAGGGATTCCTGCCCTTTCTGATGATTCAGGCTTGGAGGTCGATGCTTTTGGAGGTGCACCAGGTGTTTATACAGCGGATCTTGCTCTTCAGCCTGATGGTACCCGTAATTTTTCCAAAGCTATGCAAAAAATAGAAGATGAATTTCAAAAAATTGGAGCGCATAAAAAAAGCCAACGAAAAGGCCGTTTTATATCCGTTATTTGCATTGCATGGCCTGATGCTCATGCAGAATATTTTCGCGGACAGGTTGAAGGATCACTCATCTGGCCTCCGCGTGGAGATAAAGGCTTTGGCTTTGATGCTATTTTTCTACCAGATGGCTATGAAAAGACCTTTGGAGAAATGTCAACAGAGCAAAAACATGACTGGAAACTCGGTGATAAAACCCCCCTCTCACATCGTGCACGCGCTTTTAAACTTTTTGCAGAAAACCTTTTGGCTCTCTCATGAATGAAACTTTTGGAATTTACGTTCATTGGCCCTTCTGTGCTGCCAAATGTCCTTATTGTGATTTTAATTCACATGTTCGTATTCACGGTGTTGATCAACCCCGTTTTGTAAATGCCTTTGAACGTGAAATAAAAACGCAATATCATAAAATAGGTCCACGTCATGTTACAAGCATTTTTATCGGTGGCGGAACCCCCTCTCTTATGGAACCTCAGACTGTTGACAATTTATTGCAAGCAATTGCAAAAAAATGGACAATCGATAATAAAGTTGAAATTACACTAGAAGCCAACCCATCCAGTGTAGAAGCAGAGCGCTTTCGTGGATATCGCGCTGCAGGTGTTAATCGCTTATCTCTAGGTGTACAAGCACTCAATGATAAAGCGCTGCGAAAACTTGGCAGACTCCATGATGTAAAACAAGCTCTTCACGCTATTGCTTTAGCACGCGAAATCTTTCCACGTTTATCCTTTGATCTCATTTATGCACGCCCTGAACAAACACTTGAGCAATGGAAATATGAACTTGTTCAAGCTATTGATTTTGCCGTAGATCATCTTTCTCTTTATCAACTAACAATTGAAGAAGGAACAGCCTTTCAACGACTTCATACCGCAGGAAAACTCATCCTTCCTGCTTCAGAGCTTGCAGCAGATCTGTATCATCTTACCCAAGAAATCACCTCACAACATGGACTACCAGCTTACGAAATCTCAAACCATGCAATTCCTGGTGCTGAATCAGCACATAATCTTCTTTATTGGCGTTATCACGAATATGCCGGCTTTGGTCCAGGAGCACATGGGCGTTTTATGGAGTATTCACCAGAGAATTTTTCGATCTATTCACAAGAATCTCCCTCCCAAAATGAACCCCGTAAACGTTATGTTACAATAAATGAAAAATATCCTGAACATTGGCTCAATTTGGTAGAAACTACGGGACATGGCTGCATTGAAACAGAGCAATTGACCACCCTAGAACAGGCAGATGAAATGCTTCTTATGGGATTGCGCCTTTCAGAAGGATTGGATCTTGCGCGTTATGAAACCTTAAGCCCTAAAGGCCTACCAGTAGAAAAAATTATCGATTTACAACAAAAAGGGCTAGTAGAAATGAAAGGAAACCAACGCCTAAAAGCGACAAGTAAGGGACGAATCCTTCTTGACTACATCATAAACCAACTGGCAAACTAATATTTCCATCACTCTTATCTTTTACACATACAAACTACAATGCAACACTTTATAATGTGCATCATCGAGTAAAAGAATTTTCTAAAAAATCAATATTTCTTTACGCAAAAAAATCAATAATGAAGCGCTCATAAATAGAAGTAAGGGTTTCCATTGCATCAAGAGAAACACACTCATCCACCATATGCATCGTTTGCCCAGGTAGACCACATTCAATCACTGGACAATAATCTTTAATAAATCGTGCATCAGAAGTTCCTCCAGAAGTAGAACATTCTGGTCTATTTCCTGTTACACTTTCAATAGCTTTCAATAAAGTGTTAATAAGTTTATCATTTTTGGTTAAAAAAACATCCCCTAAACTTGGAATCCATTCAAGCTGATAATAAGGGTTTTGATCTTTATTGTTTTTTGATTGTACACAAGCAAGACGCTTTTCTATTTCTTTCATCAATGTCTCTTTTGTCCAAAGATCATTATAACGTATATTAAAGCGAATTATTGTCTGCTCTGGAATCATATTCACCGCAGGATTACCCGTATCAATGGTTGTCAATTCCAAATTACTAGGTTGGAAATTCTCTGTTCCTTTATCTAAAGCAGTTTGTGTTAAAGCCTGAATAAACTTACTTGCTAAAGGCAAAGGATTGGCTGCTCGCTCCGGAAAAGCTACATGACCTTGACGACCTTTTACAGTAATAATACCAGAAATTGATCCTCGACGGCCAATTTTGATTATATCACCAACAGCCTTTACACTTGTTGGTTCTCCTACAAGAGCTGCTGTCCATTTTTCACCTTTTTTTTCTGCCCATTTGAGAAGTTTTACTGTACCATTAAGCGCAGGCCCTTCTTCATCTCCTGTAATGAGAAGGCTAATTGTTCCTTTGATAAAGCATTTTTCAAGAACGCGAGCCAATGCTGCAATAAAACAAGCGATTCCGCCCTTCATATCAACAGCACCCCGCCCGTATAATTTTCCTTGATCTATGACAGCTTCAAAAGGAGGATAGGTCCAGCTTTCCAATGCACCTGGCGGCACAACATCCGTATGGCCCGCAAACATAAGATGAGGCCCTTTACTTCCTAATTTCGCATAAAGATTTTCAATACTATCTGTATTTGTATCTGAAAAAATGGGACGCTCAACATCAAAATCCATCTTTTTCAAAAAATATTCCAAGGTTGATAAAGCACCCGCTTCATGAGGTGTCACAGAAGGACAACGAATAAGATCCTGTAATATCTGAATTGGATCTGTAAGGACAGACATCACTACTCTTTCCATCTGAATTTAAAAGTTATCAGGAATGGAAACTATAAGCTACAGTACAAAAAAGATAAAGAAAAACATTGAAGACACTCAGCAAACCAAGCAGGGGAAGACAATCGTGCTGAGAGCTTCAATGGCTTCTTCATCAGAAATGACAAAGCATACCCATAACGGTATATTGAACAAAGAGTTCCCTTAAATATCGCCTTTATGGTAAACTTTTTATATCTCCAACTTATACGTGCTAAAATTAATTGCTTGCAACTTATAACCATTTTCTTTCAACCAAGTGCGATGCATTTTACTATTGGGGTAAAGTTTTTCACAAAGAGCCCAAAATTTTGGTCCATGATTCATTTCAATAAGGTGGGCAACTTCATGTGCTACAACATACTCAACAACTTCTTTTGGTGCCATAACAAGACGCCAAGAAAAAGAAAGCCGCCCCCATATCGAACAAGAACCCCAACGACTTTTCGTATCTTTATAACAAATTGATTTTACCTTACGTTCTACTTTATCTGCATAATATCCCACCAACGGTGTTATAACGAGTGCAGCCTGTTTTTTTAAAACCTCAGCAACACGTCTTGGTAAATATTCTAATTGACCATAAACAATAATTTGAGGCGCTTGTCCTACATTCTCTGCAACGATTTCTGTTATCCCACGTCCTGCTTTATGTTTTATGGTGTGCGCAACACCCAATAGAGGAATTGTCGCTCCCTCTTTGAGATACAAGTCTTCATGAGAAATTTGGATACGAGAAAGGCGTGCCTCAATCCAAGACCGGTGCTTTTCAATAAAATTTTGAACAGAACAAGAACTTATTGCTGGTGGCGTTGTTACACAAATTTCCCTTTTATGCGCATCAATACGTAATGTAAGGCGACGCGCATTTTTATGTTCCCGTACCCGTAAAGGTACAACGTGGTTAGAGAAAATAAAAGGCTGTTCATAAACAGTCATATATGACGTCTTT
Source organism: Bartonella raoultii (assembly GCF_019659805.1). Taxonomy (GTDB): domain Bacteria; phylum Pseudomonadota; class Alphaproteobacteria; order Rhizobiales; family Rhizobiaceae; genus Bartonella; species Bartonella raoultii. The sequence goes on along the minus strand of NZ_JAIFRO010000002.1, from coordinate 63,227 downwards.
ATTTTTTATAAATTTAATCTTTATTTTGCACGGATTCGGTCAATCAATGACCGCAAAGCCATTTCAAGAAGCTCCAAATCTTGTGGACGCGAAAAACGATGATCAGCGTCACGAACGAGTGTCAATGTCACATCATGTAAAGGCAAATGATTCAATAAAGTTAATGTATGCTGATAGGGTATCTTATTGTCTTCCATCCCTTGGAGAATGTGAATAGGACAGCCAACGTCAATGCATCCCTTCATCACGCAGTTATCTCTCCCATCTTCAATAAATGCTTTTGTAAAGGGCATCGGTTCATCATCATTATGCTCTATAAGTCGTTCAACACGCCCTTTTTCTTCCAAAATTTTCCGTTCTTCCGGCCTTAACTGTGGTTCTACTAATGTTTGTGTAAAATCAGGAGCTGGTGCAATTAAAATCATGCCCGCAAGCTTCTTATTTTTCTGTGCAAGCATCATAGCAAGCTTTAAAGCAATCCACCCCCCCATAGAGGAAGCAATTAAAACTTGTGATCCTTCACAATAGGTTTCAAAAACTGCTAAACTTTCCTTAACCCAACGTGAAATCGTTCCTTGGAAGAAATCACCTCCCGATTCTCCATGGCCAGAGTAATCAAAACGTAAACAAGACAAATCATTTTTTTGAGCAAAATGATCAACGAGTAGCGCTTTGTTTCCTAACATATTAGATTGATAACCAGAAAGCCATACTAAACCAGGAAAGCAATGACCTTTACGATGACGTACTGCAAGAGCGGTATCCTCAAAAGAAAAAAACTGACAAGAAATATCTGAGTCCATTTTTCTTTTCCTTCATAAAATAATCTCTTTTATAAAATAAAAACTTTTATACTTCAAATCACTTTCAAAAGTTATAAAGCAAATTATGAAAAACGTGAATTCTAGTTGTTTTTCTGTGCATAATTGTATATTAATGAGTTCTTTAGTGAATCAAAATAAGGAGCATAAGCCATTCGCAGACCATTTAAAATGACATCTACCCAAAAAGATGGGCCACGTTCAAATCAAGATATTCGGGTCCCTTGCGTTCAACTTATCAATGACGAAGGACAACATCAGGGGATTGTTACAACGCAAGAAGCTCTTGCTATGGCTGCAGATGTGGGGCTTGATTTGGTTGAAATTGTACCAAACGCTGATCCGCCGGTGTGTAAAATTATCGATTTGGGAAAATTGAAATATCAAACCCAAAAAAAAGCAGCTGAAGCGCGTAAAAAACAAAAAGTTATTGAAATTAAAGAGATTAAAATGCGTCCAAATGTGGATGTACATGATTATGAAGTGAAACTTAAAGCTGTTCATCGTTTTATTGATCATGGTGATAAAGTAAAAATTACTTTGCGTTTTCGTGGTCGTGAAATGGCACACCAAGATCTTGGCTTAAAACTTCTTCAACGTGTGAAAGAAGATACAAGTGCAATTGCTAAAATCGAATCGGAACCAAAACTTGAAGGTCGTCAAATGATGATGGTGATAGCACCGAAGTAGTTTTTTATTACACGCATATACAGTATTCAATTCATATAGAATTAAAGAAATAAATGCTTTTAAAAGCACCACAATAGAGTGTTGTGGTGCTTTTAGTTGTTGATTAATATTCCCTATCTTCTTCATAAATAAATGTCCTTCATAAAGAAGCTAAATGTTTTTAACATTATAATGCTTCAATCTTGCATAAAACAATGATAGAATATAGAGGCGCTCTATGGTTAAAAAACAAATTTCCTCTGTTGATAAACATCTTATTATTCGTCTTTTGCGAGAGAATTTTCACAAACATGCGCGTTGGTATAGTGCTGCAATTTTTTCAATGATCATTATTTCTGGTACAACTGCAGCCAGTGCATGGATTATACGTGATGTTGTCAATTACATTATTGATGCACAAAACTTGGGCATGATTATTTTGATTGCAAGTATCATTGCTTTCATGTTTATTCTCAAAGGAATTGCAACTTTTTCCCAAACTTATTTTCTAAGCAAAGCAGGTAACAGTATTATTGCCGAACAACAGCGCAAAATTTATGCACGCCTTATGGAACAGGGTGTTTCTTTTTATCACGATAACACCTCATCTGATCTTCTTGTCCGCGTCACTCACAATGCCACAGCAGCCCGTAATATTATTGATACCATTGTTACAACTTTTGTACGTGACTTACTCTCTGTTAGTGGTCTGTTACTTGTTATGTTCATTCAAAATCTTGCATTAATTATCATTACCTTAATTGTAGGACCACTCGTTTTTTTAAGCATTCGAATGGCTTTAAAACGTATTCGCCGTCTTATGGAAAAAGAGCTTCTTTCACTTGGTAAAATTATCAAAATTGTACAAGAAAGTGCCATTGGGATTCGCGTTATCAAAGCTTTTTCACTAGAAGAAATCATGAAAAAGCGTATGGACAAAGCCATTTGTGATGTTGAAAAACAAGCAAATCATATTGCAAGGCTTGAAGCTATTACGAGTCCGATTATGGAAACACTTGCTGGTGTTGCCATTGCGGGTATTATTTGCTTTTCCGGCTACCTTGCAAACCAACGTGCAGGTGCTCAAGGTGAATTGATGTCCTTTATTGTTGCTTTGCTTCTCGCTTATGAGCCTGCAAAAAGACTTGCAAATGTACGTGTTAAAATTGAATCTGGTTTAGTTAATATCCGTACAATGTTTGAAATACTTGATCGTCCCCTCACAGTTATAGAGCATGGAGAAGCTAAAGATTTAGAAAAAACACAAGGATCTATTTGTTTTGAAAATGTTTCTTTCGCATATACAGACAATCAAATGGTATTAAAAGATATCAATTTCGAAATAGAACCTGGAAAAATGACAGCTTTGGTAGGACCATCCGGTTCAGGAAAGTCAACTCTTATCAATCTTATTATGCGTCTTTATGACCCAACACAAGGGCGTATCTTAATCAATGGTCAAGATATCCGCTATATTACATTTCGCTCTCTTAGAAATCTTATGGCTTACGTAGGGCAAGATACTTTTCTTTTTCAAGGAACCGTCCAATATAATATTGGGCTTGGAAAAGAAAATGCCTGTCAAAACGATATCATCAAAGCAGCAAAAGCAGCTAATGCTCATGACTTTATTATGGATTTACCAAATGGATATAATACAGAAATAGGTGACAATGGTAATAATCTTTCAGGTGGACAAAAACAACGGCTTGCTATCGCAAGAGCAATGATTCATGACAGTGAAATTCTCATCCTTGATGAAGCAACAAGTGCCTTAGATTCACACACAGAAGAACAAATTAATGAAGCCCTTCATCACCTCACAAAAGGACGTACAACTATTGTCATTGCGCATCGACTTTCAACAATTGCACGTGCACATAAAATTGTGGTCATAAAAAATGGTCAATTAATTGAACAAGGCACCCAAAAAGAATTGTTAGAAAAGGAAAATAGTTTTTACAAAAAACTGCATAATCTCCAATTTAAAAAGCACACATCTTAAACAATGAGAACTTAAAAACTTTAACCCTTAATAGTCTCTTTCATAAAAGAGGCCAATACTAGAGTTTTTTTCATTTCCTATGGCACCTTTAGCTTTAAGATGACGTGAAACATCCAAATTAATTGTTCCTTTTGTCGTTCCATCTGATCCTGCTTCGAAACCTAAATAAATATTGTTACGTATATAACGTCCAACGCGTAAACCCGTATTACCCTTTTCATCAACAATAACATCAAGATCATCAAGACCAATTTTAGTCCGTAAAGTATTTAACAAAGATGTATTAGGAGCGCCTGCAAGATCTGCTACTGCTGCTGCAAGCTGTGCAATTTGAAATGGTGACAACTCATTAAGAGAGCGATTAAAAATCAAACGCGCCAAAACCTCATCCTGTGGTAACTTTGGCTGTGAAGAAAAATTAACATCTAGATTATCAATTGTTCCACTGACAGTTACCGTAACATGAATATCGCCACTGTTATTGTGCGTTACAAAATAAACTGTAGGATTAAGATTACCGCTAAAACTTGCCTGTCCTTGATCAAAATTAAGACGTTGTGAAAGAATATCAAAACGTCCACGAATCATCTCAAACTCACCAACTGGATGAACATCATTCCATGGTCCTGTGAGGTTAATGCGCCCTCCCAACTCAGCATCTAAACCACGACCACGTACAAAAAACTGATTATGCGCAGTAATACGCATATCAAACCGTACAATAGAAGAAGGCTTTTGAGAAACACTACGATTTTGATAAGACTTTTTAACCTCAGCACGTTCAAGTGTCTTTTGAATCGATTTGGTTAAATTTTTATTTTTAATATCAAGAAATTTTGTATTTTGAAAATGATTAGGAACAAAAATTTCAGCTTTTTCAACGAGGATATTACCACCAATAACAAGATCATTCAAAAAAGAACCCTCCATTGTCATATCCCCTGACAATGTTGCAAAAATCATTGATCCATCATTATAATTGGCATGATCAAGATGAAGGACTAAATCTGCCTGTAGATCATTGGTAATGCGCCCCTCAGCAGACAGAGCCCCCCCATTTGATGAAGAAGCAGAAGCACGCTCTATAAAAATATGGTCGCCATTTAGTTTGCCCTCAAGCGTTATATTATTTAATCCCAAATTTGTTTTTGAATCAAAAAAACTGCCATTGTTTATAGAAAAATTCCCTGTTAACTGTGGTTGAGATAATGGACCATTAAGAGCAGTATCAATGTTTGCTGTACCTGTTATATGTGCCCCACGCTTTGCTAATAAAAGATCAACAAATACAAGAGGCATTGTCCCTTTTAAGTTTAGCTTAACCTCTGAGCTTTTTAAAGAAATAGGCCCATTTATAGAGAAATTTAAGCCTTTATCTCCTGTTGCTATCATATGCTCAATATGCAATGTCGAATTTTTGTAAAAACCGCGCGCATTCATATCAACTGGCATAAGCCCTTTATATGTCATAACCGTAAGATTTTGACTTAAAAGTGTAAAATGAGCAGAAGGATCTTTTACTGTTCCACCAACATCAATTTTGCCTCTTACCATTCCTTCAAGCACTTTTCCATCAATCAAATTATTGACCAAATGCGCAGATAAATTCTGTACATTAACGTGCAAATCAAGTTTGTTTTTATCCAAAGAGATATTACCCTTTGCTTGCGCATGGACTCCTTCACCTATTAAATCTGCATCCAAAGTAAGAGTTTGATTTACCGTTTTGCCTGTTGCAGAAAGTAAAAAAGGCATTATTTTTTTATCTTGAAGAGCAATGCTTGTTACATTCTCGCCCTTTATATCATAAGTAACATTGGGGTTTTTTAAATGACCGCCAATCATAACTTGTCCTGTTAAAGTACCGGAAACACCAAGATTAGGCTTCCATAGATTGGCTAAAGCAGCAGGAAAAGCATTCATTGTAAGATGTAGATTAAGAGTATCTTTAACGTTTCCGGCAAGCATAATCCTACCCCCATTAACCGCAACGTCTAATGCATTAATTGTCAGTCCATTTTTATCAAAAACAAGTGTTGCCCATTTAGGCAATGTCGCATGAAAATTATCTTGTTTAATATCTACAGTTTCAATCTGTACTTCTCTCTTGATACCTTCTGGGAGCTCTACTACCTTTACATGACCTGAAAGCTGTGCATTTGTATTATTATGCAACATCGCTTGGACAGAAAAACCCGTTTGTCCATGATCATTTTTCAGCTGAGCATTTAAATGATTAATCATCATTAAAGGTGTTTGGATATGCTCTGCATTGATTACACCCTCAAACTGTATCACACCAAAAGGGTCAAATATATCAGCTTCTATTGTCAACTTTTTAATTTTATTCTTTGCAAAATTCAAATGGTCAATATGCGCTTTCACATTCGTTTTTTGTTTGCCATTTTGTTCATCAAAAACAAAATCTCCTTTTATTTTTCCACTACCATTTTGTAACAATAATGCAGAAAGTACTGAAATATCATCAGCATCAATATGCAAAGCGCCTTTTATCCTACCCCCAAGTGTTTGAGAAAGATTGCCCGTTATTTTTGCATCTCCCCCTTTTATATCGATATCTTTAATCTTTCGAAGCTCATTAGAATTTTTAAAAGATGCAAATAAATGTAATGGCTTTTTAGCAAAAGTTCCTTCACCTTCTATAGAACCCGTTAAAGACATAACAGGTGTAGTATTATCCATAAGTGATTGAATCGTAAATGTTGTATTTTGTAATTTTTTTCCTACTAAAAACGCCTCAGCGACATGAGCACGTGTATTTAATTTTATAAGGCTATTATGTCCTCTTGCAATACTTCGAATTGTAAGCGCACCCTTTAATCGCGGATCCAATTTGGCAAGATCAGATATTTGAGCATATAAATCCATTTTAGCTTTTTCACCTGAAAAATGGCCATCTGCTTTTATCTGTACATATTGATTTTTTAAATCAATATGACGCAAAATCAAATCTTCTCTATTCCAAGCAGCACCACCTGAAAGAATAAGATTGCCTTTGAATAGATGATTGAAAGGTTGTGGGCCTAATTTTATATTATCAGCTATTCCTGATAATTCGAGATCAAAAATGCCACTTATTAACCCGATTTTCCCTTTCGCTTTAAGATCTGCACTACCAGAAAGCGGTTGTTTACTAAAGAGCTCTAAAGGCGCCAAGGTCTGTGCTTTTAAGCCAAGATTACCTTTAAAAATAAAATGCTCTATTTTTCCTTTTAACCAAGCAGAAAACCCCTGCGCTGTAACACTAAAATCATGAATTAAAATTGGTTTACTAGAAACAATATCCGAATCCAAATGTACATGAACTGTTTGATTTAAATTTTTTTCTACTGCGTCTTTCGTCTTTCTAAATCCCTGCAACATTCCTTTCACTTGGATACCAACATGACGAGAAGCTGCATTATCAAGATTTTCACTCACTCCCCCCATATCAAAGACTGCATCACGAATATGCATATTTTTATTGCTCAAATGATGAGCAACAAGCCGCCCCTTCCAAGACTGTTGTCCTTCACGTCCATAGTCAATAGTTAAAGTAAGATTATCTACACGAATTGGTGCTTTTGATTGTGATAAATGAACAGCTTCCTTTTCTTTATCAAAAGCCATTTGGCCATCAACAAAAAGCCGGCGCAAAAATTTATCCGCTGTTATTTCAGCATTAGCAACAACATTGATTTCTTTACCTTGAAGGACCACACGATCGACATATGTTATACCTTCTTTTGTTATCCTTGCATCTGTTTCCAGCTTTATATCCGATTCGAAAAAGCTACGATATTGAAGAGGTATTAAAGAGCTAAGTGTGCCCATCAGTTTCGTAGAAAAACTGTATCCTTCTGAAATACTGGCAAAAACAACGCTTCCATTTAAAACAGAGTGGCGATCAGCTTCTAAAGAAAGCTTAACAACCAAATTATCAAAAGTACCCTCCCCTTTAATAGAAAGGTTTAACGAAGGATGCTTTTCAATGTTTAAAATATGCGCCAAAACACCGTTTTGCGGTTCATCAGCAAGAATGTCAATTTTAGCTGTACGATTGCTCTTGGAGATCTTTGTTAAAATAGAAAAAGAGCCTTGTGCATCTAAGCGATGTGCTTCTACATCAATATCAACATCATCATGCGCCAAAGTGAGACGTCCCTTTAAAGACACATCAGCAGAGAAATCTAAGAGCTGTTCTTCAAAAGCAATATGTTGCGCTTCAAGCATTTTTATAGAAATGGCAAGTGGTAGTTTTGGTAAAGAAAATTTACCCTCTTCAAGAGAACTTCTAAGAGAGGAATCACCCTGTGGTTTGCGTAAAAACGTAACTTGTTCTACCGAAAGGTGATTAATATCCATGCGCCCTCTTAGCAATGCTAAGCGATTCCAATCCATTTTAGCATTGGTCATTTTCAGCCAAACACCTTTTTTATCACTGACAGTGATGGCATCTATTGACATTTGAGAAGATAGCGCTCCTTGCACATTATATAAACGAACCTGATGACTTGGCGTTGAAAGTTTACGTTCAATTAAAGCAACAAACCATGAATGGGTATTTGTCATTCCTTCCTTAGAAGAAAGACCTTCTTTTTGTGCAAAAACAAAAGCACTTACAAAAAGAAAAAAGAATCCAAAAAAGAAAGCCAATAAACGCATAATCTTTGTCATTAAAACGCTTGCCCTATACCCACATAAAATCCAATACGAGGATCACCCTTTTGCCGTTTAAGAGGAAAAGCTAAATCAACCCGTAAAGGACCAAGACCTGTCATATAGCGCCCCCCAATACCAGCGCCCCATTTTACTTTTTGAGAAAAATCAAAACGTACCTTTTTCCCTACAACGCCTCCATCAATAAAACCGACAACTCCTATTTTATCATTTAAAGCAAAACGTAATTCTGCAGCACCTTCAACAAGTGATCGCCCACCAACAACTGTATTATTTTCTGTTTTGATACCAATATTGCGATAAGCATAACCGCGAACAGATCCACCGCCACCCGCAAAAAAAAGCATATCTGAAGGAACTTGTGCTGCTTCACTCCCCAAAATTGCACCAAGTTTTGCCCGTGCTGCAAAAATAAAACGATTCTTTTCATCCAGTGCCCAATAAGAAGAGCCTTCTACAGTCATTTTTTCAACGAAATTATTAAAACGCATTTCATAAAAAGGCTCAATAACCGCTTTACCATACAAACCTTTCGTCGCATTAAATTTATTATCACGACTATCGTAAATTAAATGACTGGGAAATCCAATTGTTGTGAATTTACGATTTCCAAAATAAATATCGTGCGAATAACCATTAGAAACTTCTACAGAAACTTGTCCTGATAGATTATTATTGAAGATATGCGTAACGCCTAATTTTCCTCTTATGGCTTTTATTGTATAATTGTCTAGAACATCTTGTTGCATTTTCAACTCAGCTCTAAAATCTGTATCAGGTGTGAATATCCCCGGTTTTATAAATGTGCTGCCTAAAAGATAATTAAAATTTTTAAAATTATAGGATTGCTTTTTACGGCTACCAATATCGCTTATTTTTGCTTCAATTTTCAAGTGTTCTGCATGACCAAAAAGATTGTTATGCATCCAATAAGTTTCAAAACCTGCACCATCTAATGTTGAATAACTACCACCTATACCAAAACGACGTGGCTTACGTTCCTCTACAATAAATGTAAGTGGTAAACTGCCATCTGGTTTAATTTTATCATCCTCACGTATATTGATAGCACGAAAAACATTAAGCCGAGCAAGTCTTTCACTTGCCTTAGCCAATGAATCAGGGTTATATTTTTGACCTGGTTGCAATCCTGTCATCCAAGCAATATATGCTGAATCTACATGTGGTTTTTTACTGATATTGCGCACATTTACAGGGCCGTAATAGGCTTTTTGCCCAAGATCAACTATAATATTCCCATCGACAATGCGCCTTGCATGATCAGCAATCATCTCACTTTTCATAATTTTAGCTTTAGCATAACCTTGCCGCCGCCATCCTTCAAGCGCCCATTTTTCTGCTTTCAAAATAGTTTCAGATTTGGCAACATCCCCAACTTTATAACCTAATTCTTCAATTGTAGGCATTCTATGCGTTTTAGATTTGACTGAAGGGGCAACTTTATTAATATCTGCAATATTAAAAACATATTGCGGGCCAGCATCAATCGTAATAACAATATGAGATTGGGCTGGAAGTTGTGTTACAGGACTTAAATCCGCAACTTCTAAACCATTAATCTTAATACTAATAACACTCCCATAGCGCCCATCAGCATAAAGAGCAGAAAGAATTGCCCTATAATCTGAACGGGCTTTAGCCAATAAACCAGAAGAGCTCGATAATGCTTTATCCTGATCAGCAACAAGAGAAGATGCAGACTTAACGATTTTAATACCTTCTGATGGTGCACCCCGTGGTGTAACAACATCAACTTTATAAAATTTTTCTCTACCACCTTTATGTGAAGAAGTATTTGTTTTCTTTTGACCAAAAGGAATACCGAAAATCTCAAATGCTGCAAGTGACTGTGGAAAAGAAAAGACAGAACACACGCCTATAATTACACTAAATATGGTTCCTGACTTTAACAAAACTCTTGCCTGGTGTACCATTAAATCAGATACCTTTAATACACTACACTAAATTACTTTTATTATAAATAACATCGAACAAAAAAGATAAAGATGCTTATTGCTCATATTTTCACGTTTGATTATATCAAATCACATTCTTTGATGAAGACACTCTACATTACCCTCCCCCAACATTCACGCAATCTTGCACTACTGTGCATATCAATAAATAATTTCACTCCTTTTTCTCTAACATATTCATTTAGCGCATTATAAGTTTTTATTATATCACATTTAATCATGGTTAAATTTGTGCAAATTACTCTCCATGAAAGTGTAGAAATCTCATGCAGGTATATAAATTTTCTCTTTTAAAAAACCAAAGAGACACTTCTTGATTTTTATGTACAGATATGATTGTTTCTTTAAAGTTAAAGGGGGGAAAGTAAACCGATGATTGCACGTGTTACAACTGTTGCTTTTCGTGGTTTAGAGGCTGTTCCTGTTGATGTGCAGGTTATGATTTCCTCCGGTAAAATAGGAATGGCTATTGTTGGATTAGCGGATAAAGCAATAGCAGAAAGCCGTGAACGCGTGCAAGCAGCTCTTCATGCTTGCGGCCTTTCTATGCCCACTAAACGGGTTACCATTAATCTTGCGCCAGCTGATTTACCTAAAGAGGGATCACATTATGATTTGCCAATTGCTGTCGGATTAATGCTTTCTATGGGTGTTCTTCCTTCAGAAGTCGCGCAAGACTTTATTATTTTAGGTGAATTATCACTAGATGGGTCACTTGCTGCCGTCAATGGTGTTTTACCAGCTGCAATAACCGCTTTATCACTTGATAAAGGACTCATTTGTCCCTCTCAATGCGGGCCTGAAGCGGCATGGGCAAGCCCAGAAATGAATATTCTTGCACCTGAGACACTTCTCACCATGGTTAATCACTTTAAAGGAACTCAAATTCAAAAACGTCCACAACCACGCCAATATACAGTACAAACTGAACTTCCAGATCTTTGCGAAATTAAAGGACAAAAAACCGCTAAACGTGCATTAGAAGTTTGCGCTGCTGGACGGCACAACCTTTTGTTTGTCGGTCCTCCTGGTGCAGGAAAATCTATGTTAGCACAACGCTTACCCTCCATTTTGCCTCCTTTGGATAGCCGTGAACTATTAGATGTGTCTTTGATCGCTTCTATTACAGGGGGAACACTCCATAATACTCTTTCACTCCACTGTCCTTTTCGTGCTCCCCATCATTCTGCTTCCATGGCTGCAATGATCGGTGGAGGACTTAAAGGACGGCCGGGGGAAGTCTCACTTGCACATAATGGTGTTTTATTTCTTGATGAATTGCCTGAATTCTCTCCACAAGTTCTGGATTCTCTTCGTCAACCTTTAGAAAGCGGCGAATGTGTTATTGCCCGCGCTAATCATCATATTAGCTATCCTGCCCGCATCCAACTTATTGCTGCAATGAACCCTTGTCGATGTGGTATGGCTGGAGAAAAAGACTATGTTTGTGCAAAAGGAATACGTTGTCAAATCGATTATCAATCCCGTATTTCTGGACCTCTGCTTGATCGAATTGATCTACGGATTGATGTCCCTGCTTTAACGGCTATGGATCTTATGCAACCAGAACAATCCGAAAAAAGTTGTGATGTTGCAAAACGTGTTGCGCGGTGTCGTGATATTCAAATTAAACGTTTTACTAAACTGGGATTAGACCATATTCGTACCAACGGTGATTGTCCGGCAAAAATTATCGAACAAATTGCTATTCCTGATAAAAATGCTGCTACCCTCTTACGAAGCGTGAGTGAAAAAATGCATCTCTCTGCACGTGCCTATCATCGTATTCTGAAAGTTGCACGCACTATTGCAGATCTTGATGAAGCAGACCATCTTTCACGCCATCATCTTGCAGAAGCGCTTTCTTATCGATTAGGTACGGAAAGATTAACTGCCCTTACCTAGAACGCTTATATCAATAAAAACTGATTGGAAAATAACGTAGATAAAGTTCTGTAAGCTTACCATCGCTTTCTAGAGATCTCAAAGCATAATTGAGTATATCAATCAATTTTTCATTCTTTTTTGCAACAGCAAGCCGCATTCCTTGCCCTAATAATTGTGGAGCCATATATGCCCCCCCAACAAAATGACAACAATGAACAGATTTACTATCATTTAACCATAAAGATAAAGCAAACCCATCATCAAAAATAAGATCAATTTTATGATCCTGTAGCGCTTTATAAAGCTCTGATCTCTTCTGAAATCCCTGCCATTTTGCTTCAGGAAAATAAGTATGAAAAAGCTTTTCATGCGTACTCTTGAGCAAAAGCCCACTGTTTAAATATGCCAACTTTTCATTTATTGGTTCATTAAGATTTATAAATTGAGAAGCAACAAAACGCGCTGGAAAACGCAAATAAGATTTCGTAAAAACAAGGTCTTGTTGAGTCTTACCTGTTTCTTTCAAACCTGCAATAATAACCTCTGCATCACCGTTTTTAACATGCTTTATGAGCTCTTCCCAAGGAACAACCTCTACCTCACAGAATTTCTCTAAATTTAATTTTACGCAAATAGCACGCAATAAATCGATATTATAGCCGGCAAGATGCCCTGTTTGGTCAAGAAAATTAAAAGGAGGAAAATCAAAAGTTGTCACAAAACGCAAACGCGTTATCCCTGTTACATCAGGTTGTATAAAAGATTTTTGTGAATTAAAAAAAGAAGGCAATCTTCCAGCGGTTTCAGCCATAGTGAGAGGAGAAAATAAAAATCCCCACGCTATAAAGAAAGCTCCCATAAAAAGATTGAACGCATTTATAGATTTCGCTCTTTGCAAAGTCTTTCCCCCATTTATCAACTACAATAAAACTTTTCTTTGTCGTAGTATCTAATGCATTTTACTGAAATATCAGGTACTCTCATCAATTAAAACTCCTGCTATTCTTTAAAACTGTCAAAAAATTTAACCATTTTCTTCTTTAAACGATAAAAGAGGATGTCAGAGTTTTAATGTCAACCTTTCAAAAACACACAAAAGCAATCCTTTGATAAGAAAACTATTTTCTTAGTATAAATATTAATAAAAATATCTGTGTTATTGTTCGTTCACTCTTTTTGCTAAAAAGAATATTTTTTATGTTTTTTCAATAAACGAAAAGTTTTACTCTTAAGAAGAAAACACAGCGTTTTTTCTTCAATATTCAATAAGTAATAAACTGTGATCTTGTGTAAGAAGTGCTTATCAAATTATGATAATTTGATTTTTCCATAAGATTTAAGTGATAATATCTCGCTCTCTGCACAATCGAAAAATACAAATAATTAAAATGCAACTTTAACAACTAATACTCTGTAAAACGCAACTTTATTAACTCCTTTTGCGATATTTTTCTGTTTCCATCGTAATGGAACAACATATATTATTTACGTGCGCAAAAATCATTCTTTCTATACCATTATACAATGACAGATATTGAATCTCAATCTGATATACGGTAAATGTCTGATGTGGTTATTCCATAAATAACGGATCAGAACATTAAGCTTTAGAAAAGCTTATAAAATAACGTAAATTGAATACAGAAATGGATTAACTTATGCGTGATGAAATACCCTCACCGACATTAAGAGATGACTATGATGCCGCTTCTATCAAAGTGCTCAAAGGTCTTGATGCTGTCCGCAAACGCCCTGGTATGTATATCGGTGACACGGATGATGGCTCAGGCTTACACCATATGGTCTACGAAGTTGTCGATAATGCGATTGATGAAGCTTTAGCCGGTCATGCTACTCTCGTAAATGTTACACTCCATGCTGACGGTTCTTGTTCCGTTTGTGATAATGGACGTGGAATTCCAACAGATATTCATCCAACAGAAGGGATTTCAGCAGCCGAAGTTATCATGACACAGCTTCATGCAGGTGGAAAATTTGATCAAAACTCTTATAAAGTTTCAGGTGGATTACATGGTGTTGGTGTTTCTGTTGTTAATGCTCTATCCGTTTGGCTAAAATTACAAATCAAACGTAATGGTAAAATTCATGAAATGTCATTTACCCATGGAGTTTCTGATTCTCCACTAAAAATTGTTGGCGATTGCGATAAAGAAAGTGGAACAGAAATCAGGTTTTTACCAAGCCCTGAAACCTTTACGATGGTTAAATTCGACTTTGAAACTTTAGAGCGCCGTTTACGTGAATTAGCGTTTTTAAATTCTGGTATTCATATTCTTCTTACTGACCAACGCCATGCTGATATCCGGTCTGTTGAATTGCACTATGAAGGTGGATTAATAGAATTTGTTAAATACATTGACAAATCGAAAAAAACACTCCTCGACGATCCTATTTACATTGCAAATGAAAAGGATGGAATGAGTGTTGATGTTGCTCTATGGTGGAACGATTCCTATCATGAAAAAGTTTTATGTTTTACAAATAATATTCCTCAACGTGATGGTGGAACCCATTTAATAGGATTCCGCAGTGCTCTTACGCGCCAAATTAATGGTTATGCTGAATCTTCAGGTATTGCAAAAAAAGAAAAAGTGAACTTAACAGGAGATGACTGCCGTGAAGGATTAACGGCTATTCTTTCAGTCAAAGTTCCTGATCCCAAATTTTCTTCACAAACAAAGGATAAGTTGGTTTCTTCTGAAGTTCGTCCTATCGTTGAAAATTTGGTCAATGCAGGTCTTTCAACATGGCTAGAAGAACATCCTAATGAAGCAAAGCTTCTCATTAGTAAAGTAGTAGAAGCAGCAACAGCACGTGAAGCAGCGCGTAAGGCACGTGAGCTTACAAGACGAAAAGGGGCGCTTGATATTACCTCCCTACCAGGCAAGCTTGCCGATTGCCAAGAACGTGATCCAACAAAGTCAGAAATCTTTATTGTTGAGGGAGATTCAGCTGGTGGTTCAGCAAAAAGCGGGCGTTCACGTCAAAATCAAGCGATTTTACCCCTACGCGGTAAAATTCTCAATGTTGAACGAGCACGCTTTGATCGAATGCTTTCATCTGATATGATTGGTACACTTATCACAGCTCTTGGAACATCCATTGGTAAGGATGAATTTGCACCAGATAAGTTACGTTATCATAAAATCATCATTATGACAGATGCAGATGTCGATGGTGCTCATATCCGTACCCTTCTTCTTACGTTCTTTTTTAGACAAATGCCCGAATTGATTGAACGTGGACATCTCTATATTGCCCAACCACCTCTCTATAAAGTCTCACGTGGTAAATCTTCTCAATATATTAAAAATGAAGCAGCATTCGAAGAGTTTTTAATCGATACTGGGCTAGAAGAAACAACTCTAGAACTTGCAACAGGAGAAGTTCTTGCCGGAGCTGACTTGCATCAAATTGCTAAAGAAGCGCGTGTATTACGTCAACTGTTAAATGGTCTCCATACGCGTTATGATCGTAATATTGTTGAGCAAGCAGCAATCGTTGGGGCTTTTAATCCTGAAGCTTTTGCAACACAAGAAAAAGCACAAAAAACTGTAGATACCATAGCGCACCGCCTGAATTTAATTGCTGATGATATGGAACGTGGCTGGATAGGCCAATATACATCAGAAGGAAATTTGTGTTTTGAACGTATTTTACGTGGTGTTAAAGACGTTATTACACTTGATGTAGGACTTATACATTCAACCGATGCACGTCAAATTGATCGTATTTCCCACAATTTTATGGAAATATATAATCCTCCTCCTATTCTACATCGCAAAGAAAAATCAGAATATATTTGGGGACCTATGAGCTTTTTAGAAAGCATTTTTGCAAATGGTAAAAAAGGTATTACCCTTCAGCGTTATAAAGGACTTGGAGAAATGAATGCAGAACAACTTTGGGAAACAACTCTTGATCCTGAAGCGCGCTCTCTTTTACAAGTTAAAATTACTGATGCAACTGATGCTGATTCACTCTTTTCTCGTTTAATGGGTGATGAAGTTGAACCGAGGCGGATTTTCATTCAAGACAATGCCTTAAGCGTTGCTAATCTTGATATCTAAAGATACTTTTTGTGTTTCTAGCTGTATAAACGTCGCGGTTTTATATGTCGCTTTTTCGTATGTAAGTATTCTTTTTCTCTTTCATGTACGATAAAAGCAAAAAAAAGAAGGTTACGTATATGACAGCTGAAACAGAACGCGTAGGAGCCAAGGGTGGTATGGAGTCCTCTTTTGGCTTTACAAAAATTGATGAAGCACAAAAACAGTCCATGGTTGACGGTGTATTTCACTCTGTTGCTGAAAATTATGACAAGATGAACGATATCTTATCATTAGGATTGCACCGAGTGTGGAAAAATTCCATGGTTGCATGGCTTTCTCCACCAGCCCTTACCCATTGGAAAGTTCTTGATGTAGCAGGTGGTACTGGAGATATTGCTTTTCGTATTCTTAATGCTTCACGCAAAAAAGCCCATGCTACAGTCTTAGATATTAATGGCTCAATGCTCAGTATTGGCAAAAAGCGGGCACAAAAAAATGGTCTGACCCATCTGGTTGACTTTGTTGAAGCCAATGCAGAAAATTTGCCTTTTGAAGATCAAAGCTTTGATGCTTACACGATTGCCTTTGGAATTCGCAATGTACCTCATATCGATAAAGCTTTGAGGGAAGCTTTTCGTGTTTTAAAGCCAGGAGGACGTTTCTTATGTTTAGAATTTTCAAATGTTGAAATGCCTTTTCTAGACAAAATCTATGACCTGTGGTCCTTTCATGCTATTCCAAAACTTGGGCAACTCATTGCAAATGATCGTGATGCTTATCGTTATTTGGTTGAATCTATTCGTAAATTTCCTAAACAGGATGATTTTGCCCATATGATCAATTATGCTGGTTTTTCGCGAGTCTCGTACCGCAATCTTACTGGTGCTATCGCAGCATTACATTCAGGTTGGAAAATTTAAAAATGGTACAAATTTCCACTTATTTTCAATTAATACGTGCTGGATGGGTTTTAGCGCGTGAAGGTGTCTTAAGTGCCCTTCCTCACGAAGATCTTAGAGGGTTTCCAGCATTCTGTCACCGTATGGCAGGAGTATTAGCGCGACGCAAAACAAAAAAAAAGCGACGTTCTGAAAATATTTCCTATGCTATTAATAAATTGGGCCCTTCTTACATAAAACTTGGCCAATTTCTTGCTACTAGACCAGATATTGTAGGACGTGATGTTGCAGATGATTTAGTCCAATTACAAGATCGTGTTCAGACATTTTCTTGTACCGCCGCGATTGCTCAAATTGAAAACTCTCTTGGCCGCCCTCTCAATGATTTATTCGTAAACTTTTATCCTCCTATTGCTGCTGCTTCTATTGCTCAAGTTCATCCAGCAGAATATTATGATGAGAGCGGTCATATAAAAAAATGTGCTGTTAAAGTCATACGTCCTGATATCAGAACACGTTTTGCTAAAGACCTAAGAAGTTTCTATCTTATTGCTCATTTACAAGAGCGTTATATTCCTGCTTCTCGAAGGCTTCGTCCTGTTTGTGTCGTCGACACTTTGGCACAAACAACACGCCTTGAAATGGATTTGCGTTTAGAAGCATCTGCTATATCTGAAATGGCAGAAAATATTCAACATGATACAGGTTTTCGGGTTCCACATATCGATTGGGAACGTACAGGACGAAATGTTCTTACAATGGAATGGATTGACGGGATAAGAATATCTGAAGTTTCTGCACTCAAAGAAGCTGGATTCGATTTAAAAACTCTTGCAATTACGCTTATTCAATCTTTCCTTCGTCATACATTGCGTGATGGCTTTTTTCATGCCGATATGCATCCTGGTAATTTATTTGTTGATAAAAAGGGATGTATTGTTGCTGTTGACCTAGGAATTACAGGACGACTGGGAAAAAAAGAAAAACATTTTCTTGCTGAAATCCTCTATGGCTTTATTACCCGCGATTACCACCGTGTAGCACGTGCTCATTTTGAAGCTGGATATGTCCCTCCACACCACAATATTGAAAATTTTGCTCAAGCCAATCGCGCTATCGGGGAACCAATCCATGGACAATCAGCACAAAGCATTTCTATGGCTAAACTGCTCACACTGTTATTTGAAGTTACTGAATTGTTTGATATGCAAACAAGACCTGAACTTTTGCTCTTACAAAAAACAATGGTTGTCGTAGAAGGTGTTGCTCGCACATTAGATCCTCATTTTAATATGTGGAAAGCTTCTGAACCCATTGTTAAAGAATGGATTAGCAAAAATTTAGGACCTATAGGAGTTGCAAAAGACTTTAGTGAAGGAACACAAGTACTGCTTTCACTTGCACGTAAAACACCGCAATTGATACAAAACTTTCAACGTATGGAAGAAGATCTTAACCAAATAATAAAAACAGGATTTAATCTTTCTCCTACGACCCTTAAAAAACTTGCTGTCGAACAAAGCCGTACAAACCGTTATGGACGTTATAGCCTTTTTATTATTGCTCTTTGTTGTGTTTGTCTTACTTTTTATCTTTTGCATCTTTTTTAATCTGCTCAATATGCTAAAAACATTAATAATGAAATCATTGATATCATTTTATTTGTTGGATATATTTTATGGCTAGTATTACAATTCGTAATCTTTCTCCTGAAGCTAAAGAAGCTTTGCGTATACGTGCTGCGCGAAATGGCGTTTCTATGGAAGAAGAAGCACGGCGCCTTTTAAGTAACCCTCTAACTTCAGCCATACATACTTCTCAAACCAGTCCTGTTGAAGAGAAATCACTGCAATCAAAATCTCTCCTTCTTATTATTGGTGGAAGTATTGCTGCTTATAAAGCACTTGATCTCATTCGCCGTTTGCAAGAACGTGGAGCACATTTAAACATTATTATGACAAAAGCAGCACAAAAATTTATAACGCCTTTGGCTGCTGAAGCTTTAAGCGCTGGTACGGTATATAGTAATTTATTTTCACGCGAAGAAGAACATGATATCGGACATATCCGGTTAGCACGTAATGCTGACTTAATTATTTTAGCGCCTGCTACAGCGAATCGCATTGCCAAAATCGCTAATGGCATAGGAGATGACTTAGCCAACTGTGTGCTTTTAGCTGCACGCTGTCCACTTTTAATTGCACCAGCTATGAATCCAGCTATGTGGACTCATCCAGCCACTGTTCGTAATATCACACAACTACGCGCAGATGGCATTCATATTATTGGACCAGAAATAGGTACAATGGCTGAACGCGACGAAATAGGATGTGGACGCATGAGTGAACCCCTAACCATTGTAGCAGCAATAGAAACTCTTTTAAATGTATATGAGAAGCCTCTGTCTGGTCGTCATTTCATTGTTACCTCTGGTCCTACCTATGAACCTATTGATCCTGTACGTTATCTTGCTAATCGTTCTTCAGGTAAACAGGGCCATGCCATTGCAGCAGTTCTTGCAAATCTGGGCGCTAAAGTGACACTTATTTGCGGCCCTGTTAATCTTGCCGACCCACAAGGCGTAAAAACCATTCATGTAGAAACAGCACAACAGATGTTACAAGCTGTTCAAGACGCATTGCCTGCCGATGGTGCTCTTTTTGTCGCTGCCGTTTGTGATTGGCGCAGCCAAACACAATCTTCCCATAAAATCAAAAAAAGTACCTATAAAATACCACCATCCCTACATATGGTTGAAAATCCTGATATTTTAGCAACAATCGGACATGCTCCCAATCGCCCTCCATTAGTAATTGGTTTTGCTGCTGAATCCTGTGATATCATTGCCAATGCGCAAAAAAAATGTATCAAAAAAGGGGCAAACTTTATCCTTGCTAATAATATTTCTCTTCTTCCTGATGGGACAAGTGTTATGGGTGCTGATACAAACCAAGTTTATCTCGTTAGTAAAGAAAATGTTGAAAAATGGCCATATATGCATAAAGAACAAGTGGCACAAAAATTAGCAAACGTTATCATATCATTTTTTAACTCCCATACCTCTGCACATTCATGAAACACAAATTTTTTATTATAAAATAACATAAAAATAGGATCTCTTTATAAAGCCAAAGCTATCATTCCGCCTACCAAGTGTTGTTTATTGAAAGGTACAACGGCATTTTTATTACCTTTTAAGATCGCTTTTATTTACACATTAGCCCACATCTATAATGTGCCAACATTGAATATAAAGATTTTCTCTCACTTCATTTTAAAGTGCTTCGTTCTTGCTCTTTTTTCTGTGCGTGACTATCTTACTTCATGCACAAAACTCTATAGAAAAAATAACCCTTTATCGCATAAAATAAAAATCTGTTCCCTTTAAAAACAATATTACTTTTCTCATTTTTATTGAAATGAAATCTTAACTAAAAATGTATATAATATATTTCTTGTCTTTTTTCTTTTCTTCCTTAATGTATTCTTTATGATTTTTACTGCTGCTTACCGTGCTCTTCAATATCTTTTTACCCCGCAATATCGAATTTTGATAATGAAAGCTTTGGGGCTGACTTTTATTATTCTTGCTATTTTATGGTTGTTTTTACGTCATCTCTTTCTTTCTTATTTTGCATTATGGCTTCTCCATTTTTTTCCCGAATTATCAAATTGGAGAGGATGGTTAGAACTGAGCATACTTATTATTTTTAATCTTGGTTTAGCTTGGCTTATGGCTTTTTGGATTGCCCCAATTACGGCTATGATTGGTGGCTTTTTCATTGATGATGCAGCTGAAATTATTGAAAAAGAAGCTTATCCAAATGAGCCTCTTGGACATGCTTTATCATTTGGACGTTCTCTTATTCTTTCTTTGAAGTTTGTTGTTTTAAGCCTCCTTGGTAATGGAATTGCTTTTATTTTGTTTTTTGTACCAGGAGTGAATTTGATTGCCTTTTATATGATTAATGGCTATTTGTTTGGTCGTGAGTATTTTTTGTTTGCTGCTTACCGTTTTCGCTCTGAGCAAGAGGCGCGTGCTTTTTTACGAATTCATTACGCAACAGTTTTTGGTGCAGGATTATTGATAGCGCTTTTTGTTTCGATTCCTTTTCTTAACTTAACAACGCCGCTATTTGCAGCGGCCCTCATGACACACTTACATAAAATGCTTTCCCAAAAGACCGCCATAAACATTACACCGTAATAAAAACATACAGTATGCATTGCACGGACAATTAACAAAGCATATAAAGAAAGAATCCTGCTTTAAGCAATCTCTTTTATTTTTGTTCATTAAAGAAAATCTTGCTCTTATGCGCGCAATTTTATAACATAATGTTATTTGTATCCATTGTTTTCTATGGACGATAAGATTCCTATTAAAGTTTATATGGTATTTTCTCTTTAAGCTTGCATCATAAGCATTATGGTTTACTAAATGTTGATCTCCTATCATAAAATAATGAGGAAGTTGCTAGCCAATGCAGACAATGATATTTAATATCAAAGCAAAGAAATAGATGATGCAGATTATAAAAACTGCTGCGTGACTTATCGTAAGAAATGTTCTATTCAGGCGGAAATATTACTGTTATAGAGAAAGGATAATGGGATAAACGCTATAAATATACTGAAAAAATTTTTAATTAATCCGCTTATTTAGCTAAAAAAGCTAAGTTAATTTAAATTTTATTCTATTTTCTTAAATCATGCAAAAATTATATTGTATTTCATTGTATTATATTTCAAGGAGAGGTTACAAAGATGAACTGGATTACGAATTATGTTCGTCCTAAAATTAACTCTATATTGAGACGCCGTGAAATTCCAGATAATCTATGGATCAAAGATCCTACCAGTGGTGAAATGGTCTTTCATAAAGACCTCGAAGTAAATCAATATGTGATACCACGTTCTGGCTATCATATGCGCATTAGTGCTAAAAATCGTCTCATGCATTTTTTTGATAATGGCGTTTATACACCTCTTGAAAATCCAAAAGTTGTAACAGATCCTTTAAAATTTCGCGATGAAAAGCGCTATATTGACAGACTCAAAGAATATCGCTCTAAACTTGGTGTTGATGATAATATTTTAAGTGCGCGCGGTACTATTGAAGGCTTACCGATTGTTGCAACTGTTCAAGATTTCGCCTTTATGGGAGGATCTCTTGGTATGGCTTCAGGAGAAGCTATTATTAAAGCCTTTCATACTGCTATTGCAGATAAATGTCCTTTGGTTCTTTTTTCTGCTTCCGGCGGAGCGCGTATGCAAGAAGGAACACTTTCACTGATGCAAATGCCCCGTACAACGGTTGCAATTGAAATGATAAAAGAAGCAAAACTTCCCTATATTGTTGTTCTTACAAATCCAACAACTGGTGGTGTTACTGCTTCTTACGCCATGCTCGGTGATATCCACATTGCTGAACCTGGTGCTATGATTGGCTTTGCCGGACCACGTGTTATTCAACAAACCATACGCGAAACCCTCCCAGAAGGTTTTCAAAGTAGTGAATATCTCCTTGAACATGGCATGATCGACATGGTCGTATCGCGTTTAGAAATGAAAACAACAATTGCACGCCTTTTACGTTTAATGATGAAACGTCCCGCAACTCTTCCTTCTCCTCATCCATCACCCGCAGGTTCTCAAACATCTCTTTCTAAAACAAAAGCAGCTTAATTTCATGCAAGAAGGCCCTGTGCAAAGGATAATAGATGATTTATTAAAAAATTATCCTAAAAAATTTGATCTTTCTTTAGAACGTATTTTTCGTATTTTAGAGTGTCTTGGTAATCCACATTTAAAGCTTCCGCCTATTCTTCATATTGCTGGAACAAATGGTAAAGGCTCTGCTTCAGCTATTTGCCGTGCTCTTTTGGAAAGTGCAGGTTATCTTGTTCATGTTTATAGCTCACCTCATCTTGTCAACTGGAATGAACGTTTTCGATTGGGACAAAAAGGAAGTGGACAACTTGTTAGAGAAAACCAATTGGCTGAAACAATTCATGAAATTATAAAAGTGAATCATCAAAAACCAATTACTATTTTTGAAATTCTTACCGCTGCTGCTTTTATGCTGTTTAGTACACATCCAGCTGACGCAATAATTTTAGAAGTCGGATTAGGAGGATGTTTTGATGCAACAAATGTCATTAAAAAGCCCGCTGTATCGCTTATTATGCCTATTGATTATGATCATGAAATCTTTCTTGGAAAAACAATTGCACAAATTGCTTCTCAAAAGGGAGGAATTATTAAACCAAGAGTTCCAGTCGTTATCGGTAAGCAAAACCATGAAGAGACCCTTTGTGTTTTAACAGCACTTGCCGATAAAAATAATGCACCTTGTTTCCTATTTGATCAAGATTATCAAAGCTATGTAGAATATGGACGTATGGTCTTTCAAAACAATTGTGGTCTTATGGATCTTCCACTTCCTAACCTTGTTGGAGCTCATCAAATTGCCAATGCAGGAGCTTCTATTGAAGCTGTCTATCAAGCAGGATTTCAAATTTCAGAACAAGCAATAAGTCACGCTTTACAAAATATTTATTGGCCAGCACGCATGCAACATCTTACCCATGGACATTTAATTGATCAATTATCTCCTGATATTGACTTATGGCTCGATGGGGGGCATAACCCCGCAGCTGGAAAAGCTGTTGCAGCAGAACTTGCACAATGGAGAAAAAAAACAAGCCGTCCTCTTATTATGATTGCCGGTATGCTCAATACAAAAGATACTGTTGGTTATTTTCGCTCCTTAGCAAACCTTGTAGATAAAGTGTACACGATACCTTTGACGAATAATAAAGCAGGAGTTTGTCCAAAAATTTTAGCACAATCTGCCCAAAAAGCGGGACTTTCCGCCATCCCCCAAACTAACTTACAAGATGCCCTCCGTAAAATTAATACAGAATATAAAGAAGCAACCCTCTTTATTGGTGGATCTCTTTACCTTGCTGGCGATATTTTACGTGACAATAAAACACCACCATGTTAGAAATTAGATTATTTGTTGAGCTTTTGAAAGATAGACTTTTTAATCATGCAATCTGATTATGCACTTTACCAACATCCTAAACTTATTACTGTTTTTGGCGGATCTGGTTTTGTAGGACGACACGTCGTTGAAACTTTAACCAAACGGGGATATCGTGTTCGTATTGCTGTGCGTCATCCACAAAAAGCTTATTATATGCTCCAAGTAGGAGACGTAGGACAAACCCAAATGCTTAAAACAGATATCAAGCATCGTGCTTCTGTTGTACGTGCGTTGCTTGGAGCAGATGGTGCTGTATTTCTTCCTGGTAGTTTGACACAAGCAGATCAATCAAATTTTAAAAAAACACAAATTGATGGCACGAAAAATGTTTCTGAATTAGCAGCTCAAGCGGGTATTCCTCTCATATATATGTCAGCACTTGTTGCCGACCAAAATGCTTCTTTTCTTTATGCACGCATTAAATCTATGGGGGAGAAAATCGTTCATGACACACATCCTCAAGCAATTATTATGCGCCCATCCGTTATCTTTGGGCCAGAAGATTGTTTCTTTAATACTCTAGCAAATTTATCGTGTTTTTTACCGATCATACCTCTTTTTGGAGGAGGACAAAGTAAATTGCAGCCTGTATATGTTGGTGATATTGCTGAATTTGTTGCACGCGCTTTAGAAGGACGCGTTATCTCTGGAAAAGATTATGATCTTGGTGGTCCTCAGATTATCACATTTCAAGATGCGCTTGAAAAAATATTCAAAGTTATTCGCCGTAAAAAAACAACTCTCTCCATGCCTCTTTCTATTGGCCTATTAATTGGGGGTATTTTAGGAACCCTTGGTAAATTACCCCTTGTACCAAAACTGGTAACCGCCGATCAGATACGTTTCCTACAAGTGGATAATATCGTTTCTCAGGAAGCTTTAAAAAATAGCTATACTTTAGAAGGTGTAGGCATTACTCCTAGAGCCATGGCTACTCTCTTACCAAATTATCTATGGCGTTTTCGCCCTCACGGCCAATTTTCCCAAAATTTGTTAGCCTAAAGTATAGTCTTAATCAATAAATTGATCAAAACGTTGATTTATAATGGTGACTTATTTTTTTGCTATAAAAAATGAGAAGAGAAAATTGTCTTATTTCCAAGCTCTCATATTGAGAATCATCAAATCATAAGGAAAATAAAGGCATAAAGAAAAAACATTACAGAAAAGACACGCACTATCTCCTATAAATTGTCTTCATAAAAGAGCTAGAAAAATATTAAAAAGCAAAAATATCATTATGCTTCTTGTTTGCTCTATTCCTCTCTTAAAAATAATATCCCCCAATAAACTTGTAACTTTGTCTTTCACAATAAAATCAAAAAAGAACGCATGTTGATAAGTTTTGTTCATTCATAAAAAACTTTTTATAGAATCTTTTATCCTATGTGAGAAATATTATTATTTAGAATAATAAATATATATTTATGCATAAACTTACAGGGGATTCAAAAAGATTTTTCACATAAAGAAGTCTTTCTATTGGCTTGCATTTTTTTTTAATTTCTCCTACCGTTTCTAAAAAATGTTTTTGAAGGAATAAAAAATGACAGCTAAAAATTATGTTGTCAAAGATATTACACTTGCAGCCTATGGCCGTAAAGAACTTGATATCGCTGAAACTGAAATGCCTGGTTTAATGGCTTGTCGTGAAGAATTTGCTTCCAGCCAACCTTTGCGTGGAGCACGACTTTCTGGTTCATTGCATATGACCATACAAACAGCCGTTTTGATTGAAACACTAAAAGCTCTAGGAGCTGATGTACGATGGAGTTCTAGTAATATTTTTTCTACACAAGATCACGCAGCAGCAGCTATTGCAGCAACTGGTACTCCTGTCTTCGCAGTAAAAGGTGAAACACTGGAAGAATATTGGACTTATATAGATGCTATTTTCCAATGGCCTGATGGTCACCTTTCCAATCTTATTTTAGATGATGGAGCTGATGCTACAAATTATATTTTAATGGGAAGCTGTGCAGAAAAAAATAAAGACCTTCTTTCCAACCCAAAAACAGAAGAAGAAGCATTTTTTTTCAAACAAATTCAAAAGCGTATGGATGCAACACCAGGTTTCTTTACACGTCAATGTAGCGCAATAAAAGGCGTAAGTGAAGAAACAACAACGGGGGTAAACCGTCTTTATCACTTACAAAAGAAAGGACTTTTGCCTTTTCCTGCTATTAACGTCAATGATAGCGTTACAAAATCAAAATTTGATAATAAATATGGATGTAGAGAATCACTTGTTGATGGTATTCGACGTGGAACAGATGTAATGATAGCTGGTAAAACCGCTATTGTTTGTGGTTATGGTGATGTGGGAAAAGGCTCAGCAGCATCTCTTTCAGGTGCTGGAGCCCGCGTTAAAGTAACAGAAATTGATCCAATTTGCGCCCTTCAAGCTGCTATGGATGGTTATGAAGTTGTTCATTTAGATGATGCAGCCTCTCAGGCCGATATTATCATAACAACAACAGGTAACAAAGATGTTGTTCGTCTCGACCATATGAGAAAAGTAAAAGATATGTGTATTCTTGGAAATATTGGTCATTTTGATAATGAAATCCAAGTATCGGCTTTGAGAAATTTGTCATGGACAAATATAAAACCACAAGTGGATATGATTACCTTTCCCGATGGAAAACGCATCATTTTGCTTTCTGAGGGACGTTTATTAAACCTCGGTAATGCTACAGGGCATCCTTCTTTTGTTATGTCAGCTTCATTTACCAATCAAGTCTTGGCACAAATTGAACTCTTCACGCGCGCAGAACATTATAAAAATGAAGTCGCTATTTTGCCAAAACACCTTGATGAAAAAGTTGCGCGCCTACACCTTGATCGGTTAGGAATAAAACTAAGTGTTTTATCAGAAGAACAAGCCGCTTATATTGGAGTTACACCACAAGGACCTTATAAACCAAACCATTATCGTTACTAAAACGTTTCCTTGAGGTGAAAGAAAAAAGGAAATTGCATCGTGCTCAGCTTTGGTGACTATGCCCCCAAAGAAAAAGCTCAAAAAATGATTCAAAATTGGATTTATATTTTTTGTCTTCTTTTCCTTCTTTCTCCAACATGTGCTGCCGCTCAGTCATGGCAGTCCTATGTGTCTTTTGACTCCACTTGGCTAGAAGGCCCATGGCTTCTTTTAGCTCTTTGTGGAGGTCTTTCTTGCGCTTCATTTTTCACCTGTATAATTGTTATGATGCATGCAAAAAGATCTTTACAAAAGCCTTTGCAAAAAATTCAAACAGAGTTTTATGAAAAACTTAAATATTATGAATGGTTTTTAGAAGAAACGGAACAGTCCCTTCTTATTTGGGAAAATCCAACAGCCTTACCCCGTGTAATTGGTACTCTTCCTGCATTGCAAAAAATAGGAATTCAAAAACAAGATTTTCAGCGCTTTGAGCTCTGGCTTGAAGAAACTTCAAATCGAGAACTTGATTATGCGTTAACTCAATTACGTTATAAATGTCACCCTTTTGAACTTTCTCTTACCGCCATAAACAATACGCAGTTTCAAGTTACAGGAATTATAGCAGGAACAGTAGCTATTGCACGCTTTCAGGATATTTCAAAACAACAGAATGAAAATGCTCGCTTACGAGAAGATCTTACTCAAATTCTCACTGAATTAAGAATGCAACGCAATCTCTTTGATCTTATTCAAGAGCCTGTATGGATAAAAAATGGTGAAGGAAAAATTTATTTTATCAATCGCGCCTTTAAAGAAATGACAAACTTTCGAGAAGGCAGTCACGAAATCGTTGATCTTTTCAATGAAACAACACAACGCACAACAAATGAGAAAGAAACAATTTTTCAAGAACATGTTCATACAGTCATTGATGGAGAACGCTATTATTTTCATCTTACACGTCTTACGACACCTGAAGGAATGGCCGCTTTTGCACGTGATGATAGTGCATGTGAAAATCTTACTCATGAACTTAAATATGTTCTTCAAAGTCATTGTGAAACACTTGATCAAATTTCAACAGCAGTCGCCATTTTTGATAAAAACCAAAAATTAAAATTCTGTAATCATGCTTTTAAAATTTTATGGCCATTGGAAAGTGCTTTTCTAGAAAGTGAGCCAAGCCATACATTGCTCTTAGAACATTTGCGTGAAAAAGGGCTCCTTGCTGAACATCCCAATTGGCGCGCATGGAAAGAAGAACTTTTCAAAGCCTACAGACAAACAGAATCAACCCAACAAATTTGGAATCTTCCTGATGGACGTACAATACGTGTTATTTCTAACCCTCATCCACGAGGAGGCGTTACTTGGCTGTACGAAAATTTGACAGAAAAAATTGATCTTGAACGACGCTATAATACACTCATTAAAATACAAGGAGAAACACTTGATAAACTTTCAGAAGGTGTGGTCGTTTTTGGTACTGATGGACGCCTGCGTTTATCGAACCCAGCTTTATCAAAGTTGTGGTCACTCCCTTATAACTTATTGGTAGAAGGTACACATATTACACAATTACAAAATCATTGTTCGACCTTAACCTTGGGACAAGAATGGGAACAATTTCATAAATTCATTACTGGTTTTGCTGAAAAACGTGATACCTTTTCAGGCCGTATGGACCTCACAAATGGAATGATTATTGACTATACATTAGTTCCGCTTCCTAATGGTGAAACAATGCTTACTTTCGTGAATGTTACAGATACTGTCCATGTCGCGCGTGCTCTACAAGAAAAAAATGAAGCCTTAGAAAGTGCTGATCGTCTACGTAATAAATTCGTTCAGCATGTTTCCTATGAATTGCGCACACCTCTCACCAATATTATTGGATTTTCCGATATTTTACGTGATCAAATTTTTGGCTCTATCAATGAACGACAGAAAGAATATCTTGGACATATTCATTCAGAATCAGGTACTCTTTTAAATATTGTGAATGATATCCTTGATCTTGCAACCCTTGACGCCGGTATCATGGAACTTGATAGGCAGCCAGTTAATATTGCCGATGCTATGGTACACGCTGTAACACGCGTTGAAGAGCGCCTTAACGGACGTTATATCACGCTTGTACAGCAAATTTCTCCTTCCTTAAATTTTATTTTTGCTGATGCAACACGTTTACATCAAATATTTGTGAATATTCTCAGTAACGCCATTAATTTTGCAACAGAAGCAAGTATAATCGAGTTTTGTGCCGACGAACAAGATGATAATATCGTTTTCAGTGTTCACAATGAGGGATCTGATATTCCAAAAGATATTCTTGATCGTATTTTTAAACGCTTTTCTTCCCATTCGCATCACGGCGGGCGTGCGGGAGCAGGTCTTGGTCTATCCCTCGTTAAAAGCTTCGTTGAACTTCACGGTGGACACGTTGAAATTCTTACTGGTACTGGACAAGGAACAACAGTGAAATGTTTTTTCCCACTTTCTAAAGGAGATAAGTTCTTTTAATCCTATCTTATTATAAAGTTTTTCATCCATTTTATGGAAGTGTTTATGCATTTTAATTTTTTTCTTGAAAATGAAGAAGCAACAAAGCTTTTTGCACAAGATCTCGCTCTCGCTTTAAAACCTGGTGATCTTGTAACCCTACAGGGCGATCTCGGGACAGGAAAATCAACCATCGCACGGACACTCATCCATACTCTTGCCAACAACAATACATTGGATGTTCCAAGCCCAACTTTCACTCTTGTTCAAAACTATCAGCTTCCACAATTCGAAATTATTCACGCTGATCTTTACCGTCTTTCTATGGCAGAAGAAATTGATGAATTAGGGCTTCATGAAATGCGTGAACAAAGGCTTTTATTCATTGAATGGCCAGAAAAAGGTGCAGATCTTTTAGGACCATCTACTTTTGCGATTACTTTACAATATAAAGACCATGGACGCCATGTAACGCTTACATCAGCACAACATTCTACCGAACGATTAAAACGGTCTTTTGCAATTCGCACATTTTTAAAAATGCATGGACGTGGTCACGTTCACCGCTATTTTTTGGCTGGGGATGCCTCAGGACGCATCTATGAACTCTTAGATAACGGACAACATCAAGAAGTCCTTATGAATGCATTAACCATGCAGATGAAACAAGATACTGATTCTTCTTTCATAACAATGGCGCATCTTGCAAAAGACATCCGCCAATTTATAGGAATTAATCAACTTATTTTAGAGAACGGATTTTCTGCTCCTCGTATCTTTGTTGAAGATTTTAAAAAAGGTCTTTTGATTCTAGAAAATCTTGGAAATGAAGGACTTTTAGATAAAAGCGGAAACCCTATAGAAGAGCGTTATATAGCCTGTAGCGAATTACTTGCTTCTTTCCATCAAAAATCATGGCCTTCAAAAAAACAATTTCCAACATTTTTATTGCAAATTCCCTCCTATGATTGCCAAGCACTACAGACAGAGCTCTCCTTATTGCTGGACTGGTATTTGCCCTTTCACACAAAAAAAACCTTAAATCAAAAACAACGTAAGGCCTTTTTTACCTGTTGGCAACCTTATCTCGATCATCTCACCCAAGGAGAAAAGACCTTGGTTATGCGTGATTATCATTCACCTAATATCCTTTGGCGTGCACATAAAGAAGGAATTGCCCGCATTGGACTGATTGACTTTCAAGATGGCTTACAAGGTCCAACGGCCTATGATCTTGTCTCTTTAGCACAAGATGCACGTCTATTGATTTCCCCAACCCTAGAAGCAAAAATTCTCGATACCTATTGCAATGCACGTCATAAAGCACCACGCCCTTTTAATGAAAGTGAACTGCGTAAGCTTTATGCATTTGCAGGTGCCCAACGCACTTCAAAAATTTTAGGTATTTTTGTTCGCCTTCACCAGCGTGATGGCAAATCATCCTATCTTAAACATCTCCCGCAGATACAGGATTATCTTGCCCGCAATCTTTCACACCCAACTCTTGCACCTTTGAAACAAATTTATCAAGAAATAGGTCTTACTTTAAAATATGATAAAGACCTTTATTCTTAACTTGTATAAAATTATTTCCATACAAATAAGCCATTTTGATTCTGAAATGTGATAAACAATATATTCACTTCCATTTCTCATATTTTTTATGAAAAGAAACAAATATTTTTATTAGAATTTTTGATCCCAAATTCATAATCTTTTGTATAGATGCAGCTTTTCAGTTTTTCTCTATAAAGAAATTGTATACAGTAAAAATTATGCAAATAATAATGAATAAAATAAAACATTTTCTACACATCTCAAACGAGATCACATGACCCATAAACCACGTGTTTTTTCTATTTCTTCTGGAACTTCTTTTCTACCGCATTTTGTTGATGCATTGCTCTCAGGTGTTCTTATTGACAATTTTGCACCAAATGGAGATATCCAAGCTGCCCTTGCTGATACCCTTATTTATGTGCCAACACGCCGTGCTGCCCGTGCTTTACGTATAGCTTTTGTTGAAAGGAGCAATACGCAATCAACCCTTTTACCCACCATTCGCGCTTTAGGAGATACGGATGAAGATAGTTTTCTTTTTAATGAAGACCACAACAATATTCTTAACCCTCCCATTGGAGAAAGCGAACGCCTTCTCCTTTTAGCGCACCTTATTCGTCCTTGGCGGGAAAACTTGCCTTCTCATCTACGCGCCCTGTTTGGTACAGAAGATGTACTTATCCCTGCCCATACTGCCGATGCAATTTGGCTTGCACAAGATTTGGCACATTTAATGGATGAAATAGAAACTGAAGGGGCAGATTGGTCAAAGCTTAAAGATATTGCACCTGATATGGTCGCAGAATGGTGGCAAATAACTCTCAATTTCCTCACTATCGTTACACAAAGTTGGCCACAAATTTTACAAGAAAGAGGGCGAAGTAATCCTGCTGAATGGCGCAATAAAGCACTCACAATACATGCAGAGACTTTATACCGTACAAACCCTGATAAACCTATAATTGCAGCTGGTGTAGCAGGTTCTATTCCCGCAGTTTCTCATCTGTTAAAAGTTATTTCTCACCTTCCCAAAGGCGCTGTTGTTCTTCCTGGACTTGATCTTCACATGGATGAAGAACAATGGGAAGCATTAAGCATGCCTCATGGCGAAAAAACAACTTATGATTTTTGTGATTACGCAGAAAATGCTGTGAGCCACCCTCAATATCATTTAAAAAAACTTCTCTCTCTCATGAAATGCCACCGCATTCATGTACGTGAAATCGGTCAACAAAGTGCAAAAAAGAAAAAACGTGCAGCTCTTTTATCAGAAGTATTGCGACCTGCCTCTACAACAGATCGATGGGCCCATATTATTCGCGATGATTATGAAAATCTTTGTGAAAATTGGTCATTTATTGAAACTATAAATGAGCGCGAAGAAGCTCTCGCTATTGCTGTGACTTTACGCAATGCTATTGAAGACCCTCAAAAAACTGCAGCCCTTATTACAAATGACCGTAATTTAGCACGCCGTGTTGCCACTGAGTTACAACGCTTTGGAATTGAAGCGAATGATTCAGGAGGAATACCACTTGCGCAAACACTTCCTGTAACGCTTTTACGGCTTCTTTTAGAAAATATCTTTCAACCTCATGATCCTATTGTTTTTCTTTCCCTTCTCAAACATCCCCTTACAACACTTGGACAAAATCATTCTCGCTTACGCGAAATGGCAGAAAATTTTGAACTCTTTGTTCTTCGAGGAAATATTGGTCGTATAAACTTTTGCGAATGTGACAAATTTCTTGAAAAGTGGATTGAAACCTATTCTCACACAACTTCTCAAAGAGATGCTCTTGATCAACAAAAATGTGAAGAAGCACGTCTGCTTTGTAATCTTTTCGTTAAAGCTGTTGAACCTTTCCTATCTCTTATGAAACAAGAGAAAGAATGCACTATCAATGAAGCAGCAATAGCAACAGTTGAAGTTTTTGAAAATTTTGGGCGTGATGAAGATAATTCTCTTGCCCATCTTTATCAACATGAAGCAGGACAAGCTTTAGCAAATTTTTTGCGTGAGCTGATAAGTGATCAATCAGGATTAAAATTTCACCTTTGTGAATGGCCTGCTCTTTTTTCTGCTTTAATAGCAAACCGCTCTGTAACACCTCCTCCTGGCGGACATCCCCGTTTATTTATTTGGGGTACTTTGGAATCACGTTTACAAACGGTGGATACTGTGGTTATCGGTGGTCTTAATGAAGGATCATGGCCAATTACAACCCGTAATGATGCTTTTTTATCGCGGCCGATGAAGATGATATTAACCCTTGAACCGCCTGAGCAACGTATTGGTCTTTCCGCACATGACTTTCAATGGGCTATGGGAATGAATAACGTTGTGATGAGCCGAGCATTGCGGGTTAATCATGTTCCTTCACTTCCTTCACGCTGGTTACAACGCTTAGAAACAGTTATAGGAAAAAAAGTTTGGCAACAAATTCGTGCACGAGGTGACATATTTCTTCATTGGGCAAAAATGCTAAACAACACAAAGATGATTTCTAGCACAAAACGTCCTTGTCCTGTGCCCCCCCTTGACATGCGTCCACGCCATTTTTCCGTTACTGAAATAGCAACGTTACGATTTGATCCTTATGCCATTTATGCTAAAAAAATCTTGCGCCTTAAACCGCTTAAAGCACTCGTCTATAATCCTAGTGCCGCTGAACGCGGAATACTTTATCATGCTATTCTTGCTACTTTTTGTACCAAAGTAAAAAACCCAAATGCCGCAAATGCACTGGATATACTCCTTACTCTTGCCCGTCAAGAATTTGATAAATTCAATTTGCCTGCTGATATCAAAACAATTTGGTGGAGCAATTTTGAAAATCTTGCTCCATTTTTACTCCAATGGGAACAAAGTCTAGGACCTCGAGAACGATATGCCGAAGTGGTATCGCAGAAAATACCTATCGGTACAACAGGTGTAACCCTTTCAGGGCGTGCTGATCGTATTGATGTCTTGCCAAACAAAATGGTTGAAATTTTAGATTTTAAAACCAGTACTCCCCCTTCCTCAAAACAAGTTCGTGAATTATTATTTCCACAATTAGCACTGGAAACAGCTTTATTTATGCAAGGCGCCTTTCCAGATTTTCAAAATCTCACTCCTGTAAATTTATTTTATATTCCCCTCAATAAAAAAGGGAAAATCATCCCCCAATCAATTCTTTTAAAGAAAGGAGAAAAAGATAACCAAAGTGCAATTCATCTTGGTGAAACAGTATGGAAACGTCTTATTGCATTAATGAATTATTACCAAAATCCACAACAAGGCTATCTTTCACATGCTGTCCCTTTAAAAAAAGAATATGAAGGTGACTATGATCATTTGGCACGCTTATGGGAGTGGTCAAATGAATTTGATAAAGCAGATTAATCATGACTCTTTTTTCTATTCCTGAAGCCGCTCTTGATGCACAAGCAACGGCAACACATCCAAAAATAAACGTGTGGGTTTCTGCAAATGCTGGATCTGGAAAAACCCACGTCTTAAGTGAACGTGTCATTCGCTTACTTTTAAACGGTACCCCTCCAGGACGTATTTTATGCCTAACTTATACAAGAGCTGCTGCTGCTGTTATGCAATCGCGAATTTTTCGTACGCTTTCTAGCTGGAATGAACTTGATGATGCTCAGCTTAAAATCGTCTTAACACAGCTTGAAAAGAAAACTGTTACTGCACAAAAATTAACCTATGCACGCCAGCTTTTTGCTCGTGCCTTAGAGACACCTGGTGGTTTAAAAATTCAAACTATTCATGCATTTTGTGAATCTCTTTTGCACCAATTTATGTTAGAAGCGAATATTGCTGGACATTTTGAATTACTTGACGATACTAATCGGAAAAAATTACTCCAAGAAGCGCGCTCCCAACTTTTAGCACACCATGATGCACAACCAGCTTTAAAAAAATTACTTGAAGTGGTTAATGAACGCGCTTTTAATCAATTGCTCTATGAAGCAACTGAAAAGCGACACAAATTATCTGACTTTTTATCCTCTGTTCTCTCTAAAAATGGAGAAGAACAGTTGTATGCACTCTTTCACTTAGCGCCCAATGAAACATGCCAACAACTGTTGGAAAAAATTCAACAAACTGCACGCCTGCCTCTTTATGTTCTTACACATTGCCAAACCAATGGTAATAAGAGCCTTAAGGATATGATCGCGAAATTTTCCCAATTAAAAGACACTTGTGATGAAACAAACATTATTAATATTATTTCCGATATTTATTTTAAAACAACCGGTGATCCTCGTCATTTTTCTGGTAAAAAATCAGATGAAATTTGGCCCTTCATTCAACAAACAATCGAAGAAAAACAAAGAGAGCTTTCTGTTCTTCTAGAAAAATATCAATGTTCTAAAAACATTACATTCAATATGACTGCTTTTAAACTTTGTGCCATATATCTTAAAATCTATGAAAATTTAAAAAAATCCAATGGATTTTTAGATTTTGATGATCTCATTGAACGCACACTTCATTTGTTGCAACGAAACGGTGCAAGCCAATGGGTGCATTATAAACTGGATCGTGGTCTTGACCATATTTTGCTTGATGAAGCACAAGATACAAACCCTGAACAATGGCAAATTATTCAACTGTTGTCACAAGAATTTTTTACAGGTCATAGTCAACGCACCAATATACGTACTCTTTTTGCTGTTGGAGATGAAAAGCAATCTATCTATTCTTTTCAGGGCGCTGCACCAGAAAATTTTGCTGCAAATGGACAGATTATTCAAAAAAAAGCACAAAAAGCACAACAAAAATTTGAAAAAATACAACTGAATTATTCTTTTCGCTCCACAGCCGATGTTCTTAAAAGTGTTGATCTTGTTTTTGCAACACCAGAAAACTACAAAGGGCTTTCAGCAGAAAACACAAAAACAGTTCATGAAGCTATTCGTGTTCATAGCCCAGGTGAGGTTATTTTATGGGATGCATTTCCCAAAGAAAAAAGTGTATTGCCAAATGATTGGTCTGCAACTGTTGACTATTTAGACACGCCTGAAATACGTTTAGCTGAAAAAATTGCTGAAACCATTGCTGGATGGTTACACAAAGGAGAAAAACTTCCAGCAAAAGGGCGCTTAATGCGTGCAAGTGATATTATGATCTTGGTTCGTAAACGGGATCACTTTGTTTCTGCACTTTCCCGCGCTCTTAAACAGCGCAATATTCCTGTAGCGGGTGCAGATCGCTTACAATTACTCAACCATATTAGTGTACGTGATTTAATGGCGCTTGCGCGTTTTGTCCTACAACCACAAGATGACCTCTCTCTTGCTTGTGTTTTAAAAAGTCCACTTTTTGCTCTGAGTGAAGAGGAACTTTTTCAGCTCGCCGCTCATCGTAAAGGTTCTTTATGGCAAAACCTTTGTACGCATAGCTCATCACAGGTATCTTTTAAAAAAGCTTTTGAAAATTTGAATAATTATCGCAGTTTAGTAGATAAAATACCCGTTTTTGAATTCTATAGCCATATTTTAAACAATGATAAAGGACGCCAAAAAATTTTAGCCCATTTAGGGTCTGAAGCAAATGATGTGCTTGATGCTTTCATGGATTATACACTTACTATTCAAAAAACAGGGTTGCCAGGATTACAAGCTTTTTTGGAAACACTCACTGAAAACGATCCAGAAATTAAGCGTGAATTTGATCAAAACCATGAAGAAATTCGCATCATGACTATTCACGCTGCAAAAGGGCTTGAATCTGCTGTTGTCTTTCTTGTTGATCCAGGAAGTGCAATTTGGCACTCTCAGCACGCTCCCCACTTACTTAAAGTTCCCTTAAATAATGCCCAAGAAAATGATAAACAAGGGTTTATTTGGCATCCCAATGCAAAATTTGATACAAAACCTTCTAAAAAAGCACTTTCATCCTTAAAGGAGCGTGCCTCAGAAGAATATAGACGTCTTCTTTATGTAGGAATGACACGCGCTGAAGATCGTTTATTTATTTGCGGATATAGCAGTGAACAAACCTCGTCTCATACATGGCTACAAT
The DNA here is from genome assembly GCF_019659805.1 of Bartonella raoultii. Classification (GTDB taxonomy): domain Bacteria; phylum Pseudomonadota; class Alphaproteobacteria; order Rhizobiales; family Rhizobiaceae; genus Bartonella; species Bartonella raoultii. Next base: position 26,123 of record NZ_JAIFRO010000002.1, on the reverse strand, counting down.
TAGTAAAAGAGGCGCTCATGCCACATGCGGTTGCTATAAATAATCCAGAAGAAGATATTGCAGCTTGGCGCTATTGTATTACACCCTTTTCTTGTGCTCCTATAAACAAAGAGCTTCCTTCCACTGAACACCAAACATTACCACCTCTACCTGCTTTTTTTTCCCATAAAGTATCAGAAGAGCCTCTTCTACCCAAACCGTTGAGGCCCTCTGTTGCTAGCCTTTCTATCGAAACGGATCCTGAATTTTCCGCAAATCCAAAATATCTGACTATTTCACCTGTCTTAGGAGAAACAAATAGCAACAGAGCTTTTTTCATTGAATATGGTAATGTTGTTCACCGATTACTGCAATATCTGCCTCATTGTCCTTCCCCAAAACGCCAAGATTACGCCCGACATTATCTCAATACGAAAGCTTCTCATTGGCTTGAAAGTCAAAGAGAAAAGGCGCTTTCTCATGTTTGGAAAATTTTAGATCATTCCTATCTCAAACCCCTCTTTTCTAACCACGCACGTGCTGAAGTTCCCTTAATGGGTATGGTAAAAATTCATGGAAAAGAACAAGCAGTTTCCGGCCAAATTGATCGATTATATATCGCAGAAAATAGCATTATTTTTGCAGATTTTAAAACAGGGAATTCACCTGCAGATGAAGCTTCTATTGCTCCACATCATTTGTTACAAATGGCTCTTTACCGAAAATTGTTGCAAACTATTCATCCCAACAAAGATATTCAAGCGCTTCTTATCTATAGTAAAGAAATAAAAATTTTTAAAATTCCTCCAGAAAAACTCGAAGCGCTTCTTGAAAAAATTTCCTGATAAATCAAAAAAAACTTTTTCACAAAGCTCCTTATAATTTATCTTTGCAAATAACTTGATATGAAGCGTTATCATACCAATCTATAAAAGTGTATATAAAGGATAAATCAATGACGTGTATAAAAGTTGATAACAGCAATTTTAAAAATGAAGTTCTCGCCTCTTCCACACCTGTTGTAGTTGATTTTTGGGCAGAGTGGTGTGGTCCTTGCAAAATGATCGCTCCAATTTTAGACGAGATTTCAACAGAAATGCAAAATCAAGTCAAAATTGCTAAAGTAAATATAGATGAAAATCCCGAACTGGCTACTCAATATGGAGTTCGCTCTATTCCTACCTTGTTAATGTTTAAAGGTGGAAATGTCTCATCGAATATGGTTGGGGCAACGTCTAAAGGACGTCTTTCTGAATGGATTAAAGAAGGACTTCATTAAGTTTACATATAATCATTTTACTAAAAAGAAGAGAGATTTTTTCTCTTCTTTTTGTTTATTTTTTTAAGAACAATACCTTTACGAAGTTTATTCAGTGCGTATTTGATAATCTTTAAAAGTTGCAAATTTTATTTTCGGTGCTCTGTCAGCTTCATAATTCAATGAAAAATGGTTTTCTGCTAAAAAAACTGGATCACCTTCTAGGTCATAGGCAATTGCCGAACGGTGATTTGTGAGAAATTTCTGCATCTCATCTTTACTTTCTGCTGAAATCCAACGGCATATATTAAAGCGTGCTGGTTCAAAATTTACCGGCAAACCATATTCTATTTTAAGTCGTTCTTTTAAAACATCAATTTGCAAAGCGCCAATCACACCAATGAGAGAAGGAGAACCATCATCAGGAATAAATAATTGTACGACTCCTTCTTCAGCCATTTGTTGCAAAGCTTCTTTCAATTTTTTTGCTTTCATCGGATCGCCTAAACAAACACGACGCAAAATTTCTGGTGCAAAATTAGGAACTCCCTTAAAAAGAATATTGTCTCCTTCTGTCAAGGTATCACCAATACGCAACGTTCCATGATTAGGAATCCCTACAATATCACCAGCATAAGCTTGATCTGCAATTTGACGCGAACGTGCAAAGAAAAATTGTGGTGCTGAAAGTGTTATCGATTTTCCTGTCCGTACCAACTTTGTCTTCATACCACGTTCAAGCGTCCCTGAGCATACCCGAAAAAACGCAATACGATCACGATGATTGGGATCCATATTCGCTTGAATTTTAAATACAAATCCCGTCATTTGAGGCTCCATAGCTTTTACAGTGCGTTGATCTGCAGCCTGATCACGCGGACTTGGACCGAAAGTGACCAATGCATCGATCAAATCACGCACACCAAAATTTCGTAAAGCCGAACCAAAATAAACTGGTGTCATATGCCCTTCTTGGAAAGCTTGAAGATTAAAACTCTTGCAAGCATTTCGCGCAAGTTCTACACCTTCAATAAAAGACAAACGCTGATGATCAGGAAGTAAATTTGTAATCTCATCGGGTCCAGAAACGACTTGTTGTGTTATCTCATCATCTTTTTTGCGAAACCGATTATAATGAAGATCAAATGTTCCAATAAAATCTTTCCCTGTACCAATTGGCCAAGTTATTGGTGCAGTATCAAGAGCCAGCTTTTCTTCAATTTCATCTAACAGTTCTATAGGATCACGCGCCTCACGATCCATTTTGTTGACAAAAGTGACAATAGGAATATCGCGCATCCTACACACTTCAAAGAGTTTTAAGGTTCTAGGTTCAATTCCGCGCGCCCCATCTAAAACCATGATAGCACTATCAACAGCCGTAAGAGTACGATATGTATCGTCGGCAAAATCTTCATGACCTGGAGTGTCTAACAGATTAAAGATATGTTCTGCATATTCAAACGTCATCACTGATGTTACAACCGAAATACCGCGGTCTCGCTCAATATTCATCCAATCAGAACGAGTTTGAATACGATCTTTTTTTGCTTTTACCTCACCAGCAAGTTGAATAGCTCCCCCGAATAATAAAAGCTTTTCTGTAAGCGTTGTCTTTCCTGCATCAGGATGCGCAATGATTGCAAATGTTCTTCGCCGTTTTACTTCTTGCACTCTTTGTTCCATTATTCCCCCACAGGCCGTGCAAGTGCTTCAGCAATGAGCCCACGCATTTCATCAATTCCATAAAGTGCTATAAATGAACCCCATCGTGGTCCTCGTTCCTGTCCCAAAAGAACTTCATAGAGCATTTGAAAAAAGGCATTTGAAACACCTGGCCCCCCTTCAGGGCTTTTTTTGCTATGATCTTGATAACATTCTATTGAACGCGCAATATCAAGAAGTGCATTTTGAATTATGTTGCCATCAACAGTTTCAGGCAAACTGGCTAATTTTGCATCAATTCGTTGTAATGTTATCCGCTCACTGTCATCTGGCATACGAAACTTTTTGTTCGGTTTAACGAAAATATCAAAATATTTAAGAGCAAATTGTACCAATTGATCAAGTTCTGGATAAGTTTGTGCATTCGCACCTTTAGCATAGCGAGAAATAAACCCCCAAAGGACTTCTTTATTCTCCGCATTGGAAGCACTTACCAAATTTAGAAGCAGAGCAAAAGGTACGGGTAAATCCACTTGCGGAGGATTACCATTATGGATATGCCATACAGGATTGCTAAGCCGCTCTTTCCATTCCTGACGACCATAAGCTGAAAGATGCGCATAATATTCATCAACAGCTTTAGGGATTACATCAAAATAAAGCCTTTTTGCTGTTTTTGGCTTTGCAAACATATAAAGCCCTAAACTCTCTGTTGGAGCATATGCTAACCACTCATCAATGGTTAAGCCATTTCCTTTAGATTTAGAAATTTTCTGACCCTTTTCATCCAAAAAAAGCTCATAATTAAATCCTTCTGGTGGCTTTCCACCAAGCACTTTACAAATTTTAGAAGAAAGGTTTGTGGAATCAATCAGATCTTTTCCCGCCATTTCATAATCAACACTAAGCGCTGTCCAACGCATTGCCCAATCCACTTTCCACTGACATTTAACTTTTCCCCCTGTCACCTCCGTTTCAATGGTTTCTCCTGTTTCTGGCTCAATATAGGTGACCGTACCTTTTTCAACATTACGTGCAACCATTGGCACCTGTAATACTTTTCCAGAAAAGGGAGAAATAGGCAAAAAGAGTGAATAAGTAGCCCGTCTTTCTTCACCCAACGTTGGTAAAATAATAGACATCACTTTATCATAACAAGCAAGTATTCTTAAAAGAGTTTCATCAAAACGACCAGAGTTGTAATAATCTGTAGCACTAGCAAATTCATAGTCAAAACCAAAACGATCAAGAAACGCCCGTAAACGCGCGTTATTTGCAGCTCCAAAGGAAGGATACACATCTCCAAAAGGATCTGGTATGCGGCTGAGAGGTTGACCAAGATAACTTTCCATTTTTTCTCGATCAGGTACATTCTCTGGGACTTTACGTAAACCATCCATATCATCAGAAAAACAAAGTAGTTTTGTTTTCACTTTATTGTCCGTGAGAATATGAAATGCATGACGTACCATTGTTGTACGTGCAACTTCGCCAAAAGTTCCAATATGCGGTAAACCAGATGGTCCATAACCGGTTTCAAACAAAATGCTCTCTGGATAACCCGTTTTTTCATACCGTTTAATAATTTTACGTGCTTCTTCAAAGGGCCAAGTTTTTGATTGAACAGCCGCATCACTCAATTCAGGACTAAGGCTAAGGGCATCACATTGATTACGCATCATCATTTCTATCCTAAAAAATTAAACTTTAACGGTATGGTGTATGGTTCTTGAGTTTATTCGTCAATAAAAGCAAGCGAAAAGTTGCATAATCCTATTATACCTTTGTCAAGATATAGCCATACACTTTCGCTTGAGAAAAGTTTTATCTTGATATAAATGAAAAATCTTGGAATATTATGAACCAAAATTTATTTATGTTCATGATTGAAGCCTCATGATTATTGTCCTGAGCCTTTCTTATATAAACAAAATGCTAATTTTCTAGCATTGAACTGGTGATAAATAAAAATAAACCTATAAAAACCTCATTCAACATTAAGTATAAGGGCTTTTCTCTATATTAAATCTGTCACAGCACATTTTTTATTTTTGATAATTTTTATGACGCATTGCTAATGTGCGTAAGCGTAGTGCATTTAACTTAATGAAACCTGTTGCATCTTGTTGATCATAAGCGCCCTGATCATCCTCAAAAGTTACTAATTGACTGGAATAAAGTGACTTTTTACTTTCACGTCCTTCAACAATTACGTTTCCTTTATAGAGCTTTAATGTAACTTCACCTTCAACATGTTCTTGAGAAAAATCAATAGCCGCCTGCAACATCTTACGCTCTGGTGAAAACCAAAAGCCATTATAAATGAGCTCTGCGTAACGTGGCATCAATTCATCCTTCAAATGTGCTGCACCACGATCCAATGTTAGAGATTCCATCGCTCTATGAGCAGCTAAAAGAATAGTTCCACCTGGTGTTTCATAAATACCCCGCGACTTCATCCCCACAAAACGATTTTCTACTAAATCTAACCGACCAATACCGTTATCATGCCCATAATTATTGAGTTTAGAAAGTAAAGTGGCTGGAGATAAATCTTCCCCATTTAATGAAATAGCATCCCCTTTTTTAAAACCAATAGTTATAATAGTTACTTTATCTGGAGCTGTTTCTGGCGAAAGAGTCCGTAGATGCACATATTCAGGAGCAGGAGTAGCTGGATCTTCTAAAACTTTTCCTTCCGATGACGAATGTAATAAATTTGCATCCACTGAAAAAGGTATTTCGCCCTGCTTATCCCTTGTTATTGGAATTTTATGTAAGTGTGCAAATTCGATGAGATCTGTTCGACTCTTCAAATCCCAATCACGCCATGGTGCAATAATCTTAATATTAGGATTAAGAGCATAAGCAGAAAGCTCAAAACGTATTTGATCATTACCCTTTCCTGTTGCCCCATGCGCAATAGAATCTGCTCCTGTTTCTTTAGCAATTTCAATTAAACGTTTTGCAATAAGCGGACGGGCAATGGAGGTGCCTAAAAGATAGCTTCCTTCATAAACTGCATTAGCTCGAAACATCGGAAAAACAAAATTACGCACAAACTCTTCACGTAAATCTTCAATATAGATTTCTTTAACACCCAACATTTCAGCTTTATGACGCACAAATGCTAATTCTTCCCCTTGTCCTAAATCTGCTGTAAAAGTTACAACTTCAACACCTAACGTATTTTGTAACCATTTGAGAATAATCGACGTATCTAATCCCCCTGAATAAGCCAAAACAACTTTTTTAATCTTTTGCCACTTTTTCATTTTAAAATCCCATTATGTTTATTTTATTTGAATTTAAAGATTAAAAATTATGTAAATAAACTCCTTTTAAATAACATTTTAAAGATGCAAAAAGATACAATAAAGTGTAGAAAAGCACATTTTGTGAGAGGTTTAAATGTCACTTTTTCCTGAATGGCCTATTTTAATACAATTTTCTGTAGCATCATTGGTCTTAGCGCTTATTCCAGGACCTGATATGATGCTTTCTGTAGGGCGAACTATTACGCAAAGCAAAAAAGCTGGGATTATGTGCGCTTTAGGAAGTGCAACAGGTTTTGCTATTCAGGTTATTGCTGTAGCACTTGGTTTATCAGCTCTTATCTTCGCTTCACCACATAGTTTTGCTCTTCTTAAAATTGCCGGCGCTTGTTATCTTTTATGGTTTGCCTTCCAAGCATTATATAAACGCTCAACATTTTCCTTTGAAGAAGCATCATTAAAATACCAAAGCTCTAAACGTAATTATTTGGCTGGTATTGGAATTAATCTTTTAAATCCTAAAGTTATACTTTTTAATGTAACTTTTTTGCCGCAATTTATTAATGCAAATGATCCTATGGCAACACAAAAGCTACTTATTTTAGGATTTTCTTATATCCCTATTTCTCTTCCTATTACAATTTCTATTGTTTTTATGGCCCATAAAATTTTTAAAAATCTCAAGAAGAACCCTTTTTATCTACGCTTTCTTGACTGGCTTATAGCAGGTACATTTACGAGTTTCGCCTTCCATCTGCTTATCGCTGAAAATTAAGCCTATTCATTTCCAACTGTATTTTCAAACCGCAAACGCTCTGATTTACGCAAGCGCTCTGAAACTGATTTAAGCTGCCCACATGCCGCTAAAATATCGCGTCCACGTGGTACGCGAATAGGAGAAGCATAACCGGCTTGATTTATCACATCAGCAAAACGCTCAATTTGTTCCCAATCAGAGCATTGATAATTACTTCCTGGCCATGGATTAAAAGGTATCAAATTGATTTTCGCTGGAATCCCTTTTAGTAATTGAACCAATCGTTTCGCATCTTCCAAACTATCATTGATATCTTTTAACATCACATATTCAAATGTAATTCGCTTGGCATTAGAAAGACCAGGATAATTACGGCAGGCATCCATTAATAAAGCAAGTGGATATTTTTTATTGATTGGAACAAGTATATCCCGTAGCGTATCATGCACTGCATGGAGTGAAATCGCCAACATAACACCAATTTCTTCTCCAGTTTTGATAATTCCAGGAACAATTCCACTGGTTGAAAGCGTAATCCGACGTTTTGATAAAGACAATCCATCCCCATCAGAAGCAATTAATAAAGCTTTTTTAACTGCTTCAAAATTATAAAGTGGTTCTCCCATTCCCATCATTACGATATTGGTAATTTTACGTCCTTCAACAGGAATAATTGCCCCATCAGGCGTATTTTTGTCAGGAAAATCACCCAAACAATCACGCGCTACCAACAACTGTGCTAAAATTTCTTCTGCAGTTAGATTACGAACAAGAACCTGCGTTCCTGTATGGCAAAAAGAACAAGTTAATGTACATCCTACCTGTGATGAAAGACATAGAGTTCCTCGCCCTTCTTCTGGGATATAAACCGTTTCAATTTCAACAGGTCTCCCCGCTCCACGTGCTGGAAAACGTAAAAGCCATTTACGTGTACCATCTTTTGATATTTGTTCTCTCACAATTTCCGGACGCGCAATCGAAAAATGGCTTTTTAGCATTTCTTGCATTGGTTTAGAAATATTGAGCATTTCGTTAAAATTTGAAACACCACGGACATAAAGCCAATGCCAAAGCTGACGTACACGCATACGTATTTGACGCTCTGGTATACCAACTGTTCTTAAAGCTTGCATCATTTCATCTTGCGATAAACCAATTAAAGAAGGTTTAGCACTCTCCTTCACGAAAAGACTATTTGTCTCCCGTGGCGAACATGAACCAACTGGTCTAAGATCATATGAAACGGCCATCGCTTTCCAATTTATATTTTAGAGTTACAAAAACCTTAATGGCATTTCTCTGCAGCATTTAATGCGGCCGTGACCCCCCTTAAGGAATAAGTATAAGTTGTATGTGTCCCCCGTTTTGAAAACGCTTTCACTGTCATTTTTAATCCAGCACGCATAGCCGAAACAAGCTGCTTTTCTAGAGCAGATGATGCCAACCAAGCTGACGAACCTTTCGTGAAAAAATCAAAATCCTTATTTTCAATTGTCACGGTGACTCTTGATCCTTCTTTAAGTGGATAACCAGCCATGAATTGTGGTTCAAACGAAGTAGGTGAATGGGAGCGCTTGGTAACTAAAAAGAAATTATCACCATGCTTAACCGTCGTTGGAAGAGACTGTATAGGTACTGATAATACATAGCAAATCGTATTTTGAGGCGCTTTATAAGAATAAGCTCCCCATGCCTCAAACTGATTTAAGCGGCTTGGTACTTGTGCACTCTCTGCTCCGGTGGTAGCCAAAAACATTACAGATGCAGCAATAACAGTCTTTTCAAAAATTTTCATTAGTCTCTTAACCCATTTCTTTTACAAGATTATCTTTATAAAAAAGCACAACAAAACGCCTTAATATTCTAATATTGTCGTTCTTATTTTTTTAACAAATGATATATCTTCGCGCTCACCAAGATAGATTGTTATCTTTCAATTGTGCCCTTTCAGTTATTACTAAAACATAAATTTTTTTATTTAATAACCAGATTTTAAAAACAATTGTTTCACTTTATGCTATTTATGACATTCTTTATATAAAAACTTATCTCTTTAAGCAATTAAACTCCATCCCCGATCATAAACATATCATCACTCTGTTAAGATGCAAATGGTACTCTCTTAATCGCTAACAATGTATTGAAAAATTTTCTATATAAAAAATATTTTAGATTTCATAGCTCATCAAATATCGTATTGTGTTAATAAAAAGAACAAAATACTCTCTCCTTGATTGATTATAACCTGTCCATACTCTGCATTCAATAGTGCCTAGACACCATATTTTTATAATCTAAAAATTATGTTGCAAAAAATGACTAAATAGACTCAATATGTTTATGATAGAATAGCTAAGGCTTTCCTCATCTGCAAAAAACTTCAATATATTGATACTTTTTTAAGTTCATAAATTTAAATATTATCATGAGTGTCTCATACAAAAAAATAATAAAAATCAAAAGTTTCATCTATTTTTGACTCTTAAAAACGAAAATCCTTTTGGAAGCAATTTTTTAACATTGTATAATATAATCTGAAATTTTAAGCTCTTTCAGCCAAATGATATCATTTTTCATCGCTTCTTTATGGTATGTTATCCGCAATCTAGGTCATATCTTCTTTTAAGCTGCATTTGATGATGCGTTTTGGATTAATAAAGCATAAAGTGTATTAGCATCATAGGTATTACGCAATTTTTGAACAACATCAGAATGGCGTAAAACACGCGCAATCTGCGATAAAGCTTTCAAGTGATCTGCACCAGCATTCTCAGGTGCTAAAAGAAGAAATACAAGATCTATAGGTTCATCATCAAGAGCTTCAAAATCAATAGGATTTTCAAGACGCGCAAAGATACCAATAATCCGATGGATATCAGATAATTTTCCATGCGGAATCGCAATTCCACTACCTAAACCTGTTGACCCTAACTTTTCACGTTGTAAAATAACCTCAAAAATTACATTTTCATTAAGGCCTGTAAGATCTGCAGCTTTTTCAGCTAAAATTTGCAAAACTTGTTTTTTCGAATTCGCCTTAAGAGCCGGAATAATTGCTTCCGGTGTAATTAACTCACTCAAATTCATACTTTAATTTTCCTTTTACATGCTAATGCTTACTCATACAAACGCATAAATTGGTATGAATATTTAAAATTCTGTTTGTTTCTTGCATCATTATTGCATGTGATTTTACTGTTCAATTTATAATGGATAGCTCGCTTCATATCACTATTAGCACAACAATAAATAGGTTTTCGCTCCTCCCTTAACAGCATAGGAAAAAAGAAATAAAATTATCCATAAAATGCATTTTCCTATAATATGAAAAGTGATTACTTATTTATAAATTTATCATTCTCTTTTTATAAAAGCTTGTGTACAATTCTTTATCACATCTTCCTCTTTCTGTTAAAAACCAGTTCTCATAAAATATGAAACGCACAGATCAACAGAACTCCACTTTTATGGTTATTGTTTAGCCTAAATAATGCTTGAGGATAATGATCTCAACACGCTTTAAGTCGTTTCAATAATTTTTTTTTAAGAAATACACAGATATACATTTATATCCTTAACCATACACATATTGTAAATGTACAACAAAAAACACAAATTCTCTCGTAATCACTCTAACCCATAGAATTATTATCAAAATATCTTAGATAGATTACTTACACAGCGTCTAATTCGACAAAGAAAAATCTTTTTCAAGAGCTATACATCTTTCAGCAACATTACATTTATTGCTAAGCTCGTTCATCATTCACTATAAGCTAATCTAGCGATATCTCTTCTGTGCTATCATCAAAAAATTAAATTAATGAAATAATGAATCTCTGTCATTTATGACATCTTTTTATCACTCAGAAAAATACTCTTTTAAATGATAGTCATAAGCGTAGTTTTGGTACAAATAAGGAGCTTTTCAAGAACATAGGACCAATCCAAACATTATAGAAGTCTTTGACTTATAAATTAATTCATCTCCTTTTTTCAAAAAAGTGCATGTTATTTGTTTATTATAAGTTCTTCATGATATTATTATGATTTCTGCAACACAAAAAAAATTATTCTTAGTTTAGCATAAAAAGATATGGCAATAAAATTTCATTTTCTTATATGCCATACATTCATTGAGTTATAGTTTATGTATATAGCTTCAGGCATATATAGATTTGATTGAAATGCAAACTTATAACACGCATAAAATTAAAGAGAAAATTGATTTCCTAAATAAATTCTACGCACATCAGGATTATTAATAATGTCGTTAGGACAACCGTGCACTAACACTTTTCCTGCGTGAATAATATATGCACGATCAATAAGCCCCAATGTCTCACGCACATTATGATCAGTGATCAAAACACCAATTCCGCGCTGTGTTAAATAACGAATAAGCTGCTGAATATCAAAAATAGCGATAGGATCAATTCCTGCAAAGGGTTCATCAAGTAACATAAAATTGGGACGAGAAGCTAAAGCACGCGCAATTTCAAGCCGCCGACGTTCACCTCCTGATAAAGCGAGAGCAGACATTTTGCGTAAATGATCAATTTTAAATTCATGTAAAAGGGCGTCCAGCTCTTCGCGCCTTTTCAGATGGTCTTTTTCAACCACCTCCAAAACAGCTTTAATATTGTTTTCTACAGAAAGACCACGAAAAATTGATGCTTCTTGTGGAAGGTAACCAATACCTAAACGAGAACGTCGGTACATTGGCAAATGTGTAATGTCAAATCCATCAACTCGAATGCTCCCTCCGTCAGACTTAACAAGCCCTGTTACCATATAAAAACATGTTGTTTTTCCCGCTCCATTAGGACCTAAAATACCAACAGCTTCTCCGGTGCGAACACCAAAAGAAACACCATTAACAACCTGTCTTCCTCGATAAACTTTCACCAAATGGCTAGCAACTAAGGTTCCCTTTAAGCGCTTTCTTAAAGTCTCATTTGCAAGATCATGTCTGTCAGTCTGTTTTTCTCTTTTGATTCCAAACATGAAATCTTAATGGCTACTCTTTTGACTTTGTTTAAAAATGATAGAAACACGGCCCTTTTTATCAGTCCTCTCACAACCTTCTAGAAAAGCCTTTCCACTTTTCATATCTGCCGTCAATTTACATCCCTTTGCCACATTATCACCATCAATTAAAACAACATTATTCCCTGTCAAGCTTAGTATTTTTGATTTTCCATCAAAAACACCTTTATCACCTGTAGCAATTTGTGTGGCAACTTTTATATAAACTTTTCCTAAAGCTTCCATTTTTTTTATACCTGTAGAACCAAATAAGACAGATGATGTTGTCTTCAGATCTTTTTGATCCTCATCTGCTACTTTACGAGCTTTATCATAGTAAACAACCAATTTTGCTGTTCGCAAAAGACGTTTACCTTGAATTACTGAAACATCACCATTGAAAAGCGCTATTCCTTCTTTATCATGTATCTCTAAAGAATCTGCATAAAACTCCACTGGCTCCTTCCCGCTTGAGAGATTTATTCCAAAATGCGTCACTTCAGCATATCCAAGAGCTACTTCAAACCCTAATATTCCTAAGCTCAACGCTAAAGTCATACCTATCCACTTTTTGTATGATCTTTGCGACTTCATTTCATCATTCTTAATTGTTTCCATATATACATATTTTTCGTAAAAATTACTCAAGATTCGTCTTTATCTTCTTTCATTTGTTATCAATCACCAAATGTACTCCACCATGAAAATACATTTTTTCTCCCTTTTCTCGAATTTGCAAAGCATTGGCCGCAAGGTACAAGCCAGCATGCTGAATATTAACAGGCTGATTCGTACTTAATTGTCCTTTAGATAAATCAATATTTGCTGCCATAAATTGTGCTGTCATTCCGTCATTTGTTGTAATTTTAAATGGTTTATCCAACTGCAAAGAACCATTTATATTATTATAAATACCTCCTCGTGCATCAAGAAGGACTCGTCTTTGTTTGCCTATAAGTGCCTCAGCTGTAATGTTTTGTAGTCCAATCACTCCAGCATGTGTACGATCTTGAAATGCTTTTTCCGCTTTGAGCCAATAAGGATTATGAGAACGTGTGTACCCTTCTAATTTTGGATGAAGCATTGTCAATTTCGTTCCCCCCTCTTCTTCATTTTTCAAGATTAGGGAATCGGAAGTACTTGGTATAAAGAAAAATGTAAACCAGCAAAAAACAAGCGCTAAAATCAATGCGCAAAGAGGTAAAAAAATTTTCAATATACTAATACAACGCGAATGACGAGAAGCTTTTTTAAAAACATCCCCAAAGGAAGAATTTGTTAAAAAAAATTTATGATGGCTATGTATGGACATATTATCCTAATCTTTTAAAGATTCTATATTTTTTACTTTTATAAACCCTATAGGATGTATTTTCAAATTTTGCTTCTTGCAATTTGTTTTTTCTTGGTTTTATTTTGCTTTCACGCATTTATGTATATAATATGTACGTATGAAATCATACTATAAAAGTCTTTTTTTGTGAAAGCGAGGATATTTTGGTTAAATCAGAGCTTGTGCAAATTATTGCACGTCATAATCCGCATCTTTTTCAACGTGATGTAGAAAATATTGTTAATGCTATTTTTGAAGAAATTTCAGCAGCACTTGCTAATGGAAATCGTGTTGAACTTCGCGGTTTTGGAGCTTTTTCTGTAAAAAGCCGTTCAGCTCGTAACGGTCGTAATCCACGAACAGGTGAAGCCGTTGCTGTTGAAGAAAAATGGATTCCTTTTTTCAAAACTGGTAAAGATTTGCGTGATCGGCTTAATCAATGAGGAAATTTTATGGCACTTAAACGTATTCTTTTTGCAATTATTTTGGTATTTCCTACAGCATTTTTGATTGCCTTTATCATTGCTAATCGTCAAATGGTTACATTGACACTTGATCCTTTTCAAACAAAATCTGAACATTTTACTTATCAAGCCCCTTTCTTTATATGGCTTTTCATTTTTTTAGGACTTGGTATTTTATTGGGAAGCGTAATTCATTGGCTCACATACCATAAATGCAAAAAAGCACTTAAAAAAAGCAAAGCAGAACTCGAAAAATTAAAAATGTCGATTGCTAATATGACATAAGAGCACTTTCGCCAAAGCTTTCTTTCATTTTTAAAATACAGGAATTAAAGTTATTCTTTTTTATACATGCTTTAGTATACTTTACTCTTTTGCAGAAATTAAAAAAATCTTTTAATATAAAACTTTCAAATACCTGTATAGTAGCAACAGATATGCCCGCACAATGTTTTCAATCATACCACAATAATATCTCCCCAAAAGAGAAGTTACCTCTTATTTTAGAAACAAATGCGAGTACCGATTATGCTCTTATTGATTCTGGCCATGGACGCAAATTAGAACGTTATGGCGCCTATCGTATTATTCGTCCAGAAGGTCAAGCATTATGGAAACCTACCTTATCACAAAAACAGTGGGCTGATGTTGATGCTCTTTTCACAGGAAACCGTGATGAAGAAGGTGTTGGCCGTTGGCACTTTCCCAAGAAAAAGCTTAGTGAGACGTGGCCTCTTTCTTGGAACGGATTATCTTTTCTAGGACGTTTTACTTCTTTTCGTCATGTAGGTGTTTTTCCTGAACAAGATGCCCATTGGCGCTTTATGGAAGAACATATTCTTAACGCCTCACGCCCTATCAAATTGCTCAATCTTTTTGGTTATACGGGTATTGCATCTTTGATCGGCGCGCGCGCAGGAGCGAATGTGACACATGTTGATGCTTCTAAAAAAGCTATCGCCTGGGCAAAAGCCAACCAAGAAAGAGCAGGGTTACCAGATCACTCTATTCGTTGGATCTGCGATGATGCTGTAAAATTCGTCGAACGCGAACTACGCCGTAAAAAAAACTATGATATGATTCTCCTTGATCCCCCTGCTTATGGACGTGGACCTCATGGTGAAATTTGGCAACTGTTTGATCATTTACCAAATATGATTACAAACTGTCGTAAACTTCTCTCTAACAAACCACTTGCTGTTGTGCTCACAGCTTATTCTATTCGTGCGTCTTTTTATGTACTTCACACTTTAATGCGTGATACATTCATAAATCTTGGTGGAACAATCGAATCAGGAGAACTGATTTTGCGTGAAGAATCTGCTAAACGGGCCCTTTCTACTTCTCTTTTCAGCCGTTGGATTGCTTAAATTATGTGTGTATCCCAAACCGCTAAAGTTAAAGAAATTACTTCCCTTAGTAATCCTATCATCAAAAGTCTTAAAGCACTTAGCCAAAAGAAAAACCGTAATCGAGAAGGGCTTTTCATGGCAGAAGGATTAAAACTGGTGATTGATGCTCTCAATCTCGGATGGACAATCCAAACACTTATTTTTTCTAAGAGCAAAATTGGAAATGCCGCTACAGAAAATGCTGCTGCATATACAATAGCACATGGTGGTTTTGTTATTAAAGCCTCACAAAAAGTTATGGAATCACTTACTCGCCGCGATAATCCACAAACAGTTGTTGGGATTTTTAAACAACAATGGCAATCACTGAAAACGATAAAAGAACAAGAAAAAGACGTTTATATCGCTCTTGATCGTGTGCGTGATCCAGGGAATCTCGGTACTATCATTCGTACTGCTGATGCAGTAGGTGCTAAAGGTGTTATTTTAATTGGTGAAACAACAGATCCTTTTTCACCTGAAACAGTTCGCGCTACAATGGGATCAATTTTTTCTATACCTCTTTATCACTGTGATGAAAATACCTTTTTAAACTGGTCAAAAAACTTTAAAGCTATGATTGTTGGTACGCATCTTAAAGGATCTAAAGACTATCGTAAAATTGATTTTAAAAACGGTCCCATTGTACTTTTAATGGGAAATGAAAAACAAGGTTTATCAGAAATTCTTGCAAATCGTTGTGATAAACTCGCGCGGATTCCACAAACTGGACGGGCCGATTCACTCAACTTGGCGGTTGCAACAGCTATCATGCTTTATGAAATCCGCCGTCCTTATTTAACATTAGAACCATGCAAGGATAGAACATGATACGAAAATCACTGCTTCTTTTTCTTTTGGGTTTAACTCTTACAATAGGGATAGATCAAGCCGTTAAATATTGGGTTATAAACAATATACCTTTAGAAACAGAAATCCCTCTCTTTTCTTTTCTTTCCCTCTACCATGTGCGTAATTCTGGTATTGCATTTTCATTTCTTTCTTCCTTTTCACATTGGGGCCTTATTACTATCACGCTCATTATTATTGTTTCTCTTTTATGGTTAAAGAAAAATACGGAATATAATAAGTTTTTAAAACAATTTGGTCTTACCTTTATCATTGGTGGAGCAATTGGTAATCTTATTGATCGTATTCGTTTCCATCACGTTATTGATTACATACTCTTTCATATTGGTGATATCTTTTATTTTGCTATTTTTAATCTTGCGGATAGCTTCATCACTCTTGGTGTTATTGCTCTTCTTCTTGAAGAAATTCGTCTCTGGATAAAAGAAAAGCACCACTCCAACCATACCTTGTCTCGATAGAATCTGTTTACTTCTAAAAAAATTGCGCTTCATACAGCATATTTATGTGACATAGTACCTTTATTCTTAATTTTGCAGAGCATTTTTATTACTCTTCGTGCGATTTATTAAATTCTCTTTTCTCCTTTTAACAAGCCAAATAAAACTTCTATAGGTTTAATTAATACTTTTTACTTTCTTGTTTTAGTATCACTTTTTTGATGAATACTGCTCTTATTAAGTAACAATTTGATATTATTACATGTCATTTTTCAAAATTTTTCGCTTTTTATGAAAAAATATTCAATAATAAATGAAAATGCTTCTTGAAAAAACGTGATGCTTACACAGCTTTTATCTTACGCAGGACATTTTAAAAAACTAAATATTTTTGCTTTAAAGGGACCTTTTCCTTACAAATTTGTAAGGTTTTCTTGTCATAGAAGTCTCTTGTAATTTTTTTATAAATCTCCATAATAAAGGGAGGTATGCTGGAATTCCGCCAGCTATGCTCGGAGTTGTTTGTATTTGCTTTTGTAAAGCTTATACAAGGCTTTTGTTATAATGGCAGAAGTTATTAACCCCCAACATCTGACGGAACATATGCTAAAGGAATTTAATTATGGCTGATTTTAAAAATTTACGTTCGGCGTCTGTCTCTCATGCCGATGCATCTATTGATCAAGGATTGCGTAGTTATATGCTAGGCGTCTATAATACAATGGCTGTTGGTTTACTTATTACAGCCGTTGCTGCTTATGCAGTTGTATCATTAGCAACAACAACAGATATGAGCCAAGCAGCCGCTCGAATCAATAGTAGTGTTTACTTAACCTCATTCGGAGTGACATTCTACACATCGCCACTCTCTTATATTGTTATGTTTGCACCACTTGTAGCGGTCTTATTCCTCAGTTTTAAAATCAATACATTGACTACAAGTGCAGCGCGAAGCCTTTTCTTTGGTTATGCTGCTCTCGTGGGGCTTTCATTGTCTTCAATTATCTTACGGTATACTACAGAAAGTGTTGTACAAACTTTTGTTATTACCGCAGCAGCTTTTGGTTCTCTTTCACTTTATGGTTATACAACAAAGCGCGATCTCACAGCGATGGGATCTTTCTTTTTTATAGGTTTAATTGGTTTGATGCTTTCCATGATTGTTAACATCTTTCTTGGATCAAGTGCCTTACAATTTGCTATCTCTGTAATTGGTGTTTTTATTTTTGCTGGTTTAACAGCTTATGATACGCAAAACATTAAACTGATGTATTATGAAAATGATGGATATGATACCAAAGGACGCAAAGTTATTATGGGTGCGTTGAGCCTTTATCTTGATTTTATCAATATGTTTGTTTTCTTGCTACAATTTCTTGGCTCAAATCGTGATTGATTGTAATATCAGCGCTTTATAAAAAACCTTGTTTCTCTTAAGAAGCAGGGTTTTTTTATTCTTTGGTGCAAGCGCCTCCTCCTCTTCCCCTTTAGCATAGTATATGCACAAAATGATAAAGAAACCTTTTCAGAAAAAATTTCCTGCTTTTGCTACCTTTGTTCAAAAAAAGCTTCATAACCCTCTTTTAAAGGCAGTTCGTAACTATTCTGATTATCAATCAAATATAATCAATAACAATGATCGTTACGATCTTACCATTGCTTCCTATAATGTACATAAATGCGTAGGTATTGATAAAGTTTTTAATCCGGCACGAATTGTACGTGTGATTATGGAATTACAAGTTGATATTCTCGCTCTTCAAGAAGCAGATAAACGTTTTGGTGAACGCATTGGTTTAATTGATCTTAATATGTTAAAAGCTGAAACAGGCCTCATTCCTGTGCCTCTGAATACTATGTCACCTTACGGTCATGGTTGGCATGGCAACGCTCTCTTTTTGCGAAAAGGGAATATACGCGATATTCTACAAGTTACTCTTCCTGGTATTGAACCGCGTGGTGCTGTAATTGTAGAATTGGAAATGGAATCAGGTCCTCTTCGTATTATTGCAGCTCATTTTGGTTTATTACGTCATTCTCGTAATCAGCAAACAAAAATGCTTCTTGCGCTTTTGCAAAAGTATTCTCTCATGCCCACACTCCTTATTGGCGATTTTAATGAATGGCGAATAGGAAAAGGCTCATCTCTCAACCATTTTGCCCCTTATTTTGATAGCACACTTGGAACTGTACCAAGCTTTCCTTCTCGTTTTCCTTTTTTAGCTCTTGACAGAATTTTTGCTTTTCCTCATCAATTGATAAAAAATATTGAAAATCATCGTTCACCGCTTGCGCGTATTGCTTCAGATCATTTACCTATCAAAGCTTATCTTGATCTTTCCAATGCAATAACACTTCTTAAAGACCAAATAATTGAAAAAAGCTAATGCGCCTCTTCCCAATTTTTTGCAGTCATAACTTTTACTTCAAGTGGTACAGATAAAGAAAGAACTGGCATTGTCGCATTTTCCATAATGTTTTTGACAACAGCCATGGTTTTATCTCCCTCCTCTTCTGGTACCTCAAAAATGAGTTCATCATGCACTTGTAACAACATTTTTGCTGACAGTTTTTCTTTTTGCAAAGCATCTTCCATTTGAATCATAGCGCGGCGAATAATATCTGCTGCTGATCCCTGAATTGGAGCGTTGATAGCAGCACGCTCATTAAAGGAACGAATTTGTATATTTGCTGCTTTTATTTCTGGATAATGGATACGACGTCCAAAAATTGTCTCTACATAACTATTTTGACGTGCAAAGATCTTCGTCTTTTCCATATAATCTTTAATCCCCGGAAATCTTTCAAAATAAAGTTGAATATAACGACTTGCTTCCTGACGTGACAAGCCCAATTGATTGGCTAATCCAAAAGCGGAAATACCGTAAATAATACCAAAATTAATCGCTTTCGCACGCCGTCGTATATCTGATGGCATCCCTTCTATCGCTACTCCAAACATTTGTGATGCTGTCATAGCATGAATATCTTGCCCCTTAGCAAAAGCTTCTTTTAATGCTTTAATATCGGCAATATGTGCAAGAACACGTAATTCAATCTGACTATAATCAGCTGATAAGAGAATATGTCCTTTTGGAGCTATAAAAGCTGTTCGAATTTTACGCCCCTCAGTGGTTCTTATTGGAATATTTTGCAAATTGGGATCTGATGATGATAACCGTCCTGTTGAAGTTATTGCTAAAGAATAATTTGTGTGAACACGCCCTGTTTTTGGTGAAATATAAGAAGGTAAAGCATCTGCATAAGTAGATTTTAATTTTGTAAGTTGACGCCAATCAATAACTTTACGCGGTAAAATATGACCTTCAACCGCTAACTCTTCTAAAGTTTGTGCAGAAGTTGACCACTGTCCACCCTTGGTCTTTGCACCTCCAGGTAATCCCATTTTACTAAAAAGGATATCACCTAATTGTTTTGGTGAAGCAATATTAAATTTTTCATCAGCAAGTTGATAAATTTCCTCTTCTAAAATCGAAGCAGCTTGTGCCAATTCTCCTGAAAGACGCGTTAAAATTTGTCGATCAACGAGAATTCCGCGTTCTTCCATTCTTGCTAAAACATCTATCAATGGTCGATCAAGACGCTCATAAATTTTTGTCATTCCCTGCGCTACAAGTTGCGGTTTTAAAACCTGCCAAAGGCGGAGCGTTATATCAGCATCCTCCGCAGCATAATAGGTTGCTTGTTTCAAATCCACTTGAACAAAAGAAGAAATCTTCTTTCCGTTATATGTTAAATCTTTATAAGCAATCGGTTTGTGCCCAAGCCAACGCTCAGACAAATCATCCATATTATGTGTTAAAGCTCCAGCATCTAAAGCATATGATAAAAGCATGGTGTCATCAAACGAGCGCATCACAATGCCATATTGCTTCATCACCAACCAATCATATTTTATATTCTGCCCAATTTTTAATATTGCTTGATTTTCTAATAGTGGCTTTAAAAGTTCTAAAGCCTTTTGCTTCTCAATCTGTGAGGCAATACGTCCCCCTCCCAAAAGATCATCTCCTCCTTCAATATGTTCAAGCGGTACATAAGCTGCCTTTCCTGGCTGTAATGCTATTGAAAAACCAACAAGCTTTGCCTGTAGTGGATCAAGAGAGGTTGTTTCAGTATCAAAAGCAAAAAAACCTTGCTCTTGTGCTTGTAATAACCATTCTTTCAAAATTATCTCGTCAAGAATGGTTGTATAAGCATCCCTTGTAATTTTTTGGATAAAAGCTTGATCTTTACGCTTTTGTGCCAAAGCTTGTGGAGAATTTTCAGAAAAATCATGCGACAATACTTTTTCAATTTTTTTAGTATCAGGGCCATGAACATAGATAGATTCTTCCCATTCGACATTTATATCAAGTGCATCAATTGCTGTTGCATCACATGCTGTTGCTTCTGCCACACGACGTGTCAATGTCGAAAACTCCATTGCCTTTAGAAAAGCAATTAAGCGTGGACCATCTTGTGATTCCAAAATAAAATCATCTAAATGATCATCTACTGGTACATCCGTTTTAAGTTGAACAAGTTTGCGAGAAATTTTTACCTGTTCACTGTAAGCTTGAATATTTTCACGTCTCTTTGTTTGTTTCACTTCTGTTACATGCTGTAATAAAAGGTCAAGAGAGCCAAATTGATTGAGCAATTGCGCTGCAGTTTTTGGACCAATACCTGGAATACCTGGTACATTATCTGTTGTATCTCCAATCAAAGCTTGTAAATCAATCATTTTTTCAGGTGTCACGCCCCATTTTTCTATTACTTCAGAAATGCCTATATGTTTATCTTTCATTCCATCATATAAGGACACATGCGTATTCACCAATTGCATCAGATCTTTATCAGAAGAGATAATTGTTGTTTTTGCCCCAACTTTTGTTGCCAATTGTGCATAAGTTGCAATTAAATCATCTGCTTCAAATCCTTCCTTTTCTATACAAGGCAAATTAAAAGCCTTTGTTGCTTGGCGTATGAGAGAAAATTGAGGTATAAGATCTTCAGGAGGAGTTGCACGATTAGCTTTATATTGTGGATAAATTTTTTTTCGAAATGTATCCGATGAATAATCAAAAATAACGGCAAAATGTGTTGGAACAACGCCTGTAGCTGTATTGCGTGCATCACAGAGCAATTTCCACAACATATTACAAAAGCCCGCTACAGCTCCTACAGGGAGTCCATCCCTTTTACGTTTTAAAGATGGTAAAGCATAATAAGCACGAAAAATATATCCTGATCCATCAACCAAAAAAAGGTGATCTGTTGCTTTCATGACAGTTTAATTTCTCCATTTCAGTCAAAAAATAACTTACTTTTACATATTTTTTTATTTTTATTTTTAAATTTATAAAAATGCCTCTAAAAAGCCATTTTTTCTTTTCATAATACATAAAGTCGTTGCACTTTGTAGTTAGTACCTAGAGCTTTTCTTTGCTGTTACAGGATATAATAGCTTTCATTTTGCTCCTCCTATGATAGCTAAGGTACTATGTAACGACAGGGTCGTTGTGGTGTTCCCCTCCCCACAACGACCATTTTTTTTTGTAAGAAACTCACGATAAATTGCAAAATAATCTTTTAAAGAGTAATGCGTAAATTATTGCGGCACTTTGAAGTGATTCCACAAAGCTTTTTCGCCCATTTTATTGATAAAATCGTCATGCATATTTTTTTCTTGCATAGTTAATCTTGAAGGAAGTATTTGTGGGCGCTGTTTAATTGCATAAAGAGCATCTTTACCATTTTGCATACCTCCATCAATGTTATCATTATTGTTAAAAACTAATACGCCCTGCTTTCCACCAATAAGCTCGATATAAACATCAGCAAGAATCTCTGCATCCAGCAAAGCACCATGAAGAACACGGTGACTATTATCAATTCCAAAACGCTTACATAAAACATCAAGAGAATTAGGACCCATAGGAAATTTACGACGTGCCATAGCTAATGTATCAAGAATATTATCAACACTGATAAGCGGCTTATTTACTCGTCCTAACTCTGCATTAAGAAAACCAATATCAAAACTTGCATTATGGGCAACCATTGTTGCACCATTGATAAATTCTAAAAACGCATCAACAATCTCACTAAAGCTTTTCTCATTTTTTAAGCGTTCATTGGTTAATCCATGAATTGCTACAACTTCATCAGGAATCACAACACCTTGTGGATTCAAATAAACATGAAATCGGCGTCCTGTAAGATAACGATTTACCATCTCCACACAACCGATTTCAATTATACGGTCTTTTTCTTTATCTAAACCTGTTGTTTCTGTATCAAAAATAATCTCACGCATAATTTTAATTCTTTAGCAAACTTTTTATCACATTTAAAACTTGCTGACGTGTATTCTCTAAATCTTTTCCTGTATCAATAATAAAGTCAGCACGCTTTCGTTTTTTTTCATCAGATATTTGCCGAGCATTAATAAAATTAAATTTTTCTTCATTCATATCTTTGCGAATCATTGCACGGTCTTTTTGTATGTCCAATGGAGCAGAAACAACAACAACATAATCTACACGACTTTCACTTTTTGTTTCAAAAAGAAGTGGAATATCAAGAACAACTAATTTTTCCCCCTTTTGACGTGCTATATTGATAAATTCTTTTTCTTCTTCTTGCACCAAAGGATGAATCATTTCTTCTAATATTCGTAACTTTTTATTATCATTGATTAAAATTTCAGAAAGTTTTGAACGATTAACCTTACCATCTTCAACAACACTTGGAAAAATGCGTTCTATAAAAGATAAAGTTGGTTCGCTATTATAGAGTTTGTGTACCACTTCATCAGCGTTAAAAACGCAAATTCCCGCTTGTTTAAAAAAATGAGCGACTGTTGATTTCCCCATAGCGATTGATCCGGTCAGCCCTATGATTTTCATTCTCTCTTTTCACCCATATCCTCTAAAATCGTTGTTCTTAACGCCTTTGTCACTTGTGGTCTTCTTCCAAACCATTGCTCAAATCCAAAAACAGCTTGATGTAAAAGCATACCAAGGCCATCAACAGTCCTTAAGCCATGCATTTTTGCTTGTTGTAAAAAAGGTGTTATCAAAGGTGTATAAACAATATCTGTTACCAATGCTGTTGTCTTTGCTTTAGAAAAATCGCAAAAGAAAGAATCACTTTTCTCCTTATAGGAATTTGTTATACCTATAGAAGTTGTATTAACAATCAAATCAGCCTTATGAAGTATTTCACCAGCGTAATGCCAATCATGTACTTCAACAGGTTTTCCAAAGTGTTCAGCTAAATTATCAGCACGTTTTTTTGTACGGTTAAGCAAAATAATGCGTTCAAACCCGCGTTTTTTTAAGGCATATAGGATAGCACGAGCAGCACCACCTGCACCAAAAACGAGTGCTGTTTCTCCTACCCAATCAGGCATAAAATCATCAAGGTTAGCACTAAAACCATAGGCATCAGTATTTGTAGCACAAAGTTTATTTCCTTCATACCATAGCGTATTAACGGCCCCAATCATTGTTGCTACTTCATCTTTATAATTTGCTAACTGAAAAGCTTCTTGTTTATGGGGTAAAGTGATATTTCCTCCACAAAAACCCCTTTCTTTTATAGATGTGAAAAAATCTCTAAATTTTTCAGATGTTATTTCCTGTGCAATATATTCGCCTTCTAAATCATATTGCTTCAGCCAAAAATTGTGTATTTTAGGTGATTTTGAATGATGAATAGGGCTGCCAACAACAAAGGCACGAGGAAAAATATTTTTTTTGTGCTTTATTATTGGATTAACCATCAATGACCCCTAAATGACGTAATTTTATTAATAAAGGTAATAAAGGTAAACCAATAATGGTAAAAAAATCTCCATCAATTTTTTCAAAAAGATGTATTCCTTCTCCTTCAATTTGATATACCCCGACACTATTAAAAACATCTTTTCCTACACGTGATAAATAACGCTTAATAAACTCAGATGAAAGAGGGCGTACAGTCATATGTGCGCTAAAAACTTCCGCCCAAATTTTTTGTCCATTTTGAAATAACGCCACAGCACTATGAAGAGAATGTGTCTTTCCAGACAAAGCGCACAAACGCTGATATGCCTCTTTGTTATTGGTCACTTTATGAAAAATTTTACCTTCTAAATCAAGGACTTGATCACAGCCAATCACAAAGTCATGTGGAAAACGATCAGAAACATTTTTTGCTTTTGCACTGGCAAGAAAACAACTGAGTTCTTTAGGTGTTTTTGTTTTTCCTGTTTTTTCTATTTCTCTCTCATCACAAGAAGCACCTTCAACTAAAAAATTCAAACCTGCTTTTTTTAATAACTGTGCACGATAAAAACTGAGAGATGCTAATATTAAATTACCCGCTACCATAAAGATTTTCTTTCATTTTTTTATCACGAAATTGTGATAAAAGTTTAAATATTACCGCAGCGGTTTCTTCTATAGAGCGCCTTGTGACATCAATAATAGGCCAATCAAAACGTTCACAAATGCGTTTTGCATAAGTTAACTCTTCCGCTATATTGGTGCGATTTATATAACTTTCAATGGAAAAACCCTCTCCAAAATCTCGATTCTGACGAATATGTGAAATTCGTTCTGCTGAAGCAATTAAACCAATGATTAAAGCATTTTTTGCTTCCAAAAGTGTTTCTGGTAAATCAATCCCCGGAATAAGAGGAACATTAGCCGCTTTGATTCCACGATTTGCTAAATATATACTTGTCGGTGTTTTAGAAGTTCTTGAAATTCCTACAAGAATTACATCTGCATTTGGTAAGCTATTAGGAGACTGTCCATCATCGTGTTCTATTGTAAAATCTAATGCTTCAATACGACGAAAATAATCTACATTAAGATCATGTTGTGCACTCGCACGTAAATTTATAGGCATTCCAAGGTAAGTTTGAAATGCATCTAAAACAGGATGTAGTATATCAATACAGGGAACTTTTATTTTTTCACATTTTTTTTTCAAAAGCAGTCTGATTTTTTTATCGATGGTCGTGTAAAGAACAATACCTGGTTCTTGTTCTATCTCATCAAGAGCTCTTTGTAATTGTGTTTCATTACGAATCATTGGGTAGATATGCTCTATTGCCTGAAACATCGTATATTGTGATGCTACTGCTCTTCCCACAGCAATTAATGTTTCTCCTGTTGCGTCAGAAAGCATATGTAAATGAAAGGATTTTTTTTTTATTGTCACAAAAATTTTAACTCCCTGTTAACAAATGTGTATATACTCTGCATTTTTCTTATAAAGTGAAATTCTTTAAAAATTCTCCATTATTATGCACAAATTAAACAATTGTGATCAATTTTTTTCTCTTATGAGAAAAGAACGGGGATAATGCTTCTAAAAGAATGTTATACTTTGTTTTTTTTCCTTCATTTTTGTGGATAAAATTGAGGATGAATAAAGTATAAAAAATAATCCACATTAAACACAGTTTTAAATAAGAAGAATCTTTCTCTTTTAAATTTATTTATTAAAAATCCTGAAAAATATAATTTTTTTGAATATTAATTTACAAACATTATAACTTAGACTCGTATTTTTTTATTCAATATGATATGTTACATAAGTTCTTTAAAAGATTATAAATAATTCTTATTTAAAACCTGTTTTATAAATGATTTTAATTTGTAT
>NZ_JAIFRO010000029.1 GCF_019659805.1 Bartonella raoultii | reverse complement strand
GCCATATACATTACCTTTAATTATGAAATAACCAGAAATCTTTGCATTGCCATAAACAGAGCCATAAACATCAGTATGACACCCTACGCTAGCATTCCCATAAACCTTACCATAAATTTTTGCTGCACCACTAACAACAGCATGATCATAAACCTCCGCATTGCTATGAATACGTGCACTTCCTGATAATTTTGCATGTCCGTAAACCCTTGCACTATTATAAACCCAAGCTTGATAGGAAATATGAGCATTATCATAAACATGTGCATTCATATAAACGCGGCTTTTATCACATACATGAGCATTGCCATAAACATGACCACAAACAATGGCATTATCACAAATAATAGCATTTTCATAAACACGACCATCACCATAAACCCACGCATCATCACTAACCCAGCAATTACCTTCATGAGATAAATTGTCTTCCTTTTCAATAAAACCACCAAGATCACCAATCTTTATATTATCAAAATCTCTTAATGCACGAATGCGATAAAGAGTATGGTCACCAACTTGTTGGGTTTCGCTTGTAAATTCATATTTTTTTGAGATTGTGTTCATAATGAACTCCTTTAGGATTGTTTTGAATTGACACCTTAGAAAGGCGCCGGGTGCTCAAAATACAGCCTAAAGTCTGTTGTTATGCTTTTCCCTCACGAAGGGTATTGTATGGCATAGCTACACCCGACATAAATCATCATACACTA
Source organism: Bartonella raoultii (assembly GCF_019659805.1). Lineage (GTDB taxonomy): Bacteria > Pseudomonadota > Alphaproteobacteria > Rhizobiales > Rhizobiaceae > Bartonella > Bartonella raoultii. The sequence goes on along the minus strand of NZ_JAIFRO010000029.1, from coordinate 112 downwards.
TTCAAAGCATAAAAGACAGTCAGTTTTTGAAAAGCAGAGAAAGATTGTTTCGTAATCCATTCGCTTTAGGTTTAGTGTTTTGATCACGTAAAATATCGGAAAATCCAATAAT
>NZ_JAIFRO010000028.1 GCF_019659805.1 Bartonella raoultii | reverse complement strand
GTAAACGTTCAGCGGGTGTGGTTGACTCAACTGTATCGTCTTCATATACAATTTCCCCTAACTTTGATGATTTTCGAGTAGGTGGTAGATATTGCATTAACAAAGCATATTCCGTCTCATAATGCACTTCACTTTGCTTAAAATAAAACCGTCTTTCTGCATCAATCAATGCTGTAATAGGGTCAGGAAAATGAGATAATTCTGGATCTGAATAACTTGGTGACTCTATGCGTATGGCATCTACCCATATCGCCCATCCCGAATGAAAACGAGAAAGATATGTATTAACTAACCCGGTTATATAATTTCGTTCTGTATCCGTTGCCGACATGGGATCATCCCCACGAATGAAAAAACCAGCCAACAAAGAACCGTCTTTTCCCAAGATAATGCCGTCATCAATTAAAGCCGCAAAATTTAAAAGATCAGGAAGCCCCGCAATAGTAGAGCGAAAAGGTTTTAATTTCAGCATCAATACGTCCTTGTTGATTTAGCAACACGAAAGGGACGTGAAAAGGGGGCGTAATAATTACGATATTTTAATTGACGAATGTAAATTCGAGATAAAATGGGATCAAATTTTGCCATTCTTCGTAGAACATAAAGAGAAACAAACCAGATACAAAGTCCAATTGTTGCTGCTATAATGTTCATCGCCGAAACAATAAGAATACCAGTTAAAAGCATTGATAGCAGCATAAGCTCTCGCTCTCCACCCATAATTTGTTGAGGTCTATGAAGAGAGCGAAACAATTGTGTATACCGTTTTCCTCCCATTAAACTCCTCCAACCAAAACATTAGAAGGTACAACAGCCCCAGAAAAGAGGGCGCCTGTGAGAAGAC
>NZ_JAIFRO010000027.1 GCF_019659805.1 Bartonella raoultii | reverse complement strand
CCAGAATATATAGGCCTTTTTGGATTATTCTTCCATTGATTTGCCAATTTAATTCCCCATGCTTCCTTATCAGTAAGCATTACTCTTTGAGGAGAAACAAAATTAATGTCGTGTGATACATCTGTCGCCAGAGCTTTTGATGTTGCAAAAATAACTGTACTTATAAAAATAATTTTTTTTAACATAAAATTCCCGCTTTACGCATTTACTATGATTGATTTTAAAGTCTTGGCGTCCATGCAAATTGTTTAACATATAACCCAATAGGATTTACCATTATTTGCTTTTCAGTTTTTGGTATTGCTAAAATAACTGTAGCGGTAGCTTGCCAAAGTTTAGTATCAATAATAGCACCTGATCGTGCTCTTTTCTTTTCAGTCCATTCAATTTGCCAAGTATCATCGGAAACAGGAACAATTGCATTAACTTGAACTTCCACTGTCTCCATTGCAGCACGTGAATAAGGATCATTTTGTTTATGATATTCAACAAGCATGGCATATGCTGGTGATTGAGGTAAGGTCATTGAATATGTCTGGTTTATGAGATCTTCTTCTGCTCTCATATCAACATAAACAGTACGTGCCCCAATAATCCAATTACGTAACGCCGCCCGAATATGGGTCGCATTTGGTTTAGTAGCAACATTTGCCTTTGATAAATGCGTTACCTCACCGACCGAATTGGTTTGCACTATATAAGGAATAATAGTTTCTTCATTTGATTTCCAAATGAATGCTCCTACTGACATTGCAGTAATAATAATCATTCCAAAGGTTGCTAAGCGCCAATTATTAGCGGACTTAATATAGTCCCCATACCTTTCCATCCATTCTTTACGCGCTATAATATATGGATTAGAGGGTTTGTCCTTTATAGAAT
>NZ_JAIFRO010000026.1 GCF_019659805.1 Bartonella raoultii | reverse complement strand
CGCTAAGTGTTCCCCTTAACCTTCCAGCACCGGGCAGGCGTCAGCCCCTATACATCAGCTTACGCTTTAGCAGAGACCTGTGTTTTTGCTAAACAGTTGCTTGGGCCTATTCTCTGCGGCCACCTGATGGTGGCACCCCTTATCCCTAAGTTACGGGGTCATTTTGCCGAGTTCCTTAACAACAGTTCTCTCGCTGGCCTTAGGATACTCTCCTCACCCACCTGTGTCGGTTTGCGGTACGGGCACTACTTCTCTCTCTAGATGCTTTTCTTGGAAGCATGGAATCAGATACTTCAGTCAAAATGACCTTCCCCATCACACCTCAGAATTGTTAAAGCGGATTTGCCTACTTTAACTCCCTAAATGCTTAGACTAGCATTTCCAATCGCTAGCACATCCTATCCTTCTCCGTCACACCATCGATAATAACGATAATAGTGGTATTGGCATCTCAACTAATTGTCCATCACCTACGCCTTTCGGCCTCGGCTTAGGTCCCGACTAACCCTAGGCGGACGAGCCTTCCCCAGGAAACCTTAGATTTTCGGCCTGTAAGATTCTCACTTACATCTCGCTACTAATGCCAACATTCTCACTCGTAATCAGTCCACCGCTCCTTACGGTACGACTTCAGCCCGATTACGACGCTCCTCTACCGCTCAAGTAAACTTGAGCCCGTAGCTTCGGTGGTAAGTTTGAGCCCCGGACATTTTCGGCGCAGGATCTCTCGACTAGTGAGCTATTACGCACTCTTTAAATGAGTGGCTGCTTCTAAGCCAACATCCTAGTTGTCTTAGAAATCCCACATCCTTTACCACTTAACTTACACTTTGGGACCTTAGCTGACGATCTGGGCTTTTTCCCTTTTGACCACGGATCTTATCATTCGTAGTCTGACTGCCGGACTCATAGTAT
>NZ_JAIFRO010000025.1 GCF_019659805.1 Bartonella raoultii | reverse complement strand
TAATAATTTTACGCTTGTTTTCTTAAAGAGAATGACCTTTATCGCGTGAAAGATCTATACCAATAGCTTTAGCTTGCATTTTTTCGTAAAGCTTCCGCATTACCTTCATATTATCTCTTCGCACATCAATAATAGACTTTTCAATGTCTGTTAAACGAGATTTATCTAAATTTCCCAAACGCGTATAGTGAGATGCCATTGCTTGTCGTGCTTCGTCATAAGGTAAATCACCTTTGCGATTTTTGGGTAAATTATAAGCCTCATTGATCACTTGATATTTCTCAGGATTTTCTACAAACGCAACATGCTTCCTAATAGTATCAATCTCAGTCAATGCTGTTTTAAGGCTACTTATCATAGATTTACTATTTCCATACTTAACCAAATCATTTTCTACGATGTAACGCTCCTCCTCTAGAAGCAACAATAAATTCCCACTTTTACCAATATCGCGCATATGATTGTACAAATAATTTCGCGCACTTTGCAATTTTTTGGTAGTCAATGCAGCATTAGAAATTTGTGTACGTGCATCTTCTAACGCTATAATTCGTTTTATTTTATCAGAAATGATGACCTCCTATCATAACACCTTTGTCTAACCAATCTGGACCATATTCTTCATCCGCATTCTTGGTAGAAAATCCCATATCACGAATAAATTGTGCTCCATTATGATGCTTAAGATGTAAAAGTGTATGAGCAGGTAGTTCAACCATTGCTAGCCATTCCCATACAGTTTGATCATCATTAGCTTGCTCTGCTGCTTCTGCTTCAGAAAGATAGATACTATCCAAGCCTAAACCGCCTGCTCGTAATTCCTCGCGTTCAGCATCAGTCATATAACTTTTGGGTAATTTCTTTTCCATAGAAAACTCCTTTTGGTATACTTATTCATATTTAATTTAATAGTTGAATCTGGTCAATTAAAGTTCCTCTAATTCTTTAAAGAAAGCTGTCTTTTAAGCCTAAAATAAGTAGAACGAGAAACACCTGTTTT
>NZ_JAIFRO010000024.1 GCF_019659805.1 Bartonella raoultii | reverse complement strand
TTCCACGACTTGGGGATAAATTTATTTCCTGTATTTCAATTGGCGGTTTTCCAACAGCTAGTTATCCTGGAATATTAGACATTCTTGATGGTTTTCCTTTACATTATAGATGGTCAAGTCGTTTTATATTTATGGACCAGCATGAAGCTGTTGCTGCATTAAATAAATATAGATTAAAATGGCAACAAAAAGTGAGAGGGTTCTTTTCGCAGGTTTTTAAAACCAATAAAGGAACTATTAATACTGATGCTTTGTTGATGGCACAACAAGCTGAAACAGCAATGAACGAAGCTCGTTCGGGGATTGTTGCTTACGGTTATTATTCACCAACAATTGTTTTAATGCATGAAGACCGTGAGGTTTTAGCAGAAAATGCTAGGTTAATTAAACGCGAAATTGAACATAAAGGTTTTGCTGCTCGTATTGAAACAGTCAATACAATGGAAGCGTGGTTAGGGACAATTGCTGGCCAAACTTATCCAAATATTAGACGTCCATTGATTAATACTCAAAACCTTGCTGATATGTTACCTCTTTCAAGTGTATGGCCAGGTTTACAAATTAATCCTTGTCCTCTCTATCCTGATAATTCTCCTGCTTTATCTCAAGTAGTAACAACAGGTGCAACGCCCTTTCGGGTTAACTTACATGTTGATGATGTTGGCCACACACTTGTATTTGGCCCAACTGGAGCTGGAAAATCAACACTTTTAGCGTTTCTATTAGCGCAAGCGCGTAGATATTGGTCAAGGGCAACAGATAAAGATGGTAAGCATTTACCTGCTAATATTACTGCTTTTGATAAAGGTCGTTCATTATATGCATTGTGTTATGCTGTAGATGGACGTCATTATGATATTGGTGATAGTGATAGTGCTGTCGGTGCTCTTATGCCTCTTGCAGACATTGATACAGAAGCCGATAATCTTTGGGCGCAAGAATGGATTGCTGTTTGCTATGAATTGCAGACGGGGCAAGCGCCGTCTCCTCAGCAAAAAATGGAAATTCATCGTGCAATGAAGCAGATGAGTAAAACCCCTAAGAATATGCGTTCACTCAGTAATTTTGTTACAACGATTCAGAACCAAGAAATTCGTGATGCACTCGCACATTATACGATTTCTGGTGCTATGGGACATTTGTTAGATGGTCAAGAACAGTTTGAAGATCATAATGATTTTATTGTCTATGAAATTGATGAACTCATGAAGTTAGGTGATAAAAATGGTTTACCTGTTTTGTTATATCTGTTTAGACGTTTTGAAAGAAGTTTGAAAGGACAACCCTCTATTCTTTCACTTGACGAAGCATGGATTATGCTTGGACATCCTGTTTTTCGTGAGAAAATTCGTGAATGGTTAAAAGAATTAAGGAAAAAGAATTGCCTTGTAATCATGGC
>NZ_JAIFRO010000023.1 GCF_019659805.1 Bartonella raoultii | reverse complement strand
AGATGTGTATAGAAGACAGTATGTAAACAGTACCAGCTTAGTTTACCTTAATTCTCCAATGCTCTTGGCATGGTAATGAGTGGCTTAATTTTTGTTGGCTTGATATTTTTGCGTTCAATAAATAAGCGCAAAGTATTCACACTAACTCCTAATGTCTTAGCAATACGGCTCTGTGATAAACCAACATTTGTAAATGCTTGAATTTCATCAATATGATTGTCCAGTTTTAATTGCGTAGCAATGCTTCCTTTTGGACGTCCTAGTTTTATCCCTCGTTGACGAGCAACATTTAAAGCTTCTTTTGTGCGCTCTTGAATTAAATGTCTTTCAATTTGCGCTACCATACCTAAAATAGTTGCTATGATATCGCTCTGTAAGCTTCCATCCATGATGAGGTTTTGTTTTGTCACATGAACAATCAACCCCCGTTCGCTAGCAGCTTTAAGAATTTCTAAGACAGCAAGAGAAGAACCAGCTATACGAGAAAATTCTGGTGTTAACAACACATCTCCTCGTTCTGCTTTTTTAATTAAAGCACCAAGCTTACGTTTGCGCCAATCTTGTCCATCACAAGAAACGCGCAAGTAAGCGTAAAATTTTGCCATATTCAATAAAAACGTCAATTTAGATTTAAACTGATATATTTTTATTCAAAAAAATGTCAAATAAATATATGGTTTCATATCAGAAAATGATCGTTTTTCTAAAATTTGTTGAATAGAAGCAAGGAATGGCACTTAAAACACAAAGATATGTGCATACATATCACACTAATACTTTAACATTAATATTTACACGTTTTTAAAAGTATTGCGAAATAAACATCGCATAATCTTCTCGGGAGAGGTAATAAAATACTCGCTGGGTTTTTAATCATCTTTCTCCATTCAATTAAAATTTTGATTTCTTCTTAGTTTTGTTATTCAATATAACAAATTTAAATACTATCTAATTTTTGAACCGATTGGGATCACGTTAATCAAAAATACATTTACTATTTTTGAAAATCATCCTCATCACTAAAAGAACTAAAAGCTTCCTTTCAGTTTCTAAATCTGAAATGGTTAATGTTATGTTTTTTGTTTTTCTGCACAAAACATGCTGCTTGATTGCTTCAGTATTGCTTATCGTGTGAAAAGCTAAAACAAAGATGGTATAATATTAAACAATTGCATCATATCAGATGATGGTTATATTGATAACATTTCTTTCATTTCTTTTGCTTCATTAGACATTGTTTCCTCCTTCTTATGGTACGATTTGTTTTGAATCTGTTTGCATGTTTAAAGCTTTGAGAACTTCATTCAATTCTGATTTGAAAAAAGAATTTTTTGATCTTTAGATTTTGTTAGCTCGTTTTTTCATGTGCCAGCTATTTAGTTTTTCCTCAGAAGCTTTATTGAGCAAGGCATAAAAAGAACGTTCGAGATAAAGTTTTCCTCGATTTTCTTTGGCAATCATGCCCCGTAAATATCCACCTGGAGATTTCACCAATTCCCTGCAATATTTTTCGAATATGATAGCGATAGCCAGAGCAGCTCTTTTAATTCCCATGTCTCCTTTAGCTTCTTCCACAGCTGCCTCTTATACACACCTGAGACTTTGGGGGTCGCCGGTCCACTAAAAAAAAAAATAGATCTTATCGAACTTGCCTCGTTTTTAGTCTAAATCAGCGACGGTCATTG
>NZ_JAIFRO010000022.1 GCF_019659805.1 Bartonella raoultii | reverse complement strand
GTGTAATGTAGCGCTACGCAACTAACATTACTCAACTTATTCGCATAAATGCTCAACATATCTTGCTCTACGAGGTTTGATTGCTACCGCAATTTAGGAAGGTAAAAATGACACGGCCAAGAAAATTTAGACTGAGTGTTTGGTGTACTTTTGAGGAAAAAGAAACCATAGAAGAAAATGCAAGACAAACAGGTTTATCTATTTCCACTTATTTGCGTACTGTTGGACAGCTTGAACCCGTAAAAACTCATATAGATTATGATGTAGTTAAAGATCTTACTAAGTTGCAAGGAGATTTAGGAAGAGTGGCGGGTTTATTAAAATTATGGTTGGTTACAAATAACGGAAAAGGTGGAGTACCAAGTGATATAAATCAAATGATGATTTCATTTCGTGAACTTCAAAAACAAATCTTTGAAAAAGTATCTACTTTATGATTGCTAAACGTGTTGAAAGAAAAAAAACAACATCAAATATGGCGAGATTAGCTCGCTACATCATGGATTTAGATGGTGGCACTTTACCAAGAGACTGGAAACTCACGTCTGATTACATACTTGATGATAATATACAAAATAGCAAAAAAGTAGCATCCGTAAGAGTTACAAATTGTCATACAGATGATCCAGTTATGGCAACAGAATTCATTTTAAAAACTCAAGAGCAAATAAAAAATCAAAGTCTGATAAGACATATCATTTAGTTTATCTTTTCAGATGGAAAATTCGAAAACACACACTTTATGAAATTGAAGATAAATTTTGTTCTGCATTAGGTTACGAAAATCATCAACGTATCTCAGCTATCCATAAAGATACAGATAATCTACACATTCATATGCGATCAATAAATTAATCCTGACAGTTTTCGTAATTACGAACCTTTTTTGACAAACGTACACTATGAAAACCTGTCAAAAATTGAACAAAATATAATTTAATCAAGACACCACTGGATTTGAATGTGACATTGAAAATATACAATATCAAAGATAAAAGATTTGAATATAGGACTGAGTTGAATCTTTCAACTTATGTTGAAAGATAGCTAGAACTTATTATACAATTAATTAGCATTACAAAAAGTTTTGCGATCATGGTCTCGTTATAAAAACGGGGAGTGGATTAGTCTAGAGAGCCTGATATTGATCTATGGGTTAAAGTTAAGTTATAATTATCTTTACGAGCTCTTGAAAGAAACTTGGTCCTATGAAGATTTTAAACCAATTATACAAAAGCAAATGTCTAACTTTACATGGAAAAATAGAAGACTAAGACACGTTTGTACTCTCGATATGAAGAACAAAAATGCAAGCAATTTAGAAAGACGAAGGAATATCAAATATTACGGACGCAAAGCTATTTTTTATAATCAACTGTTTATTTGGTACAAACAACAAAGTTCTTTATTAAGATTTATGCCTAAAAGCTCACGAGCTGGACTGCGAAATACGTTAAAATTACAAAAATCATTACGCCAACAAGAATTAAGAAAAAAGCAAGCTATAGCTAAGAGAAAATTAGCAGAAACTAAATTTCCTAATTGGTTTGATTGGTTACATCAACAAGCAAATATTGGTGATAAAGATGCTATTGACGTTTTGCATTCAATGAATGAACGTCGCGCTGTTTTGTCTGATAATTTGTTAACTGCTAAAACAGCCAGAAAAACAGGTATACTTTTACAAAGAAATTTAAAACCTTCTTTTTTGAAGAATGGAAATATTTTGTATAAAAGCATTGATGGTGGAACCATTATTGATACTGGTGAAAAAATTCATGCACAAAAATTTACTACGGGATCTGCTTATCTTGCTTTAAGTCTTGCTGTTGAAAAATTTAAAGATCAGCCGCTTGTATTAAAT
>NZ_JAIFRO010000021.1 GCF_019659805.1 Bartonella raoultii | reverse complement strand
TCATTATATTCTGGTGATGTCGGTGGAGCATTAAGACTAAGATTTGCCGCATCTTCCATTCCTGGAATACAAAAAGCAGCCATATGTCCAGCACCTTTTAAAGTCATATCAGCCACATCTCTCATTTTTAGAGAAGGTGACTTAGATTGATCTGGAGAAACCGATGATTGATCTGGAGGAACCGATTTAGCTTGAGGTTGACTAGTACTAGTGGAACGGTTTTCCCCTCCAGCTACACGTGGATTTCCCCCAGATTGAGGTTTACTACCACTATCTTTAAAAGAGTTTCCAGTCATTTTAGAAGCGTTTACATTACTTCCTGGTCCCATCATAGAACCGCCGCCCATTCCACCAGCACCAGCTGCTCCACCAGCACCAGCTGCTCCACCAGCACCAGCTGCTCCACCAGCAGCAGATGCTCCACCAGCAGCAGATGCTCCACCAGCAGCAGCTGGTGCTGCTGCCCCACCAGTTGCTGCTATAGCAGCTATGCTCGCAGCTGCTCCTACAGCAGCACCAGCCATTGCTCCAATAGTTGCACCAGTTCCACCACTTGAACCAGAAATTAAACCAGCAATAATTTCTGGAAGAGTCTTTGTTAAATAAACACATAACAAAGAAAGTCCTAGCAATGTCCAATTTGACGCAGAAGAATAAACATATGCATCTTTCCACGCCTGCATAGAATTGGAAATCAAAGTCACTAAAAGCGTCATTACAAATAATTTTGCGCCAACAGAGACAGCATAACGAAATGTTGTTATACTTATTTCTCGTGTCCATTGAGACGCTCCAAACCCCATAAATATAACAGATGCATTGATTACAATATACGATTCAATAAGTGTAACAGCTAGTAAAACAGCGATAAAGCCAAAGCATAAAAAAACAATAATAGACTGAATAGCAATCAATACAGAAGTTATAGGATTCCAAGTACTAACATTTGCCATAGCGTCCATAATATTAGAAGCTTCACCAAAACATCTGCAGGAAAGACTCTGGATCTTCCGCTTGCATGAGCTGCTGCTGTACGAAAACTTTCAACAATAGCTGTCCCCATTCTTGAGAATACTCTAAAGAGCAGCAAAAAAGCCTATCACAAGAATGAACTTAACCAATTCTCCTACAAAATCAGCAATATCAGATTGTTTAAACAAAAGAGGAATAAAGCTAATAAGAAATTGAATACCGGCCAATAACCAAAAAAGACGAAAACCATAATGATGTAGTTTTGAATACCAACTACGAGATTGATTTTCTATCAAATCTAATAAACCAGTAAATGATTTAGTTTTGTCTAAGCCATCTGCAAAAGAAATATCTGTAAAAAATATATACCCCAGCACAATCAAAAACAATATTAAAAAAACGCGTTTTTGCTTCTTAACTTAGAGTGTTTATTTAATATGCATGTCCACGATCTGTATCTGGTGATTTTGTCTCAAAAAACTTTTCAACATCAGCTTCATTTTTTGCTCTACGCTCCACCTCATTGGCCGTGTAATTTGCTTGCAAAGTGGTATTATTAGCAACAAGATCACGAAGTAGTTGCAATTGTTTAACTTGTTGTGCTGCAATTTCATTTCCAGCTTGAATGGCTTGCATACGCCCTTCTGCACTTGCTGAACGATCAACAAGTTTTTGCATCATTTTGTCTTCATTCTCAAAACTGCTAGTGTTAATCCCTGCGGCTTCAATCGCAACTCGTGAATTAGAAAAACCAGTTTCCGCCCACTTTCTATAATCTTTTTTTGGATTTATCTTTCCCGAATTTTTTAAATAATCTTCATAACCAGGAAACATTTTTTCAAACCTGCTATTTAGATTCCCCATATTATAAGAAATGCTCTGACTATCTTGATAAACTTGTTTCAATTTTTGTAGAGTACCCTGCAAACCATCAAATTGTGGACTAGAAAATGAAAGCCCCTGTTTTACCATATCTTTATATTGTTGAAGCTGTGTTTGAAGTTGTTTAGCTGTGTTAATTTG
>NZ_JAIFRO010000020.1 GCF_019659805.1 Bartonella raoultii | reverse complement strand
TCACGCATTAACGCTAATAGATCTTATCTACTCAATTCAGATTTCGACTGGAAAGATAATTAGCACTCACTTCGTTCGTTCATAATCAATAGAATGAGAGGCTACCGCCTCTCAAACTCTCCGTACGCTCACCAAAATCATGATCTCAGATCCGCGTTTATCGAAAGGATAACAATCCTATGTTCTTAGGGTCAAGGCAACCCCTATGGGGCGCCTAACGGCGTCCTTGACCCAGAACATAACGGATTGTTTTATCCTTCTCACGCGGCTCCGAAATCATGATTAGATGAAAAACGCTTCTGTTGGCGCCAAATTTAGCTCTAGAATGCGTTTAATGAAAAAAACTACCCCCTTTTACGTTTCTAAACTAAAAACTCCTTACAGAGCTTTTTTAAAGCTAAATAGAATATTTTTAATTCCTAAAGATCATTTTCAAAAAAGCTTACAAACAAAAAACTATATTTGCTACTGAAAGCATTTTTCCATTTCTCTCAAATTTGAAAAATTTCCAATGCGCATTTTATGCGCTCCTGAAAAATGTCTTTTTCAAAGATTTTTTGAAGGCGCAATTATACGTTTTAAAAATAAAACGTAATTTTGGGTTCAAAACCCTTGTCGAAAAAACGATCTTTTTTCTATTTTAGTGCCATAAGAAATCCCCTAAAATATCGTGATTTTATGGGGTGCCAAGTGAAGCACCGGCGGGGAGAAACCCTTTAGATGAGAAGGGAAAAAATGTGCTAGCGCAAAATTAAGCGCTTTTTTGAGCTAGCGTCTATCAAAAAACAAATTCTGTAGCTCATTCATGAGGTGTAAATGAGCTTTGGTCGCTATAAAACTGATCAATTTTGAGCTAGTACGAACGATTAAACTTTAGAAATTAAAATAATTTCCCTTGCGGATCTTTTTCAAATTTAAATTCGATTGTTGTAACTTTTCTACCGGTTTTTATGGGATTCCACTCTATTTTCCATCCATCTTTTTGAGTGAGTTCTGTGACGGCAGGCTCGATAATACGACGTTTAATGTTATTAAAATTTTGACGTTGTTTTTCTGTACAATCCATTGAAGTACAAAAATCTTCGATTGTGTATTTTGCGATACCTGAAGTTTGAAAGCGTGTTAATAATTCCAGTAAACGCCATGAATAAATAGAACGAAGAGCTGAAACTTGTTTAAGATGATAGCTGGTAAATTGCTTTTTGATGTTTGTTAAATACGGTACTAATTTTGGCCACCAACAAAGTTCGACCCATCCTTCATTTTTTTGGTAATTTACTTGTCCAACCCATCTCATTTTAATCTCTGTTGAGGAAATGGGGTTACCTTTGCGATTATAAGCTGGTTCATAAAAAGTAATAGAACGTTGATATAATTTTTTAGAAGCATTTTGAAGTGCTTCATAAGCAGTCTGCATCTCACAGTCAGCGAGTTCTGCATACTCAGCCGCTGTTATACGTGTTGTTGGTATATCATTTGAACGATGATATTTTGCGCTATCAATTTTAGAAACAGCCATCATCACAAGTCTTTTTTCAGATAAAGTTAGTCCGTGTCCTGCGCGAATTAATGCATTTTGCATTGTGACCCATCTGTTGCCACTAGGACGTTCCAAGTTAGTAATTTCATATTTAGTTTTTTTAAAAATAAACATCTTTTGCTCTCTATTTTTTGTAAATGCGTCTTTTTCCGAGTATTTACACCTTAGAGAACATATGACGCATTTATTTAAATGCGTCAATATTTTTTTATGGCGTTTTTTTGTTTATTCAACTTGTGGAAAACACTCGGAAAAAGACGCATTAAACTCGGAAAAAGACGCATTAAACTCGGAAAAAGACGCATTTAATTCTCGTAAGACATTGATTTTAAGTAAAAAAAATCCTTATAAAAACAAGAAAAAACAAGAAAAAACGCAAAACATGTGGAAAACCTGCAAATTTTTTAACTAAAAACTGCTACCCATGAAGAAGTAAATTTCATTTGAAAGGAAACTAGAAATATCAAAAAAATGTTACGAAGAGCATTAGATACATTAGCAAGAAGTAACCTAACTGGATCGGACTATAAGGTATTTCTGAAACTTGCTTCGTTGCTAAACTCTAAAATCCCAATAATTATCAATCAAGCAGAGTTAGCAAGAGAAATGAAGCTCTCTAGACAAAGCTTTAACCGAAGTATGATGAAACTACTTGCTATAAATGTCATTCTAGAAGGTTCACGCATTAACGCTAATAGATCTTATCTACTCAATTCAGATTTCGACTGGAAAGATAATTAGCACTCACTTCGTTCGTTCATAATCAATAGAATGAGAGGCTACCGCCTCTCAAACTCTCCGTACG
>NZ_JAIFRO010000001.1:345000-365035 GCF_019659805.1 Bartonella raoultii | reverse complement strand
GCTTTAAGCTTGAGGTTTACGGGGTAAGCTTTAGGCTTGGGGCTTACGGGGTAAGCTTTAGGCTTGGTTTACGGGGGAAGCTTTAAGCTTGGGGTTTACGGGGGAAGCTTTAGGCTTGGGGTTTACGGGGTAAGCTGTAGGCTTGGGGCTTACGGGGTAAGCTTTAGGCTTGGGGCTTACGGGGGGGTAAGCTTTAAGCTTGAGGTTTACGGGGTAAGCTTTAGGCTTGGGGCTTACGGGGTAAGCTTTAGGCTTGGTTTACGGGGTAAGCTTTAAGCTTGGGGTTTACGGGGTAAGCTTTAGGCTTGGGGTTTACGGGGTAAGCTTTAGGCTTGGGGCTTACGGGGGTTAAGTTTGAGGCGTGGTTTGAGGTGCTGGAACCATGGTATTTTATCCAGTGCACATTGCTCTTTATTGTTTGTCTATAATCAATCGTCTCTTTAGCCTTTGCATCTTAATACATTTCTCACAGAGTTTTGATTCCTTTAAAAGGCTTTTGTGATGAAAATAAAACAAGCTTTGGTGCCATGAAAAAAGCATCTGGCTTTTAAAATATTGTTTCAATGGGGTTCTAAATGGCTTTTTTCCCAATCTCTGATTATCGACCCGATGTTGCTGACATTAATAGCGTCTTTACGAATGAAATTGCCAATGTATTGCCAGCCGATGGATCTTATATCCCTATGCCAAGTTTTCAACCAATATCCTTGCCTTGTCCTGATCAGGTTTTAGGCGCTTTGGCGGTAAAAACAAAAAATGGTGTCTCGATTATTGCTGGAACTCCAGAAAAAATCTACCTTCTCGATAATATGACAATGAAATGGCAAGATATTAGCCAAGAAGGAAAAAGCTATCTTGCCAATGTTGATACGCCCTGGTCTTTCGCGTTTTTTGGGGATTATGTGATCGCTGTAAATGCTAATGATAAACCACAAGTCATTGATATTAATCATGATAAAAGGTTTAGAGATTTAGGCGGAAATCCTCCACAAGCAGGAATCGTACGTGTGTGGGGGGATTTTGTTTGTCTCATGAAATTAGCCGAATATCCAAGACGGGTCCATTGGTCTGGGTTGAACGATGCTGAATTTTGGACGGTGGGGAAAAAAAGCTGCGATTATCAAGATTTTCCTGATGGCGGTTTTATACAAGGAGCAACGGAAACAACAAATCCAATCATCTTTATGCGGTCTGCTATTTATGCTGGATCTTTTATTCCAGGTTCTAAGATTATCTTTAGTTTCCAAAAAATACACGATAAACGTGGCGTAAAAAATGCAGCCTCTATCGTTTGTCGCGGTGATCTTGCTTTTTTTGCCGATGAGGGCGGATTTTATCAAATGACCAATGAAGGACAAATTATTCCTATCGGTTTTGAAAAAGTCGACCGAACGATGACAGAAAAATCTATTCGGAATAATTTATCGACTTTGTCTGCTGCTATCGATGGAATTTATAATCGCGTCTATTGGGTTCTCAATACCAATAAGGATACAAAAGAACGTATTTTGCTCATTTATGATTGGGGATTGCAAAAATGGACAAAAGCAACTGTAGATATCAAAATGATTTTGCCAATCTTTTTGGCTGGAACTTCACTGGAAGAGCTAGATTTCATTGAAAACAATCTTGATGATCTTGCCGTTTCTCTTGATAGTAAGGCTTGGAAAAATGAATCGCCTATTCTAGGGGCATTTGATCATCTAGGAAGGGTGGGAGCCTTTTCTGGTCCTTCTATGGCTTGTGTGGTGACTTCACAAGAAATGGGGCAGACAAATGGTATGATAACGCGGGTGAAAAATATTATGCCGCAGGTCAATAGTACGGAGTTTTATTTATCTGTGGGAATGCGCTTTCGGCAATCTCTTGAAGAAAAAACCGTTTGGTTGCCAGAAAAAAAGCCCTCTCATAACACTGGACAAATTCACTGTCGCGCAAGAGCGCGCTTTTATCGCTTTAAATTGCGCATTCCGGCGGGAATAAATTGGTCGCATATTACAGGATTTGATGTGGAATTGAAGCCTGCAGGTGTGCGCTAAACAATGCCTTTATAACAAAAAATTATGTAAGGTCTCTTTCCTTTTAAAAAAAATGTCTAAAGCCGCTCTGGATCAACTTGTATGAGCATTTAGGCTGGTAGTGGAGAAACAAGGGGGCTTTTAAGGCTATTCGTGGTCATGTTTTGAAGGTGTGCTATTGGGAACGCCCATGTTTAAAGCAAGGGGCTGATAGGTTTATGAAAAAATTAAAAATGCTAAAATGATGAAATCACAATATGAGGGACAAAATTCTTATTCTGTACATTTGACCGATCAATGGTCATGGGAAAAAATAGCGCCCTATCAAAATGCTCTCAATGGGGCCCTTAGAAAATATGCTAAGCGTTTTCCTGATGATGTGTGCTTGGCTACTATTGCTGAAGAAATTGCGACAGGAAAGGCACAATTATGGCTGATCTTAAAAAATAAAAGCGCTTTTAGTGCTTTTGCTATCACCAAAGTTGAAAAAACCCATACTGGAAAAAAACGCGTTCTCCTTTCAGACCTTGCCGGAGAGGGAGGGCTGGAATTGGTCAAATTGATCGATAAGCTTGAAGAATGGGCGCGAAAAATTCATGCTGAAGAGATCATCATGCTGGGAAGGATTGGATGGGCTAAAAGGCTTCATCATCACGGATATTCTTATAATCTTATTCATTATAGAAAGGTTTTGCTGCCATGAGTAGACGAACAACACCTCAAGTTCAAACAACAACACAAACAAATGCTCCACCCGCGTGGGCGGCTGATATCTTTAAAAAAGCCAGTGCTCAAGCGCAGAACCTTTATAATAAAGGAATTGGGGGCAATATCTACCAAGGACAGCGTATCGCTGATTTAAGTGATAGAACAAAAAATGCTCTCACCGGTTTAGGAAAGGCGGCAGAGCAGTATAATAATCCAACCCTTACACAGTGGTTTAATGCACCAACAAAAAGTGCAATGAACCTCTCTGAGATGGCAAAAGGAGATTGGATTGGAAATAATAGTAAATTTAATGCCGCTTTGCAAAATGCTCTCAGCAAAACTTCTGATGCCATTAATCAATCAATGGCAGGGGCTGGGCGGTATGGTTCAGGGGCTCATACCGGGGTTTTAGCTGATGAACTTGGAGCATTGGCTACAAATGCTGCTGCACAGCAATATAATCAAGATATCAATAATATGATGAATGCAAACCAGATGATTGATCGCTCTTTGCGTGATCAGGTTAATGCCGCAAATAACTATTATCAAGGACAAAGTAATGCACAAAGCAATGCTTTGAAAGGTGGAATGATCCAAGATGCGCATCGCCAAGATGTTCTTGATGCTGAACGACAAAAATGGACAGAACAAGATAATCAACAATGGAACCAGCTAGAACGCTTATTACAAGTGGGAACACAAGCGGCTGGAAATTATGGAACACAATCAGGCAAAACAACCACAATGCCTTCGGTAACAAAAGATCCTTTACGCGATTTACAAAAATTGGTCGGATTGGCTGGGGGAATTTTAGGACTTTGTGATGTGAGAGCGAAAGAAAATATTGTCCCGGTGGGAAAGAAAAAGGGGTATTCTCTTTATGCTTTTAATTACAAAGGAGATCCGCAACGCTACCTTGGCGTTTTGGCACAAGAGGTGCTGCATTTAAACCCTGATGCTGTTTATATGAACGCAAAAACCAAGCTCTTGCATGTCGATTATCGTAAAATTGGCTTGAAAATGAAGACAATAAAAAAGCCTAAAAATAAAATCATGGCGTTCTTTTCTTTGATTTTTGCCCCTTTTCGTTTCTTGCAAAAAGGATATATTCTATGAGTTCTATTTATAATTGGTCACTTATAGCCTCTGAAAATGCTTATGCAGATGAGAACATTAATTGGGCAGAAGGGCAACCTCCAAGTTCGGTTAATGATAGCGCTCGCGTGATGATGCAACGCATTAAAGAATACTTATTGGATAATTCTGGTATGGCTACCGCGCGCGCCTCTATCGATGGGGTGAAAAATATCTCCACTTTTCGTTTAACGATACAATCTGCTGTTGATGCCTATACGAGTGGTATCGTTGTTCGATTCAAAGCACCCATACAAAATATAGGACAAACAAATATTGCATTAAATCAATTAAGCGAATGTCCTGTTTTTACAGCAAAACCTTATGGTATTTCTCCTCTAGAGGGGGGGGAAATGCAACGGGGTGGACTTTATGAACTTGTCTATTCTGCGGGGCTTTTTGATAATAAGGATGGGTGGTTCTTAACCAATCCTACCATTGAGTTTCCTGAAATTCCTGCGCCTCCTCCAAGTATTCCATCGGGATTTATTGGTACCTTTGCTACAGAAAAAATTCCAGACGATTGGCTGCTTTGTGATGGTAAAGCCTATTCTCGGAGTAAATATGAAAATCTTTTTATTGCTCTTGGAGAGACATGGGGAAAAGGTAATGGCCGGACAACATTTAATGTTCCTGATTTGCGGGGAATATTTTTGCGCGGCTTAGATCATGGAAAAGGCATCGATCAAAGACGTGTCTTGGGAAGCTTTCAAAGTGAAAGTTTTCGTGCTCATACCCATGAAGGAAAAACAGATCGTGCAGGCAAACATAGCCATGAATATCCTTTGATCATTGGTAAGCTCTCTCCTCCTTTTTCATACACTGCATCAGAAATTTTATCTAGTAAAAACAGTGTACCTGGGCAAACATATGTTGCTGGAGAGCATGAGCATAAAATCTCTTTAGATTACACAGGAGGGACGGAAACGCGTCCTGTCAATATTGCCGTTGTTTATGCTGTGAAAACTTGAAAATGAAAGCGTTTTTAAGAAAGTTGAAGATGTGTTTTACAATATTGCTAGAAAGAAAGGGCACAGTTAAAAATTTAAATGTATCCTTGTCTTTATAAAGACAAAAGAGGCAATTTATTGGAATAGCTTTCTAAAAGCTTTGTTAAAGCGTGCTTGGAAGAAGAGCGAAAAATGAAGCGTTTTTTCTTTAAGTCTTAAAGCAAGAGAAGAGAACAAACACTTTTTTTAAACTTTTTAAAAAATCCTTATCCCATGAAGGAGTAAAATGAGAGTGCAGCAAAAGGAGAAATATTATGGCACTTTTTCCATTTTCTATTGCTGATATTGAGGACCCTGAACATATTCGTGTGGTTCTTTATGCGAGTGGAAGAATGGGGCATGCACCTTTGAATGCCTTGGTAAAGCAATTGCAAGAAGATATGACACGCATCTTAAAACGCATGGATGTTTTAGAACAACAAGTAAAGACATGTACTTCAGATCTTGCACGTATTCAACATAAATAAAACAAGCTATATTCTTATCAGCTATGAGAGAAGGATATGGGTGTATACAATGTTTATGTTTGGATAAAGACAGCTGCTTATATGCGTCGTGGTAAAAAAGTCTAAGACGCGTATATTGTACAAAAAAGAACGCAGGCTTTGGGGTTGCTCAATTTCTTTCGCCAATTGCTCTTTTAAGTGTTTGAAACGCTTTAAAAATGCTCTCTCTTGTGAAAAAGCAAGAGAAGCTACGCGTGAAAACAAGAAAAAAGGCTTTTTGCTTGCATCTTTATAAAGATAATCGTTCGTAAAGCATTGATTTTGTTTTCTGGAATGGCATTTTAAGAGCAAAGTTTTGTTCTCTAAAGCAAAACAACTATGCTCCATAACACATGTGAAAAATGGTAACAGAATATACGCATCCGTTTTATAATGTCCTGTTCCCCTAAGGTTTGTGATATTTCATTTTTGCGCAAAGAGGGCTGATGAAAATGAGGTAAAGCTGATTGTGATATAAAGAAAAGACTCGCTTTTAGAGGAATCTTTATCCAAATGAAAAGACAAAAAACGAGGTATTTGCTGTTTTTGTGAAGGGAAAAGGTTTATGGTGTAAGCCACAGGGAAAGGCATAAAATCTTTTTTGCAAATGCTCTGCATAACATTAACTGCTATAAGCACAATAGACTATACTCTTTGTATTTCGTGAAAAGGAAAGCGTTGCTTGTTGCTTTTTAATAGCTTGACTTTCAAAGTCAGGCAATTTTATCCTCTCAATTCTACAGCAGCAAAGCCCTATGATAAGGCTTTTTTTATTTTTTATAAAGGGAAGACAAAAGGACTTTTATGAAAATTTTAAAAAAATAAGAAGATAAAATAGCGCATCCTTTAAAGAAAAGGTGTGTTTTAACGAAAAAAAATGAAGTGTATGCGGTTGTAATGTGTGTCTTTTATGGGATTATACTTTTCTTGTAGACAGGAGAGGCTTTTATCATTTTTTTTGTAAAAGCTTATCTTAAGGTATTAAAGGATACAGCCCTTATGGAAAAAAGAATCCGTGCGCGGCGAAAGGCTTATTTTAAAAGATTATATCGTAAGATCACTCTTGTTTTTATGCTGCTCTTTTGTATTGTCGTTTTTGGTGTTCTTGTGGTTAAAATAATGCATCATTTTTATTCCCATAAACAAGAAGGACCACAAACGTCTGTTGAATTGACGATACCTGTCTTTGATATGCGTATATATTGTAAGGAAATTGCTGCTTCAGTTATTTCTGATATGAAGAGAGATGTTTATCAGCGTTGTATCGCTTTGGAAAGTGAAGCTTATTTTGCAATTCGTGAAATGTGGAAAACGCTTCCCGATCACGTAAAGAAAACATGTACAAAAATAGTGCGTCCCGGTGATGGAAACTATTTTCTTTTACGAGATTGTTTTCTCAGTGAAAAAGAGGATAAAAAAAGTAAAATACGCAATTATTTTTAATCTATAGGTCTAAAATAGAAGAAAATAAAAAGAAAGCGCTCACAGACTATTTGCATTTTGTAAAATGATACTTCTTTTGGCTTAGCGGGTTATAAAAGAGAGAAGGCTTGCGTGATGGATGCTTTTTGTTTTCTTATGCTGGAAAGGGCCGTATAAACTATTGTAATGATGAAAATAGAGCTTTGATGTTGCCTTTTCTTTATGGCGTATAATTTTAAAAAGAGGGGTGAAAAAACTATATCAAAACATTCTTTTTCATTCGATTTTTTTTCATTTCATGTGTTTGAAAAATATTGCATTTTTATGATATCCTTTTGCCTATTATTATCTGAGAAACGCTTTTATTTCATCATAAAACAGCCCTATTGTTCGTGATAATAAAAAAAAGCTCTCCCATTGGTTGTGGTGTGAGTGAGGTGGCTTTTAAGGGATTGTGGTATTTGCTATGTCTCTCTGTAGTAAGCTTTGTAGTGCGTAATCCGTGTCACCGCTCCATAGACCCGGCAGCTTTCCGTTGCCGCTGCCGGGGGTGGGGTTTTTTTAAGGCTTTGGAGTATTAAGTTTTTTGATTTGAGAAACGTTTAGGGACCTCATCTGTTGGTTGCTAAAAAAGGATTAAAATTCTCAGGCTTTAAGGAAGAAGAGATTTGTTGTAAAAAATCAGAAGAGGCTATGTTAATAGCATCGGCAAAAACATCCAAGAGGGGATTTTTATGGTGATTGAATTGTGGAGAGTATTTTTCACATTTTTCACAAATTTCTAATAAAATATCTTCTGTATTTTCTCTTATAGGGGGAAGGGCTTTTTGTTTTTTGGGGCTTTTACAAAAGCTGCATTGGTTGTTTTGGCTATACCAGAGTGTGTTGCAATAAAGGCAAGAATAAAACCGCAGATTCTCGTTTTTTTGCCAATCCATTATGAGACTGGCAGAAGGGGTACCACTACAAGCAGGGCAAAGATTGTTTTTTTCCATGGTGAGAGTTTGGGTATCAAGTTGGGAAGCGGTGAGAGAATAAATGATTTGTAGAGCACCAAGGATGACAATATGTTCTGCTCCTTGCTGGTGAGGTACCTGCTGTTCTAAGAGATTGCGTCCCCAAGCGCGCCATTGATCTTTTTCTTGTTGTGTGTTCCTTAAAGATTCCTCCCTTTTTGGTAAAAGGGCTGGACCCAAAAGTGGTGCATGAGAGAGACGTTTTAGAAAATCCGCAACAACGCTTTCATAAAAACCTAAAATTAATAATTTTGATCGATTAAAAGGGGGGGAAGTAGATGTACTAAAACGGCAAAGTGCTACAGAGAAATCTTGAAACCTTTTGAGAGATTGTTGTTGTGCATGACAAAAATGTGCAAAAAAAAGAAGAGGTTCTTTGTGAGGAAAAGCTTTAGCTAAATCTGTAAAACGTGCATACCGTTTTGCAAATAAAGTTTTTGGATCAGGAAGTATTACAAAAGGGGAAGAGTGCATGATAACCCTTTAATTGTTTGTTGATTCTATCAAAGAAGCTTGTGCGTTTTTAAAAAAATGTAGCATATTGGTCATTTTTTTCTTAAAAACTTCTGTTTTTTAAAATATTGGATCCCTATCGGATCGTTGATAAAAGTATAAAATTTTAGGAAAGTGGCTTCATAAATTCTATAAAAATTCCTTCAAACTTTAAGCGTTTTAGACAAAAACTGACAAATTTTACAACAGAGCATGGGGGCTAATCGGGAAAAAGAGTAAATTATTAACGATGAAAGGACTTGAATAATGCTCCATATTCATCTATTTATAAAAAACAAGAGATCTTGTAAAGCGGTAGTGAATCGCTGCGTGTATAGTGTAGCGCGCGCAGGGTGTTTTGTTTCTCTCACGTTTTATTGTTTCTGAAGTAATTATCTCTCATAAGGGGTTGCTTTAGTGTAGAAGAGAGGCTATGGTTGTAATAGTGAGTATGTTTATGCAGTCACTTATGGGGGGTGGAGCATTCGTGGGAACTTTCTCTCTTTGTCAACATTTTATCAATTAAGTGTGCGAGGAGATGAGGAAGATCGGCGTTTTTAAGAGTCGGTGGTTTTAGAGGAAAAAGAGAAACATTTATTGATTCTCTGACAGATTTTTTTGTCAGATATGTTACTTGCGTGTTCTTGTTTTTTGTTTTTCCACAAGATGGTTATTTTTTTAGTGAAATATGGTCTATTTTAAAAAAAACACTTGGCATTTTATGTGAACATCACTAGGTTTTTGCTGGTTAACAGAGAAAAGGGAATTTTCGGCTTAAAGTTTCCCTGCTGTTATTGTGATTTTCAAAAAATATATGCTTTTATCAAATATCAGTAGGTATCGTTTGAGTAAAATAAAACGCAGATAAGCCCAATAACCATATTTTCAACATGACCAGCATTATCAAATTGTAATGCAATAAAAAATTGTAATGCAATAAAAAAAAGAAGAGTCAGTTAAGACACACACTCCAAAAGGGATAAAAATGAGGCCACAACAAAATAGACGGGTACGCGGTCGTAACAATAACAATAATAATCGTCGCGGTCCTAACCCGTTGTCTCGAAATTATGAAAGTAGCGGTCCGGATGTGAAAATCCGCGGAAACGCACAACAAATTGCTGATAAATACATAAGTCTTGCACGTGATGCGCAAGGTGCAGGCGATCGCGTAATGTCAGAGAATTATTTACAGCATGCTGAGCATTACTTACGTATTATCTTGGCGTCTGCTGGACAAAATTCTCAGTCTGCGCGGCGTGAAGAAAACCGTGACGAAAATAATGGACAAGAATGTAGTGAAATAAACGTTGAGGCAGAACAACCAGACGCTGTCACCGATGATACAGAAGCCTCTCAAACACAGGTGAAAAAAAATGGGTATGATCAATCTGTAAAAACCCAAAATGGGCAGGCAGGTGAAGATACTTTAGAGACCGCTCCTGTGTTAGAGAAAAAAGTCGAGCAAGAACAGTCTACTGTGGAAGAAAATCCAGAACCTGTTAAAAAAACACGGCGCTCTTCACGGCGACGTACTGTACGGGCGCAAGAAGACGCAACTTCTCAACTTGCTTTGGTAACAGCAGAGGCTGCTGAGAATGGAAAAGCTTCAAAAGAAAAAGCTTCCTCTTTATCTGTCGTGGGAGAAGAGATTCAGAGAAAACCACGCCGGCGTCGCGTGGTAACATCTTCTGCAGAGGAAAATGTTTAAATAAAAAATTGGTGTTTTAAGCGTGCATGGAGCGGTTTTTCGCAAGGTGTGCGCGCTTTGCACGCTATAGCCACTGTTCGTATGAATTTATATGTCTCTTTTGCAATATTTTTTCATGTTTTCAGGCCTCTTTCGTAGAGAGAGCGCATGAATGTTATGGGGAAAAACCGTCTTGATGTTGATGAAGTAAGAAAGCGGATATTGTTACACCGTATTGAGCGCTCTTAATGTTCTCAAGAGTCCTTATATTAAAATTTTTCATGCAAGAAAGTATACCGCTTTTTAGCTTTATTCATAGAGCCTGCTTTGCTTGGTGATATGCCAGTAGAGGGTTTTTATGATTTATCCATGAATGAAATTGAAAGGAAGAGCGTTTTGTACGTTTTAAATCTCCTATTTCATAATCAAAACCATATATTATGGCGATAAACATATAGATTTCTTTTATAAAAACAAAAAATCTCTTTTTTAAATGATCAGATACAAAGGCATGGATGGGAGTCCTATTTTCATCTGTTTGAATGTGGTCTACGATGTGGGAATCATAAAGAAGTGTTCTTTGCAGTATTTTTACCTTTGGGATAAGAAAACCACTCTGCTTTATGCAGATAATGTTAGATATGCTCAAAAATAGATTGCTTGGCATGGGGAGCATACAGTGTGTTCATATGCAAAAGCCTATTCTTGATTTTTGGGTAACTTTGGTCGTTTCCCTTTGATAATCTTCACAGTTTTGTGTATGGGGCTGCGCCAAAAGAAAAAGCCTCCTCGCATCAAAAAAATATCTCCTTTTTCTCTTGTGAAGAAATGTAAGAGAAAATTAAGGGCATTGCTTGGCAAGCCGCTATTGGACAGAAAAGGAAAAAGTTTTAGTGTTAAGGGTCATTTTTCTTATTCAGTCATAGCAACTGCTTAAAGGGAAGAGGTTTCCTCTTTCTCTTCTAATGTAAGAACAGTGGTAAGTGTATTGGTAAGATAATTATAAAACATAAATTTTATTTTTCTCTCTGGTGTTAAGATCTTAAATATAAGATAGTTTCCTGAAAGACTTTGCGATAAAATTTGTGTATTTTTGGGGAAAGAAAGCGTGTAATGGGCAGTTTGTGCATTTTTTTCATGAGAAGAAAAGGAATGGGTTTGCTTGGACGTTGAGGGCGTTGTCATAATCTTGTAAACAATACCCACTAAGACTGCAAAAAGAAGAATAAGTGTTATAGAAATAGAAGCAATCATCAAACGCATAAGTTTTTTGCGCACACGCTCTACTGCAGGATCTAAAGGATGATCTTGGGGCAGAGCACACTGCTCTTTATGAGAGTCTTCTTTTAAACTCTGCGTTTGCTTCTTATCCATTATGTTTTACATATCCATTGAATTAAAAGATCTTTATGGGTTTATGCTTTTACGGTTTTTTGTGCAAGGGAGAAATGGCAGGCAAATGAAGAAGAGGGGAAGATATCGGGATAAAATGAGCTTGGTCCATTGCAGAAACTTTATCCTTTACCGTTTGACTTTTCAGCAGAAAATTGCCGCGGTTTGTTATGAACCAGGTGAGAGTGACTGTCTGGTGCTGTAAGTTTGCATGTATGCTTGTGCATTGGGCAAAAATCTGTTGTCCATAAGAGGAAAATTTTTTTGTGGATGGTATCATGGCCTGTTCACAGGCTTGAGCTGTTGGATAGATCTGGGCCATTGTCTTATTAGAGTAACAGCTATTAAAATCGTCTGTACAGGAAACCAGTAAGAGAATAAAAACAAGGGGAAGCATAAATTTTTTCCAAATTGAAAGTTGATAACACCAAATGCAATGGGCTTTATGGAGGGGATAGACTGCTTTTCTTGTAAAACGCTTTTAAAAGTTCTTTGTTCCAAAATGTGAGAGATACTTAGATGTATTTTAAGATTTGTCTCTTATCAGATGATGTGTAGCGATGTGTTTGGAGTTTAAGCGCCCAGAGAGAAAGTTTCCATTAGGTTATGGATGGTTTTGACAGCGCGTTTTTATCAATTCATTTCTTACAAGCAAAAATCTTAAAAGAGTGAAAGAGATTGCTTTGAAAAGGAAATATGCCTGTATTTATTCTCGCTTGTGATAAAAAATGCTGTTGAGAAACAATGTGTGCTTTTTATCGGATTTTTAAAAAAGGGTATCAAAATACGTATCAGGAACCCACAGGCAATAAACAATACCTTCCTCTGTTCGTTGTAAAGAAGCTGCACCATTTACAGCAATAGGGACAATCTTTTCAAGGACAGCACTTCCAAAACATCCCTTTTTGTCATGCAAAAGAAGGGGGGAGCCTGCTTCAAAATTTTCTTTCCACGTGATGAGGAGTTGTGTTGTTTCGTTCATTTTTGTGTGCACTTCACAAGATACACGAATATTGCCTTTTTCTTGTGATAAAGCACCAAAAGAAAGAGAATTCACAATCAGTTCATGAAAAGCCAAACCAATATGTAAAGCGGCATTGGGAAAGAGATAAGGATCCACGCCTTCAAGGGAAAAGCGCTCTGTGTCTTTCATTAAATAGCCTAAAGCTTGTGATTGTACTAATTCGCGAAATTGCGCCCCACGCCAATCGGAATCGGTAATGAGATCTTGAGAATGCGAAAGGGAATGAAGACGGCCTTGAAATTTGCGTAAAAAAATCTGAAGCGATTCCGTATAGCGTGCCGTTTGACTGGCAATGCTTTGAATAATGGCAAGAAGATTTTTAGAACGGTGGCTTACTTCTCGAAGAAGAATTTTAAGAACTTGTTCACGCCTACGTAATCCTGAAATATCAACGCCGGTGGTAATAATACCGATGATGTCACCGTTATCATTGCGATGACAATCGATAGAAAATTTATACCAAGTCGCTTGTTTGGATAAATCTTCAAACCGTGCTTCAATGGTTTGCATTTTGCCTGTGGCTAAAACCTGCAATTTGATGGTTTCCATATTATCAGCAAGATCAAGAGACAAAAAATCACTGTCACGGCATCCTACGCGCCATTTATTGTGCAAATGTTGCGGCAAGTTTTCGGCCCATAAATAGATCAAATTCGTGGTTTGATATAAAACGCAAATATCAGAACCACGAATCGCTTGCATGAGAGCGCTTAAGTGAGATTTATCCATGGGAGGCTTTGGAAGAGGCGTAACGACCATGATGAAAATGTTGCTCTACTTTATGCCGCTTTAGATGCATTCTCTTGAAAAAATAAAGCCTGTGAAATAAGCGCTTTCACCATATCAGGATTGAAGGGTTTGGTCACCAAAAAAGTAGGTTCTGGACGCTCCCCTGTCAATAACCTTTCCGGAAAAGCTGTGATAAAAATCACTGGTATATGGTCATTTTTTAAAATGTCATTGACCGCATCAATACCGGAACTGTTATCAGCCAATTGAATATCTGCTAAAATTAATCGCGGCTTTTCCTTATGATACATAAGGAGTGCTTCATCATGGGTTCGCGCTATTCCTACCACCCGATGCCCTAGACTTTCTACCATTTGTTCAATATCCATTGCAATCAGTGGCTCGTCTTCAATAATCATCACTTGTGTAGCAATTTGTTGTGAAATATCAACAGAAGCTTGGTTGAGAAGCTTACGAAATGCTTTTGCATCCAGATTCATGATTTCACGGGCTTCTTGTTCATTAAAACCTTCAACAGCAATCAATAGGAATGCTTGGCGTGCACGTGGTGTGAGATATGATAATTTCGCACTGGTTTTTTGTTCAAGACCAAATTGTGGGAGTGGTTCTGGAATATTGGGTGTTGTTTGGTCAAAAAGATGGCAAAAAAGCCAATAAGTTCCGATACGGTCGCTGGATTTTTGAGGAAAAATTGAAATATCGGCAATAAGCG
This sequence comes from Bartonella raoultii, assembly GCF_019659805.1. Classification (GTDB taxonomy): domain Bacteria; phylum Pseudomonadota; class Alphaproteobacteria; order Rhizobiales; family Rhizobiaceae; genus Bartonella; species Bartonella raoultii. The sequence continues at coordinate 351,182 of NZ_JAIFRO010000001.1, read as the reverse complement.
CTTCTAACATCGCTGAAACATAAGCATCGCCAGAAGATTGGCTGCCCGTAACAGAGCGAGCAAAACGCCGAAGATAGGGAAGATGCGGTGCGATGCGCGTGGATAATGACATAATATATAACTCCTTGTGACCTTTTTTAAGCACTTTGTTGGTGAAAATCTTGCAGAGAGGAAAAAGTTCCTTTTTGTGTGGAACTTTTTGTCTACAACTATATTTACAACCATAAGGCGAAAAATTCTTCTCGGTGCTATTTATACTATATGGATTAGGGGGATAAAAAATGAACGACCGTGATGAAAAAAATCTTAGCAATCCCATCACATATGGAGATGATCTTCTCGGCATTAATAGCGAAATAGCGCGAAAATTGCGTCAATTTTACATGGAAATTCAAGAAGAAACTCTTCCTGCCTATTTGCTGGAGCTTTTGGATAGATTGGAGCAGGCAGAGAAGTTGCGTTTCGATAATAATGCGGAAAAGGTTTGAATCCTTTATGGTTAAGAGTACAAAAAATTTTAAACAGGAACTCCTTTCTGTTCTTCCAGCGTTGCGGGCTTTTTCACTTTCTTTAAGTGGTAAAAACGATAAAGCTGAAGATTTGGTTCAAGATACGATTATGAAAGCATGGGCTAAGCAGGATAGTTTTGAAATGGGAACCAATCTTAAAGCTTGGCTTTTTACCATTTTACGTAATGAATTTTATAGCCAAATGCGCAAAAAAGGCAGAGAAGTACAAGACAGTGATGGGGTGTTTACCCAAAATGTGGCTATTCATCCTGCACAATATGGCTTACTTGATTTGCAAGATTTTAAAAAAGCCTTAAATATGCTTTCTGCTGATCAAAGAGAAGCCATTATCCTTATTGGGGCATCGGGTTTTTCTTATGAAGATGCTGCAGCTATTTGTGGTTGTGCTGTTGGAACCATTAAAAGCCGTGTGAGTAGGGCGCGTAATCGCTTACAAGAACTTCTTAATGTGGACGGTCAATCCGATTATGGCCCCGATTCTTATTCAGCAGGAACGACATTATGTTCATTTAACGGCTAAAAAAGCATAATAATTATGGTCAAGAGCCTTGTTTTTTTTATTCCCGTTATAGCTATTACAGTAAAGTCAGCATCTGAGGAAATTCAGAGTGTGGGGCATGTTTCTTTAGGAAAAGAAGGAAAGTCTGTATGAAAATATCCATCAGGCTTTTGTACTGGAATCCATAAGGCGGCCCTCCTTTGTGCTGAAAAATGACAATTTTCAGGTTCGCCTATGGAAACTCTATGACAACGAAGACGAATTTGCTTCCTCAAAGTCCTACTTTGGATTCAACAATATCACGCTGGCGTTGGATAGCGATTGTTATTTCTCTTATTATGGCCCTTTTGGCATCAGTCTTTATCATGTTGCTCTCCAATGGAGTGGATAGAGAAGTAGCACGGTTAAATACAAGTTCACAATTGCGTGAACAGGCTGATTTGGCGCTCATTAGTTTAATTGATATGGCTGTGGCAGATCGCAGCTATACAAAAACCCGTAAAATAGAAGATAAATCCCGTTTTGAAAATGCTGAGCGTGCGCTTAACGATATTCTCGATTATATAGCGCTGCTTGTCTATGCACACCCTAAATGGTATGAATGGTTTAATGCTTTTAGAAAAGAAGTTGAAGCACGCAAGGCTTTTATGCATAGTCATATGCATGCTCTTGATATGCTTCCCAATCAATCTTCTGTTTCCTCTGAACTCCCAAAAATTCAAGTAGCGCGTTTGGCACAATTGATGACAAGCTTTCTGAATGGCGATGATGCGGTGCGGCAAAAACAGCGCGAAGGTATAGCATTGATGCGTGCTGCTTTAACATTGGCTGCAATTGTCTCTGTGGTGAGTACTTTTATTTCAGCCTATTTTGTCATTAATCGTTTTCATCGTGATGTGCGTTCTTTGAAAATGTATCAAATGCTGCTTCATAGTGAAAATGCCGCTTTGGAAGCACGGGTGAAAGAACGAACACAAGAATTGGAAAAAGCACGCAATTACGCTGAAAAAGAACGCCAACGTGTTGAAATGTTGTTGCAAGATGCAAGCCATCGCATTGGAAATTCTCTTGGAACTGTGTCTTCTTTGCTGGGACTACAATTAAATCGCAGCAAAAATGAAGAAGTGCGTTCTGTTCTTGGAGCAGCACGCGATCGTATCCAGACCATTTCCACAGCGCATCGTCGCTTGCGTTTGGGTGATGATATGGAAACAACTCTCTTGGCGGAATTTCTAAGTTCAGTGGTGCATGATGTTGAATTGGCTGTGCCTTTTGAATTACGTGAAAACATTACGATTCATACTTCTTTTAAAGAGTGCCGTTTGCCTTCAAGAGATGCCACAACGCTTGGAATTATTCTTGGTGAATTGCTTACAAATTCCTTAAAACACGCTTTTCCAGATCAGCGTGCAGGCCATATTTATATCTCCTTTGGTCCCAAGCCTGACGGGCAATTAATGCTTATTGTTGAAGATGATGGTGTGGGTATAAAAAACCAAACGTTAGAGCAAAAAACGGGTCTTGGTCGTTTGGTTGTGGAACAGCTTTGTATGCAATTTGGTGAAAAGCCTCTCTTTGAAAGTTCTGCTTTGGGGGGAACAAAAATTATTATTCCTTTGCCAAAACTCAATACAAGTGGTGCAAAAGATACAGCTTCCTCGTAAGGGAACCTTTAAGATTCCCTTTTATTTATTAAGGTTAAAAACAAAAGAGAGGCTTATAAATTGCTACAACCTTTCCAAAGGGGACTTTTCTCTCCATTTCGTCCTAAATCCTCCATCAAAACGGGTTTGCCTGTTATTCCATTATAAGCTTTGACGTGAATGTTTTTTCCTTGCACATGAACAAGATAGTAGTCTCCTCTAAAAAGTGCCCCTGCTGTGTAGAGGGGAATATTTCCGAAAACTTTGTCATCTTGCGCACGGCAATAGGCGTGGTAATGCTCATGTCCTACAAAGATTGCTTTGACATTATGAGAAGTAATGAGTGATTTAAAGGCAGCAAGACTCTTCATATTTTGAGGATGAAGAAAATGCGAATCACCATCTGGAAAATAGGGACGCCCATCGTGAAAATTGAGAATAGTCACTTTTCCTCTTTTATCAGCGGCTTCTAAATCTTTTTTCAACCACTCTAAAGCTTCGGTTATTCTAACTGTCGTATGATTATCGGATAAATGCGCAGTATAGGTTGGATAATTGTGAAGCTGTACATAGTGAATATCTCCATAATCCCATGAGTAGCTTAAACTCCCAGTTATGAAGAGATGCGCTCTTTTAAAACGCATGGTCTGATAAGAGCTCACGTGCTGATTGAACTGGGATAGAGAATTGCTATATTTATTCATCTCTGTTAGCATTCTTTTCACAGCACTTATCGCACAGGCATCTTTTGAAAGATTTGATATCAGTATCATACAATCACGAACATTATTGGCATAATCGTGATTGCCTAGTCCTTCATAGACAGGATAAGGCATGCTTTTATAGACATTTGCATAATCTTGATAAGTTTGAAGGCGACCAAACTCTGTTAAATCGCCATTGACAATGTAAAATGCAGCAGCGTGGGATTCTAATGCGCTGGCAACTTTTCTATTTGTCTTGAGCCATGGTTTTCTGTTGCTGTACGCATTAGGATCACCGGAAACCAAACGCCATGCTTGTGGGTCGGCTGCTATGACAATGTTATAATTCTTAGGCGTCTTTCTTTTGACGTACCAAATTGTTCTTGCGTTATAACCTTCTCCCTCTATGCGTTCAAAATAATAATCCTTGTTGCTAGAGGTAGCAGAATATTCATTGGTACCATTATAGGGATTATACCAGCGGAATGTTAAGATCGTTCCGTCATCTTTCACTCTATATTTAACCCATCCTCCAGCGCCCAAAAACCAAGCATTTGATGTTGTTGCTGCTTTTCCTACCACACCAGCTGCAATCTTCTTTGAAGGACCCGTATTTCCCCAATAGTCACCGGTTTTCCATTCTCCATGCTTGAGACCTTTATCAATTAACACCATAGAAGTTGGTGGACCAGTCAGTTCATTCACAATATATACATCAGTTGAACGATCAGCAAAGGAATTTCGTTTAGGTTTCGGTAATTGGTTGATGAAATTTTGCCTTTTTTCATGATTTACAGAAACGTTTTGTGTATGAGAAAAAGCAGGTTTTATGCACATAAAAATGGAAAAAAAAATTGTAGTGATTGTTCTATATTGGTATTTCATAAAATTATTACCCCAAATAAATAACTTAGAAAAATACTTGACAAGCATGATATCATTAGAGCTTCTTTTTTTTCTAATGACATATTTTGTATTATTCATCATTTCCCCAAAAATATTTTTTGTTCCTATTATGTTATTTTTAAAATTTAATATGTTTTTATCACTGTTTGGATCGTTGTTATGAGAGAGTCTTTCATTGTGGTTTTCTGGCATTGTGGTTTTCTGGCATTGTGGTTTTCTGGCATTTTGCCATTGTCTTTGTAACGTTTCTGTTTTCTCTTTTGAGCATTTTGTTTTTTACTGGTGCTTTATGAAAAGAGAGCATCTTGTTTAAATTGCATAGGGAATGACGGTTTTGCCAAGATTGGATAGAATTTGTTCAAGAAGAAAACTCTTTCTTTGTGCTTGGTTTCGTTGGCTTTTTTTATATTTTGTCTTGTATGGGAATTTTATAGGATGATAGCAGCTTATTGAAGGATATTGCTATTGCGGTAAAACGCTTTCAACCGATTGTGCTTTGAGAAAAAAGCTTATTTTGAAAGGTTGATTTTAAGAAGCATCTTCTTCTAAGGGTGATGCTGGATTGTTTATTAAAGAATCAATATTATTTTTCTCGCGCAAGAATGCTTGCAGATCTTGGTTGGTTAAAGCTTTACTGTCAGGTATCCGAATGCGCATGGGGTCTACTTTTACGCCATTGACAATGATTTCAAAATGACAATGGGGTCCCGTTGCCATTCCCGTTGATCCCACATAGCCAATAATTTGTCCTTGCCGCACCTTGACACCTGGTTTGATATTTGGTGCATAACGGCTTTGGTGTGAATAAGTGCTCACATATCCATTGGCATGTTGAATCTCTGTATGATTTCCATAACCACCTGTTACTCCTACTTTTGTCACAATACCATCTCCCACAGCAATAATGGGTGATCCTTTTGGCGCTACCCAATCAACCCCTGTGTGCATACGAACATAGCCTAAAATAGGATGTTTGCGTGGTCCAAAAGGAGAGCCAAAAATGCCGTTTGGTGTGGGTTTTCGGAGCAGAAAGGGGCGCATACTTTTTCCTTCCGAATCATAATAATCAACACTGCCATCTTTTGATTGATAACGATAATATTTATAGGTGGTATTGCCAAAGGTGGCGCTGATATAACGAATTTCAGGATCGAGGTTTTTCGGTGATGCTTTTTCTTTTCGGCTTTTTTTGTCGTTTTTTCCTGTCTGGCTTATCTGTGGTAGGGCATAAAATATTTCGAGGTGATCGTTTGGCGATATCCGGCTTTTCATATCAATATTGGTGGCAAGCAGACGAATAAGACGTTGAGAAAGAGATTGTGACATATTATGGCTGAGCAGAGCATTATAAAGAGCATCATAAGCTGTGGGTAATTGCGCTGTATTAACCTGAAAATGTGGAACACCCTTTTGCAAAGCCGTTTTCAGTGCACGAGACATTTTGGGCTCTGCACTTTCCACAAATTGTCCTGTATCATTGAGAGCAATGGTGAGAACATGATGTATTCCGTGATAAATGCTTACACGCACAAGATGATCTTCTTCTCCAGCCTGTAGAACAATGCCAATGCGTAAAAGGCTCCCTTCTTGTAGCATCTCAGAATGCTGGAGCAGCGTTAAAGCTTTAGCAACCTGTTCAATTTGCTTTTTTGTATAATTGGTTGCTTTGAAAGCATCGGCAATGGTTTGTTTTTTACGGATAGGAATAATATCTTCGACATAGTTTTTCGTAAGATCAATCCGATGCGTTTGAGGAGAAACGGTCACATTTTCTTGAATAATACGCACTTCAGGGGCATCGGTAAATTGGGAAGAAGAGGATAGACCTTCTAATTCTAAAGGATCAACGAGTGTCAGAATAGAAAGAAATTCATTGCTTTTGTCTAAAGTAAATCCAGCT
>NZ_JAIFRO010000001.1:205000-337500 GCF_019659805.1 Bartonella raoultii | reverse complement strand
CCAGAGTATGGAAATTAAATTTCTTAAAAAATTGAGCGCAAAAAACATAAATAAAAAAGAGCCTTATAAAAAATGCGCAAAATACCCTGGCCGTTAAAAAAACGCTCAAAATCAATACAGGGATATCAAAACTATCTTCTAAAAATAATATGACACTATCCTAATAATGCACAAGATAAAAAAATATCCTGTAGAAATCCTAAAAAGTAAAATACTGAAAATAAAAGTCCCTACGATGAGCATAGTCTGATCTTCTGTACAAGCAGATCTGATAACAGAAAAAATAACCAGAAAAATAGAAAAATGCTTCGTAAATCTTCTATAAATAGCTTCTAAGCAGCGATTGTCCTATAAAATAAAATCTTGCATCAATAAAAAAATAACCTCAATAGAAACTTGATCAAAATTAAAAAAATCTTGCCTTTAAGTCATGAAGATAGGCGCGAAAAATAGCTGCGATGAGGAAGACAATCAATTGTGGGATCGCTGATAGAAAAAGTAAAAAAACGGCAAAAAAGCTGAATATTAAATAAATAGATGACCATGTTACACAATGATAGCATCCTATAACAACAAGAAAAAATTAAAATGAGAATAATAAAGATAACTCAGCTTATTATAAAATATAAAAACTGTTCCTAGAAAATATAAGGCATATATAACTTAAATAAAGATTTAAAGGCATATGTTGATATTTTCTCTCATTTTATTGCATAAGTTATTATTTCAATGAGCGCTGCTTCATATTTGATGCGCTATACAGCTTGTGACTATTGAAGCCGTGACTAAATAGCTATGTACTGAAATAAAATTTGAAATAGAACGGATTACGATAAATGGTGTGGTTCTTTGTCACGAAAGGCTGTCCATATTTTCATTGAATTTATATGATATACTTATATCTGTTTTGCTTTAAAATACTAAGTTTGGGGAAGAGTGATGAGCGCTTCTCTCTTTCTATATGAAAGGGTGATCCATTACAATTTTATTGGTTTGTGCAAGGTTGTACGATATTCAAAGGAATGGTTTTATTAAGGCGTGCTCGTAATACCCATTTTGGCATCCCTTATTTTTTTATTTTTTTATGAGAGAAATTGCTCCTGCTTTTTATGATAACTCTACAGGTGTTGATGTCCATTTCTCTCAGAAAAAATAGCTAAGTTTATTCAGCAGTATTCTATTTCTATTTTTGCATGGCGCTGTTTAGGATAAAGCCTAATATTCCAGTGATCATGGTGGCGATACCGATGATAAGAAGTGTGTGTTGTATGTGATGTACATGGATAAAACCTGCACTGATAAAACCAATACACACAGCTGTTTGTATGATGAAAAGATAGGCAGGCATTTGACGGTTTCTATGTTCTTTCTGGATAGCTTTCATCATAAAACTTGCCATTAGGGCATTTTGCACACCATTGGCACTTCCAAGAATAAAAAATGAGAGCATCATCAGCCACACGAGATGTGTGAGAGAAAAGCAGAAAATTGCTAAGCCTATGGTTGCAGCAGCTAGTGATGCACCGGCTGCATTGCCAAGACGGTGAAAAAGGCTGGAAAAGCAGAGTGGTCCAACCACAAGTCCAAGACTTACCATGCTGCTAATTACGCCATAAGTTTCGGCACTTAAGTTGAGTTCAGTGCGGATGCGGACAATAGATAAGACATTAAGAGCAGAGGTGAGTATAATGGTGATAATAAGGGGAGAAAGTGCATAGACAATATTTTTTTTACATAACAGCCCCGCTAAATCTAGGCCCTTTTTGGTTTGTGATGTTGTATTTGTTTTTGGCTCATGTACTTTAAAATTTTTTAAACAAAATATGGTAATCAGAGTTGCAAAGAGAACCATTATTGAAAGTGCAAATAATCCTTTTTGTCCGTTTGATAAACCATACAGCACCCCTCCTAACAGTGGTCCGGCAAAATAGCCAAGATTACGAACTGTTTGGATAATACGATTTATACGGTCTAATTGATGATCATTTTGTGCAAAATCAGGTACAGCAACAAGAATGCTAGACCAAAAGAGTGCGCCTACACATCCTAAAGCAAAAGAAAGGGCAATATAAACCCAAAATTGGTTAGCAATTGCAGCAGCAGCTATAAAGAGTGCTTCACAAAATAAAACAACAGGAACCGCGCGTGAGCTGCTTAAATGATGCAAAAGGTGCGGTGCAATTGGTCCTGCACAAATTGCACCCATAAGCCCTGCAAAAAGCAGTATTGAAATAAAGGCTGTACTTTTTGCTAAGTGTAACGCAAATATAACTTGAGCAGTTTCATCAGAAAAGCTGCTTAGAGATAAGACAAAGAGAAGTCCCATTTGGATAAAAAGAATGGATTTTTTTATCAACGGCTTTCCCCTCCAGTATATTTACATTTTTTGGATAGAGGTGTTTACCATTTATTATTTTGTTGTTCTAGTTTTTTGATTGAATCTTTTGTGTAAGGCAAATCTTATGCATTATAAATATCAGGATTATACTGACAAACTTGAATATTCTTATATAGAGTGTATTTTTTCCTAAATCTTTTTATTTTCAAGGTTTTTATGGATCTTATATGCTTTTATCCATGTATATTCTATTTAACTTGGAGTTTTAAAAAGCTTTGTTTTTTCTATAGGATAATGAGCAGTTTTTTCAAAATACATATTAGGGCATTAGGTGATGTCATGATTGAAATAGCAAAATGAATACGCAAGGATGGAAGTTGATCTGTAGATGAGCGTGACTTATTGATTTAGCAACTATGCTATAAAATAAAATTAAAAAAAGCTGACAGTGGTTTTATAGGATAGTTGTTCTGTCAGAAGGTTTTTGCATATTTACTGATGTTTTTTGTATTCTTGAAATAATGCTGCAAATGTAGGCAAGAAAAAAGCTGTACAGGTGTTGTACAGCTTTTGAGATTGATTTTATGTGTTTGGAAGCAAATTTTTTTTAAAGCATAAAAGTATTCTTGCGGCTTTTGTAGCCATAATAACCAAAGACACTAGAAAGAAGAGCGCCCATTAGGCTCCCTAAGAAGCCCCACCATCCCATGTGTGATGCTGTTTTTGTGGCTTTGTCGGCTGTATTTTTTGCTTTTTCTATGGTTTTGTCAAGTTTTTGAGAGAGTGTTTCAGCCTGTTCTTCAAGTGTTTTAATGGCTTTTTCGGTTTTATCTTCTGCTGTTTGATAGAGACGAAGTGCTTGATGAGCGTTTTCTTGTGCTTGTGTATGTGTCATGCCACCCTTCATGAGGGCATTGATGATATCGCTTCGATCCAATTTTGTGCTAAGGGCTTCTACGCGATCAGAAAGGTTCTCAGAGAGATTTTTCAAATAGGTGCGATAGCCTGAAGGATTATTTTTAAAAGCTGTTATCGCAGCACCAATATCGTTGAGTGCTTCCTGATACGTTTTTTTCAAGCGCTCAGGGTTAAGAGCAGGAATGTCGCTTTTGTTGAGAAGTGTGCGCAATTCATTGCCGAGTTTGTCAAAATTCATTCCGCTGTCATTTTTCTGTGTCAAAAACTTTTCAAAGGTTTCACTGTTGACCTTTGAAAAAAGAGGGGAAATATTTGTTTTGAAACTCTCTAGGGGTTGTTGCAACATGGAACTGTTTTCTAGGGCTGTTTTAGCGCCTAGTTTTGCTGTTGCTGAAACCACGTGGATGGCTTGGAGGGTCATGAGCAGCGTTAAGAGAGCCCAAGTGAGAAAGCCATGAAGAGCTCCTGATGTTTCGGCAAAACGTCCAGCAACAAAACCGCCCAAAGCAAGGCTTATAAACATAACGATTATTGAACCAATTCCTACGGAAAGAAAAGAGCCTTGAAAGGGAGAGGAAGAGGAAAAATCCATTTGGCGAAAACCTAAAGCGGACACTAAGAAGGATAAGCCGATTGAAAGGGCAAGAGCTGTGATGAGTCCAGCAAAGATTGCTGACCATGAAATAGAGGTATGAAAAAGAGGATACTTTGTTTCTAAGGATGCTTCTTTTAGAAAATGTGTATCAAATGCTGTATCTTCAGGAATGCGGGTTTCCATTGTTTATCTCCTTGATTGATGCTGAAGATACAATGCTTCCTGAACAATTATGTTCCAAAAGAGAACTTTATGGATACAAAAAAAAGGGAAAGTATCTCAAAAAGACCATACGTATTTATAGCGAAAACCCTTTTTATAGAGAAAACCCTTGTGAAAGATCGGATAAAAGAAGATATTTTTATGTAAAATTGGCTTTTTTATGTAAAGCTCTTTTGCAAGAGAAATGCTCTCATGAGAAAGAGTAAGATGCATGAACCTAATAGACTCTGTCTTTTGGTGTCTGTTATCCTCACATGTAAAAAAATTGTTCTTCTTAAAAAAGCATGTTATCGGTCATTTGCAAAAATACCACCCTTTTGATTGTATTGAAAGATCGCAAAAGAGATTGTGTGAGGAGAAAGAATGTTTTGTTCAACTTTTTTTAATAATCGTGAAAAATATGGTCCACTTTGTGTGGGATTTGATCCGAGCCATCAGGTTTTGAAATCATGGAACTTAAGTTGTGATGCTAAAGGCTTAAAAGAATTTTGTGATATTCTCTTAAGTGCAGCGGTGGGGAATGTAGGGGTGATAAAACCGCAAGCAGCATTTTTTGAATTATATGGCGTGGAAGGATTGCAAATTCTTAAAAATTTGATTGAAAATGCGCAAAAACAAGGACTCTTGGTTATTGTTGATGCAAAGAGAGGGGATATTGGCTCTACGGCTGAAGCTTATGGTAAAGCTTGGCTTGGTTCTTGCAGCGCTTTTAAAGCGGATGCTATAACCGTAAATGCTTTCTTGGGGTTTGATGCTCTTCTTCCTTTGATAAAGATCGCGGAAAAAACAGGAACAGGTGTTTTTATAGTTGTACAATCTTCTAATCCAGAGGGCAAGCCTATTCAAAATGCACGTATTGGGGATCAAACGCTTTCTGTTTATTTGGCTCAGCGTATTTATGACTATCATCGCCAATCTTTAGAACAACATAATCCTGTTGGTCCTATTGGTGCGGTGATTGGTGCAACATTGGGAAACGAAGCAAAAGAAACAATTGAAATGTTAAAAAGCTGTCTGTTTCTTGTCCCTGGGATTGGCGCTCAAGGGGGGGAAATTACACAATTATCTCATCAATTTCCTCAAAGGCATTGGCAAAATATTATTCCCTCTGTTTCAAGAGCAATTACAGATGTAGGGAGCAATATTGCTGATTTAAAAATGTGTATTCATAACTTTGCTACTCAAGCGAAAACAACTCTTCATTCTTAAAAAGAGAAGGCTATTTCATAAAGGAGGGCTGATTAAGAAAGGGGCGCCTTTATTCCAAAACGGATGATTTTTTTGTGCTCTTTTAAAAAAATATGAAGATCTTTTTTATGAAAAGAGGCTACTTTTGGGGGTATAAAAATGTCTCTTCTTTTTCATAGGGGTCTTTGAAAAGTGGTGTGCTTTACTTTCTAAGGTAAAAGATAGGATATGTTGTATAAGGTTTCAAAGAGATAAAGTCATTGCAGCCTTTGTTGCTATAAGATAAGACACAAAGCTTATTCGTGAATACATATGTTGCAAGAGAAGAACATGTCATTAAAACAAGAAAAAACCAAAGCGCGTTTACCACGTGGTTTTGTGGATCGCACAAGTGCACAGCTATATGCAACAGAAACCATGATTGCGCAAATTCGTGAAATTTATGAACTTTATGGTTTTGAAGCGCTTGAAACACCTCTGTTTGAATATACGGATGTGTTGGGTAAGTTTTTACCGGATGAAGATCGCCCAAATGCTGGGGTTTTTTCGCTTCAAGATGATGATGAGCAATGGATGTCTTTACGCTATGACCTTACTGCTCCTCTTGCGCGTTATTTTGCTGAAAATTTTGAAAATTTACCAAAACCTTATCGCAGTTATCGTCTTGGTTTTGTGTTTCGTAATGAAAAACCTGGACCGGGACGGTTTCGGCAATTTATGCAGTTTGATGCTGATATTGTAGGGACGCAAACGGTTGCAGCAGATGCTGAAATTTGCATGATGGCCGCTGATAGTTTAGAAAAACTAGGATTTCAGCATCATGATTATGTCATTCGTTTGAATAACCGAAAAATTCTGGAAAGTGTTTTGGAGTTGATCGGTTTGGGAGGAAATGAGCAGTTTGAAAAGCGCTTAACGGTTTTAAGGGCTATTGATAAATTGGATAAATTTGGTCCTGAAGGTGTAGGTTTGCTTTTAGGAAAAGGGCGTTTGGATGAAAGTGGTGACTTTACAAAAGGTGCACAACTAAAAGATAAAGAAATTGATTGTATTTTGTCGTTGCTTACAGGAAAAGCAGAGACAGAAGAGGAAATGCTTGATATTTTCAAAACAGTTGTAGGGAAAAATGTTCAAGGGCTTGAAGGCATCGGTGAACTTGAAGAAATGCAAGCAATTTTTGCTAAAAATGGTTATCAAAACCGTATAAAAATTGATCCCTCGGTGGTGCGTGGTTTGGAATATTATACAGGGCCTGTGTTTGAAGCAGCATTGCTTTTTGATGTTTGTAATGAGGAGGGGCAAAAGGTGGTCTTTGGATCCGTTGGGGGAGGTGGGCGCTATGATGGGTTGGTGGCGCGCTTTCGTGGTGAACATATTCCAGCAACAGGCTTTTCCATTGGTGTTTCTCGTTTAAGTGTTGCTTTGCAAAATCTTGGAAAATTGCCTGTCAAAGAAAAGACAGGACCTGTTGTGGTGTTGATGATGGATAAAGAAAGAGAAGCTATTGCACGCTATCAAAAAATGGTCATGCAGTTGCGTCAAGCGGGAATTAGGGCGGAACTCTATTTGGGGACATCGGGGATAAAAGCACAGATGAAATATGCAGATCGGCGTCAGGCACCTTGTGTCGTCATTCAAGGCTCACAAGAACGCGAAAGAGGAAAAATACAGATAAAAGATTTAATTGAAGGTGCACGTTTGTCTCATGAAATTAAGGATAATCAAACATGGCGTGAAAGCAGGCCTGCACAAATAATGGTGGATGAAGAACAGTTGGTTCAAGCTGTACAAGAGATTTTGTCTACTCAAAATGCATAAAATGCTTCATGCTAAAAATAAACGCTCTCTTGTTTTATAAGGATAACGCACTGCTTCTTTAACATGAATGCATGCTTTCCATATCGTATGATTTTTGTATTTCAAAGCCTTTTGGGTTGAATCAATCAAAATTGTTGGCCAAAATCACTCCCTTGTACGGTGTAAATGGGAGTGGTGTGTGCATAAACATAAGAGAAGACAAAAAGTAAAAAGACCTTTTATGCGTTATCTTAATGCAAGGCTACTACAATATTGGAAGATGGAAAATCGTGTAAATGATACCAACTTAAGTTCCCTGTGAAGGGTAAAGAGAGTCGTGCAGAAAAGGAAATTTGTATTTTGACAACGAAAATTTTGTGAAAAACAACGGTTGAAGACAAATTTAAAAATAAAAATGGCACATGCTCTTTTCATTATAAAGGTATTTGTGCCATAAATTTTACTTTTAATGTGTCAAACAGGGCGTAGTGTTAGCCTTTTAGAGCTTTTAAAACATTTTGTGGTGAAGAAACTTCATAAGGATCTGTTGGGCAGTTGTCTGCAAAACCTTTTTCTTCAAACCATTGCTCAACGACACCATCATTAATAATAGCAGCATAGCGCCATGAGCGCATACCAAAGCCGACATTATCTTTTGCAACCAGCATGCCCATTTTACGGGTGAATTCACCAGAGCCATCAGGGATAAATTTTACGTTTTTAATATTTTGTGTTTTTTTCCAAGCGTTCATGACGAAAGCATCATTGACGGAAAGGCAATAAATTTCATCAATCCCAAATTGTTTGAATTCATCATAGAGTTGATCAAAGTCAGGAAGCTGGAAAGAGGAGCAAGTAGGTGTGAAAGCGCCAGGAAGAGAAAAAAGAATAACCCGTTTTCCTTTAAAGTATGTATCGCTATCAACCTCTTGCCACCGATAAGGATTATCCCCACCAATTGCCTCATCGCGAACACGTGTATGGAAAGTAACATTGGGCACTGTTTTGTTTATCATAATATGCTCCTTATCGTTTATGGAAATTGTCTTTTAAAAAGTTTTTAATATAAAATATACAATTGAAGAGGGAAACTTGAACATTCTTCTCTTTCATTGATGAGTGTGCAAATATTTCGTTGTTGCGTCAAGTAGAATTAATGATCGACTTTGATCGCTATTCACTTTAAAATCAAAGAAAAGAGATAAAGGCTTTCTTATGACAATAACGACAGTTTTGACCACGGCTTTTGGGGATCAAAAACTGGGTACATCTGGTTTGCGCAAAAAAGTATCTGTTTTTCAACAGCCCCATTATGTGGAAAATTTTATTCAATCTCTTTTTAATACTATTGGTCCTCTTGAAGGGAAATTGCTGATTCTTGGAGGAGATGGACGTTATTTTAATCACACACTTCTTCAGACTGTGTTAAAAATGGCGGCTGCTCATGGTGTTGCTTGTGTGAAGGTTGGAAGAGGCGGCATTCTTTCTACTCCTGCGGTTTCACATCTTATTCGTAAATATCATGCTTATGGTGGTCTTATTCTCACGGCAAGCCATAATCCTGGTGGACCAGAGGGTGATTGTGGTATCAAATATAATACTGCACATGGGGGGGCTGCTTCCAATTCTTTATGTCAAGCTGTTTTTGCAACATCACAACATCTTTCTTTTTATAAAATTTTTGAAGCACCAGATGTTGATTTAGAGAGAGAAGGAACGACTTTTCTCGGGGAGATGCGGGTTGATATCCTTAACCCTGTTGCTGATTATATTGCTTTAATGCAGGAAATTTTTGACTTCGATTGTATTGCTCAGGCGGTGGCAAGAGGTCTTACGTTACGCTTTGATGCTATGCATGCGGTTACCGGACCTTATGCACATGAAATTTTTGAAAAATCTTTAGGCTTTGCCCAAGGAACAGTTGTCAATGCTATTCCGTTGCCAGACTTTGGAGGAAGGCATCCCGATCCCAATTTGCTTTATGCTAAGGATCTTTATGATTTGTTAATGTCTGATCAAGGACCTGATCTTGGAGCCGCCTCAGATGGTGATGGTGATCGTAACTTGATCATTGGTCGTGGGCAATTTGTTACACCATCCGATTCTTTGGCAATTATGGCTGAATATGCTCATCTCATTAAAGGGTATAAGCAAGGTATTGTAGGGGTTGCACGCTCTATGCCAACAGCGCGTGCTGTTGATTTGGTTGCTGAAAAAAAAGCCTTAAATTGTTTTGAAACGCCAACAGGATGGAAGTTTTTTGGAACGCTTTTAGATGCTGGAAAAGTCACTTTTTGTGGTGAAGAAAGTTTTGGTACAGGCTCTCATCATATACGTGAAAAGGATGGTTTATGGGCTGTGTTATTTTGGTTAAATCTTTTAGCTGTAACAGGGAAAACTGTTGCACAAATTGTACAGCAGCATTGGTATAGCTATGGGCGTTTTTATACTGCTCGTTATGATTATGAAAAAGTGGAAGCAGATAAAGCTTTTCGGATAATGGAGCTATTGCGTACAGATTTACCAAAAGTAGGAAAAGAAATTGCTGGACTTCGGGTCGAAAAAGCAGATGAGTTTACGTATCATGACCCTGTTGATCAGAGCGTGACTACAAGACAAGGAATTCGCATTTTTTTTGAAAATAAAGCGCGTTTGGTGGTACGCTTATCGGGGACAGGAACAGTAGGTGCAACGCTACGGCTTTATTTTGAGCAATATGAAAGAGATCCAAGTAAGCACAATCAAGATCCGCAACATGTGCTCCAACCTTTGCAACAAGCAGCTCTGCAATTGTTAAATATAGAGCAAGAATTAGGGCGTATACGCCCTGATGTCATTACATAAAAGCTTGTGAAAGGGTTGTATAGATGACAAGAAGAAAAGGAGGGAAGATGTGAATGTTTTCCTCTCTTTGCGGATAAGAAACTTTTCTCGTAAGATTGGTAGGCGTTTCCTTGTTATTTTCTATGATAGGCTTGTTTTAAGATGCTTTGATTTTATTGATAAGCATTTTTTCAGACATATGTCTTTTCGTTTGGCATAGATGTATGTTTAAACTATTGGTGCTTTGGTTATAAAATGGGGTGTGCACACCCCATTATTATGATATATTACATGTATAGTGTAAGATTTTAAAGAACGCGCATTTCTGCTTTTTATTGCGGATGGATCATCTTTTTAGGATCAACGAGTCTATCATAATCTTCTCCAGAAACGCCTGCTTTTAATGCTTCCACACGTAAGGTCGTGTCATTTTTATGCGCGGCTTTTGCAATTGCAGCTGCTTTTTCATAACCAATTTCTGGAGCAAGAGCTGTCACCAACATGAGAGAGTGTTCCATGAGAGAATGAATATGAACGCGATTTGCGCGTAATCCTTGAATGCAATGCATATCAAAAGAGCGCATGCAATCCCCCAAAAGCGTAATTGACTGTAAAACATTATAGCCAATAACAGGTTTATACACATTGAGTTCAAAATGCCCTTGGCTTGCGGCAAATGTTATACTGGTGTGATTACCAAAGACTTGGGCGGCGACCATTGTCATTGCTTCACATTGTGTGGGGTTGACTTTACCGGGCATAATGGAAGAACCAGGTTCATTTTCAGGGAGATTGAGTTCTCCTAGTCCTGAACGTGGGCCTGATCCTAAAAACCGTATGTCGTTGGCGATTTTAAAGAGATCGGCAGCGAGTGCATTTAAGCTTCCATGGAAATGTGTAAGGGCGCCATGATGGGCGAGTGCTTCAAATTTGTTGTTTGCAGTTTTAAAGGTCATTCCTGTAAGTGTGCTCACTGTTTGCGCAAAGGCAACGTCAAAACCTTTTGGTGCATTCAGCCCTGTGCCAACAGCGGTTCCTCCTTGTGCAAGCATTTGGACATCGGCCAGTGCTGTTTCAATGCGTTGAAGATTGGCTTCCAGTGCACTACGATAGCCTGAAAATTCTTGTGCAAGGGTTAGAGGTGTTGCATCTTGGGTATGGGTGCGCCCGATTTTGATGATGTCGGAAAATTCTTCTTCTTTTTTCTTTAAAGTTGTAATCAATGCTTCAAGAATGGGGAGTAAGTGTTGGCGTGTTTGGAGTGTTGTGGCAATGTGAAGCGCTGTGGGAAAGGAATCGTTTGATGATTGGCTCATATTGACATGATCATTAGGATGAACCGGCTTTTTCGTACCGAGTTTTCCACCTAAAAGCATACTTGCATGGTTAGCGATGACTTCATTGACATTCATATTGCTTTGTGTGCCGGAGCCTGTTTGCCAAACAGAAAGAGGAAAATGTGTATCGAATGCTCCTGAGAGCACTTCGTCAGCAGCTGTAATGATTGCTTTTCCAATATTTTGTGGAAGTTTTCCTTTTTCCATATTTACTATTGCTGCAGCTTTTTTAATAAGGCTTAAGGCATAGATAACGGTAAGAGGTTGTTTTTCGATGCCAATATTAAAATTATGCAATGAGCGTTCAGTTTGAGCACCCCAATAGCGGTCTTTCCGTACGGCAATTGTTCCAAAGCTATCCGTTTCTTGACGTGTTTCAACCATGATAATATCCTTTACATGTTCGCAGATTATAACAAAGGGCTAGATAACGCAAAATAGAAAAAAGAGGCAAGGCTTTGAAGCCTTAGGGAGTAAATTATTTTAAATTATTTTAATTGCGAATCCTTGACATTGAAGAGTGGCAATTTTATATCTTAGACAGTGTTAGCACTCACATCCTTCGAGTGCTAGCAAGAACTTAAGATTAATGCAATTATATTAAGTTTTAAGGATGTAAAATATGGCTAATATACAATTCCGCCCACTGCACGATCGTGTTGTTGTTCGTCGGGTTGAATCTGAAAATAAAACTGCTGGTGGGATTATTATTCCTGATACAGCACAAGAAAAACCTCAAGAAGGTGAAGTGATTGCTGTAGGCAATGGTGCTCTTGATGATAACGGAAAGCGCGTGCCTTTAGAAGTAAAAACAGGAGACCGTATCCTCTTTGGAAAATGGTCTGGAACTGAAGTTAAGATTAATGGGGAAGACCTCTTAATCATGAAAGAATCCGATATTATGGGAATTATGGGCTAATTAAAGCTTTTTTATTCTTTCGTTTTCTACTCTTTAAAGACAACTCCAAGGAGAAATTAAATGGCTGCTAAAGAAGTCAAATTTGGCCGTGAAGCGCGTGAGCGTTTGTTGCGCGGTGTCGATATCCTTGCTAATGCTGTTAAGGTAACGCTTGGCCCTAAAGGTCGTAATGTGGTGATTGATAAGTCCTTTGGTGCACCACGCATTACAAAAGACGGTGTATCCGTTGCAAAGGAAATTGAACTTGAAGATAAGTTCGAAAATATGGGTGCGCAAATGTTGCGCGAAGTTGCTTCTAAAACCAATGATATTGCTGGTGATGGAACAACAACGGCAACTGTTTTGGGGCACGCTATCGTACAAGAAGGTGTAAAAGCTGTTGCTGCGGGCATGAACCCAATGGATCTTAAACGTGGAATTGATGCTGCGGTTGAGGATGTGGTTGCAAATCTTTTCAAAAAAGCCAAAAAAATTCAAACTTCAGCAGAAATTGCGCAAGTGGGAACAATTTCCGCTAATGGCGCTGAAGAAATTGGTCAAATGATTGCTAATGCCATGGAAAAAGTTGGCAATGAAGGCGTTATTACCGTGGAAGAAGCAAAAACGGCGGAAACGGAATTGGAAGTCGTTGAAGGAATGCAATTTGATCGCGGATATCTATCGCCTTACTTTGTCACCAATGCTGAGAAAATGGTAGCTGATCTGGATGATCCTTACATTCTTATCCACGAAAAGAAATTGTCCAATCTACAATCTTTGCTTCCTGTACTAGAAGCTGTTGTCCAATCTGGTAAACCCCTTCTTATCATTGCTGAAGATGTGGAAGGTGAAGCTTTGGCAACTCTCGTTGTTAACAAGCTACGCGGTGGTTTGAAAATTGCTGCTGTAAAAGCACCAGGATTTGGTGATCGTCGTAAAGCAATGCTTGAAGATATTGCAATCTTAACATCTGGTCAGGTTATTTCTGATGATGTGGGCATTAAGCTTGAAAATGTGACTTTGGATATGCTTGGACGTGCAAAGAAAGTCAATATTTCTAAAGAAAATACAACGATTATTGATGGTGCTGGACAAAAAGCTGAAATTACTGCACGCGTCAATCAGATTAAGGCTCAGATTGAGGAAACAACTTCTGATTATGACCGCGAGAAATTGCAAGAAAGATTGGCAAAACTTGCTGGTGGTGTTGCTGTTATCCGTGTTGGTGGTGCAACTGAAGTTGAAGTGAAAGAAAAGAAAGACCGTGTAGATGATGCCCTAAACGCAACACGTGCTGCTGTGGAAGAAGGTATTGTTGCTGGTGGTGGTACTGCTCTGTTGCGTGCGGCAAGTGCATTGAGCGTTAAGGGCAGCAATCCTGATCAGGAAGCTGGTATTAATATTGTTCGTCGTGCACTTCAGGCTCCTGCGCGCCAAATTGCAACAAATGCTGGTGAAGAAGCAGCGATCATTGTTGGAAAAGTGTTAGAAAATAATACTGATACATTTGGTTACAACACTGCAACCGGTGAATTTGGTGATTTGATTGCTTTGGGAATTGTTGACCCTGTTAAAGTTGTGCGTTCTGCTCTTCAGAATGCTGCTTCTATTGCGAGCCTTCTTATCACAACAGAAGCGATGGTGGCAGAACTTCCAAAGAAAGATGCTCCAGTTCCTCCTATGCCTGGTGGTGGAATGGGTGGAATGGGTGGAATGGACTTCTAAAGTCTTTTTCATCAGGAGTATTAGAAACGGGCTCTTGGAGCCCGTTTTTTTTATGTGTTTCTTTTATGAGCTGAAGGATTGTTCACGAGAATTTAAAAGGAGCATTGCTTTGGGGGAAGCGATCAATTTAATCTCTGTGTTTATTTGAAAAAGTGTGTGGTGTTTCTTTTACTCGGTGAAGGATTGTTCACGAGAGTTTAAAAGGAGCATTCCTTTGGGGGAAGCTATTAATTTAATCTCTGTGTTTATTTGAAAAAATGTGTGGTGTTTCTTTTACTCGGTGAAGGATTGTGCACGAGAGTTTAAAAGGAGCATTGCTTTGGGGGAAGCTATCAATTTAATCTCTGTGTTTATTTGAAAAAGTATGTGGTGTTTCTTTTACTCGGTGAAGGATTGTTCACGAGAATTTAAAAGGAGCATTGCTTTGGGGGAAGCGATCAATTTAATCTCTGTGTTTATTTGAAAAAATGTATGGTGTTTCTTTTACTCGGTGAAGGATTGCTCATGAGAGTTTAAAAGGAGCCTCTTAAAGGGTGGTGTTACGCGTAAAAAAGCCTGTTGTGCGAGAAAGCATGATTTTAGAAGCTTTCATTTTGCTCAGAGAGCAATTGTAAAAGAGCACTTTGTTTTCTTGTGGTGAGAATTCTAAATCTTTTTAAAAGCAGATATTCTTCTTTGCTGGATGCAACTTCATCATGATGGGTAGGCGTATTTTGTTTTGTTGTGCTGTCGGCATAAAAAAAGGCAATAGGAACCTCAAGAATATCGGCAATTTCTTTTAACCGTCCTGCACTTACACGGTTTATGCCTTTTTCATATTTTTGGATTTGTTGAAAGCTTACTCCTAAAGAGCGTCCTAACTGTTTTTGAGACATTTTCAGCATTTTTCGCCTAAAGCGCATTTTTTTGCCAACAACAATGTCGTTCAGATTTTTGGTTTGCATTTTTCCCCACCGGTTGCGAGCGCCCTCGCATGCGTATTCCGGGAGCTTGAAAATACTGACCTCGAATCAGCCTTTTTGCTTTTAGTGCTGGGAAGCACCTGGACATAGCAAAAACTCCCGGAATTCCGGGATACCCGCAAAGCGGGATAAATTCATGTATCGAGGTTTCGGGTTTTCAAGGCCCTATTGATCGCTGCGTACACGACCAAAACACCTTTAAAGTCATAAAGGAATTTGAGGAGATTGACAACAAAAATGAAAACAGCTTTCATTTTTCTCCACCGGTTGCGAGCGCCCTCGCATGCGTATTCCGGGAGCTTGAAAATACTGAACTCAAATCAGCCTTTTTGCTTTTAGTGCTGAGAAGCACTTGGACATAGCAAAAACTCCCGGAATTCCGGGATACCCGCAAAGCGGGATGAATTCATGTTTGAGTTTCGGGTTTTCAAGGCCCTATTGATCGCTGCGTACACGACCAAAACACCTTTAAAGTCATAAAGGAATTTGAGAAGATTTACAATAAAAATGAAAACAGCTTTTTCTAGGAAAGACAGCGTGTTTTTAGTGCAACGAAAAAACTTATGCGGGGGATGCTCGTAAGAACGCGCAATGCATGCTGATGCACAAGGCTTATGGGGCGTGTATGATGTTAAAAGCTTTCATTTTGTTCAGAGAGCAATTGTAAAAGAGCACTTTGTTTTCTTGTGGTGAGAATTCTAAATCTTTTTAAAAGCAGATATTCTTCTCTGCTGGATGCAACTTCATCATGATGGGTAGGCGTATTTTGTTTTGTTGCACTGTCGGCATAAAAAAAGGCAATAGGAACCTCAAGAATATCGGCAATTTCCTTTAACCGTCCTGCACTTACACGGTTTATGCCTTTTTCATATTTTTGGATTTGTTGAAAGCTTACTCCTAAAGAGCGTCCTAACTGTTTTTGAGACATTTTCAGCATTTTTCGCTTAAAGCGCATTTTTTTGCCAACAACAATGTCGTTCAGATTTTTGGCTTGCATTTTTTCCCCACCGGTTGCGAGCGCCCTCGCATGCGTATTCCGGGAGTCTAAAACTGAACCTAAATCAGCATTTTGCTTTTAGTGCTGAGAAGCACTTGGACATAGCAAAATCTCCCGGAATTCCGGGATACCCGCAAAGCGGGACAAATTCATGTTTAGGTTTCGGGTTTTAGAGCCCTATTGATCGCTGCGTACACGACCAAAACACCTTTAAAGTCATAAAGGAATTTGAGGAGATTGACAACAAAAATGAATATAGCTTTTTAAAACGGATTTTTAAAAAGGGAGGATCTTTGTCTTTCAAATTTGATAGCTGCCTATCAAAATAATAACATACGATCCGTCTTGAAAGACAAAATAAGCCTTGGTTCCTAAGAGCAAGATTTTTTTATGGGCTATTTCATAGCGTTCTTGGGCAATAACGAAAGTGGCTTATTTTGTTCTTCTTGAGATGAAGTTCGACAATTATAATGAAAGGGGGAAGGTATGATGAGAGGGAAGAGTCTTTTATGGCGCTTAAAATGATATCTTAAAAAATATTGCATAAAGAATTGATGATATATTGTCTCTTTAGTGTTTTGTTTTGGCAATAGACAATAAGCACTTCTTACTTTATGACCATTCAGATGAATAGTCTTTCTTAAAGCAAAGAGGGAATCTTATGAGCCAGTATCCCAAATGTCCGCACTGTGGTGGTCTTTATACTTATGAAGAGGGTGCAAATTTTGTGTGTCCTGAATGTGCACATGAGTGGCCACAAAAGCGTGAAGATCCTTTTGCTTCCAATACTGTTTATGATGCAAATGGCCAAGTTTTGACCAATGGGGATACTGTTATGGTGATCAAAGATCTTAAAGTAAAAGGTGCGGGATCTGTTTTAAAGACGGGCACGAAGGTCAAAAATATTCGTTTGGTAGATGGAGATCATAATATTGATTGTAAGATTCCAGGAATTGGGCAAATGTCCTTAAAATCAGAATTTGTTAAAAAAGTTTAATTGTGTACAGTCTATAAACCTATTTTCTTACAGCTGTTAAAGAAGAATATTGGCAAAGAGGACTGCTGCATATATTGCAATAAACACTGCCATTTTTAAAATAGCGGCAAGGGATATCACTCTCTCATTGGCAAAAGAAAATACGCTCACCATTATTGGCAATAGCTGGATCGATACGTACTTTACACGAACCCTTTATTGTTAAAATAAGGATGTCGTTTTTTCTTAAAATGTTTCACAACAGGTGTAAGCGTTGCATGAATTTTATTGCGGCATGGCTTCAACCCCTCGTACTTCAGGAATAAAATGTCGTAGAAGATTTTCAATACCATGTTTGAGTGTTGCTGTTGAAGCGGGACATCCTGCACAAGCACCGCGCATGTTGAGAGAGACAACGTCCTTTTCAAAACCGTGGAAAGGAATATCTCTTTCATTGTCCAAACCAACCCATTCCTAACATCACTGGCAACGGCTGAACAAATACGTATTTTTCGCTGCTCTTTGATTGTTAAGACGATATCGGTGTCCTTTTCGTCATAAAATTCTTTATGATGAATATGCACTTTGCATGAATTTTATTGCGGCATGGCCTCAACCCCTCGTACTTCAGGAATAAAATGTCGTAGAAGATTTTCAATACCATGTTTGAGTGTTGCTGTTGAAGCGGGACATCCTGCACAAGCACCGCGCATGTTGAGAGAGACAACGTCCTTTTCAAAACCGTGGAAAGGAATATCTCTTTCATTGTCCAAACCAACCCATTCCTAACATCACTGGCAACGGCTGAACAAATACGTATTTTTCGCTGCTCCTTAATTGTTAAGACGATATCGGTGTCCTTTTCGTCATAAAATTCTTTATGATGAATATGCACTTTGCATGAATTTTATTGCGGCATGGCCTCAACCCCTAGTACTTCAGGAATAAAATGTCGTAGAAGATTTTCAATACCATGTTTGAGTGTTGCTGTTGAAGCGGGACATCCTGCACAAGCACCGCGCATGTTGAGATAGACAACGCCATTTTCAAAACCACGGAAAGTAATATCTCCTCCGTCATTGGCAACAGCTGGACGAACACGCGTTTCAAGCAGCTCCTTAATTGTTAAGACGATATCGGTGTCCTTTTCGTCATAAAATTCTTCATTAAGAGCGTGAGCATGGGCGTGTGTGGTAGCATTTGTCGTGATAACTGGATCATTGGAAAGAAAATGTTCCATAATGGTACCCAAAATAACAGGTTTGAGATGTTGCCATTCTCCTTCTTTTTTGCTCACAGTGATAAAATCATAGCCCAAAAAAACACCATTAACATTTGGAATATTAAATAATTTCGCAGCCAAAGGAGAACTTTTAGCAGCTTCTTCAGGGTCACGAAATTCCAATACACTTTCAGGAAGTACCACACGACCTGGAAGAAATTTTAGCGTTGCAGGGTTGGGCGTGGTTTCAGTTTGAATAAACATACACTCTCCTTTGAATAGAGGGGATGAAGAATGGAATCTCCCTCTTTATTACTTAGGCAATAGATTCAATATCTTCATCTGCAAGGTTACTTGGAATGATGGTGACAGGGATGGAAAAAGCTGTCCCACGATTTCCAATGAGTTGTACAAGTGGTCCTGGTCCTTCTGAATGTCCACTGGCTGCTAAAACAATCAGTGCAATTTCTTTATCTTCTTCGATCAGCTTGGAAATTTCATCAATTTTTTTGCCTTCACGGATAACAATTTGTGTTTGAAGAGCATGTGTGGCGCGTACACCACTGGCAATCTCTCCCAACACTTTATGGGCAATTTGCGTTGATTCTGATCGCATAACATTATTTACGCCTAAAAAATGTTGAAAATCTGAACTGTCAACAACACAGAGCAAGACCAATGTTCTATTGGTATTTTGAGCATATTGTGCTGCAAAAGCAACAGCACGACGACATTCCGGCGTTTCATCAATAATGACTAAAACTTTTCGTTTGTACTTTGCTTTTATATTTTCTTGTTTAGAGTCCATATATTTTCTCTACTGTTTAAAAGACGGCTTTCTTCACTTGTTAGGTTTTTAAATGCTATTGTTTCATGAATTTTGTAAAAATCCAACAATTTCACGGATTTTTTTCATATTTTTTTCTGCCATTGTGCTGGCACGTTCTGCACCATTTTGTAAAATAGAATCAATATAACTGCTTTCTTGTTGAAGGCGACGAAATTCTTGTGTGATAGGTGCAAGTTTATGAACGGCAAGCTCAACAAGGGCTGTTTTAAAAAGCGAAAATTGTTGCCCAGAAAATTCTAAAAGAGCCTTTTCTTTGCTGGTTTCTGCAAAGGCGGCATAAATACCAAGCAGGTTATCGGCTTCTGGACGTCCTGCTAAGTCTGCAAGTGTATCAGGAAGAGGAGCAGAGTCTGTTTTGGCTTTGCGTATTTTTTTGGCAATAAGATCAGCATCATCCATCAAATTAATGCGTGAAAAATCGGAAGGATCTGATTTCGACATTTTTTTTGTTCCATCACGCAAAGACATAATCCGCGTTGCTGTTGTTCCAATCAACGCTTCTGGGAGTGGAAAAAAGATTTGCTTCTTTTCTTCCCCTTTTTGCGGGCAGATACCAAAATTTAAATCTGCAATTTGGCAAGCATAATCATTGTTGAATTTTTGTGCAATATCACGTGTAAGTTCAACATGCTGTTTTTGATCTTCGCCTACCGGAACATGGGTAGCACGATAGACTAAAATATCAGCCGCCATAAGGCTTGGGTAAGCAAAAAGTCCAAGAGAGGCTTTTTCACGATCTTTGCCTGCTTTATCTTTAAATTGTGTCATACGTTGAAGCCAGCCAATACGCGCAATGCAATTGAAAATCCATGCCAATTCAGCATGTTGATAAACCCGTGATTGATTAAAAATAATGTGTTTTTGTGCATCAATGCCTGAAGCTAAAAAGGCCGCTGTGACAGATCTGGTCGTTTCACGCAAAATATGGGGATCAGGATTGACGGTTAATGCATGCATATCAACAACGCAATAGAGGCAATGATGCGATGTTTGCAGTTTAACCCAATGTTTAATAGCTCCAAGATAATTGCCAAGATGCAAGTGACCGCTTGGTTGTACGCCAGAAAAGACAAGTGGTGTGAAGGTTTCCATAAAATAGCTCTTTCTTCCGTAAAATTACTTATTTTGTGTTTTTTTTGACAAAGCCTTTTTTTGAAAGCAAGAAAAATCTCAAAAGAGGTGTGTGTGAAATGTTAGTGGCGCTTTTTTAAATTTTTAAGGGTAAGCAAAAAAGAACGCGTGTCGAGAAGAAAATAAGCAATGACATAGAGTAAAAAAAGGGCAAGCATGATTCCTGCCAAAGTGATTGCACGCAAAAAAAATGAGGCTTGTGTGGATAAAGGAAAAGATAAAAAATCAAGCACAGAAAAGAGATAATGGAGAACAAAAACACTAAAAAACGTTATAACAATCAAGCAGGCTATTCGCTTTATGAATTGTAAATCATATTGCCAATAACCACGTTTGAACAGGATACTCCAAAGCAATAATGCATTAACCCAGCCAGAGGTAATTTCAGCAATGACGATACCACGTGCTGATAAAAGAGGAAATAAAGTTAAAGCGAGGCCTATATTGATAAAAACGCAAATACCTGTAAAAATCATCGGGGTTTTGGTATCTTCATGGGCAAAAAAATTGGGAATAAAAACTTTTATAAGAACAAAGGCTGGAAGCCCTAGTCCATAAAGCTCTAATAATTGGGCAACGTGTTGCGTGGATTGACTGGTAAACTGTCCACGTTCAAAAAGCAAACTGACAATGGGAGTAGAGAGCAGCAAAAAAGCAACAGATGCTGGGAGCGTTAATAACAACGTTAACTCAAGAGAGCGGTTTTGCAAATCGTGGGTTTCTTGATGTTTTTTGCTACGCAGGGCACGGGTTAATTCTGGTAAAAGAACAGTAGCAACAGCAATGGCGATCACTCCGAGAGGCAATTGATAAAGACGATCAGCATACATTAAAGAGGAGACAGCACCAGATTGACTAGACGCAATGTTGGTATTGATTAATAAGTTAATTTGTGTAATCCCTCCGGTGATAGCAGCAGGAAATGCTAAAGTTAAAAGTTTGCGGACATTAGAGCTGAAACGAGGACGGCGAAAAAAAATTTTCATACCACTTTGACGTAAAGCAATTGTAATCAAAGCGAGTTGAACCACTCCTGCGGCTAAAACACCCCAAGAAAGATTTAAGCCAATATGCCAAGCATCAAGCTGATAAACCCAAGCATAGGCAAGCACACAAATTAAAATAATATTTAAAAAGAGAGGCGCAATGGCGGCAATAAAATAGCGCCGTAAGGCATTGAGCATGCCCCCCATCATTGCGGCTAGAGACATGCATGTTAAATAGGGAAACATAATGGCAGTAAAATGAATAGTAGCGTTAAATTTTGTCGCATCCTCTGTAAATCCTGGCGCAATGATCGTACGTACCAAAAAAGGCATACTTAATTCCATGGCAATAGTTAAAAGTATCAGCACGGAAAAGAGAACGCCAAACACTTCTTCGGCGAAGGTGCATGCCGTTTCTGTTCCCTCTTCCGTGATTTTTTTGGCAAAAAGAGGAACAAAAGCTGCATTAAAAGCGCCTTCAGCAAAAAAACGACGGAATGTATTGGGAAAACGAAATGCTGCGTTAAAGGCATCAGAAACAGGTCCTGTTCCCAAAGCAGCTGCCATCAACATCTCGCGAACAAAGCCAAAAATACGGCTCATAATGGTTCCAGAAGCAACAGTGGCAAATTTTTTAATCAAGCTCATAAAGATATATTGGGTTGAATAGAAGAAAAGGTGGCGACAGGATAAATAAAATCATTTTAAAGTGTAAAAAATGCATGAACGTGCCAAGACAATCAGATATTTTAAAAATGTTTTACGATGCCTCTTAGCTCTCTGTCAATAAGACTATACGAATGTGAATCCTCTTTGGAGAATACTTTTTACGGATACATAAAGGTTTGCATTGCTTTTATCAAACAATAAAGCGCTCCTTTTTAAAAAATATGTGGGGCGCGCTGAAAAAGAGAAAAGAGCACAGGCTCGTAAAAACTGCGTGATGCTTGTTTCATTGTTTCTAGAGCAGATAAGGACATTATCGCTTTGCTTTTCGTGTATTGGCTTGCATATTCGCTATTGAGCATTCCTTTTATCTTTGCGTTTTGGTTAAAGAGAGTAGCAATTTTTTTACGCGTTTAGATGATCTGTCTGCTTAAAAATACAAAGAGTAGAAAGAGAGAGGATATTATTTGATAAGATAAAGAAGTTTTTGTTTTTTGCACATATTCTAAAATACGATAGTTTCGAGCATGCTCTTGAGAGAGGACATTTATACTATAAAAGTTCTTCTCATTGCATCTGTGATATATATTGAAATGGTTTTCTTTTTGGGGGAGAAGATCCCTATTGCGTTAGGGATGGGGTATAAAATGGTTGGAAGAATCCTCTCATCATAACAATAATGCAGTAAAATTTGATAAAATCGTTTTATTTGAACAACAGAGCATAAAAAGAATTGTACGATCGTTTTATTGAAGCTGATATTTAAAAAAAGCCCTACTTTTCTCGACATAAAATAATCAAAGGCGGTTTTAAAATCTTTTTTATAAGAGAAAGTTTTTGTATGAATGTTTTTGCCCCGCCATGAATACATGATTCATGCTCCATAATTTATGCATGTCATTTCTTCTTAAAAAAGAAAGAATGGAACAGTTGTTGAAAAGCTGTCATACTACTTTGTTAAAGGTTCTTCATAAAAGCTTATATATGTTTACTGGTTATACGAGCCATTGTGCTGTTGCATATTTCGCTTTTGGGGGGTGTGGATTTTGTTTTATTTCTTTTTCTTGTTTGGTATTTTCTTTCATTTCCTTTGCTTTAAATGGTGATTGATCAAGGAGAATTGTGCTTTCTTCTGTTGATTGGCGCAAGTTTGGTGCAGAATGCGCGTTGTATTCATGATAAAAAAAAGACATCCTTTGTAGGTTTTGTTTTATTTCTTTTGTTTGCTGAAAAATATCGGTAATTTCTTTTGCTCTAATCGTAGAGGTACCAAGACTCTGTGCTAGTTTTTCGTAATTTTTTTCTTTTACTGCTTCATGTTCACTTGTTGATAAGCGGGCATTGAGGTTGCAAAGATATGTCTTCGTTTCTGCTTTGAGTTCAGGAGAGCGTGAGAGGGCTTCTTGCTGTTGATCTGGTGATAAGGAAAGGAGATCTTGTATCTTTTGGCTGGGCATATCAACCGCTTGTTCACAGCGTTTTTGTTGCGCATGATGGTTTTGTAAAACCTCTTGTTCTACTTGTTTGAGCGTTTCTGCATAACGCTCTATAGCTTTAGAGAGAGGGAAAATATTTTCTTCTGCTTGCGCGCGCGCGCGGCTTTTTATACCAAACATCTGAACACCAGAAAGCTTAGAAAGAGATGTGGGGAATTCTACAACTTGAAAGGCTAGCCGTTCTCCTTGTGCAAAATTTTCATCAATTTTCTCTATTTTTTTCTGCAAAACATATGGTTTGCCATAAACAATTTTACACAAATATTCGATTTCTTTTCTTTTTTCTTGAACTAAGGCGTTTTCTTGAATCCTTTCGGCAATTTCCTCTTTTGAAAGAGGGGGGATTGTCTCTTTTGGAATAAGCGTTTGATGTTGTTCTTGTGCTGTAAAGGAGAGCAGTGTACCAATTTTTAAAGTCTTTATTTGCTCTGGTGTGAGATCTTTTTTATTTCCTATGATGAAAGTTCCGTGAACATCGACCATAAAGCTATTTAAGCTACAGCCTCTATATGTGCCATGATAGGTTTTACCATCTTGTGCAACAACAGCAAGACGATAATTTTTTTCATCAAGCCCATTTTCTCTCATAATATTGGTAAATTCCTTTAAAAGGAGCACTTTTTCTGGGTGAGAAATATCCTCAAGCATATGTTTCATGGGGCCTGAATTGCCATATTCTATAGCGGCATTATTGATAAATTGGTGGCGTTTTCTCGTTACAAGAGAAAAATCGAATTTATGGCCTGCAGATTCAGCAAGCTTTTCAAAAAATGCATGTTGCGTACGTCTGTTGCCTTCTCTAAAGGGATGTGTACAATATAAATTGGCCATTAATTCAGCAGCATGTGCAACAAATTCTTTACGAGGTAAGCCTTGTAAATTATTTTTTTCAGTAAGCGTTTTATCAAGCTTGTCAAGCTCTGCTTGTATTTGAGAGCCGATAGCAAAAGGTTTTGTATATTCTTTCCTTTTCATATACGGCATAGAGGCTGTTGTGCCATCTGCAAATGTAAAGGAATGTTCACGTGTTTGACCAGCCCATTCAAATGCTGGAGTAAAGAGAACTTTATGAATATGTTTGAGATAGGAAGAGTTAAACTGCTCTGGTGGGGCTTCTTGGCGTATATTGATCATTTGTTGTGAGACATCATGGGCACATTGTGTTTTCAGGATTTCTGCATCAGTGATGTGATATTTATTTTTGAGAACATGGTTCTTAGAATCAAAAAAATTCTGTGATGCTTCCTTTAATTGCCTAGAAAGAGCTGTCTGTTCTATGTGGTGCTGTTTGGAAAATTCTTCTTTTGTGTGAGAGGCTGGATGATCAGCTTGGTTTTTTTTCATGCATGTTTCCTTTCAAGTCTTTTCAATTTTTGGGGAAAAACTCTATGGTACATTCTCTCTTTTTATCGCTTTACTTTTATGATTGCAGCACTACTTATCTGATGGAGA
Source organism: Bartonella raoultii (assembly GCF_019659805.1). Taxonomy (GTDB): domain Bacteria; phylum Pseudomonadota; class Alphaproteobacteria; order Rhizobiales; family Rhizobiaceae; genus Bartonella; species Bartonella raoultii. Next base: position 312,921 of record NZ_JAIFRO010000001.1, on the reverse strand, counting down.
ATGCTTTCGTTCACTATTTTAAAATGTTTTTTATAGGCGTTGTTTATGCGGATGATTGTTAATCAATGGGTGTTACTCTTTTGTTGTTTGGGGATAGCAACTTTCTTCTCAAAAACAGAAAATGTTTTATCGTAAAAGAAGAGAAAAAGCTCTTGGTGCATACTGCTTTATCTGTTGCACCAAGAAAGCAGATGAAAAGTTAAAGTTTTAGATGTTAGCAGGTGAGAGACATGGCTTTTGGTGTCTTCGTTTTTCGCGGAATTTCTGGTGGGTGTTTACCGGCATGTTCGCAAGTTTCAAGAGATATGCTGGGTGCGTTTTCTACTGCATGTTGAGAAAGTGGAGGCGACTTTGATAAAGTTTGCTTTTTTTGTAGGTTTTGTGTCTGTTCAAGAGAGGGGCTATGGCGTAGTTGTGTTGCTTCGTGAGTGAGCACAATATGCTCTCTTACTTGTTTTACAGTGTCTGCATAACTTTCAATAACACCACATAGGGTAGAAAGATTTTTTTCCGCTTCTTTACGTGTTTCACTTTTTATGCCAAGTAGTTTCTTGCCAGCAAATGGAGAAAAAAACGCGGGCTGTTTTGAAACTTGCCATGCAAGCTCTTCTCCCATATCAGGACATTTTTGAATGTCTTCCATGTTATATTCTAAAAGATTTGGATTGTTAAAAACAATTCCGCACCAATATCGCACTTCCGTTTGACCATATTGGACCAATGGATCTTTTTGAACTTTTTGGGCTATTTCCTTATCGGAAAGAGGTTTCCATTTTTTTTGGGAATGAGGTGAGTTTTGAAGATTTCCGTCTGTTTGCATCTCTTGTCTTGTTTGTTGTTTTTCTCTTTCTTGTTGATGGTGTTTTCCTTCTGCATGAGGGCGCTGTTGAATGTTTTCTTGTATATATTGAAGAGCATTGACATAACCATCAATGGCTGCACATAGGGATGATAAACCTTCTTCTGCTTTTTTACGTGAATTGCTTTTCACACCAAGTATTTTGCTACCAGCAAATTTGGCAATAGATTTAGGATTTTCCACAATCTCCCGTGAAAATTGCGTACCTATAGCGGGGTTTTCTTGAATTGCTTCTATTTTTTCCTCTAAAGCAAGTTGATTACCATAAACAGTTCCACACCAATATCGGATCTCTTCTTTATAGACATCAACTAAGAAGCTATATTGCATGCTTCTAGACCGTTCCCCTCTGGTAGATAATGTTCTTGATAAAGTTGATGTTGTGTCATGTGGAACACTTTCTTCAGAAGATGTACTGCTTTGTAGATTTTCTCGCATCCGGGGTGGTTTTTTAGGCGCTAGCGTGTCGTAAAGATTTTCGTTTTCTTGAACAGAAATGTTGCTTTGCACCTTGCTTTCCATAGGAGGCGTATGGTGTGGAGAAGATGGTGTGGGGGCAGTTCTTTTTGAAGATATGCCGCTTTGTAGATTTTCTCGCATCCGGGGTGGTTTTTTAGGCGCTAGCGTGTCGTAAAGATTTTCGTTTTCTTGAACAGACATGTTGCTTTGCACCTTGCTTTCCATAGGAGGCGTATGCTGTGGAGAAGATGGTGTGGGGACAGTTCTTTTTGAAGATATGCCACTTTGTAGATTTTCTCGCATCCGGGGTGGTTTTTTAGGCGCTAGCGTGTCGTAAAGATTTTCGTTTTCTTGAACAGAAATGTTGCTTTGCACCTTGCTTTCCATAGGAGGCGTATGGTGTGGAGAAGATGGTGTGGGGGCAGTTCTTTTTGAAGATATGCCACTTTGTAGATTTTCTCTCATATGGGGTGGTTTTGGAGGTACAGCTGGTGGGTGTGCGTGTTCGCTTTCTTGTACAGCTCTTTTGCTTTGCGCCCTGCTTTCCATAGGAGGCGTATGGTGTGGAGAAGATGGTGTGGGGGCAGTTTTTTTTGAAGATATGCCACTTTGTAGATTTTCTCTCATATGGGGTGGTTTTGGAGGTACAGCTGGTGGGTGTGCGTGTTCGCTTTCTTGTACAGCTCTTTTGCTTTGCGCCCTGCTTTCCATAGGAGGCGTATGGTGTGGAGAAGATGGTGTGGGGGCAGTTCTTTTTGAAGATATGCCGCTTTGTAGATTTTCTCGCATCCGGGGTGGTTTTTTAGGCGCTAGCGTGTCGTAAAGATTTTCGTTTTCTTGAACAGACATGTTGCTTTGCACCTTGCTTTCCATAGGAGGCGTATGCTGTGGAGAAGATGGTGTGGGGGCAGTTCTTTTTGAAGATATGCCACTTTGTAGATTTTCTCTCATATGGGGTGGTTTTGGAGGTACAGCTGGTGGGTGTGCGTGTTCGCTTTCTTGTACAGCTCTTTTGCTTTGCGCCCTGCTTTCCATAGGAGGCGTATGGTGTGGAGAAGATGGTGTGGGGGCAGTTTTTTTTGAAGATATGCCACTTTGTAGATTTTCTCTCATATGGGGTGGTTTTGGAGGTACAGCTGGTGGGTGTGCGTGTTCGCTTTCTTGTACAGCTCTTTTGCTTTGCGCCCTGCTTTCCATAGGAGGCGTATGGTGTGGAGAAGATGGTGTGGGGGCAGTTCTTTTTGAAGATATGCCGCTTTGTAGATTTTCTCGCATCCGGGGTGGTTTTTTAGGCGCTAGCGTGTCGTAAAGATTTTCGTTTTCTTGAACAGAAATGTTGCTTTGCACCTTGCTTTCCATAGGAGGTGTATGCTGTGGAGAAGATGGTGTGGGGGCAGTTTTTTTTGAAGATATGCTGCTTTGCATATTGCTTCTTATGTGTGACTGTTTTGGGGCAGAAGGTTGTTTTATGTGCGCTGTGGTGAGGGATTGTTCCTGACGTTTTTGAAATTCCTCCACCATTTGCGCTATAAAAGGGGAGGGCTGTCTTTTTTTCATACATAGTTCCTTTCAAGCGTTCTCAATATTTTTTAGAAAAATTCTTTGATGCATTCTCCACTTTTATGCAGTTATCGTTTTTTATTTAAAGGGAGGATGCCAAATGGAATAACTTCTAAAGAGGTTTGCGTGCTTTAAGGATTGCCTAATTGATGTTTATGACTTTTATACAGCTTTTTTATGAAATTTTATCAATATGTTATAGATAATATGTCTTCTTTTTGGATAATTTTCTTTATGCCATTATACAATAAATTTTAGCGCAAATTATTTTATACATTCGCGCTAAAGAATCCGATGACAAGGCTTTCATTTATGATGATTTATAAAGCACATGCAACGCTTTTTGCGCCCCCGACTTTTTTAGCTGGTAGCGCTGGTAATTGATGTTTAGAAGATTGTGTATTGAGATTTTGTTCATTCTCACCTTTAGATGATAATATTGATGACTTCTGATGTTTGGAGGAGCCCACAGCTTTAAGATGCGGTTGTACAACCTTTGGCTCTTGTTCTTGAGAAGACCTTGAAACTTCTTGCGAAGGCTTTAAAACGGCTTTTTGTTTGTGAAAATCTTGATGTACATGGGATGCAGATTCCTGATGTTTGCGTTGTTCTTTATGGGATTGCTTAAAGGATTCTGTTATCAATTTTATAGCTTCTCCATAATTTTCAATGGCATCACATAGATGTGAAATGCCATTTTCAGCATATATACGTGCATTGTTTTTTAGCCCACAGAGATTTCTTCCTCTCAGATTTCCAACAGATTTGGGAGATGCGCCAACTTGCCATGCAATTTCTTCTGCCATACCTGGGTTTTGTTGAATTTCCTTTATTTTTTTTTGCAAAACATGCTTATGCCCAAAGACAATGGAGCACCAATGTTCAATGCGTGCTTCGTATCTTTGGACAGATGTATTGTCACGGAGCATGCTGGAAATTGCTTCTTGTGAAAGAGAGGATACTCTCCTTTCAGGAGTAGATACGCTTTGCTGCTTTTGAAGATTTACCGCTGTTTCTTGTGATATTCCATGGCGCATTTGTCTTTTCTGAGATGTCAGTGAGCGTTCTTCTTGCGTGTATTTTACAGCTTCTGTTAGTCCATTAATGGCAGAAGAGAGAAAGCGTATTCCTTCTTCAGCTTGTTTGCGTGAACTATCTTTTAATCCCCATAAATTTCTTCCTGCAAGATTCCCAAAAGACATGGGATGTTCTATAATTTTCCAAGAAATCTCTTCTCCCAAAGAGGGCTTTTGAACAATTGCATCTATTTGTTCTTGCAAAGCATTTTTATGGCCATAAACAGTTTCAGCCCAGCGGTGAGCATTTTTCACATAGGCTTTTACGAGTGGAGCAGTACGGACCTTTTTCAGTTTTTCTTCTTCTGTAGCAGGTGTTATAGCGCTTTGTGAAGCTTCTTCTATTGCATAACGCATTTCTTGTCGAATTTTAGATGTTTTTCTATTGCTTTTTTTTATTTCTGCATAGATAACCTGTTCTTGTGGGCTCTTATGAAAAGGAGGATAAGGTTTTTGTATCTGAACTTCTGTGTAGATCACATCTTCTTTTAAGCTTTTTGTGAAAACAGCACTTTCTCTTCCTAGCTTCAAGTTTTCGTAGATTGGATCTTCTACAGTTTGGCTTTTGGGGGCTTGGTTTTGTGATTTTGGAACTTGTGGGGAGAAAGCTTTTGAGGCGTGTTGAGGAGAAGATTGGCTTTTTTTCATGCGTGTTTCCTTTCAAGTTTTTTCATATCTGTTTTAGAAAACCTCTTTGATGCACTCCTCATCTTTTTCTTTGCCCGTTTTTAGACAAAGAAAGATGCTTTTTGAATGACCTTCAAAGATTTCGCGCTATTCGCTGTGAGAGTAATGAACATTCATGACTTTTATACAGTTTTTTTATGAAATTTTATCAATATGTTATATAAAACACATAAAGTGTATTTGATGTATTTCTGTATAATGATATAAAAAACTTGGCACAAATCACTTTGTGTCATTTGTGCCAAGGGATTACATGAAAGTGAAAACGCATATATTTTTATATGCTTTAATCTTACATGGCAAAAGCCATACCACCTTTTTGGGGAGCATGTCTGCGGTGCTCCCTGTTGTGCTCAGGCACCTGCGGTGTCCTTTCTTGCCTATGGTGAGGACCACCTGCTGCTTCAGCAAGGCGCCTTTCTTGTGCCCCGGGGGTTTGTAAAGCCTGCTCTCGTGCCTTTTTTGCGGCATCTGCATAGCCTTTAACAGCCTCACTTAGTGGCGCAAGAGCTTTTTCTGCTTCTTTACGATCATGACTTCTTATGCCAAGCTTTTTCGTACCCGCAAGATCTCCGAAAGATTGTGGATTTTCTAAAATGTCTTTTGAAATTTGTGCTCCTAAAGAGGGGTTTTTAAGGATATCTTTCATTTTGCTTTGTAAAGCATCTTTATTGCCAAAAGCAACTTGACTCCAATGTTGAGCTTCTTCCCCATAGGCTTTAACCAATGGATCTTTTCCTGCTCTGTGTGTGATTTCTGCCTCTGGAAGAGTAGCTGGTCTGCTGCGTGGAGAAACTGACGCATAGGACGTTTCTTCTTGCTGTCCTCTGCCTTGGTGTCTGCCTCTTGTGGTTTGTACATCTGCATAGAGTACTTCTTCTTGTTCTCTACCGCGTCCTTTACCTCTTGTGGTTTGTACATCTGCATAGAGCACTTCTTCTTGTTCTCTACCGCGTCCTTTACCTCTTGTGGTTTGTACATCTGCATAGAGCACTTCTTCTTGTTCTCTACCGCGTCCTTTACCTCTTGTGGTTTGTACATCTGCATAGAGCACTTCTTCTTGTTCTCTACCGCGTCCTTTACCTCTTGTGGTTTGTACATCTGCATAGAGCACTTCTTCTTGTTCTCTACCGCGTCCTTTACCTCTTGTGGTTTGTACATCTGCATAGAGCACTTCTTCTTGTTCTCTACCGCGTCCTTTACCTCTTGTGGTTTGTACATCTGCATAGAGTACTTCTTCTTGTTCTCTACCGCGTCCTTTACCTCTTGTGGTTTGTACATCTGCATAGAGTACTTCTTCTTGTTCTCTACCGCGTCCTTTACCTCTTGTGGTTTGTACATCTGCATAGAGCACTTCTTCTTGTTCTCTACCGCGTCTTCCACCTCCTACAGCGCCTAGGTTTTCGTAGATTGTCTCTTTTGGTTTGGTATCTCTGTTAGGAGCTTGGGGCTTTTGTTTTTTAACCTGCGCATAGACTGGCTCAGTTTCAGAAGATCCTAGCCCACCTTGTTCAAAGCGCCTTCTGAGTTCATCTACGGGGTTAATAGTTTGCTGACTTTTTTTCATGCGTGTTTCCTTTCAAGCTTTTTACTATATTTTAGAAAACCTCTTTGGTGCGCTCTCTTCATCTTCATCCTTTGTGTGCTTTTATACAAAAAGATGCTTCTTGAATAAGCTCCAAAGACTTCGCGCTATTCACAGACCAGTGTAATGGGTATTTATGACTTTTATACAGTTTTTTTGTGAAATTTTATCAATTGGTTAAATAAAATGATAAAAGTATTATCCAAAGATTACGCTGTTTTAAAAATGCATAAAACAAGCGTCTTTATCGTATCGTCATGCGCGTTTTTTAGGAATAGATTTCTGTAGAATTTTGGCGCAACCGAAAAAACGATTTGCGCCAAAAAATCTGATATAAAATAAAAACATATATATTTTTATTTTATTTATGCTCACATAGCAAATGCCATTCCTTTTGGAGAAGGGGATCTACTGCGTTGTTGCCTTTCTTGTTCTGGGCTTTCGTGATTTCTTTCTTTTCTATGGTGATGTTCATGAGCAGTTTGTAATTTGGGGCTTTTTGGTTCGCCAAGATCTTGCTGCTTTTCTTGGCTTTTGGTAAGCTTTTGATGAAGATTTTTGACAGTTTCTGCATATTCTTCAAGCTTTGTAAAAAGCTGACCAAAACCTTCTTCTGCCGCTTTGCGTTGTGTGCTCTTTATACCCATGACTTTGCTTCCTGCAAACTTACCAATACCTTCAGGTTGGTAAAAAAGGTTTTTTAAGACATCTTCTGGATGCTGAGGATCTTCCATAATGTTTTCCAACACTCTGTTTACAGTACGATCATTGCCATAAACAACAAAAGCCCAATCTTTGACTTTTGCTTGCATATATTGAACATCTAAGTCCTTTGCAAGTGCTTCTCTTATATGAGATGGCATTTGTTTTCCAGGAGCACTCTCAGCACCACCTGTCATGGCGTGTTGAAGGGAGCTTCCTTCCGTTTTTTCCATGCCCAGCTTTGAATAGATTGGGTCAGCGGAAGATTGTTGTTGCCTTCCTGTTACTTTTAGATCAATTTCTTCATAGAGATGTTCAGAACGTTGGGAATGCTGTCTTCCTGTTGTCTTCATCTCTGCAGATTCATAGAGGGGATTTTCTCGACCTTGAAATTGTCTTCCCGTTGCGCCTAGCTCTGCGGATTCATAGAGGGGATTTTCTCGACCTTGAAATTGTCCTCTTGTTGCGCCTAGCTCTGCGGATTCATAGAGGGGATTTTCTCGACCTTGAAATTGTCCTTTTGTTGCTCTTGGCTCTATAGGTTCATAGAAAGAATCCTCTTGGCGTTGAATTTCTTGCTGTACATTGGGATCTAGTATATCAACGACTGCATAGGGGGGAACGAGTTTTGTAGCGTGTTGCATACCACGCGGACCTTTGCGAACTGCGTCATAGGCACCTTCTGGTGGATTTTGGGGTGCATAGACCGTTTCTGGTGGAATTGGGGGGGATGCCGCCCCTTGTGGGTTTGGGGATGCATAACCAGTCTCTGACGAGTTTTGGGGAGAGTGCACTTTTTTTGGTTTCTGGATCTTTGCATAGACAGGATCAGAGGAAGGCGCTTCTGCCCCCATTTGTTCAAAGCGTCTTCTGAGTTCTTCCACAGAGGATGAATGACTTTTTTTCATGCCTGTTTCCTTTCAAGCTTTTTACTGTTTTAGAAAACCTCCTTGGGGTCACTCTCCACCTCTTTGCTTTGCCTAATCTTTACAAAGGAAGATACTTCTTGAATGACTTCCAAAGATTTCGCGCTATTCAAGGTGAGTGTAATGGAAATTTATGACTTTTATATAGTTTTTTTATGAAATTTTTCAGTATGTTAGATAAATTTGTGCTACTTGTTTTTTAAAAAAATGTTCTATATATTGCACATCATTCTTGATGCAATACAAGAGAGCATGATTTGCACCAAGAATGGTGATTAACAGTGAAAATGAGCACCTGTTGTGTGGGCTAAAATCGTGATGAGTAGTGATGGGCATTTACTTTTACTTAGCCTGTTAGAGCGAGTAATGAGGAACGGCTGGTTTTAAGAGTGCGTATTTGGCTTTGTGCTTCTTTCGTTTGTTTTTGAACTTGAGAAATTTCTCGTGCTTTGCTTTCTGATATACCCAGCATAGCAGCAAGTCTTGTGTGATCATTTTCCTTTATGGCTGTTCGATTGTCTGATGATAAACGATTGTGTAGCATGCGCGAGAAATGGTGAAGTTTTTGTTGCAGAGGAACAGACTGAGACAATGCTTCTCTTTGTTGTTCTGCTGAGAGGGAAAAAAGAGTTTGCAAATCTTTATCCGGTTTTTCTACAGAATTCTTTAAACGATTTTGTTCTTTTTTGTGATGATCGAGGACGTCTTCTCTTGTTTGTCGTGCTGCGGTTGCATAATTTTTGAGTGCTTCACAAAGCTGTGTAACATGCGCTTCAGCTTGTCTGCGATCGGGCGTTTTCATATTCCACATTTTTCCCCCCGCAAGCTTTGAAACTGAATGAGGGTTTTGGTGTATTTCATCAGCAAATTGTTGGCCCAAGCTTGGATCTGCTGTTAGGATGTCTAGCTTTGCGCTTAATGTTTTCCGACTGCCGTAGACAATCTTTGCACAAGCTTCAACGTTTTTTCGTGATTCTTCAACAAAGGGATTAGATGCAACCCTTTCGAACAGTTCTTCATGGGTGAGAGGCGCTAATGTTTCTTCTGGGATCAGTGTTTCTGTTATAGGCTGGACATTGGATTTTTGAAAGCAAATGTGAGCGCCGTTTTGTAATGTTTTTACTTGTTCTGGTTTGAGATCATCTTTGGAGCCTACAACAAAGCCATCTTTTACTTGCATGACAAAGCCTTCTGCTGAAGCGCCAAGGAAGATGCCATCATAGGTTGTACCTTCTTTGGCTGTAACAACAACATGCTCATTGATCTTATCAAGTCCAGCATCTTTCATTTGAGAGATGAATTCTTTTAAAAGAAGAATTTTTTGTGGATGCGTGGCATCCTCAAAAAGATCTTTCATCGGTTGTGAATTACCATATTGCATTGCTTCAACACTGGATTGTACCATGCGCTCTTTTGTTATAACAGAAAAATCTATTCTATGTCCTGCTGCTTGTCCAAGCTTTTCTAAAAACATTCTATTGGTACGTCCATTGCCTTTTCTGAAGGCATGGATATTATCGAGCGTTAGAAACACTTCAGCTGCTTGTTCAGCAAATTCTGCACGGGATAAGTCTTTTAAATTGTTCTTTGCGGTTAGTGAGTGCTCTAATTGTTTGAGCTTTTTGGGAATCTGTTGGCCAATGGCAAAAGGAATCTCATAACCTTTGGGGCGCATAGCTGGCATACGGGCGGTACTGCCATCTAAAAATGTAAAGGACTGATCACGCGTTTTACCAGCCCATTCAAAAGTTTTATAAAAAAAGCTCCAGTGAATTTGTTTGAGATAGTTGGCATCAAATTTTTGTGGTGGTGGCTCATGGCGGAGATTGACAGCTGCTTTTGAGGCTTCATGGGCAGAACGCTCATAGAGTGTTTTGGGGTCTTTTATGCCATATATGTTTTTTAATGCTTTGCCATTTTTATACAGATAATTGTTTTCGAGCATCGTTTTTCTCCTTATACAGTAGGGGGATAGGTATTTAAAAGGCTTGGTGCGCTATGTTTTCCTGTCATATATGTTTTTTTCGCATCATTTTTTGAGATGTCGCATATTTTTACAGGAAGTGGTTTTCTCTCAAATTTATCGTTTTGATGATTGGAACAATTTCTTTTACGATATTTGGCCATTTCTTTTTTGAGAGAAATAGACCGTGGTCTCGTAGAGGGATCGTGGAGATGTCCTTTTTTATTGGTTTTTTGGAAAAGCTTTTGAAGGTATTTTTGGAGGATTATTATTTTGACAGATGATAATTCTTTAAGCCTTTCTAGGTTGCTTTTAAGAAACCTGTCTTTTCGGTTTTGGTGAAAGGTGAATGCGTCAAGGAAGAAGAATGTGATTGTACTTGATTGCTTGTTTTTTTGCGTGGTTTCAAAAAGAGTCCTTGCGATAAATATCGATCCAAAAGCGAAAGTTGAAGATTTTTTTCTCCTTTGTTTTTCTTGTTGGATCATGCGCATATTCTTTCTTTATGGGCTTTTGGCTTTATGGACTTTTAGAAAATAGGAACAGATTTTTTTACCTTCATGACTTGTGTTGAAAATGTTGTGTTGTTGGAGGGATTTTTCTCCATGAGAGAATATTTTGTTATTTCGTATTCTATTTTGGGGCAAAGCGGTTTTTTTGTGCTGCAGCTAGCATTTCCTTTCTTCTAAAATAGACCGATCGACCACATCGTAAAGGGGGGCGCCCTTGCATAAGAATAATTTGTTCGTCTTGGCGCATTTCTTGAATGATTTCGTGGGGTAAAATGAGCGCTCTTTGTTGATAATTGATGTTGTGAGAGTCTTTTTTAAAAGATAAACCCGCTGCTTTGTTTGTACCAGTGACTTCAATGGTCATTTGACCACATCGTTCTGAAATGTCTTTGGCTGTTTGTAGATCTTTAATGGCGGCATAACTGACAAAGGAGCAGCTTTCAAACCATGATCGGGCGCCCGATTCTCCAAAGTGATTGACCAACTGACCAGAAGATTGATAAAAAAGCATGAGTGATGTACCATATTTACGGCCACGGTCACGCGCTTCTTCTAGAATATTCATATAACCAAGAAGATCAACTTCATCTAAAACAAATAAAACACGCTTTTTGTAATTTCCATCAGCCGTTACCATCGCATTTAAAAAAGCGCCGATAATTACACGCCCAATTCCTGGATAACTGTTCAAAATACTTGCTGGAAGATTCAGAAAAACATCTGTATTCCCATTTGTAATATCTGAGGAGGAAAAATCACTCCCACAGACAAGATCAGCATAATTGGATAAAGAAAGCCACTGGGTGTCTTTTGAGGCTGTAGTATAAACCCCTGAAAAAGTTTGGTCTGCCATTTCTGTAAAAATACCAACCATTTCACGAATAAAAGGAGAAGGGCTTGTTTCTTGAATCGTGCGCAATTGATTGACAACAGCTGTTTCTGATTGAGAAAGAATGCTCCGCAATGTTTTTAAATTGCGCTCATGCTCTTCATATTCATCAGAAAATATAACATGTGCAAGCAGAGCCGTTAAAAGATTGTGTGCTTGTGTTGAAAAATATTCTGCTGAAGAGTTGTCTGATTTTTTATCTGTTAACAGTAATTTGGAAAAACCCACAATATTGGCTTCACGTTGTGTGCGTGGTATGCTGTCATCGAGAAGCCAATCGATAACATTAAAATTTTTTGTTAACAAAGAATTGGGATCTAGAACAATCACATTTCGATGTCCCATTCTTTGACGTGCGAACTTGACCATTGGTGCAACTTCTGTTGAAGGATCAAGACAAACAACCGATCCTGGATAAGTTAAACAGGTTGGTACAACTGTACTTGTTGTTTTATAGCCACCAGAACCGGCAAAAAAGATCATATGCGTAGAGCCAAAATCAAGATTAAAGGCAAGTAAAGGCGCTTTTCCACCCTTACCCCATGTTGTTTTATCGCCCGGTGCAAAGGGCATATTGCGTACAGTATCTTGATCAACACGGTATCTTTCGCCCACAACAATTTGGCCATTGGAGGGAAAGATTTTTGCTGCCTCTTTTAAATTCATCCATGATGCATTGCCAAAAATTCCTTTTTTTGCACGCTTGAAATTGCTTGTGCGCGGAGAGGACACAACAATTTGTATGATGAGAACAAAAACACCAATGATGATACCAAAGATAACCATGATATCCATAAATTGTAGCGCATAGTTCCAAGTAATTCCTTGTTGACCAACATAGGGGCTTAAACGCTTGATCTCTTTGCTTATATGATAAAAAGCTGTTCCTCCAAAAAAGATCATTGAAACAAAGGTAATCGCTTTACGTAGATGCAGTTTTTGTGAGAGGGTATATAATAAAAAAACAAGAGAAATCAGTACCATAATGAGAAGGGGCTGTGATCGAAGAGCCCAATAAATTTGCTTTTTGTTCATTTCATTTATTACAAATAATAATAAATAAGGAACAAGAAAGATTGTTAAAAAACCTAAGGCGATTGGCATTAAAATAAGAGCCAGTTGCGTTTTGGTATATTTCATTTTGGTCTTAACTTTCGTTTTTTTTAATCTGTTGTAAAATGCCCCTTTCTTCATGGGCGTTATTGTGCTTGATGTTTTTTCCACGGGTAGGATTTTATCAAAACAGTTTCTCCCCATGCGGGTCTTTAATAAGCAGGCAAAATCGTATCTATCAGCTCGCTAGAGCAAGCGTTTTGTTTTGATGAACGGTACGTATTTTTGTGTGTACTTCTTGATGTGTTTCTTTGGCGCGCTGAACGATGTCTGTAATATCCTTTGCTTTGTTTTCTGATACACCAAGACTGCTGGCAAGAGTTGTATGATCACCATGTCTAATCGCTTTATGTTCATTTGAGGAAAGACGTTGATTGAGTTGTTTTACAAAACCGCTCAGCTCTTTTTGAAGTGTGGGGGATGCCTCTAAAGCAGCTCTTTGAGATGTTTTTGGTAAGGAAAGTAGAGTTTGTAACTCTTCACTGGGTGTAGCGATTGCTTGAGAACAGCGTTCTTGTTCTTCTTTATGTTCTTTTATGATGTCCTTTTTTGTTTCATAGACCGCATGCGTTAAATTGATCATGGCGCCAAAAAGGAGAGAGGCACTTTCTTCAGCTGCAGTACGTTTTGCATTTTTTATGCCACAGAGATCAAAACCTGCAAGGGAAGAAAAAGAACCAGGGGATTTTTCAAGTTGGTTGGCAAGCTGGTATCCTAAAGAGGGATTTTGAATAACCTCCACCATTTTTCTATTCAATGCTTGTTCATTGCCAAAAACAGTTTTTGATAATTTTTGAATTTGCTGGCTGCATGTGTGAATACGGGCATCTTCTGCAATCAATTCAGCCATTGCATTTTTTGTCAAAGGGGCTAAATTTTCGCTTGGGATGAGGGTGCTTTTCAGCTCTTGAGGTGTAGGAGCGGTAAAGGTGAAGGTGTCTCCTGTCTTTACGGTTTTTCGCTGTTCGGGAGTGAGATGCTCTTTGTTTCCAAGGATATAAGCTTCTTGAACATTGATCATAAAACTTTCAGAATTGGTCTCGTGATAGGTTCCGGTATAGCTTGTGCCTTCTTTTGCGACCATTACAGGATGTTTTTGAATGTCATCGTGCCCCTTTTCTTTCATTTGGTCCATGAATGTTTTGAGATATTGTGCTTTTTGGGGATGTGTAATATCCTCAAACAAGTGGAGCATGGGTTGTAAATTTTGATCTTTTCCCACTGCTGTAGAGGCTTGTGTCATGCGTTCTTCTGTTACAAGTGAAAAGCTGAATGGGTGTCCTGCTGCTTGCCCGAGTTTTTCACAAAAAAGGCGTTGTGTTATTTGATTGCCTTTTCTGAAGGGATGAAGACGATTAAGAGTGTTAAAGACGTTTGTTATTTCTTCAACAAAGTCTTCACGCTGTAAGTTTTTTAGATCGTTTTTTTCGGTAAGTTGTTGATCTAAGCTTTGTAAACCTTCTTTAACCTCGTTATTGTTTTCGTGTGACTTTTTCCACCCTACGGTTTGTGATGATGAGAGGGAAACAGTGCTTTCCACAAGAGAGGAAGGGCGTTCATCGCGCGTGTGTCCTGCATCTTCAAAAATTCCTTGAAACATTTCCTGATGAAGTTTTTTGAGATAGGAGGAGTCAACCTGTTGGGGGAGGGAAGCGTGATGAAGATTGATCATTGCTTGGGCTGATTGATGGGAATGTCTTTCAAAGAGGTTTTTTAAACCTTTTAGCCCATGTATTTTTTTTGATACGAAGCCTTGAGGATGGGACTGGAGGACTGTCGTAAAGGGATTGGCTGCTGTTTGTGGTTCTTGCATCATTTTCTCCTTATAATATAGCGTTGTCCATAAGCGTATTAAATTCCTCTAGGGAAATTTCCCCCCTTGCATATTCTTCTAAAATTTCGAGCGTTTTGGGATGAAGCGTTATACCTTCAAGTGCATGGCTGCTAATGGCTGCATCAACAGCTTCACGGCGTTTTTTTAATTCTTCTGGTGTTATCGATGAAAGATTGTCTGTTGTTTTTGTTGTCACACTTCTTTTCCTTTTCCAACTGTTGTTTTTTAAACTTTTGTTGGTCGTTTTATTTTCTTTTAGTCACCTCCAAAGATGTTGCGTTGTTTGAATGGATCATAATAAATTTCTGTAACTTTGAATTTTCCTTCCACACGTTTGCATTGGACAATGATATCAATCATGGAAATCAAGAGACCTCGAATATCATCACGTTCTAAACTTCCTCCCCCCTCACTTTCTTTGACCAAAAGTGTCATTTGTTCAAAAGCAGAGAGGGCTGTTGATGCATGGACTGTGGTAATTGAACCTGGATGTCCTGAATTGACATTACGAATATAATAAAAAGCTGTTCCATCGCGAAGCTCTTGTAAAAGAATGCGGTCAGGACGCATGCGTAAAGCAGATTCAAGAAGCTGTTTGGGACCAACCGTAGCTAAACCATGGCCATCTTTTGAATAGATCATCGAGACATGGTTGGGTTGTGGTACAATCAATTCTTGTGTGTCTTCAATGGTGATAATACGTTCATCATGAGGGATTTTCGCAATGAAAGCTTTGGACAATGTTGTTTTCCCAGAGCCGGTTTTTCCTGCGATCAAAATATTTTTTTGATATTTTATAGCTTGATTAAAAAAGGAGACAAAATCCTTATTACAATAAGCAGTTGCTAAGTCATGTTCAATGTTTTTAAGTTCGTTAAAACGTACTTTATAGTTTTCCAGGGGGGTGAATGATACCAACTCACACATCGAAAAAAGACCGTTATTTGCGAGCTCTTCAAGAGAAAAACTCTGCGATGATGGTTTACGAATTGTCATACTAATTGTATCTTTTTCCACTGCTGGAGGAATAACAATTTGAATACGTTCATTTCCTGGAAGTGTGGCAGATAATATGGGGTTTTTTTCAGAAATATTTTGTTGTGAATAGGATGCAATAACTTTCGCTATTCCCATCAGCTCATTAAACGAAAGAGCTGGTGCATTGATCGTTTGCCATCCTTTAACGCCTTCTGTCATTATTTGATAGGGGCGATTAATGACAATTTCAAAAAGACTCTCATCTTGAAGAAAATGACTGAGAGGTGCAAGTTTTGTTAAAACAATTGCAACAGTTTGGTCATTTAAATTATGCAAAATTTGGTTCATTTCAAAGTTACCGAAGAATTTTTAGAAAAGTTTCTTGAAAGAGTACGGTTGATAATTTGCTTTTTGTTTTCAATAAGTTTCAATTTATAAACATTGGAAAAGTTTAAATCACGGGCAACAAAGACATTCACCATTTCTCCTTGGTTTTTGTACAATGTTGGGGCAATGTTGGCGTAATTTTCGACAGCAAGATTTGCAATATTTTGTCCCGAAGAAATTGTATCTGTTTCACTTTTTTCTGGGTCTTTGTCTGTTCCTAAACGCTTGTTGGCATAACGGGTTGCATCTTTTATAATGGAAATAAGGAGTGCAGATCCAATGCGTTCAAACCAATGATTGTCAATGTGACCGCTCATACCCGAACGTCCTAAATTATCCGTTGCAGGTGAAGCTAAGGTGATAATAATACCATTTGGTGTTTTTGCCCTATTCCAGAGCATGAAGAGATGTGTTTGACCTCTTTTTAAGCCACCACGATATTCCCCAATAATTTGTGTGCCTTTATCAAGAAGGACAACACGCCCATTGTCTGACAAGATATCTCTGGAGACAATGCAACTGGTAAATCCTTGTTGGTCACTGCTAATGGCAGTTTCTAAGATGCAAGGAATGGAAGTCCCCATCGAGATAATATAGTTTCTATTCCCAAGATTTGAAGCATTAATCCCTTCAAGAATGGTTGGTTTGAGAAGATGATTGAAGCGTTGTGTTGCTTCATCAGATTTGCTTTGTGGCTGTACATTCAAATTATTATGATTTATTCCTGTATTGCTTTTGCTTTGTGTATTTGCATAGGCTAATACAGGGGCGCGTTGTGCGGCATCTAACAGCTCATTATCAGAATGTAATTGATTATTTTTTGTAGGTGTTGGTAATTCAACCGTGGGCAACAGAGCTTTATTGGGTTCTGTTTTTTCTTCTGTGGTTGCCCCAAGGGGAGTAGGAATGGGTTTGACAGGATGAAAAAGCTCTGTTTGTTTAATAACCCCTTCTTTGAGAGGCTCAACCGGTGGAGCGGTTTCTGTGAAAAGTGTTGAATAGGCTAAATAAAGACAGACACCAAAAAGAATAATAAGAGCAGCGGCTTTGCCTGCATTGTTTTGTTGCTGTTTGCCGCGGGCATCTTTTATTGTATCACGATCATTGATATTTGTTTCATCCCTTGCGTCATTCATGGTTGTTTCCTATGTTCACTTTACGTTGTACAGATGGTGATGTTGTACCAGTTTCTGGGTTAATGCCTTCCGGCACAAATCTTTTATTGAAGATGCACAGCACTTCATGTCCACGGCGCAAAGTAAATTGTGCAGATGTGGCATGCACAATGACTTTGTTGCCTTTAATTGTTTTGGGAACCAGAGATTCTTGTCCATCTGGCGATACAAGATAAATAGCAGGAATTTCTATATTGCCTAAAAAGGTAAAGGTTGTTGTTTTTCCATTGTCATAGACAGCCTTTGGTTCAATAAGTGTAGAACCTTGTGCAACATAGGCCCAATTGCGTGGCCCAAAATCTTCATGGATATTTAAAACATCTTCAATAAAGCTTGCTTCGCGCTGTTCGGCTTTTGCTGCTGCGGCTAACTTTTTACGTAAAGCTTCATCTTCTGGATAACGAAATTTGACAAGGAAATAGGTTTCATTCCCTGCTGAAACATCGCCTTCACGTACTTCTAGTTCAAATTGATAAGAGCGTTTTGTTCCATCTTGGCGGCTTGTGACAACTTGTAAATTGGTAATGGGCTGAACTTCCCGCGGTTTGAGAAAAAGAAAGTGTCCAGCTGGTGCAACTTGCCATGCAACGGAATTGCCAATTCCTACATAAGTGACTTCTTCATCTTCAGCAAATTCGAGTTGGACTGAAGAGCGAATAGAGCCAATAACTTTTATAACATTGTGTGCGTCATAATTGACAAATCTGATCCGATTGTCTTTGTGTGCACTCAATGGGACTGTTTCTGCAAACGAGAAGGCTATATGACAATTTATGCCTAACATGAAAGCAAAAAAAAGTGTTTTAAAAAACCTACTCATTTTATCACCTCTGGATCAGATCTATATTCCAGCACTTGAAAACCAAGTGGGTTGATTAATCGATCAGATGTTGAAATGCGTGCATTAATATAGGTAAAATGTAAGATCGAAACCCAATGGGAAATCGTTTCTTTTTCGTTCAATTCTCGGGTCTTTTTATAGTAACGGACTTGAATAAGATTTTTGCTTAAAAAAGAAATGGATTTGATTGTGATGGTTACAACTGCGTGTTGATAGATATTTTGGGGGCTTTCGGGATTGCTGCCTGAATACCATTGTGCAAAACGATTTTGTTCTTCTATTGAAGATAAAAGGGAAATTAAGCGGAAATTGTGTTTTGCTTCTGAAGACTGAAAACCTTCGCGTGCACGAACATATTGGCTAGCAAAGTAGCGTGTGATTGCTTCATCATAGTTGCTGGGAGTTTCTTTAAGGGCTTGAATAGTCTCAACAATGCCTGTGGAATTATCAACGCGAATAACAAAAGGCTCTACGGTTTTTAAAGGCGTTAAGGCTGCAACAGCTAAGGCTAAGGCGATGGTCATTAAGCCAAAAAGTACTGTTAAAGCCATAGCAATTTTCATTCGTTGCCGCATGCTATGCATGCGATCAATATCAAATGAACGTGCTTCTTTTATATATTCTTCAAGGGCATCACTTTTCACCTGGGACCTCCACAGTTTTATCAAAGGACATTTTATGGTTTATGGGATGTTGTGAAGCGCTCTTTGGCGTTACATTCGTTGTTGCTTTTTCGCTTTCTAAGGTATTAAGAATGACAGGTGTCGTAACGTGTTTTACAACTTTCCCTGGTAAATTTATGTCTTTACTGTCCCCATTCCATTTATCTTGGTTGAGAATACGCGTATGTTTTCCATTACATCGTGGGGGTTTTGGGGGGCCACTAAGAATGGCACAGCTATTCAAGAAGACTGTGAGGAGCACAACAAAAAGTATTTTTTGTTTCATTTTTAAAACTCGTAAATATCTTGGAATACAACGCCATAAGCGTTCTTGTTTTGAGCTGTTTCACAAAAGCATAGAATGCAAAATTTCGATTGGTTTTATAAAAACAAAGATATCAAGGTGATCATGTGAAAAAGACATGGGGCGTGCGCTCTTTAGCGCACGCAATGCAAAAACAAAGTTCTTGTTTCTTTTAAAGAGGTGTTTGGCATTAAAAACGGCCACGACCACCTCCAGATCTTGCAATTCCTGCAATACCTCTAGCTGTGCTGCTAGCAGCACTTCTTGCGGCGCTTCCAGCGGCTGCACCTGTAAGCTTTAAAGCAGCATTTTGTGCGGCTCTTCCACCCGATTTAGCACTGTTATAAAGTGTTGAAGCAAGCTGTTCTCCTGAAGCTATACCGGCGCTAAAGTATGGTCCACCAGCAGCAAGTGCTGAGGCAAGGCCTGGAAGCGCACGGAAGATAATAACCCCTATGACCGAAATGACGATAACAGGTGGGAAAAGAATATAGATTGAGTCATAAGAAACTTTGAGAACTTGCAGGATAATTTGACAGATAAGCGTTCCAAGCATGATCACGAGAACTTGTAAAATGGTAAAATTGATTAAAGTTGAAAGCCATGCTTCGGTATATTTTCGCGTTGCATTGAACAAATATAAACTAATGAAAAGAGGACCAAGACCTATGATCAGTACGAGGGCAACTTGTGCAAATATTTGGACAATGAAACCGCCTATACAAAAGAAAATAACAGTTATCATCATAACACCACCAAGAATCGCAACAACGACCTTTTCAAAAAACCAAGCATGGTATAAAACTTCTTGAAAGCGGTAACTTGCCTTTAATAAAATATAATCGAAGACATTGGAATTTGCAGGATTGCTGTTGAGCGCATTTCCAATAGCATTTACCAAATCATTAAAGAAAACCTCTTTGATATAGATATTAAATGTATTCGCATTCGTTGCCATTGTTGTGACAACGACAATTTTAACCACATTATTGAGAAGATTATGCGTAGAAAGGGCGACACGACCTGTCATAACATTATAGCCATATAAAAAAATAAAAATAATTGCAGCAAGATTAAGTGGTGCTGAAATCGCAGAGGACAGCCCCCCCACTGTTGTGTTCATCACATCGTCTAGAGGGGCTACAATATATTCAGAAATACTCCCAAACGGGGCAAACTTAAAGTCGGCCATTCGCTCTCTCAACCATTGCTTTTAATTGTTCTTCTTTTTCTTTCAGAGCTTCTTGAAGTTGTTGACGTTTTTCTTGCGTTTCTTCTTCATGGACCTCTTCTCTGGTTTTGCTTGTTTTTGCGCTCATCATCGCTAAAGATTGCAGTTGTACAGAACTTATTTGAAGATTGGTTTGAAGAAGGGAAAGTTGTGTTTGAAGCTCTTGTTGCAGTGCTTGCCGTTCTTCTGGTTTTAAGTTTTCTGTTGTTTTAAGCTGTTCAAGTTTTGCTCTTATTGCTTCAATCTTTTTTTCTGTTTCTTTGGCACTTTCATAAATACTTTCAGCGGTGTTTGACTGTAAAGCATCATGGGTTATTTTGCTGTGTAATGCTTGTTTATAATACTCCTCCACATCGGTCATTTGCGCCATTGTAGGAGAGACAAAAGATAAAAATAACAAGGTGGCTAAACTATATTGTTTCATTGGTTTTTTCTCCTTTGATGAAATATGGGCAACCATTCATCAGGATCTGCTCCATATTCGTTGATAATTTGATGCATGAGTTCAATATTTTTAGTTGTGCCGCTTAAGACGGCGATCTCATCGTTCATTCCGCGTAAGTTAAGTTCTGCAACAACAGAATTTTGTCCCTGTTTGATAAGGAAACGATGCGATTCTCTGCTTAGCTCTGATTGTATGAGTTCAAATTCACGCTCAGTCAGCTTAAAATCTTCAACATAATCTTTATAATTTGCTTTTTGATTGGGAAAAAATATTTGGGTTGGACATTGCTCGATAATCGTATGTGCAATAGTAGAGTTTAAAGCATCTTTCGGGCTTTGGGTGGCAAAGAGCATCATGCCATTTTGTTTACGGATTGTCTTTAACCGATCTTGTGCAAAAGCTTTAAAGGAATCATCTTCTAAAGCTTTCCAGAATTCATCAACAATAATAATGATACGCCGCCCATCAATAAGATCAAGAATACGGTGGAAGAGATACATCATTAAGGGGCGACGAATTTCTTCATTATCTAAGAAGTCGGTCATGTCATAACCGATAAATTGCGCATTTAAATTGAGATCATCCGTTTCGTTATCAAAAACCCAACCTAAATCATTGCCTCTTATCCAGCGTTGTAATCGTATGGCAATACCTTCTTTTGATGTGTTATCAAAAAAGAGTTGAAGGGCAGCAAGAGAGCGCTGTGCACGGGGCAGGCTTCCCAAGGAATCGATTGCTTTGGCGATATCTTGTCGCTCTTCTTCTGTTACTGTTTGCCCTTCAGAGGTTACAAGCTTTAAGACCCAATTACGAAGGAAAACCTTATTTTTTTCTGTAAGTTCCATGCCCTTTAGGGGTGCAATACCTGCAGGTTCGCCGTTTTTTAAAGGCTTATATTTTCCTCCTCCAGCACGTACAAAAATCTCTGCACCCTGATCTTTGTCGAAAAAAACCATGGTCGGATTATGTTTTTGTAATTGTGCAAGAAGAAAATTAATAATAACCGTCTTACCAGAGCCCGATGGACCACAAACAAAGGTATTGCCAAGATCACCATAATGAAAATTAAAATAATAAGGTGAACCCGCTTGGGTTTTCAACAAGGCAACAGCAGCCCCCCAAACATTGTCATTTAATTTTCCAATAGGAAAAGAATGAAAAGGAGATAAAGCGGCAAAGTTTCTGCTGGTAATGGCTCCAGAGCGTGCACGATAGCTAAAGTTTCCCGGCAATTGCGCCCACCATGCTGCTTCTAACCCCAAATCTTCTCTGGCAATAACGGCGCCCCCATTGGTTAACTGTGAACGGGCTTTTGATAAATTTTCAGCTAATGCTTTGGGCTGATCGGCAAAAACAGCCAAAGAGAGGTGATGCTCCCCCAAAACAAAACGGTTCGATTCTAAATCATCAAGGGCTTCATCAAGCGCTTCAATTTGCGAGCTCGCACGGTCGGCTGTATTGATCATTTGATTTTGTTTGCGCCCCATAATGGCACCAGCGGCAGCTTTACTTTTAAAGACAAAGGATTGCGTTAAGATGAATTCAAAAGAGGCTGTCAACAACTCATCTGTCATACCGGGGCGGGTTTTAGAAGGATATTCTTTCCAGCCAAACATGCCAACAAAACGTTCTTTGCTCTCATGGCGGATTTCAATAATTTCTTTTCCAAAAATAACACGATCGGAATAAATTGTTGAAGCAATGGTACCAAATGTCAGAGGAATACGTTCCCGTCTTCCCCCTACCAATTGATGCAAAAACTCACTTTGTTCAGAAAATAACATGCCCCCATGTTCATAAATGGATAAGAGACGTGGGCTATAAGCTTCTAACCCTTCTATCAAATCTTGGCTTAATTCTTCGATTTTGCGAATGGCATCCTGATCAGGTTCCGATTGGGTTTTCTTTGCTTTTGTTAAACGCTGAAAAAAAGAAGCAAGTTGTTCTGTTTTATCTGAGGCTGGATTCCACAGCAGTGAAACAAACAAATCGTTTCTATAGAGTTCTTGGGAAACCATTTTCTGTTTGTATTTTTCATCTAATTTTGCTGCAAAAGGAGAAAGAAAACGCCCTTCTGGATAAAGCATTTCACGCCGTCTAATAACGTGAGAGTATAAAGCAACGCGTTCATCTGCAATGTTTTTCAGAAGGGTGTTTAATTGGTTGTGTAAGGAATTTAATTGGTCAATATCTGCAGTGTCAAAATTTACACCCTCGACAGCCATCACTGTCATTAAACAACGCGAATTAAGTGCAATGACATGACGGTTAACGTAGCGTACATAGGGAATGTATTCTTCCGGCAAAGATTCCCGTTTCATAATTGACATCTGTTTCACTACTTGAGTTCCTTATAAGTACGGATAAGGTATAATGGGGATATAGATGCGCCTCCCCATCTTTTGAGATTTTTTTGTTTTCCGCGGGTATTGAGCCAGGCAAATAAAACGCGAAATTGATTGTGGTCATGTTTGGTTATTTCACGTAAAATAAAGTGCATCCCAACCCCAAGACCAATCATGGTAAAACCGCTTGTAAGAATAAAAAGAGTGGTTGTTGCCATAACATTGAGCGCCATCGCTTCTATGGTAACACCGGCAAACATTGCGGGTCTGGTACAGGCAAGAAAAAGAGTATCTTCGTTCATTTATGCTGTTCCTGTTCCCACTAATTTACCGACTAAAGCAGGCGCTCCGAAAGCAATACCAAGACCAATCAAGCAATAAGCTGCTTTGCGCAGGTCAATAAAGCCGTACATCCAGCCAATGCCGATGGCGGCAACACAGATAATCGCAATAAGCCTTGCTGTTGTTCCGGTCATCATATCAACAATGTTTTGTAATACGTTATCGACATTTCCCAGTCCTCCACCCGTAGAAGCAGCATAGGAAGGATGTGCTATAATGAACGCAGCAAAAAGCAGCATAATGACGATAAAAAAGATATTCTTGGACGTGTTGTCTGTCATTTTTCCTCTCTTGAAAAAGAATTTTACTCGCGTGTCTTCTTGACTTTAAAACTGAAGTGTTTTGTTCTTTGAGACTTACAAACCAAACTGTCCCCCTCATCGTTTCTCTCAAAATTTTAAAAATGGATTTTTTTCCTTTTAATTTTTTTTCTCAGAGACAGAAGGTTTTCTTTTTAAAATTGTGTTACATAAAAATGGCAATTTTAAGTTGTGAAGTTTGTAAAATATCGTTAATATACAACAGACCTTAGAATCTAGAATTTTTTCACCTTAAATTTTTTTTCATGGACAAGGAGGGAGTGTTGAATCGATAAAAGGGTAGAGGAAAAATGAACTTTTTAATAAAATGTGTTGAGCGTATACGATTTAAACTCATCGTTATTCTTTATATAATGGGCTCTCTTTTATGGGGTATTCACCAATATAGCGATGACGTGGATTGGAGTGTTCTACAACCCTTTAAGCTGCAAGATATGCAAGATATTGTGCATCTGTATACGCAAGGAAAAAATTCTGAAGTCGCTTTCACACAGGGGCCATTGGCAAATGGTAGACATGTTGCAAAAGCTGAATCGGTTTCCTCATTTCAGAAGAATTCTTCCTTTAATTCTGTTGCTGTTTTTCATGGTATGGCATCTGTTACCAGTGGCGTTACATTCAAATTGTTCACGCCTGTTGCACAATCTTGGCGTAAACATCATACCCGTGCTCTTCATCTTTATGGGGTGGATACATGTGCACCGCGCCAAAAAGCCAAATTAAATAATCAAGAATGGCCTTGTGGTGTGGTTACAATGGCTTGGCTTGTCACTAAAACACTTGGTCAGAATTTATCCTGTAAGCAGGCTGTTATGCGTGATGGTATTTATTATGCGCAATGTTTTGTGCAAGGCGTTGATTTAGCTGAAGCAGGTCTTGCAGAGGGGATGTTGTTGCTTGCAAAAGACAATAAAGATCCCATTCCCGTACAGTATCGCCTTGCTGAAGAAACAGCACGCAACAAAAAGATTGGTCTTTGGTCAAGTGATTTTACGGAACCTTTGCAGTGGCGGCGCAATAATGGCTCTTATAATCCTTTTGCGCATGAGTGATCTGGCTGTTGCTTTCGGGCGTTGATGTTTATCGTGAAAATCTCATAAAATGAATAAGAGGGCAAATTGAAAGCGCTCTTAAGAAGAGTTGTCATTTTTTTTCGTGTTGGATAAATTCTACATCCCTCTTAAAAATATATACTCTCAAAACAGTTTTTCTCGTTTATTAAGGTATCTATGTGTTTTAAAAAAACGGTCATTGTTGCCCTAAAAGATTTTTATTCTTTATGAAATCAGCAGTTGGAATCTTCTAGGCAAGAAGCGCGATTATTCTTTACAAATTTACATAAGATTAAGAGGCGCATTTGCGGATAAGGCAAAAATTTAAGACAAAATAAGAGTGCCATCGTTTATGGTGTGTTTTGAGAGGTTTTCCGTGTATGCTTATGCGTAGAAACTGTAGCATAGGATATTATGAAAGAGTTTTAATTCTGATCAGAAATCAATTTTAAAATTGCTTTTTGTTTTCCTGATGTCAGGACTCTAAAACTTTTTAACAGGAGATATTCTTCTTTACTGGAGATGACTTCGTCATAATGGGGAGGGGTGTGTTGTTTTGTGGAGATATCGGCATAAAAAAAGGTTATGGGGACATTTAAAATATCGGCAATTGTCTTTAACTGCCCCGCACTTACACGGTTTAAGCCTTTTTCATATTTTTGAATTTGTTGGAAGCTTACCCCTAAAGAGTGTCCCAATTGTTTTTGCGACATTTTCAGCATGTTTCGTCTGAAGCGAATTTTTTTGCCAATGAATGTATCAACAAACATATCATGAGGATTTTTATCTTGCATTTTCCCCCCACCGGTTGCGAGCGCCCTCGCATTGGTATTCCGGGAGTCTAAAACACTGAACTCGAATCAGCATTTTGCTTTTAGTGCTAAAAAGCACTTGGACATAGCAAAATCTCCCGGAATCCCGGGACACCCACAAAGCGGGATAATTTTTATGTATCGAGTTTTCGGGGTTTTAGATCCCTATTGGTCGTTCGCGTATACGACCAAAACACCCTTCAAGTCATAAAGGAATTTCTGGAAATTTACAATAAAAATGACGATAGCTTTTTAAAACGGACTTTTAAAAAGTGAGAAGAGGGGGGGAGCTCTTTCAAGGATGCGGCTTGTGTATGAGAACTTACCCCCCTTTAGGGAAGATAGCAGTTTATCTTCTATGGCATTTTGAGAGGGATGCTCTTTTAAGAGCAAGGCTTGTGCATGAGAGTTTAAAAGCACTGCTCTTAAAAACGGTGTTGCGCATAAACAAAGCCTCTTGCACGCGTGATTTAACAAGCTTCATTTTGCTCAGAGAGCAATTGTAAAAGAGCATTTTGTTTTCTTATGGTGAGAACACGAAATCTTTTTAAAAGCAGATACTCTTCTTTACTGGAGATGACTTCGTCATAATGGGGAGGGGTGTGTTGTTTTGTGGAGATATCGGCATAAAAAAAGGTTATGGGGACATTTAAAATATCGGCAATTGTCTTTAACTGTCCCGCACTTACACGGTTTAAGCCTTTTTCATATTTTTGAATTTGTTGGAAGCTTACCCCTAAAGAGTGTCCCAATTGTTTTTGCGACATTTTCAGCATGTTTCGTCTGAAGCGAATTTTTTTGCCAATGAATGTATCAACAAACATATCATGAGGATTTTTATCTTGCATTTTCCCCCCACCGGTTGCGAGCGCCCTCGCATTGGTATTCCGGGAGTCTAAAACACTGAACTCGAATCAGCATTTTGCTTTTAGTGCTAAAAAGCACTTGGACATAGCAAAATCTCCCGGAATCCCGGGACACCCACAAAGCGGGATAATTTTTATGTATCGAGTTTTCGGGGTTTTAGATCCCTATTGGTCGTTCGCGTATACGACCAAAACACCCTTCAAGTCATAAAGGAATTTCTGGAAATTTACAATAAAAATGACGATAGCTTTTTAAAACGGACTTTTAAAAAGTGAGAAGAGGGGGGGAGCTCTTTCAAGGATGCGGCTTGTGTATGAGAACTTACCCCCCTTTAGGGAAGATAGCAGTTTATCTTCTATGGCATTTTGAGAGGGATGCTCTTTTAAGAGCAAGGCTTGTGCATGAGAGTTTAAAAGCACTGCTCTTAAAAACGGTGTTGCGCATAAACAAAGCCTCTTGCACGCGTGATTTAACAAGCTTCATTTTGCTCAGAGAGCAATTGTAAAAGAGCATTTTGTTTTCTTGTGGTGAGAACACGAAATCTTTTTAAAAGCAGATACTCTTCTTTACTGGAGATGACTTCGTCATAATGGGGAGGGGTGTGTCGTTTTGTGGAGATATTGGCATAAAAAAAGGTTATGGGGACATTTAAAATATCGGCAATTGTCTTTAATTGCCCCGCACTTACACGATTTATACCTTTTTCATATTTTTGAATTTGTTGAAAGGTTACGCCTAAAGCATGCCCTAAGGATTTTTGAGACATTCCCAACATTTTTCGTCTAAAACGAATTTTTTTGCCAATCAAAATATCATGAGGATTTTTATCTTGCATTTTCCCCCCACCGGTTGCGAGCGCCCTCGCATTGGTATTCCGGGAGGTTGGAAGCACTGACCTCGAATCAGCATTTTGCTTTTAGTGCTGAAAAGCACTTGGACATAGCAAAATCTCCCGGAATCCCGGGACACCCACAAAGCGGGGTTCATGTTTATGTATCGAGGTATCGAGCTTCCAACACTCTATTGATCGTTCGCGTATACGATCAAAAACCACAGAGTAACGAATAAAGGAATTTCAGGAGATTGGCAATAAAATTAAGACAGTTTTCTTAACGCGTAATTTTAAAGAATACGCCTAAAAAAGTAAGAGTTTCTGCAGTTTTAGAGCACTGCTCCTAAAAGAGCACGTGTTTTATGAAATGGGTAACAAGAGGAGGTAAGCGAGAAAAGCTTGAATTGTTTACAGGTTTGGAAGAAGAGAGAAGCTTCTTTTTTGGGGTTTGTAGAGCTTTGTAAAACATGACTCTTAGGGAAAGTCCGTAAAATATGCCAATATTTAAAGAACATGCCTATTCTCTAAGCTCTTTTTTTAGAGTTCAAACAATGTATTATTGCATAAGTAATATTGTGTCATTTATGTCCTATATGTTTTGTTTATCTTCAAAAAAGGAGGTTTTGTCATTTTCATGGGTGTTTTTTCATGAAAATATTTTATTTGTTTAGTTTTTAAATAAAAACTTGAGTTTTTTGGGGGAGAGACTGTATCAATATAGTTGTTTTTAGTGTTGCCGTTTTCATTCTTTGTGGAATTATAAGCTTTTGATATGAAGTATTTTAGAACGTTTCATCACTTAACGTCCCTTATTTTTTATGCCCCTTTTTTGCAATGTAAAGCAAAAGAGGCAAAAATCCAGTGTTGAGAAAAAGAATGTACTTCAGGTAAAGTAAAAGGCAGTATAATAAATGGCAAAAAAGAAAGACTAGGTGCTTCATGAATGAATTAACCCATATTGATAGTATTATAGCGCATTATGATGCTGTTTTTTGCGATGTATGGGGTGTTGTGCACAACGGTGTACAGGCGTTTCAACCAGCATTGGATGTGTTGTACAAAATTCGACAAATGGGAAAAAGCGTTATTTTTTTGACCAATTCTCCTCGACCACGAGAAGATGTTATTGTCCAGTTAGAAAGCATGAATGTGCATAGCGGTTATTATGATGCCATTATCACTTCAGGGGATGTGACACGTGATCTTATTTGTGCTGCACCACGTAAAGTTTTTTTTATTGGCCCACAACGCGATTTGGTTTTATTTGAAGGATTAGAGAGTGAAATTGTTGAAGAATGGGAAGCTTCGGTTGTGGTTTGTAGTGGCTTTCTTGAAGATCTTGAGGAAACACCTGCTGCTTATGAAGAGATGTTTCACCGTATGCGGGCGCGAAAATTGCCTTTTATTTGTGCAAACCCTGATGTCATTGTGCATTATGGAAATCAAGAATTTTGGTGCGCTGGTGCATTAGCGCGTCTTTATCAACAGTTAGGAGGGGAGGTGCGTATTGCCGGTAAGCCCCATGCCCCCATTTACAAATGCGCTTTTGAACACTTAAAAAAAATTCGTGGAACAGTGGAAAAACATCAGATTCTAGCAATTGGTGATGGCCTTTTGACCGATATTAAAGGTGCTGTCCATTTTGGCCTTGATGTTCTTTATGTTATGGGGGGAATTCATCGTTATGATTATATGAAAAATGGTGAGGTTGATAAAAAAGCTTTGCATTCTTTTCTTGAACGTTATGGCTATAAGCCACAAGCAATTATGTGGGCACTTCAGTAATGTCTGATTTTTTACGTCTTCAGGGAACCCAAGGGATTCCTTTGGCTTGGAAGGGAGCGGTTTTAGCACTTGGAAATTTTGATGGTGTTCATCGTGGACATCAGGTGGTACTGCAAAAAGCACTAGATTTAGCGCGTCTTCAAAAAAAACCTGCTCTTGTTTTAACTTTTGAACCGCATCCGAGAAGTTTTTTTCAACACTTAACGCCCGTTGATCGTTTGACAGAAGCTAGTGAAAAAGCCGAAATTTTAAAAATACTTGGATTTCAAGGTGTTGTTGAACAGCCCTTTGATATGCGTTTTGCGACTCTTTCAGCAGAAGAATTTATCAAAGTGGTTTTAAAACAAGCCTTTGATGTTTCGGTTGTTGTAACGGGTGAAAATTTTCAATTTGGTCATCAGAAAAGTGGAAATGCCTCTTTTCTTTATCAAAGAGGAAAAGAGTATGGCTTTGAGGTCGTAAAAATTCCTTGCATATTAAACACACAAGATTCTTCGCAACAGATCATTTCTTCAAGCACTATTCGTCAGCTTCTTTCACAAGGGCAGGTACAAAAAGCAGCGCATTTATTGGGCTATCATTATCGGGTATGCTCTAATATTATTGAAGGCGAAAAACTTGGTCGTCTGTTGGGATTTCCAACCGCTAATCAAATGCTTCCTCCTCAAGTTAGTTTGGCACAGGGAGTTTATGCTGTACGCTTGCGTCGCGCTAACGGCGTTTTATATGATGGTGTTGCAAGTTTTGGATGTCGTCCAACTGTGGTTAAAGATGGGGCACCACTTCTGGAAACCTATTTGTTTGACTTTAATGATGATTTTTATGGAGAAAACTGTACGGTTTCCTTTTTGCAATTCCTACGGGGACAAGAAAAATTTGATGGCCTTGAGCCTTTGATTGCACAAATGAAACGTGATGAAAAAACTGCAAGAGAAATTTTGACAAAAGCACAGCCATTGTCACAGTTGGATCAATTGCTTACTTTTAAAAATAAGCCTTTATTTGATCCGAAAAAGCAAAAAGAGCAGCACAAAGAGCACTGAGATTCACAATAATCAGAAAAAGATATTCTAAAACATCATGGATTATATGCATTTTTCGTTGTTGGGAGGAGGAGTCAAATATTTGGAGATCTGATTTCATCATTTCTTTGTCTTTATTTAAAGCTTGTAGGGTGTTGATAGTATTTGTGCAGTTTAAAATTTTACTGCTGTTTTCTTGCCAATCGGTTAAGACAAAGAATGTGACGATATAAAATATATTTAACAACACGCCAAACGATAAAGATGCATTGAGCGTGTTCCCTGTCCACAATAGGCGAGAAGAGGGAGAGAGGCCGTTTTTAAAATTGTTTGCATTGCTTCAATATTTGATTGTTCGATGCGAGGAGGAAAAATAGGAATGTGATAGGCTTTTATACCATATTGATGTGCTGTTTCTTGAATGAGAGAAAAGTCAGGTTGATGAAGTTCTTCTTGATCTGGACGGTTACAAATAATGGTTTTAAAGCCTGCTTGTGCTAATGTTTTGATATTTTCAACGCTGATTTGACCGCTAATAAAAATATTTTGTTCAATTTCTTGCAAGTTCATTTCTGTTTTCCTCATGCGGCAGATCTTTATGGTATTTTTTTCTGTTCCCCAAAATATGATACCCAAAGACATGATAGAAGGGAGGTCTTTCGTGAAGAAGAGTTTAACAAAAATCTTTTCTTTGTCGAGCAAATAACCGCAATAAAGAAAAAGAGGGAAAGGAGATTGCATGTATCTGTTGGGTAGAATCATCATCATCTTATGAAAAGAATATTGCTGCAGGTGTTGCATGATTTTTCTCTGCTCTTTTTATCGGATCACAGTGTTGTAGATAAGAATGCTAAAATGAAGAAAATTGATTTTATAAGATTGAATTTTATGATTTTTGTTTGTATTTTTTTCCAATTAAAGCGTGAAGAAAAGATACAAGAGTGGGATTGGTTTTAGCTCTTTTTATAGTCTAGTGAAGAATGTTGTTCTTCTTAAGAAAAAGAGGTGCGTTTCTCATTCAATATGTGAAACAATGTATTTTCTATATAAATCAACTTTTTGCTGCAAATAGAAGATGGAGGAGGACCTTTGTTGGTGCTTTCTTCATAAAGTGGGAAAAGTGTGTGTGGGCCCCTTAGATACTTGCCTCTTTTGTAGTTTTCAGTATTATCGTTTTTACGATAATACTGAAAGATGTTATATAATGATCATTGGGCTCTTAAATCAAAAGGGAGGGGTTGGAAAAACAACGTTGAGTGTGAATCTTGCGGCAAGCTTCGCACGCGCTGGTGCGCGCGTCTTGCTTCTTGATATCGATCCACAAGGTAGTGCATTGGATTGGGCGGCGGCGCGTGAAGATGCTCCTTTGTTTCCTGTAGTTGGTTTGCCACGTGCAACGATTCACAAAGAAATTACACAGATTGGTCATGGTTATGATTATGTCATTATTGATGGCGCTCCGCGGGTGACAGATCTAACACGCAGTGCACTTTTGGCTTCGGATTTAGTGCTTATTCCTGTGCAGCCTAGTCCATATGATATTTGGGCTGCAGATGGAATCGTAAAGCTTATTGATGAAGCGCGCGTCTATAAAGAAAATCTGAAATCTGCTTTTGTTGTTAATCGTAAAATCGTTAATACAGCAATAGGACGCGATGTGGCGGAAGCGCTTGGCATATATCCGATGCATGTTTTTTCTGCCAGTGTCGCGCAACGGGTGATTTTTGCAGAAGCGTCAGCTCAGGGAAAAGCTGTCTATGAAATTAATCAACAAGGATCTGCAGCAACAGAGATTGAAGCTGTAGCAGCAGAAATCAAGGAGTTGGTAAAATGAATAAAAAAATTAAGATTGGAAAAAAGCCAACCAGTAAATCTGTTCCTGTGGATGCATGGGTGGAAAGCCGGAAAGGGCCAATGGATGAAGCTATGAAGCGGTTGACAATTGATGTGCCGGAAAGTCTACATCGCTTGATTAAGGTAAGTTGCGCAAGTCGTGGAACAAAAATAGCAGATGAGGTACGTGAACTACTTTTACAGAAATACGGAAAACTGTAAAAAAATATATACGATAATAAGCTTTGCCGATTTTATTGCTTTTCCTAAAAAGTAGAGATTGCAGATGTTGAAATTGATGGAGCTCATTTTAGATGCGTATTATAGCTATTTTTTAGTTTATGAGCATTTTTAAAAGAGGTTAGATTTTATCATTCTCATAGAGTTTCTCACTATAAATTCCATGAATATCTTATGAATTGAATTTCAGATGGTTTTTAATCTACCTTAGAAGCATTCTTATAAGGAAATGCTATGTTAATGTTTGCATCATATCTGCTCTTGTAACAAGAGTATTATAAAAACACAAATAGCAATGAACATTGTTATCACACAAATAATCATATCCCATTCTGTTTTCCATAACCTTATCACGACTTCAGTTGTTTTCAGTTTTTCGTTGTCATTATTTTCAACAGTTGTGTGGTTATTTTTAAAAATCTCGTGATAAAATTGATCGTAAGCTGCTCTTTTTTGGGGATCTTTAAGAATTTCATAGGCTTCACAAATTTCTCTAAATTTTTCTGTTTCTTTTTTAATTATCACATTATGGTCAGGATGATATTGCATTGCTAACTTACGAAAAGCATATTTTATCTGTTTATCATCGCTTTCAAAGCTTATGTTTAGAATTTTATAATAATCAGTCTTTTTTATTTTATCTCTATGCAGTGAATTAAATGCGTTTGACATAATTTTCTTTTATCGTTTGCTCTGTATGAATAGTGTGCTCTTGTCTGCTCATACCATTTAGAGAATCTAAGCAGTTTTCTGTACACTCAAATAGTGGATAAATAAACTATGTTTCAAATTTTTTTTGCGAAAAAAATATTTAAAACCAGACTTGGAAGAGGCATATTTTACGAAAAAGCATCCTCAAAAATATAAGCATTGTATAGTAATGTTTTAAAATATCGAACTTTAGAAGATTCATTGGCAATATTATTAAATATCTCTACAAGGAACTATTTGTATGAGGCCTGTTTATAGTATCTATTAGATGCGGGGTTGTAATATTCGATATATTCTTTTTCTTTTTCTAATTTTGGGTAAAACAGATCATATACAGTAAGATCCTTTACCTTCGTATATTCCAAGAATCCTAATACAGAAAAATAATTATAAACCTTAAACATGCACCATGGATAATGATTTTTTTAGTTAAATCTTTAATGATCAAAATAGAATTTTTTAATTGATTCACATAGAATATATCAAGATGTCTTATTTATTGTAAAACGTATTGGATAAAATCAGAGTCTTGAGGTCATCTTATATCTAAAAATGGTTTTGTATGGTGTGAAATCCTTGCAAAGATAGCTTTATTCTCTAGAGAAAATAGTCTCAGGAAATATAGAGCAGGTTGTATAAGCAATAAAAGTAAGATTCCTCAAAGCTTGGATAAAGTATATAAGGTTAAGCTTATTTTAAAAGACGCTATATAGCATCATCCTTTTAAATTATATGGATTTTATTCAAGTAAGATCGAGTCTTTTATCTAAAACACTATGGTACAAAACAATTCTTTTTCTTTGCTTTATTTATCAGTCTCTTCATTTTTAAGCTAATAGCGTTTGTTCTTTTTAAAGATTTATACAATTTTTTATAAAATTGTGTTGATAATGTTTCTAAAGATAAGTTATTCCTTGTTTATTCTTTTAAAAAAAAGTTAAGAGCGTTCAACAATAGTGCTTATTTTGTTCACTATAAAGTATTATTATTCACTAAGGTTAAAGTCAAAGGGGGGATAAAACAACTTGTTTGTTTACTGTATTGGTGTTTTATAAAATTTACTTTTCTTCAAAATACAAAAAAATCTCAAAAACATAAAAGAAAGAGTTTGCCATCTCTCTTAATAGGATTTCTTCCATTTGTACGCTTTTATGGTTGTGCATTGGTGTGATGTTATTGTGATGCCTTTTCAAAGGGATGTAATCTCAATTTTATCTCTTGAGATGTACAAGGTTGTTTTTTTTGTGTTTTTATTGTCGTTGCTGTAAGTTAAGCGGAAAAAATTACATAAAAATATTCTTTGTGTTTTTAGCGCTTTAAAAAGGCTGGAAGTGAATTAGTTAAATGAAGAGATGTTATTTTGTTTGCTAAAAGTTGCAATTTAAAGGCATTACAAGTGTTTAATGAAGATATTTGTTTGCTGCATTTCTTATTGATGAAATGATTTTGGAAAAGAAGTGCTTCAAAAGTTTCTTCAAAGTACAAAGAAGTTGAAATTGCTGCTGAAGTTTAAAAAATTAAAACACGATAAACAGCTGTGCAAGCAATGTTACAAATGTAAGCGCGTTATTATTGCAACATGGAATATGTTGAAATGATGAATATTCGTTTAGAAGATGTGTTTTAAGCGCAAAATGGCAAGATGTATGTGAACTATTCTATAGTTGTAAAAATATAAAATAAGAGAGGGGTTAAATGATGAACAAAGTTCTTATAGTAACACTGCTATTTTGCACAGGATTTGCTCTTGTTGGTTGCGAGAAAACCCATAGTGTAGAAGAATTTAAGAATGATAAAGAATTGTTCAAAGAATGGGAAAAGAAATGTGATGAGATGGGACCATCTTCTTTAGAAAAATCTAAAAACTGTCGAAATGCTGCACAAGCATATATGGAACTGTTTATAGGACGTTAAAAAAAATTATGCAAACTTTATAAATTCAAAGGGGAATAAAATTATGCATAAAATCATTATCACAACATTACTGCTTTGCTCAGGGGGGGTTCTTGTTGGTTGCGAGAAAACCCACAGTGTAGAAGAGTTTAAAAAAGATCAAACTTTATTCAAAAAATGGGCGAAGAAATGTGAAAAGATGGGACCGGTCGCTTTAGAAAAATCTAAAAATTGCCAAAATATTGTACAAGCTGATATGGAACTTTTTCAAGAACATTATAAAAATCTTGCAAAAAAGCTTCGTGAAAACATTAAAAAAGATAATGAAACGAAGACACAACAAGATAATCATTAAATTGTAAAAAATATCGGTGGTAGCATTCTGGCTTTGTAAAGAGTTGGTTGTTGTGGTGTATGGAAAATCAAATATAAAAGCCATATTTTAAAAACGAAGAAATGGATGATTGATCGAATCTGTCATTGGGGGAACAGGGAGAGTGGGCCCAAATTTTGTTAATAAAAAAGAACAGGGGAACTGTGCATTCATAGACAAAAAGAAAGATGATAAAATTGCTTTTACTGGTATCTTAAGAGGGGCTTATTGCTTAAAGAGAGAGACCGCATAAATGAGAAGATTTCTCATTTATTGTTGAGATTTTTGCTTGATTTTAGGTGCAAGAAAAGTTGAAATATAAATGATATATAAAGCAGAGTCTTTATAAAAGAAAAGAGATTGGTGTTTAAAATATCCAATTTGATATATGTCGTCGTGTATGGCGAAAATCTTTTTTATAAAAGTCTTTGTTATATTTTCATAAAGGCGGCTAAAATGCGCATAACAAAAGCACTTTATAATCGCTTTTATGAACTGCTCTCAAAGTTGAGGTCTTGATAAAGAAGTGTAACATTCTTTTGTGTTTTTAAATATTAAAATCATCATAGCTCTCATAGTTTTATTTTTGCAGAGAAGGATATTGTTTCTCTGATTTTTAAAGAAAAAAGCGTTAAAAAGAGGTGTGTGCTCTTTATTGCTCCTTGTAGGTTATTGAGGGATGAGCCCAAAAGATTAATGTCGTAAAAAGCAAATAAAGATATCCGCGTGAGGATAAATTTGAAAGCTTATAATTTTGAAGAATAATAAGGTTTTAGCACTTTTGAAGGCTCTTGAAAGGAAAAGAAAAATCCTATACTATAGGTTGTTAATTGCAAAGAAAAGCAAATGATAATTGAAAATAAGAAATCTCTGGTTGCTTAACTTGTTAAGATCTCTTGTTTGATGTTGTTCTATATTGCATTTGTTTAGAAAGGGGTGTTCTTCTTTTGTTGTATAAAAAGAGTAGGGGGCTCAAAGAGAATAGGTAAGAGGAGTAAAGCTTTCTGGACTGGTGTAAATGAATCCTGTGTCGTGCTAAATGGTATGGTGTTTTAGATAGATAAAGCGAAGGGCTATGGAGGGTAAAGAGTTGAAATTTTCAAAGAATTAAAATCTTTGTATGCTTGCATTTTTGTTAAGCAGAAGGGTACCTGTTAATGTATGAGATTTTTTATTCAAATCATTTCTGTCGAAAAAAGGCAGAATAGGGAAATAAAATAAGAAAAATAAATGGACGAACTTGTGATATAGAGTAGGGGCGCACATTTATAGCATTTTGGTGGGGCTTTTAGCGGTAAAGAGTAATGAGGGGGAAAGTTTAAAAAATATATAATCTCATAGAGTGAAAGTTGAAGAAGTATAGCTTTTAAAGCTTATCGTACTGTTATTGGTACAATCTTTATGCACTATGCAATAAATGCAAGGGAATGTATCAGCATTGAAATTCGTGTATCAGCTGTGTATCAGCATTAAAATGGTTGTTTAATCGCCCTTACTTTGAGAACAAGATTAAACAAGAATGTGGAAGGGGAAAGAAAATGTCTATAATGCAATATGGTGATGAGAGTTTTGCATCAAAAGCTAAAACTCTTGATAACAACCTTATTGATCGCGATTGGGCAATGACAAAATTTGTAGCTGCCGTGAAGGGATTAACACAAGTGATTGATTATGAAATTTCTATGCTTGAAAGCAATAGAATTCCTGATTATGAAGAAATCAATTTATGTAAAACGCGTGGCTTACGCGACCTTAATAAATCTATAAGTGATATAAAGCGCTATATGAATGAAGATATTGAAAATGAAGTTGAAAGTTTGTTAGCAGATTTACAGGAAAAATTACATCGCAATAGTGAATTGCTTCAAATGCATTTAGATGAGATCAATGATCTTTCTCAAGTGGCGCAAAGCGCTGTGCGCACAAAAGAAACAGAGGGAAATGCTGATCTGGTTTTGTCCAATATTGGGCGCTCTAAGTGATGCAGAAAAGAATGTAAGATTTTTTTTCACGCATCTTAGCGTGTTTTTATGAAAAACATTATTTTTTAGAATTTTGCTATTGTAAAAAATAAGTCTTTTGGTGTTTGGAAAGACTGATTTTGAATGTAAGGGGGGATGTATTTTATTATCCTATTGCTTTTAAAATATTTTTCTTGATATGAGGTGCCTTTTAGCTTCTCTGTTTAGGAGTTTTTATCTTTATCTAAGAATATTATGGAAAAAGAGATTTTTATTTACAAAAAGGCAGCATATTTTATGCTACCTGTTTGTAAAATTAATGAATATTATTTTTAAAACAATATGAAGCTTTTTTTAAAAGCGATAATGTATTCCACCAGAAATATGGGTTCCAGAGACACCGGCTTTTTGAAGTTTTTGTCGATAGCTCACATCACCATGGAGCGCAATTTTTTGAGAAAACTGTGCATTGATACCAAGACCACCTTCAAGAGAAGACCCAATCGGATCAAGAGAGAAGGGATCAGCAATTTGTATTGTACCACCATCACCAAAAGCTTTAAGAACATTCACTTTACCATAGAAAGAAAAGGTATTGTTTGCTGGTGAGTCCATGAGCGTTTGCGTTAAACGTCCACCTATACGAACCAACCATTGACGTGGATTGCCCATATCGACTTCTAAATTGTTTGCATCAGAGATTATATCAAACATAAGATTTTGATAAACAAATTGTACTTGCGGTTCAAAGGTTAAATCCTTCACACCTGTTTCTAATTGTTTCCCCATGGTTGTAGATACGCTTAATGTTTTTGTATCATCTAATGTTGCAGCATTGCCGATAAGTTTCGTGGTGACATTTCCTTTTAGAATTCCATAAGAAAGGAATGTGTTTATGTACAGACCATTGTTGTGTTGGATGCCACTATAAGCGGTTAGAGACCATTTATTGAGTGTCGTTTTTTCAGAATCTTTCATACCTTTAGGTGTGAAAGCAATTTTTCCGTATGTTCCTAGAAGACCTAAATATGTGTTCATCTCTGTTCCTTCTAGGGCCGCCAATATCGTTCCCATCTGTACAGCACCATAGTTGACATCAGCACCATAGCCATAATGCAAGGGGTCATGGTTAGAAGATAAAGTGATTTTTTCACCATAAGAAGAGAAAAAGATGCTATTCTCTTTTTTCTTTTCTGCTCCAAACACTTTGATGCGCATATTATCTAACAGCGTATTTTGATTGTTGATATCTGCTAATCCAGAAGAAAATAAAGCATTAGGCATGACCAAATAGTTTGCTACCTGTGGCAAAAGTGCTCTGATTTTCTTATCACTATCAAGATAGTCATTTTGTAGGCGAAAATCCCAAAAATTGTTACCATTTTGACCAAAGAGATTCTGGTTTTCATGAGATTTGCCGGGCCCATAAGCTTTGAGTACATATTTGTAAGGTTCATGTCCTATGGTCATATAGCCTCCTGCTAATGCGAAAGAATTTTCGTTAGCATTGCCAGAAACTTGCACAACGGAAACTCCATGCGTTGAGAGAGGTAAGGAATGCATCTGTTGTGTCCAAACAGAATGATGATTTGTTCTGCTTTTTTCGCTTTCTACAAGATGAATGTGAAGCATTGTTGTCCCTGATACATTACCGTTAATCACAAGGCGATCAGTTTCTTGTTTAGCTACTGGAGAAGAAGGACTCCATTGCGTGTTTAAATAAATTCTTGCATCACCCTCTGCACTATAAACAGTTGTTGCTTGGGAAGTATCATCTGTTTGTGGATTAAATCCTACAAACAGAGTTTGATAATCTCTTTGGGTTGGAGGAGCAAACAGAATGGTACTTTCTGTAAGGCTCAGTTTAGAAAGTTGAGAGGATAATTTTTTATCAACATTAAATTGTTCATGCTCTAATATATCGCTTTCATTATTCATGAAATTTTTATGCGGTGTTAAGAGCCATTTTGTACCGTTTTGTAAAGTAAATACTGTTTTGCTTTCTCCTAAGGTTCTTGCCCCACCTTTTAAAAGGGAATGGTCTGCCGTTAACGTTAGAGTATTTGTATAGCTGCTTTTATTGTCTCCATTGCTTGATAAAAGAGCAGCATAAATTTCTGAACTTTTCAAGATAATCTCGCCGTTTGCAATTGTTGCTCCAACACCAATACCTTGTTCAACAGAAACTTTCGTATTTTCTAGTATTACGCTATTGGAAATTTTTTGTTCTTGGAGCGTAGCTATGCTTCTTTCAGCACTGCGCGCATGTCGCCTTTCAGATGGATGTGGCAAATCATAGAAAAAAATACCATAAGCATCATAACCTCCCGTAACATTTACGGTAGAATCCTTTAAAATGATGGTAGAATTTGTGCTAACGAGACCAACAGATACAGCTGTTGCTGTAATGGCTGTTGCATCAATTCTTCCTCCGCCTGATGCACTAAGTCCCACAAAACCTGAAGTTACTGTTCCTCCCTTTAATGTTAGAACAGAGTTTTCGCCTTGCACATGCACAGCAAAATATCGATCATAGATTTTAGCATTCTGTTGCGTAAGAGTTGTGCCATTTTTAATGCTTATATTTGTGGATGGTTCTGCAATCTGTACGGGATTTTCTAAGGCTTTTGATTCTGATAATATTGGTTTTTCCCATTCTGCTTGTACTTTTGGTACCAGTTTTATAGGTATTTCCAGTTTTGCCGATGGTGGATGTATGGATGTTGAAGAATGAGATGGCATTCTTTGAGTGGGAGCATCTGGAGAAGAAGATTCTGTTATCGGATTTTTTGTCGATTCAGAATTTGTTTTGCTTTGTATCGGTTTTTCAGCAGTATTTTGAGGGGGTGTTTTCTGATCTCTCTTTGAAGGTTCTACAGGATTTTCTGATTTTTTAGGGGGTAGTTGTGATGCGGGAGGATGAGATGGCATCCCTTGAGTGGGAGAATCTGGAGAAGAAGATTCTGTTATTGGAATTTTTGTCGCTTCAGAATTTGTTTTACTTTGTATCGGTTTTTCAGCAGTATTTTGAGGGGGTGTTTTCTGATCTCTCTTTGAAGGTTCTACAGGATTTTCTGATTTTTTAGGGGGTAGTTGTGATGCGGGAGGATGAGATGGCATCCCTTGAGTGGGAGAATCTGGAGAAGAAGATTCTGTTATTGGAATTTTTGTCGCTTCAGAATTTGTTTTGCTTTGTATCGGTTTTCCAGCAGTATTTTGGGGAGGTGTTTTCTGATTTCTCTTTGAAGGTTCTACAGGATTTTCTGATTTTTTAGGGGGTAGTTGTGATGCGGGAGGATGAGATGGCATCCCTTGAGTGGGAGAATCTGGAGAAGAAAATCCTACTTCTGGACGTCTTCTCGATTTGGCATTTTCTCTTGTTGGTATTGCTTCTGTTGCAGCATCTTGCGCTGGTGCTTTTTCATTTACCCTTATGGTTTCTGTGCTGTCTGTTTTTTGCGTTTGTGTATTTGTTTGAACCGTTTGTAAAGCTTGTGTCCTTACAGATTGACCATTTGTTTGCACAGATTGACGTGTTTCTTTCGTGCCAAGAACTGTTTCTCTAGAGGAAGGGGGACTATTGGAAGCTCCCAGTTTTTTAGGATTCTTTTTTTCAGATTCGTTGTGCGGTTTTTGAGATATAGGTTCTCCTCCTATGGGAGGAATGCTACTTAGAAGAGAATTCTCAATGCTGTTTGGTACTTGCGCTTTAGAAGAGATTGTACTGCTAAGTGGAGGTGTTTCAACTATAGATTTTGAAGATTCTGATTTTTGGGAGTCTTTTGCTGTTGTGTTTTCAGAGTTATTTTGTGTTGAAGAATCTATAGAGGAAAGAACTCTTTTTCTAGGTTTACCTTCTGCTGCTCTGGATCCTTTTTCAAGTATTTTTGTTGGATCTTCCGGTTTTAAGCTTTTCTCTGTAGAAAGAACGGGTGTTGCAACAAGCTGTGGCGTTCCTTGCTGTGGAAGTTGTGGAATTGAAGGTTGAGAAGATCTTAATCCTTCAGTAGATAAAGGGATCTCTTTGTTAGAAGACTTTATGGGAGAGGGAGGATGTGAAAAAGAAGAAGAATTTCCACTCGTTATGGGAAGAGGAGGCATAACAGGTGTAGAAAGAGAGGAGGCTGGATAGGGTGAATATGTACCATTTGAAGCTCCATTATATGTAGAGCTTTCAGAATTATGGCTTGAAGAGTTGTTTTGATACTCTGGAAAAGTGGTATAACGCTGCCTTCTGCTTTTTGTTACAGAGACTGAAGCGTCATCATGAAAATCTTTGTTAAAGGATATAGCATATCTATCATCTTGAGAATATTCATAGATCTTCAATAAGTGCTTCGCTACAGATTGTGCACCTGTTGTATGAAGTGCATAAGAAAAGCTTGAAGAAGAGTATAATAAAACCCCAGAGATTGTACAAAATAAGAAGCTTTTTTTCATATAAATATATTCCTAAATTTTATGCCCCCTCTCTTTATGAATTAAGGTTAAAATCAGACTTTAATTCATTATGTTGTTATTTTTAAGTAATAGGAAATTTATATGAAGCGCTTCTTATTTTTTAGGAGAGAGGGCAAGGTCTTTTTAAAAGCGGTAGCGTATTCCAGCGGAAAAATGCAGCCCAGATACTATGGATTCTTTCAATTTATATTGATAACTGATATCACCATGCAGTGCGATATTGGGCAATAAATAGCTATGAATGCCTAGACCGCCTTCAATTGAAGTGCCCATAGGGGTCACTTGGAAAGGCTTATCAATCTCTATGCTATGGCTGTCTTCAAAAGTCTTTATGAAGTTTAATTTACCATAAAAGGACAGGGCATTACCTGTATTTCGCGTTACACGTCCA
Organism: Bartonella raoultii; assembly: GCF_019659805.1. Taxonomy (GTDB): domain Bacteria; phylum Pseudomonadota; class Alphaproteobacteria; order Rhizobiales; family Rhizobiaceae; genus Bartonella; species Bartonella raoultii. Next base: position 271,493 of record NZ_JAIFRO010000001.1, on the reverse strand, counting down.
CCAAGACGTAGCCACCACTGATGAGGATGCCCCATATTTACTTTAAAGTCTTTATTTTCTGAGTGGAGACCAAATATGAGACGCTGATAAACAAGTTGTGCTTGAGGTTCAAGGATTATTCCTTCAAAGCCCGTTTCTAATTTTTGTCCAACAGTTGCAGAAGCGCCTAAGGTTTTTGTATCATGGTTTTTTTTTATATTTTCCATGAGAGGCATGTCACTCTGGTCTTTGAAAATTCCATAAAAGAGAAAGGCACTTGCATAGATGCCACTATCATGCTGGATGTCGCCATAGGCTGTAAGGGACCATTTGTTAAACATCTTTTTTTCTGGAATGTTGTTTTTGTTTTTAGGGGCAAAAGCTAATTTCCCGTATGTCCCAAAAAGACCAAAGTTTGTGCTGATATTCGGCTCTTCTAATGTCATTAACGTTACGCTTGTTTGTAAGGCATGATAATCAATATTGGCGTTATAGCTCTTTGGGGCAGATTGAAGAAAAGAGGATAATGTAATCCTATCGCCATGGACTGATAAAAAGCTTCCTCTTTCTTTTTGATTTTTAGGTTCAAACATTGTTATTCTGAGGCTATCTAACAATGCACTTTGATTATTAACATCAGAAAATCCCGTGGCAAGCATAGCATGTGGCATGAGTAAATAATGTGCTATTTGAGGCGTAGGCGCTTCTGCTTTAGAAGCAAGAGTTTCATCAGAGGAATCTGTGCTCTCCGTTGTTATTTGATTTGTAGAATCATCCTTTGAAGGTAGATTGTCCTGTACTTTCGTCTGGGATGAAGGGGCTTTCTGTTGTGAAACGCTATGGTTTGATGGGGATTGATCAAGAGAACGCTTTGCCTTGATTTTAGAGCCGATAAGGGATGGTTTTTGTTCTTCAGAGGAATGTAGGGAAAGCTGCGGGAGCTGCATTTTTGTTCTTGTATCGGTATTCCAAGTCTGTGTGAATGCATTGCTGAAGCTATTGGAAAGTTCTTTTTTTTGTCCTTGGAGGGTGCTCTCTATGCTTACTGTTTTATGTCGTATATCTTCCTGATTGTGCTGCTTATCCCAGTCGCGATTGTCTTGTCTTGTTCCTTGTTTACGCGCAATATCAACGAATCCTTGGTTATCTGCAGAAAGTATTGCTGTTGCTTGCGTTGGTGTGTTGACGAATTCAAGGGCATGGTGATCTTGATGCGGTAAATGGATCAAATCTTCACGTGCACTGCGTGTTTGAGGATTTAGGCCAGAGGCATTACTTATGTAAGTTCCGTTAAAATAAGAAAAAAACAACGCACAGGTCGCTGTGTAGAATAATAAACTCTTTTTATGCATAAAGATGCCCTTTATATATTTTTTCTTTTTTTGATAAAAACGTCATAACTTTTTTATCCATTATATTTTTTACAATGGATAAAATGGAAGCAGCGCTGCTTTCTTTACAGCGCTGCCTCTCTTATCGAAGGAGAGAAAAGCTTGTTTAAAATTTGTAGCGCAATCCAGCGGAAAAATGCATTCCTGATATACCGGACTTTTGAAGTTTATGTTGGTAATTTACATCAGCATGAAGCGCGACATTGTGCATAAACTGCGCATTGACACCCAACCCACCTTCGAGGGAAGATCCCATTGTATCAAGGTGGAAACTATCACCAGCTTGGATCGTTTTTTGATTTTCAAAAGCTTTTATAATGTTTAGTTTACTGTAGAAAGAAAAAGCACAACCTTCCTCTATAGTCGAGGTTGTTTGCATTAAACGTCCGCCAACACGTACCAGCCATTGATGAGGGTTACCCATATTGACTTCAAAACCATCACTATCTTTGAGTGTTCCAAAAAGGATACGCTGATAAATAAGTTGCGCTTGTGGTTCAAAGATCAATCCTTCAACACTTGTTGCTAATTTTTGACCAATAGTGCCTGATGCGCTCCATGTCTGCGTATGTTCTAGACTTGCGGTATTTCCAGCGAGCTCTGTCGTGATATTTCCCTGTAAAGTTCCATAGGAGAGGAAGGCGTTAAGATAAAGACCACTGTTATTCTGGATATTACCATATGCAGAAAGTGACCATTTATCCAATTTCGTTTTTCCAGCACCGTCTATATCCTTTGGGGTAAAGTCCAGTTTTCCATAGCTTCCCCAAAAACCAAAGTTTGTTGTGATGTTTTGGTCTTCCATTGCTGGAAAAATTGCTCCTGCTTGTAAGGCTCCATAGCGTATATTCGCGCCATAGCCATATTCCAAAGGAGTCCGGTTGGAAGAGAGAGTCATTTTTTCGCCATAAGGCGCTAAGAAGAGTCCCTTTTTATTTTTCTCTTGTACGCCAAAGACTGTGGATTGCAACGTACTTAACAGGGTATTTTGATTTTTTATATCCGCCAATCCAGCAGAGAATACGACGTTAGGCATGACCAAATAACTTGCCATTTGCGGGACAAGGGCTTTGATTTTCATCTCAGGATCAAGCGTAGAATTTTGTAAGCGGAAATCCCAAAATCCGTCACCTTCTCCCAAGAAACTTTGTTCTCTATTTGCTTTTCCATGGCTTGATGTTGGTCCATAGGCTTTGAGAATATATTTATAAGGAAGCTCACCTATTGTGGTGTAGCCCTTTGCAAGCTTAAAGGCATCTTCACTGGCTTTTCCAGATACTTGAACAAGTGAGAAACCACGCCTATTGGAAGGAAGAGGATTTTCGACTTCTTCTTCCACTTCTTTTTGTTTTTCTAGGTTGATGAAATGAATTTTTGTTGTTCCTGACACATCACCATATACCAGAAGCTTATCAGTTTTTTGTGCCTCTTTTGCAGCACCATTACTCCATTGGCTATTAAAATAAATTTTTGCATCACCCAAGGCTTTGTAGACTGGGGTACTATCAGGTTTTTTATTTTCTTGTAGGCTGGATTCTGTACGGAATTGGGGCGCCGATGTATGAGATCCCATAGGTGATGAAAGCAATCCCATCAGTGACGTGTTGGATTCTGCTGTTTGTGGTCGTTGTCCTACACTCAAAGTTTGGTAATGGTTACCTGTTGGTTCATTAAAAACAATGCTACTTGCATTAAGATGGAGAACAGAAACATGAGAACGTGCTCTTTGCTCAATGTTCAGAAGATCGTAATTAAACAGCTTCATTATATCAGTATTATCGGTTTCGTTTTTACTAATCTTTAAGAGCCATTTACTGTCATTGTTCAAATTAAAAACTGTTTTGTTCTTGCCTAATGTATTGGCTCTTCCTTCTAAAGTTGAATGATCGGCGGTTAAGGTAAGAGTAACAGGTTCAGCTCCGGGCATTGCTTTATTTTGCAATAAGACATCTGCACGAATTTCTGAATTTTTCAGTGTAATTTCACCATTTGAGAATGGTCCTATGATACCATTACCATCTTCAACTAAAAGCTTTGTATTGACAAAGTTTGCTTGATTGGTAAATTTTCCGTCTGGGGCTGAGAATTTTGTAATAAAACCAAAATTGATACCATAGCTTTCATGGTTTCCTTTAACAACGACAATGGAATCTTCAAGGTTGATAATACCGTTTGTAATTTCAAGACCTTTTATGAGGGTTTTTGCATGAATGTCCTTCGCATTAATGCGCCCACCTTTTGCTGCACTTAGCGCAACCATTTCTGAAGTTATCGTTGCTTTTTTTATTGTGGCTGTAGCGCCTTTTCCATTGGCATTTACAGCGCTTACTCTATCGCGGATAACTACGTTATCGAATGCTTTTTCTCCTTGGGTAACGTCAACTTTAGAAATTTCGAGGGGAAGAGTTTGTGCATAAGCGGAACTGAAATGAGAGAAAACAAAAGCTCCAGCAATTGTACATAATAAAAAATTTTTCTTATATATCTTATACATAGATATGCCCTTAATGTTGAGATATGCCTTTAATATTGATACGCTCTTGATGCTTATTTATCCCCTCACATTTAAGTACCAAGAGGCTTTTATATCATTATGTTTTTAATGTAAAGAACAAATCAAATTAATGTATGGCGTCTCTATACTTGAAGAATTTTTTTCAGAAAAGTTTTTTTAAGGGAAATCAAACGCGTAGAGAGAAGAAAAACCAATTTAAAAATACTCTAGATATTTTTAAATATTGTAAGATTTAAAAAGTACTCTAAATAGAGCCTTTTCGAAAGCTAACTCTTGTTTAATCCTTGTTCTCCTGAGTGCTCTATAGCATTAAGAGGTGCTTTGTTTCAGCTTCTGTTTATATTTTTATATAAAGTCTTTACAAAAATGTGATGATGATAAGAAGTATTGAGGATTTTTTTATAAGCTATTAAATAGTATTATTCTATAAGGGCAATCTATAATAAAATATATTTTTACATATAACGCCAGAATTATTTATTTTGTTTATATAAATATTCTTTTTATAAGAACAGTTCTATATAAAAATCATTTAAGTGTGTTCGTAATTTTTTTACTTATAAGAAGAGAATATTATTATTAATAGTCTAAGTTATATGTCTTGATAATAAAAAAACTTTGTTTTTTAAATAGCCATTTATTGTTAAAAAAGACTGTTTTATCTTCTCTCTTTACGTTTTTCTTTTATAATAATAATTTGTATAAAAAGTTGTTCTTTTCTTCATGAAAAAATAAAAACAGGGTTAAAAATCAGAATAAGGCTTTTTATAGAAAAAAATCAATACGTTAAAGAAGAAAAGACAAAATTTTCCATAAACTCTAAGCACATGTAAAAAGATTTTTTTGTGTGGGAAATGAACAAGAAAGGACAAAGTGGTATTGATTTATAAAAAAGGCAGCAAATTACGCTGCCTTTTTATTTAAGTTAAAAAGCGATTATGTTTAAAAGCGATAACGTATTCCACCTGAAAAACTAGCCCCAGAGATACCCGTTTTTTGAAGCTTTTGTTGATAGCTGACATCTCCTTGGAGTGAAAGGTTAGAAGACAATTGCGCATTAATGCCAACGCCACCTTCAAGGGAAGTTCCCATAGGATCAAGTTGATAGTTTTTATCAACAGTTATAAACTTTCCATCGCCAAAGGTTTTAAGAATATCTGCTTTTCCATAGAAGGCAATGGAACGGTGGCTGTAAGTGGTAGTTACAGTTTTGTTTACACGTCCGCCAACACGTACCATCCATTGATGAGGATTGTGCATCTCAACGGTAAAGTGATCAGCATCTGAAATAGGATCAAACATCAAATGTTGATAAGCAAGTTGTGCCTGTGGCTCAAATGTTACCCCTTGAATGCTGGTTGCAAATTGTTTTCCCATGGTGGTGGAGAGGCTGAATATCTTGGCATTCTTCAACTTTGCTGTTTTTCCAACGAGGGCATTGCTGATATTGCCTGTTAAGATTCCATAAGACAAAAAGCTATCGATGTAGAAACCATTTTGATGTTGAAAGCTGCTATAGGCTGTAATTGTCCATTTATCCAGAGTGCTTTTACTTGCATCTTTCATCCCTTTGGGCGTAAAGGACAGTTGTCCATAAGTTCCTAAAAGACCAAAATCTGTTGTGGTATTTTCTCTTTCTACTTCAGCAACTGTCATCCCTGCTTGGAGAGCTGCATAGCGTATATCAGCTCCATAACCATATTGGAGTGGCCCACGTGCGGATGAGAGGTTTGCTGTACTTCCATAGGCATATAAGAAGAAATTTTTCTGTTTCCCTTCTTCTCGTATTCCACCTGCATATCTCATATTGGTGTTTCCTACATTGGCGTTTCTCATATTGGCAACAAGCATGTTTTGTTTAGCAATGTCGATGAGACCAGTGTAGAAGATGGCATTTGGCATGACCAAATAATTTGCCATTTGTGGAACAAGGCTATGTACATGGCCTGGACCACCATTACCATTGCCGCCACCATTACCATTGCCGCCACCAGAACCGGACCCATTGCCGCCACCAGAACCAGATCCATTGCCGCCGCCAGAACCAGATCCATTGCCGCCGCCAGAACCAGATCCATTGCCGCCACCATTGCCGCCACCATTACCAGAATTTGGATCAAGCAATTCAGGTTGTAAGCGGAAATCCCAGAAATTTGTACCACTTCCCAACAAGTTTTGAGTTTCCTCAGCTGTTCCATTCTTTGATCCGGGGCCGTAGCCACGCAGTGTATATTTATTGGGTGAACCATTTTTTGTGGTATAGCCATGGGCCAGTTTGAAAGAATCTTCTGCTGCTTTTCCAGAAACTTGAATAAGTGAAAGCCCACGGATGTTATGAGGATCAGAACTGCTGATTGTAAGATCTTGATTTTCTAGATCTCCATCCACATAAACTGTTGTGGTGCCTGTGACATCTCCATAAATGAGAAGTCGATCGGTTTTCTGCTCAGAGATTTGATCACCATCACTCCATTTTGCATTCAAATAAATTCTTGCATCTCCAGAAGCATTGTAGACCGCATCCGTGCCTGGTTTTCCAGAGCCTATATACAATGTTTGGTAATAGCCTTCTGTTGGTTTATCAAAGATAATAGAGCTATTGTTGAGATTAAGTGAAGAAATATCAGAGCGTGCTCTTTGCCTAATATCAAGCAGGTTTCCAGAAGCGTCCTTTTCGTTTTGGCTGATTTTCAATGTCCATTTTGTATCATTATTCAGGTTAAAGTGCACGTTTCTTTCTTGTGCAATATTTGCTTTGCCTTCTAAAGTGGAATGATCTGCATTTAATGTGAAGCTGCCATTAGATATTTCCTTTAGTCCTTCATCAGCCCACATATTCTTATTGTTCCAAGATGTACCATCTCCTAACAAAACATCGGCATGGATTTCTGAATTTTTGAGTTCGACTATACCAATTGAAGGGTCTGTATTGTTGTCAATATTATCATTCGTGAGCGCTGCAAGAAGAATTCCAGTGCCACTTTCGACTTGAAGTTTTGTATTGGTTAAGTGAATTTCATTGCTTTTAAATTTTGGTAAATCCGTTGTATTTTTTAAATCAGCTTGAGGAAAACTTATCAGTTGTATACCAGCATTTCCTGCTGTAATAGAGCTGTCTTCTAGATCAATATGTCCATTTGCTGCCGCTGTCAGTGCAACGTTTTCAGCTTCTATGATATTGTGCGAAGCGTTGGATGTACCGTCGAGATCTCTCACAGGTTTTTCATTGTCATCAATAGCACTATTGGCCATCTTAATTGTACTGTTATTGGCTGCAACAAGACCAAGATCAACTTTTTTAATGATTGTTTTGCCTGTTAATTCAATGGTGCTATCGGGTTCATTAGCTTGTGCCCCAATGCGTTCTATAGAGCTATCATGATCAATTTTTTCACTCCCTGTTATCGTTAAATCTTTACTGATGATTTTGCTGCCACCATCTGCAACAAGACCAAAATCAACATTTTCAATTGTGGTTTTTCCTGTTAATTGAATTTCGCTCTCGCTATCATCGGTCCAGATTCCATAACGTTCTTGATCAAATTCAGAATCCTTTCTTTTGTGACCAATTATTTTTAAATCCTTACTGATGATTTTACCACCATTTGTTGCGCTAAGACCAATGGAAGCATTGTTAATTGTTGTATTCCCATCGAATGCAATGGTGCTGTTTGCACCACTGCTTCCTGCACCAACCCCACTGTCATCTGTTGTAAGAGTAACATTTTTAGCTGTAATATATCCGCCGTCATTTGCTTTTAATGCTGTTTCTTTGGCGGTTACTGTTCCTCCTGTCATCGTGATTGTGGATTGTGCATTAGTCGCTTGAAGACCAATCCCATCAGAGGATATTATCTGTGCATTGTCGTTTAAAATAATACTACTGCCTTGTTGCGCAGATATCCCTACATCTTTCCCACTAAAAGATCCTCCGGAGATTATGATGTGAGAATTATCATGAGCTAAGATCGCTTGTTTTGCTTGTCTGACTGTTACATTATTTAAAGTAACAGTGCTTTTCTTGTCGGCATTTATGCCTATAAACAGAGGCTTGCTTTCTTGACCGCTAGAGATCTTTACATCTTTTATAATATTCTGATTACTTTGTGTATTAGAAAAGAGCGCCCCCGTTTGAGAGACTGTTATAGAACCGCCTGTCATACTGATTGCACCACTGTTTTCTGCTTGAAGTCCAATTGCAGCATTACTAATGAGGGTGTTACCTTGCAGTTCAATCATATTCTTTAGGCCATCAGCATTTGCACCGATTCCATTGTTATCCAGTGTGATGAGATGAACATTCGTTGCTTGAATATAGATCCCATTTTTTGCAACCAATGCTGCTTCTTTTCCTTTTAAGATACCTCCAGTTATTTTCTGATCAGGTTCTGAATTCTTTGTTTTGGTCTTATCGTGTGCTGTTGTTATAGCATTTGTAAAAATGGTCGCTTTCTCAATGGTAGGGCGAGCAGTTGTGTTTTTGGATAAGACAAGAGAATTGTTAGGATTTATCGCTTTTTCAACGTCTATAGAAACATTTTTCCACTCTTTTGGGACTGTCATACTTTCTGTGAAATGTTTATCTATATTGCCCTTTGAAGCAATAAGATCTTCATAAATTGTATCAGTTATAATTTTCGTTTTTTCTTCGGAAAGATCGAATAGCTTAGCTTGTGCGCTGGAGTGGGCGCCAAATAGAACTATAATCGTGATGGCTGTATTTGATAGAAAAGCTTTTCTATACATCAATATTCTCCTTTAAAAGCCCCTGAATATTCATTTCCCCACCCACTTCATAAGAAGAATGGCAAATGGATAATTGTTTTTAGCTTTAGTAAATTAACTTGTGTTTGTTTATCAAATTTAAAAAGAATATATTAAAATTCTATTATTTAGACTTTAATAAATATATAATTTTTATTAAGTAATATTTAATTATTGATTTAATATAAAATTAACTTTTTATGATAATCGTTTAAAAATATTTCTATTTTATTATAGATAATTCTAAATTATTTATAAAATAATGCATAAATTATAGACTATAATTAAAGGTTTACTTTTTATTAAAGATAAAAATATTTATAAAGATTACTCTTTATTATATTTCATTTCTTTATAAGAATAATTCCTATTTCATAGATCTATTTTTAATAGATGTGCTTGATTGTGCTATGAGGCATTTAGCTGTTTTTAAATGCTTTTTTTGCTTTAATGTCTAATCTTTTATAAGAAAAAAACGCAATCTATAAAAATATTTCAAGACCCAAGAGGCTAAAAAAATAAAATAATATGCATTTTGGGGAGTCTTAATATGCTCTCTTTTATTGAAGCATTACAACTTTCATTTTTTCAAATATTTGACACATTATTAATGAAAAAATTGTTCTTCAAAATTTTTTTATGCTGCAAGTGAAATTTGTACTTTTTTTATGATTTTGAGGGCTATCTGTTTATGAGGTATAAAGTTAATTTTATAGCAATTACGATAATTGTTTTTGCGCTTTCTGGTTGTTTTTATCTTGATGCTGAGACAACAAAAAGGGAAGAGAGATACCAAAGTTTTTTCAGGAATGAGGCTTTGAAAGAAAAATCTCTTACGAAAAATTATACCGCGATCATTATGGCTGATCCCCAACCATGGCGCTTAAATGCAGGTGATGCTAATGGACTATCCAACAGAGAGCCTTGGTTAAAGATAAATGAGCAGGTTGCCAGTGTTCTCAAGGGGCACAAAGCTTTTTTCCATATCGTTAATGGTGATTTGACAGAGTCTGGTCAACAGAAAAACTATGACGATTATAAAAGTATCTATAAAAGCCTTAGAGGCCCTGTCTATGAGGGATTAGGAAACCATGATTATGCGAATAATGTTGGCAATTGTACCATGCCTGAAACTTTTAATTTTTATAAAGATGCTTGTGCTATAAGTGCCGTTGCAAGAATGGTTTTAGAAATCAAAAAATATCGTAGTCAATTTTCTTATTTTAATGCAGATATAACAGAAGATTTAATTTCTGCTCTAGGAAGAAATGTTCATGTTATCAAAGGAAGTTTGAGTTATTCTTGGGATTATGGGGATATCCATTTTATACAACTTCATAATTATCCTAGCTATCGCGTTCGATTGAGGGAACAATCTATGGAAGTGCAAATCAATAAGTCTTTGAATTGGCTTAAAAAAGATTTAGAAGCGGCTGATGCAAGAGGGAAGGTAACAATTATTAATTTTCATGATGCTCGTGCTGTTTCTGTTGATGGAGAATCCTTTTTTATTAATAAAAAAAATATCAAAGATTTGTCCACCTTTAAGTCGATCATTACTTCTCATCAGGTCAAAGCAATATTTGTTGGGCATACGCATTATCAATCTTATTGTCGCGCAAAAAATGATAAAGTTTTTGGCAATATTCCTGTTTATACAGCGGGAGCCCTTTTTAATGGAGATTATTACTTTATCGATGTAAAGGGAAAACGTATTCACGTTAAAGCTTATAATGGTGGAATAGGAAAACCCCTTTTGATTAAAGATCTTGGCATTATAGGAGAAGATACAGAATTTTCTGTAAGTTGTAGCAAATTATAAAAAGACTTTGTTTACTATATTTCAAGGTCAAGCAGAAAAGAGGAACATGATCTTGCAAAATGCTATCATCCCCAATATGTGACTTTTCACTGCTGATAGGAAAAACAATGAAGTTGTTGAGGGGAAAGGGGCTGTTAAATAGTAGAATCTATGCTGCAGATATATTATATACACTGTGTCGTCAGGTATATAAAAACAATTTGAAGCGCAAGAGTGTGTGCTCTACGCAAAAATAAATCCAACAGGTTATAGGTATTTTCATTATTAAATCCTGCTTAATAGCTGTCGTTTTTCCAAATTTGTCGTTTGACAGTAGGTTTTTTACTAGGTGGATTAGATAGGAATACGTGATAATTTATTGTTTTTATGTATAAAATTTAGCATTCAATGGGTGTTTTGTTAAATGAGATTTTGACACCTAAAATTGCAAAAATGGTAAAAAAGAGCAAAATCGGAATTTGTGTGTAAATGAAAAAAGTCTTTGAAAATGCTTTGAAGATTTTTAAAAAGTCTATGAAAGCCCAGAAAAACCCTTTTGAAAAGCCTTTGAAAAAAATCAATAAATTGTGAAACGCGCTCTAAAAACAACCCAAAATGATCCAAAAAGAAAAAAAGATTTCCACTTTCATTTTAGAGAGGCATGGTACCGTATTTGTGTAGTTTCTAGATGTGCTCTTTCAGCTTCTATTTGACGCTTTAAATGCAATTTGAAAAGAGACAAGGTAAGCCTCGACTTCTTCCCTATCGTTGATGTTTTGAACCAGCTCTTGCCGTTTTTGATAAAGTTCCACCGCTGGTTCTGTTCTATCTTCAGGGGGACATTTAATATTTTTATCGTGATAAGCTATGTAACCAAGTTTTTTAGCAGTCCAGCGGGAATGGTAGATATTTTAAAACCTGCTGCTTTCTCTTTTTCCATATCATTAAACATTTCGCCTTCACCTGTAGCTAGCTATTTTACAGATAGATTGAAAATATTTTTGTAAATTATCAATATTGATATAGGTGGTTTGCGTAGTTCAGTTTCATAGTATTTTCAGGGACGACAAGATGATCAGCAAATTGTTTTCGTTCCACAAAATCACGAGCCCGCCCTCCTTCACATAACCGTTTTGCAAGCTTTGTTTTAGGTTCTTTTTTAGGGTATTCCACAAAAAAATCTCATTCATATTTAGATTTTATTCACAACAATGGGATCGCCATAGTATTTTATGAGCTACGCCGCTAGAATATGACCTTGGCAGAGCGCGCAAAAGCGTATCAACAACTGTCATTCAGCGTTTAACACACCTGGACATGGTTGAATGAGAAAGCCTGAGTGTGTGATGGCAAACTTGATTGGCTTGCTTGTTGCGCATTTTTGCCGACCTTTACCCCAAAAGTCGCAGTCGTATTTTCAAAGCAGCAAAACATACCAATATGGATTTGTGTTGTTGATTTTCTATTACGCGGTAACGCTGGTTGAAATTTTGTTACATGGCTTTGCGTGTTCACACATTTTTTATGCATTTAGATACCATAAGATAAAAAGGCTTATTCATGCCTCAAGATAAATATGAAATAGACAAGAACAATTAGCATATCGTTGTCTCATCAGATAGCCAATTGGATGGTTCAGTTTTCTTTATTGGGGATTGTTATTGTTGCGGCTTATTGTAGTTTGACATTAGGTTTTATACTAAGTGGGATTAGGTGGGATGAGATAGGAATATGTGATAATTTATTGTTTTTATGTATAAAATTTAGTATTAAATGCGTATTTTATCAAAATAGATTTTGACACCTAAAATTGCAAAAAAGTGACAAAAAGAGCGAAAATCGGAATTTGAGCGTAAAAATGAGAAAAGGCTTTGAAAGGTCTTTGAAAACCCTTTGAAGATTTTTAAAAAGTCTGTGAAAGCCCAGAAAACCGCCTTTGAAGACCCTTTGAAAACCCCTTAAAAATCATGTGAAACAAAATAAATTGGTACAAAACTTGGTGTCAAAATATACAAAACCCGCTGGCAAGCTACATTGAATTTGGCTGGGGAACCTGGATTCGAACCAAGATTGACGGAGTCAGAGTCCGCTGTTCTACCATTAAACTATTCCCCAACACGCTGGTTAAATTTTCTGAAAAGAAACAGCGCTGCTACTTCTAACAGATTTTACTTGGCATGCAAGTGCAAAAAGAGTTTTATGCCCATTGCTCATAAGAGGAATCTATCGATAATAAAGGGCAATAGGGATATCATTGATTGTTTGAATTTGAATGTCTACATCATAAATATCTTTAAGAATTTTAGGCTGCATGATTTCTTTTGGGGTTCCATAATAAGCTGCTTGCCCATTTTTCAGTGCAACAATCAAATCTGAATAAGAGGAGGCAAAATTAATATCATGCATAACAATGAGAATGGTTTTTTTGAGTTCATCAGCCGTACGGCGTAATTGCTTCATCATGGAAACAGCATGTTTCATATCTAGGTTATTTAAGGGTTCATCGAGTAAGAGATAATCGGTATTTTGACAGATGACCATTGCGATAAAAGCGCGTTGGCGCTGGCCACCAGAAAGTTCATCTAAAAAGCGGTCTTTTAAATCTTGTAAACCCAAATATCGCAGTGCACTGTCAATAAACTGTTTATCTTCGTGGGTATACCAGCCTTTTGAGTAGGGGTAGCGTCCAAAACTTACTAAATCATATACGGTAAGACGAAAGGATAAAGAATTATCTTGACGCAAAATTGAAAGTTTTTGCGCCAACTTATCGTGGGATATTTGATTAATATCAAAGCCATCAATGTGAATTGTTCCTGTGTTGTGCGGCAAAAGGCGTCTGATCAGCATTAAAAGTGTTGATTTTCCTGAACCATTAGGGCCAATAAGAGAAATAATACCTCCTTTAGGGAGATGTAGGCATAAATTGTCGATAATCAATCTCGCTCCATATGCTTTGGAAAGATGATTGATTTCAATCATTTTAATTTTCCTTTCATCAGTAAAGTTAAAAAGAAGATACCACCACAAAATTCAATAATAAAATTTAAACGCCCTGCCATATGAAAAATTTGTTCTAAAATAAATTGTCCACCAACCAGACAAATAATGGCCAATAAAATTGCAATTGGTATAATGATTCCGTGTTTTGCTTGAGGGGAGAGGAAATAAGAAAAATTTGCAACTAACAATCCAAAAAAGGTCACAGGTCCTACGAGTGCTGTAGAAATGGATACGAAGATAGAAATAAAAATAAGAGTCGCTGTAGCACTTTTATGATAATCTACTCCAAGATTGAGAGCATTTTCGCGTCCAAGAGCCAAAATATCTAGCACATGGCGTGAACGCCAACCAATCAGACTCACAATTAAAACAATAATTGTAGCAAAGCTTATGAGTGATGTGTTGAATTTATTAAAATTTGCAAACATGATGTCGGTTAAGTTCATCATTTGATCTGGGTTTAATTGCAATTGCATGAACATACGTAAACTGAAAAAAAAGCCTCCTAAAATAATCCCAATCAAAAGTGTTAAATGAAGCCCTTTTAGACTCCCTGAAAAAAGCCAGCGAAAAAGACTGATAGAAAAGATAATAAGGATAAGAGCTTCAAACGTTAATTGTCCTTCTTCCTTTAAAAAAGGTAAAGAAAGAGAACCAAAAAAATACATTATGATCGTTTTTATTAAAATATAAAGCTGATCAAATCCTATAAGTGAAGGGGTAAGAAGGCGATTATTAACAACAGTTTGAAATAAAACAGTGGAAACACTTATTGCATACGCAATGAGAAGCAGAGAGGCCAGTTTTGTGAGACGGAATTTCCAAGTATAACTATTGATATTCCATGTCATGTAAAGACCGATGAAGGTACAAGCCACTATAATAAGCGTTATGAGTATACTTAATGTTGTTACTTTCTGTTTATCCAAGACGCTTTCTCCAGCGTAAAAGCAGTATTATAAAAATAAAACTTCCAACAATCCCCATCATAGTACCAATAGGAATTTCAAGAGAAGGATGAATGATTCGTCCTACAAGATCACAGATTAAGACCAGTCCCGCACCACTGATTGCTACCCAAGGGGCTGTATGGCGCATATTGTCACCCATGAAATTTGAAACAAGGTTTGGAATAATTAAGCCAACGAAAGGAATTTTTCCGACTGTACAGATGACAACAGCGGTAATTGAGGCAATAATAAAAAGACCAAAGAGCATCACAGCACGATAATTTAATCCAAGATTGTTGGTTAAATCTTCCCCCAAACCAGCAACTGTAAAGCGATCAGCGGTAAAGTAGGCAAGAATACAAAGAGGTAGAGACAGCCACAAAAGTTCGTATTTTCCCTCAAGAATCATTGCAAAGCTGCCAAATAAATAGGCTTGTAGAGAGGGAAGTAACATTTCATGATCCGCAATAGCATTGGTTAAAGAGCCAATAATATAGCTTAGCATAATTCCTATCAGTGGTACAATGAGAGCAGATTTTAGAGGAATTCGGCGTAAAAAAAACATAAAAATGAATGTGCCAGTCATGGCAAAAATGCTAGCAATAACCATTTTTTCAAAAACAGGAATATTAGGGAGAAAAATCATAACAAAAAGTATGCCCAAGGAAGCAGATTCAACCGTTCCAGCAGTGGATGGTTCGACAAAGCGGTTGCGGGCAAGCAGTTGCATAATCATGCCAGAAAGAGCAAGTGATGCGCCTACTAACAAGATTGCAATTGTACGGGGGAGGCGTGTTTGCCAGAAAATAAGCCACGCATGAGGATTGCCAGCTAAGAGATCAGAAGGCCTTACATCCGAGTAACCAACGAAGATACTGAGAAAAGACAATAGAATCAAAAGTGTTATGATTATCCAATAATTTTTCACGTTTAAATTATTTTCTAATGAAAAAGCAAAGAATGCCTTTAGACACTCTTTGCTTTTTAAAGTGTATTTTTATAGCAAGCAAGTTCTTTAAATATTCTTATTTGCTTTTTGTAAAGGCTTTGTTGATCTGCTGAGCAGTTTCGTTTATTCCTGTTAAACCACCACTTGCACGGTACCAACTCCAAGAATCGAGATAAATGATTTGGTTCTTTTGGCTAGCTGTGGTGCGATGAACAAGTTCATTGTTGAGCAATTGTTCTGCAGATTGTCCTTCTCGTCCGATTGCTGCATCTCGATCAATTACCAATAACCAATCAGGATTGGTTTCGAGAATAAATTCTGGGGAAATGAGGTGCCCATGTTTTTGCACTGTAAGTTTATCGGTTGCAGGAGTAATTCCAAATGCAGAATGAAAAATATCAAAACGTGACTTTTGACCAAAAGCACTGATTTTTCCGCCTGAGGTCATGAGTATAAGTCCAGTACCTTTTGCTTTTGTATTTTTACGAACTTCAGCTAAAGTTTCATCGAGTTTTGTAATTTCCTTTTTTGCTTCCTGTTCTTTATTAAAAACTTTTCCCAAGATAGAGATATTCCGTTTAATATCTTTAAGAGGGGTTTCATTTCCTACTGTTAGATCAATCGTTGGAGCGATTTTGGATAAATCTTTATATTTGGCTTGCGTTCTTGAGGAAATGATAATCAAATCAGGTTGAAGAGTGGCAATTTTTTCATAATCTGGTTCAAAAAGAGTGCCGATTTTTTCATATTTTGCATCATCAAATTGCTGCAAATAGGTAGGTTTTTTTCCTTCAGGAACACCGATAACTGCCGTGATACCAAGGTGTGTCATATTATCTAGCGAAGCAAGATCAAACACAACAACCTTTTGCGGTGAGGTGGGAACAGAAGTACTGCCTGAAGCGTGATTGACCGTTACATTTGCCCATGAAGATGTTGCAAAGCTTACTGCAAGAAGCAAAACAACAGTTACCTGTTTGAGGTATTTTATCATTGTCATTTTATCCTTTTATAAAAAAAACAAGGGGTTATGCACTTAAAAACTTAATTGAGGTATTTTTATGCACAAAACAATATATTAATAAATAACACTATGTTGTAAAACAGACTAATGTATGTTACAAAACGTGCACTTATCTCATTTTCACTTAATTCTAGTGCTTTTGCAAGTTAATTTAGAAAGTTTGACATATGATCAATGTATTTAAAAAACGTACACGTTTGTACGCACTGACAACGAGTGCTCTCTTCTTTTTACAAGGTGCTGATGTTTCTATAGCGAGTGGTTCTCCTCCTGCGTCTCCTAGTGTTGGTGCGAGCGGTATCTATGAATGTAAGTTCAAAGATTCCGATAGTGCACATAAACCTATTTTGTGTAAAGATGGTGCGGTGCACGAAATGCGTGGCAGTACGATTGTTGTGACGACGGAGGGTGCTAACGCTGTAGCAGCGGGAAATGTTGCAGCAGCAGAAGAAGAAGATTCTGCTGGTGGAGTCCCTGGTGGAGTAGGTGTTGGTGGAGTCCCTGGTGGAGTAGGTGTTGGTGGAGTCCCTGGTGGAGTAGGTGTTGGTGGAGTCCCTGGTGGAGTAGGCGTTGGTGGGGTTCCTGGTGGGGTAGGCGCTGGTGGATTAGGTGCTGGTGGAGCAGTTCCTGGTGTGGGAGCCGCTGGTGGAAAAGGTCCTCTTGGCGTTGATTCGACGGTTATTAAATTGTCTGATACGAAACTTCAGTATAAACCTAATGAAGATGAGGATCCTGAGTATGCAGGGCTGTACTCTGGAAGCGCTGTATTTGCCGCACAAGATGGACGGATTGAATTGAGCACTTCATCAATCAGTGATTTTGAAGTTGGTCTTTATGCTGGCTATAATGGAGTGGTCTTCATGAAAGGTGGAAGCATCCAGGTTACGTCTGTGGGCGTTGAAGCTAATGGTGATATTGATGGTGATGGTAATGATGATGATGGTGAATCACTTATTGCTTTGGATGGAACAAAGATTAATGTGATTGGCCAAAAGTGGATTGATGACGATAATGACGATGACGATGACGAGGAAGAGGAAGACGAGGAAGAGGAGGAAGAGGATGACGTTTTAGGTATTAGTGCAATTGGTTTGCATAGCGCTTATAAGTCAGCAATAACTATGAAAGCGGGGGAAGTGGTTTTACCAGCCGGTGGAATAGCCGTTATGGTAGATCATGGAGGAATGGTTCGGGTAGATGGGAGTAAGATTGAAATCCAAAAAAACGTACCTGAAAATGCGAACAGTGTGACCAAAAGTTCTGAAATATTGCCGACTGGCCTTTTAGTAGTAGATGGAGGCTTTGTTTCCTTTAAAAATGGGAAATTTAACAATTCTGATGGTGTGAATACTGTTGCTGTATGGGTCTCTGTGGATGAGAGCGATGTGATTATGGAGCAAGTGCCGGGGGATATTACATTACAACATCCCTTTAGAGATTTTCGTGCTGCTTCGAATTATGTTAAACATCTTATGCCCAAAATTTTAGTTCAATCGTCAGGGGAGAAAAAGAGAGAATTTAAGGTTAAGGCTTCTATAGAATCTTCAACTATTAATCTGACGGATGCATCATCTATTGGCGTATATTTTGATAATCAAGATAGAACGCAAAAAGCAAAAGCAACTGAACCGCAAGGAACTGGAAGAATTGATGATTCTAGTGAAAATAAGGAGCCTTTAGTTCTTCTGCAACGAACTACTCTTAAGGTTCCTGAGGGTGTAGTCCTTTTGGGTGATAATATGAAAGGTTCTGTTCTTATAGATAGAGAATCAGAAGTTTCCGGTAATTTATTCTTGAAAGCTGTATCTAAGGCTGATGTGTCAGCTTTTGTTAATGATTCTATAATTAGAGGTGCTACCTATTTTGATTCAAATGCGCATGCTAGGGTTTATTTGTTTAACGGATCGGAGTGGCACGTAACGAAAAGTCAAACGAGATTGAATGGAAATTGTATAGATTCTTGTCTTTCATCTATAAAACTTGATAATTCTACAGTTGCATTTCTTTCTCAAAACGGTAATTATCAAACGCTTCGCATAGGAAATGGAAGTGGCATAGTTTACACTGCTTCTGGAAATTCTCATATTTATTTTGGCGCATCTGTGTCAGCTTATGCAGCAACAAATGCTCAAATGTCTGATAGGCTTTTTATTCATGGTAATGTTTCTGGTAAAACTAAGGTACATGTGAATGAAAAACTATCCAATGTTCTCGAAAATGGTGAAGGTAGTTCACAAGATCAAAATGGTGCAGGTGAAGAATCTAGGGGTATGTCAATTGTTCCAGAATATAAGAGTATTTCACTTATTCAGGTTTATGGACAGGCAACAGCAGAATCTTTTACGTTGGATAATGAGTATGTTACAGTGCAAGGTTTACCTTATCCATATATCCTTCGCGCTTACAATAAAACGACTTCTTCAGATATTCCAGGTATAACGTATTTTGATAGTAGTTTGTCAACAAGTCCAGAGATTTGGGAGTACCGGTTAGAAGGTAAATTGCAAACTGTAAATAGCCCTGTGGAAGGTTCTGTTTCGCAACCAAATGCAGTAGAACCTGGTTCTGCTCCTGGTGGTGTTGTAGAGAATGGAAGTTTGGGAACGGGAGGGGCTACACCTGAAAGACCTAATACTATTTTGAAATCTGAAGCAGTTGGAAGCCCTGAAACAGCAGTTGGAGGTCCTGAAGCACGCGAAAGATCTAACGTAAGTGAGTCTTTAGGAACAATAAATACGCCCCCTCTTTCTGTTCCTCCTCAACCTGTGGGGACTGTAGATGAGACAAGCGGTTTGTCTGCAGGATTAACAGAGGGTGCTTCTTCTACTCCTTTACTTGAGAATATTGGTTCTGAAGGATCTCTTTTACCTGTTTCACCCACAGGATCTGATACAGTTGGTAATACTTTAGAAGAAATGTCTACAAGTGATATTTCTATGACACCGGGTTTTTCTTCTGTATCTCAGGGACTTGCACCTGTAGCACGCGTCCAATCCGTTGCTTCCACGTCTACTACTACGCAGCAATCTGCTGACACTACTCCTGTGCAGCAGCTTGCTAATACTCAGACTGATACTGCTACTGCGCAACAGACTGGTACTGCTACTACGCAACAGACTGGTACTGCTACTACGCAACAGCCTGATACTACTCCTGCGCAACAGACTGATACCGCTACTACGCAACAGCTTGCTAATACTACGACTCAGCCTGATACTACTACTACGCAACAGCCGGCGGTTTCTGGAGAAACTAAGGGTCCTAAGCAATCTGCTAGTTCTAGAAAGTCTTTGTCTAAATCTAGGTTTTTGTCTAGATCTGAAGGGGCTGAGGGAGTCGTTTTGCTATCTTCTGAGGGATCTAGAACTTCTGGGGAATCGAATGTATCTCCCACTGTAACTGCTGTGCCTATTGCTCATACTCAACAGGTTGCTTCTAATTGCGATGCTATCAATAATAATAATACCCAAGCAGTATCTACTTCTTATACATGTAATGATGGAAGATCATATAAAATAGAAAGTCGTACACTGAGAGTAAGTGGTGATACGCAACATTCTGTGCGTGCAATGCAGCCCAATACAACGATTAATGTGGAGGGTACAACCATCATTAGTACTGTTTCTCTTGAGCGTGAGAGGTCTGTTGATCTTAATCAGTTGCAACCTGTGAGTGCTGTGCTTGCGGAAGATGGTGCAAAGATTGTTTTGAATAAAAACTCAAATATTCAATCTTCTATGATCGGAGTTGAGGCCCAACGTGGTGGGAAGGTTCAAATGACTGGTGGGGCGATCAATGCGCGTTATGCCGGCGTTTTCGTAAATTCCGATTCCTCTGTTGAGTTGGATAATACGAGAATTAGTGTGTCAGGACCTTTCGCTGTAGCAGGATTGGCGAGCAATGGAGGTCAGGCTACTATGAAGTCTGGATCAATTAGTCTTACAGACGGAGTGGCAGTGAGATCGGAATTGGGCGGACGTATTAAATTAGATAATGTGAACATTACTGCGAGAAAGGCAGCAGCACATTCTACAGAAACATTTGGACGCGCTGCTTTTCTGTTGAGTGATCGTAGTTCTGTTGAGTTTACAAATGGGCATGTTGTGACTGATGCCAACGCTTTGTGGATTATGGATAATGATGCTATTGCTGAGACGGGTTCCTCTAGGAGAAGGAGATCTGCTGATGCACGTCCGTCTACGTCTACAAATCGCGTTAGTATAGAGTCTTCTACGGTTAACGTGGAGGGTGATGGGAAATATGGTATATATTTTGATGGAATAACAAAGAAAGGAATAAATAGACAAAGTCAAAATGAGAATTTAAGGAAAGCTGTTTTAGAGCCATCAGTGGAACAGTCCCAAAAAACAAATACCACTGAGAGAGTATATGTTGTTAAAAGAAATACTGGATCACAAGCTGTAAGCGGGGAAGTTTCGTTGAAAAGAACGAATTTCGAAGTTGCAAAAGGTATAGCAATTTATGGCAACAATTCAGCAGGTCGTGTCTCCTTAGAAAATAAGACAACTTTCTCTGGTGATATGTTATTGAAAGCTGAAAATCACTCTAATGTATTACTTTCAGTGAATAACTCCATTATTGCAGGGCGTATCCATGTTGATAAAAACTCTTATGCTCAATTGAATTTGACGAATGGATCAGAATGGCTTCTAAAGAGAAGTGTAAAGAATTGGGAGCTTTCGAATTCAGAATGCGCCGATTCATGTATTTCTTCTGTAAGTCTTATAAATAGTCTTATTGAGTTTGAACCTTCAGAATCTGGAAGGGAATATCAAACTCTGCGTATTGGAAATGGAAGTGGTCAGGTTTATGAGGCGCAGGGCGATGCTTCAATTCGTCTCAATGCGTATTTGAATCCTAACGATTCGAGTAATAATCAAGTAACCGATCGTTTGTTAATTCGTGGTAATGTTTCTGGAAAAACTACAGTTTATGTACACGGAACTTCCGGAAATGTAGGAGCAGGTAAAGACAACACCCAGAATGCGCATGCTGTTTCACTTATCCAGGTTTACGGAAACGCAGAAAAGGATTCCTTCGTACTGGCTGGTAATTATGTTGCACTGCATAACTCGCCTTACAAATATACTCTTCGTTCTTATAGTCCAGACGCGACTTCAGCACAGGAGCATGTTCGCGAAAAATTTGTGCAAGATGGTGGAGAATTTTGGAACTTCCGTTTAGAGAATCAGTATGTTAAATCAAAAGGTTTCCATGCGATTTCTGTTCCTGAAGTTGAATCTATTCCCCTTCCTGAAAATGCTGTAAGAGCTGTTGTTCCGCAAGTTCCGACTTATTTGCTCTTGCCAAATAGTTTATTCCATACAGGTTTGATAGATGCTAGCAACCAAAATAAGCAATTAGAGGCATTACGCACGACTTCAAGTGGAATGATGGAAGTTCGTGAGAAACCTGCTTTGTTTGCACGTGGTTATGGTGGGAGCTACCGTTATACTTCTGATTTGTCTAAGCTTGCATATGGTTATGGAGGTGAGGTCGATTATAATGGTGTAGAGGCTGGTGCTTTGTTGCACACAATAGAAAGTGCTGACAGTGCTCTGTCTCTAGGCGTTATGGGATCTTATGGAAAAGTATATTTGAATCCTTTAGATGTTGAAGGAAGCCAAAAGAATGCATTGGATAGATGGACTGCTACGGCGTATGGTAGCATGCAGCATGATGCAGGTTTCTATGTAGATGGTCTGTTATCCTATGGTTTGTTTAAAGGTGATGTTCATACTCTTACACGCGGCAAGACTGCAACATTAAAAGGCAATCCTTTAAGTGTTTCTTTGACGGGTGGACAAACAATCGCAATGAAATATGAAGGTATTGTCATTGATCCGCAGGCTCAGGTTATCTATCAACATCTCCGGTTTGATAGGGCTCGTGATATTGACAATTTTGACATTGAAATGGGCAAACTGGATCAATGGGTGGTGCGTCTTGGTGGGCGTTTGACAAAGACGATGACAGAAGCCAAAGGAGTAAATGCCGTTTCTTTCTATGGTAAGCTTTATCTGACCCATGGTTTTGGAAGAAAACAATCGGTGAATTTCGGTGATGCTTTCCAGTTGGGAGCTTTGGGCTCTTCCATAGAAGCTGGATTAGGCTTTAATGCTAAATTATTGCCGCAGTTTTCCCTTTATGCTGATGTTCTCTACCAACAGAAAATCAGTAAAGCTGGTTTTTCTGGAGCGAGTTTCTCTGGAGGCATACGCTATCAGTTTTAAAGATAAGGGATATATTTCTCTTATGGAAAAGGCAGCACATCGTGCTGCCTTTTGCTTTATAACAATATGTTGTTCTTAAAGAACTTTCTTTTGAGGTTATAAATGCACATTATTTTTGTTTGTGCATAAAAGTATTTTACTCTGTTTTCAGCAATTTTTTAAATTTTACCGATAATGAGATAATTTAGCCCATTACCTGTAAATGCTTTTAGTCGTGGGGAGAGTATAGCATTTATCAATAATATCTTGTTTATGCTGATCTGATTTAACCACTATAATACTTGCTATACCTTGTTTTTTAAAATTCGTTTTTTACGAATTGGGGTAATATTTTCCGCATACATATCTTTAACCGATTTTTCAAAAACACGATAACAAGTTGTAATTTTAATTAATTGCACGCATTAGTTTTATTTTTGCTTTACACAAAATACAGAATGCATTATACACGTATAAATTGTATAGAGTGATTATTCTCTTATGAGTGGTTTTTATTGTCTATAGAGCTTCCACCCAATTTGTTTTGATCATTCATTACACAGATCAAATGAGCACATGAGATGCGTCCTTTGGTTCACCTTTTCGTATTTTGGGTGCTCAGAGAGATGTTTTTACGCGTGTTTTTATTTTCAATGAGAGGGGAAGGAAAGTTTCGAGGGAACGATGATTAAAGTGTTTAAAAATCATGTATATGTATGTACTTTCACAACAGCTATTCTTTCTTTTCTCCATAATGGAGTGGGAGTTTGTTCAGCTATAGGGGAAAGCGGTAAAGCTTATACTATAACAAAAACTCAGGTTATGGGGCCTGGTGTCTATACCTATCAGGGCAATGGGGATGGTGTTGCTGACAGTGGGAATTATGTCGTTAGTCTTTATAATGATGGGGGGGGGAGTAGCCCATATTATGATTATGATATCAGCATTACTCCTAAAAATGAATATAGCCTCTTTACTGGTGTGGATACTGGCTACGGTGTACATGGTTCTTGGGGACAAGGAAGTGGAAGGCCCAGAGTCTTTGCTCCTTCTCTTAGTGGGAGTAACGCGGGTAGGCCGCCTCTTCAGGGGAGGAGTGGGCAGAACTGTGATGTAAATGATGTACATACGGGTCCTCTTTGTGGGAGTAACCTAGGGAAACCTCTTCAGGGGAGGAGTGGGCAGAGCTGTGATGTAAATGATGTACATACGAATCCTCTTTGTGGAAGTAACCTAGGGAAACCTCTTCAGGGGGAGAGTGGGCAGAGCTGTGATGTAAATGATGTACATACGAGTCCTCTTTGTGGAAGTAACCTAGGGAAAACTCTTCAGGGGGAGAGTGGGGAGAGTCTTCAAAAAAGGAATGAAGAAACCTCTGATAAAGATAATATGCATGCCGATTCTTCTCGCAGAGAAGGTGGAATTGGTGATGTTTCCCTTCCTCCTATTGGAGGGACTAACCGTCTTGGTATCAGTGGAGGGTTTAACTATTATAACTTGAGTGGGGAAAGTGGAGAGAGTTCTGGTGAGGTAAATACATCTGTCCAACATGAAAAAGCTGATGGAAAAGGTTTGGAGCCTCTATTCTATTTCTACAATGGGTTGTATTATGTATGCGATAATTGTGGAGAAGGTAGAATTGACAATCAATCTTATAAGATTACGCGTGATAATGCCTCTCATTATCCTTCTGATCCTACAGCGATAACGGTAAAAAAGATAGGGACAAGAGTACAGGGGAAGAATGTTATTGTTGGTAGTGAGGTTCCTGATAAAAATTTTCTTCGTGCTGTGTCTGTATCAGAAGACGGGAAGGTTGTTTTAATCGAACCAAAGCTTGAGAATGTAAATACCGCTCTTTTTGCTAATAATGGGATAGTGGAAATAAAAAAGGGGATGATTAAGGAAAGTAATAAGGCTGTTGAAGCAATAGGGCATTCACTGGTCATTTTAGAGGGAACGGAAATTAACACACGTAATGGGCCATATAGTTTTTTGAGCCATAGTGGGGCAAATATCTGGATGGAAGGGGGAATGTTGGACTTTAAGGATAGTAATGGGGTTTCTGCAGTGTTGGGAGGAAAGGTCGTTTTTGACGGGGTTACAATTAATGGTGAGGGAACAAAAGACAAAGGTCATGCTGTTTTTGTAGTGGATGAGGGTGCTTCTGTTGATTTTCAGGGCAATATTAAAACGAAGAATACACATGGAGTATTCTTAAAAAGCTCCGTTATTCCTTCAGATCTTTCGGCATCTTCTTCTGAAGATGGGGATGAAGATGAGGCAGATAATTTTTATGTAACTGAGATTAATTTAAAGTCTTCTTCTGTTAAAGTGAATGGTGAGGGATACCACGGGATATATTTTAAGAGAGAAAACCAATTAGAAGAATCTGAAAATAAAAAAGAAAATTTATTAGAAAAAGAAAAAACTCCAGCAAGATTAGATGTTGTTACTTTGAGCAAAACAAATTTTTCTGCTTTAGGTGGTGCAGCCATTTATGGTCAAAATAAGGTTTCTGGTGCGGTGAGTTTGTCGCAGAGCACTCTTTCAGGGCATTCATTGTTAAAAGCTGAGCATGGTGCATCTGTGATTCTTTTGGTTGATGCTTCTACTCTTAGAGGAGGGAGTTCTGTTGATGAGCATTCTAATGCTGAGCTTTATTTAGGCAGTGGTTCTACATGGATTTTACAACAGAATTTGCAGGGAAATCAGCCTAAATCTAATATTTCTTTGGTAAGCCTTATGGATGAGAGTTCTATTAATTTTAAAAGGCTAAAATCATCTTCGACCTATGATTATCAAACTCTTACTATTGGAACAGGCAAGGGCGAGGTTTATAGAGCGCGAGGCGGGGCGCATATCTTTATAAACTCTTATTTAAATGGCGGGGGAGCGCTTGGTCATCAAATGACGGATCGTGTTTTGATTGATGGTGATGTTTCTGGAACAACGCTAGTTCATGTGCGCGCTGTTGAAGGAAGCCCAGGAGGATCTACAGGAAATGGTGGAAATACTCAAGGTATTTCAGTTATTCAGGTTTCTGGAAATGCAGAGGAGAATTCTTTTCAATTAGCAGGTGGTTATGTTACATTGGGAGAGTTACCTTATCAGTATCAGCTTTCAGCTTATGGTCCGCAATCTCATTTAGGGGCAGCAGATCAGGGACAAAGATTAGTGAAGGGAAGCGGAGACTTTTGGGATTTTCGTCTTGAAAGTAAATATATGGATTCTCAACCTAGTCCTACGCCAACACCTCCTCCTGGTCCTACGCCAACGCCTCCTCCTGGTCCTACGCCAACACCTCCTCCTGGTCCTACGCCAACACCTCCTC
Organism: Bartonella raoultii; assembly: GCF_019659805.1. Classification (GTDB taxonomy): domain Bacteria; phylum Pseudomonadota; class Alphaproteobacteria; order Rhizobiales; family Rhizobiaceae; genus Bartonella; species Bartonella raoultii. The sequence goes on along the minus strand of NZ_JAIFRO010000001.1, from coordinate 245,550 downwards.
CTAGTCCTAAGCCTGGTGTAAAAGCTGTTGCTCCGCAAGTTTCAACTTATCTCCTTTTGCCAAATGCTTTGTTTCAAGTTGGTTTAATGGATATAAGGAATCAAAATCAGCGGTTAGAAGCTCTACGCACTTTTTCTGGAGAGGAAATGGAAAAGGGGCAGATGCCTTATCTTTTCTTGCGTGGTTATGGTGGTAGTCACCGTTATACTTCAGATCTTTCCATGTTGGAATATGGTTATGGGGGTGAGCTTGATTATCATGCCGTAGAGGCAGGTGTTTTGTTGTCTGCTATAGAAAGCGCATATAGTACTGCGTCTTTTGGGGTTATGGGATCTTATACGCAATTTTCTTTGCAGCCTTTGGATGTTGCACAGAGTCAAAAGAGTCCATTTCATAAATGGTCAGTGATGGCATATGGTGGATTGAAGCATGACACAGGCTTTTATGTCGATGGTCTTTTATCTTATGGTTTATTTGAAGGTGATGTTCGCACGCTTGCAAGAGATAAAACGGCAACATTAAAGGGCCATCCTCTTAATGCTTCATTGACTGCTGGTAAAATGTTTATGACAGGGGAGGAAGGCTTGACTGTGGATCCCCAAATTCAGGTTGTATATCAGCACCTTCAGTTTAAGAAAGCCCGTGATATTGACAATTTTGATATTGAAATGGGAAAACTTGATCAATGGGTGGTACGCGCTGGAGGGCGTGTAACAAAAACACTTGATGTGTCTGATGATGAGCCACATGTTGTTTCCTTCTATGGTAAACTTTATCTTTCTCATGGTTTGGGAGGAAAGAAATCTGTGCATTTTAAAGATGCTTTTAAGCTTGGTTCTTTTGGTTCTTCATTAGAAACGGGAATAGGGTTTAATGCCCAACTGTCTCAAAACTTCACACTTTATGGTGATCTAGCTTATCAGCATAAGTTGACAAAGTCGGGCTTTTCAGGAACGAGTTTTTCTGGTGGGCTGAGTTATCACTTTTAAGGATAAGCTATAGTACATTCTTTTATATAGAAGGCAGCGCAAGATGCTGCCTTCTTCTTTGTAATGATTTGTATTGTTTTCAAGAGATTTTCGCTGTTTTTAATACAAGGTAGAATAATTATAGTTTTGTTTTTTATGTATGAGAGCTTTGATTCATTTTTGTCTGAATGATTATCTCATTTTATAGCGGTTGTCTATATTCGTAGATTTATTGTTTTGTCATTTTGAATATCTTTTTATTTTATCTCTCTTTTGATGCGATAAGATCATTTACTGGTATGTTATAAGAGAGATTGGTATGTGCTAAACACTATTTGGAAAGGAATAAGAATAGTTTTTATAATAATTTCAAAAAGCGATTTATTTATATTTTGATTATATAAAGAACGTGAATGGTGCCGTTTTTCTTTTTTAAAATAGAAGACAGAATTTGGTTTTTCCTTTACCTCTCTCTTTTTTCAGCGAGCGAGGCTGTATTTACATTTTAAAAACCAGTAAGACAGATATAAGCTTATCATTGTTCGCATTTATTATACAAAAGCTTATGTTCGTTTTAGAGCATTGATACATGTCACGTTTGTCTCAAAGAGACAATAACATATGTTTTAAATATTGCTTTTTATACCTACTTTTAGCCATCTTTTTAAAAAGAGACGAATTGAAATTGTTGTTTTTTCATAATTTTTTATTCTGCATTTACATAAAATACAAAATAAACTAATAAATATAAAGAATTCTAACAAAACGTATTAAATATTCCTTTAATACAGTGTAGCAAGATATCACTCTTTTAAACAAGTGGGGGGAATATGGTGGAATTATGGTCAAAATATTTCAAAATCATTTCTCTTTATGTACTTTTACGACAGCCATCCTTTTTTTTGTAAACAATGTTAGCGCTGGGGTTCAAACGGATACTACAAGTGCTAGCGTACAATCAAATACTTCTGTTGCGGTTGCCGTGCAAAAGGGTGAAAATGAATTTTCATGTAGGATAGAAGATCCGTTTCTTTGGTGTAATAGGGGGCTTAAGGGCTCTATTTCTCATAAGACTTATCAGAAAATGAAGGACACAAATAAAGAGTCTGCTATAAGAGCATCTGGAGAAAATACAGCGATTAAGGGAAAGAATATCACCATTAAAGATGCGATAAATGCTGATATTGTGGGAGAAAGGTTTTGGCAGTATGCTATAATAGCAGATCATTTAGGAGAAGTTTATATAGAAGGAGGAGAAATTGATCTGACAAAGGGGACAGGAATTCTTACAAGAGAAAAAGGACAAATTTCTTTAAAGAGCGTGAATATTACCCAAAAGGGGGGACTGAGAGCTCAGAGCAGTAAACATAGTGAAAATTCAGCTTTTCAGATGTCTCAAAATGGTGGCTATATTCGTTTTGAGACAGGTAAGGTTAATGTGACGAGGGCTCATGGTGTTTCATTTCAAGGAAACGTTGGTTATATTGATATGAAAGATTCCATGGTTGTTGTGGAGGGGAATAGACATTATGCTTTGCGTTTTTTTGATGGGCAAGCTTCTGAAGCGGATCGGCTAAATACTGGTCTTTATGAAAAAGAGAGACTTTATCGTTTTTTTGGGGAAGGTGTGTTATTTGGAAGTTTGCCAAAGACCAATTTGCTTAAGCGAGGCAATGTTCATTTATATGCTAGCACATTAAAAGCACCAGAAAGTGTCGCTATTTATAGCGAAAAATCCGGTGGTCTTATTAAACTTTTAGGAAAATCTGAAATTTCTGGGGATCTATTATTAAAAGCTGAAAAAGATTCTTTTTTAAAGATTTCAGCTGATGCTTCGACCCTTAAGGGAGGAGTGCGTCTTGATGAAGGGTCTTTTGCTGAGCTTCGGTTAACAAATGGTTCAGAATGGATTTTATCACAACCAAGATATGGGGGGGTACGCGATTCTGTTTCTGTAGGTGTCTCGTCGGTTTCATTAATACATCTGATGGGGAGTTCTATTTCTTTTGAAAAACCAAGGGCGAATATAGCGAGTGATTATCAAACACTGCGCATTGGCAATGGAGAAGGTGAGGTTTATAAGGCGCAAGGTCATGCGCGTCTTTATCTTAATACTTACCTTAATAAGGGTGGAGTTCTTCAAAAACAAAAAACTGATCGGCTTTTAATTCATGGGAATGTCTCGGGAAAGACAATGGTGCGTGTGCGAGCTGTTGCTGGAAGTTTAGGAGAAGGAACAGGACAATATGGAAATAATAAAGGTATTTCCATTATTCAGGTCTCTGGAACAGCTGAGAAAGATTCTTTTAAGTTGGAAGGTGATTATGTCGCATTGGATGGTTCACCTTATCAGTACAGGCTGCGCGCTTATGGACCACAATCTGATTTAGGGAGGGCCGATTTCACGCAAAGACTCGTTGAAGGTGAAGGAGATTTTTGGGACTTCCGTCTTGAGAATGGGCATATCGATCCTCATAGCGAATCTAGTCTATCTTCTGGTTCTCGGCCTTCTGGGTCTCGACTTGTGTCAGATTTTTATTCCCAATTTGGTTCCGTTACGGGTCTTGATCGGGAATATCATTCTGGAGTGATGGAAAAGGCTGTTGTTCCGCAAGTTTCGACTTATCTGCTGTTGCCAAATAGTATATTCCATAGTGGATTGATGGATCTTAGCAATCAAAATAAGCAATTGGAGATATTGCGTACAACTTCTTCTGGAATGTTAGAAACACATAAAAGTTCTGCTTTATTTTCACGTGCCTATGGGGGAAGTTACCATTATACTTCAGATCTGTCTGTATTGGAATATGGATATGGCGGTGATCTTGGTTATCATGCTATCGAGACAGGTGTTTTGTTACATACAATTGAGAATACTGACAATGCTATATCCTTGGGCCTTATGGGATCTTATGGCAAGCTTTCTCTGGAACCCTTGGATGTCGAACAAAGTCAAGAAAGTACATTTGATAAATGGACTGTGACAGCCTATGGTAGTATGCAGCATGATGCTGGCTTTTATATTGATGGTCTTTTATCTTATGGTTTATTCCAAGGTGATGTTTTTACACCTTTACGGGGTAAAACTGCAACATTGAAGAGCAAACCTTTTAGTGCTTCTTTGATGGGGGGAAAAACATTTCTAACAGGACATAAAGGTCTTGTTTTTGATCCACAACTTCAAGTTGTTTATCAACATCTTCAGTTTGATAAGGTCCGTGATATTGATAATTTTGATGTTGATATGGGAAGACTGGATCAATGGACAATGCGTGTTGGTGGATTTTTGAGAAAAACGCTTGCTTTAGAAAAGGATTATGATGTTTCTTTTTATAGTAAGATTCATCTTTCGCATAGTTTAGAAGAAAAAAAATCTGTCCATTTCAAAGATGCTTTTAAATTGGGTGCTTTGGGGTCTTCTCTAGAAGCTGGGCTAGGTTTTAAGGCAAAATTGTCGCAAAAGTTTACATTCTATGGTGATTTGGTTTATCAGCATAAGCTAAGCAAGGCTGGTTTTTCAGGGACCAGTTTTTCTGGTGGATTACGCTATCATTTCTAATTTGTTTTTTAATAATTCTTTTAAAAGCCACAAGGTACACCTTGTGGCTTTTCTTGTTTTTTACAGTAAGAGCAGTCTCTTACATATCTTAAAGATCTCATTTTATGGGCGTATTTTCTCATTTTAGCAATGAGATGAGAAAACTATACGCCATGCTTTTTTATTTTCATATTATGAATTTTCACTTTTATGGCAATTTTGACCATAGATAAATTGATACGATGTTTTGAAAAAGCGACATTTTTAAAATGCCGCTTTGCTTATGTTTTTCAAGGATATTTTGATACGCTTTTTGTGAGAATTCTGGATTTTGATTATGACATTTTTCATATTTTAAAATTTTGACTTTACATAAAATACAAAATGGATTAATAAAATACAAAATGTATTATATGCCCCGTATATAATAAAGCAGGGCGTGTGTTTTTGTTTTTATGGGAAGGGGAAGAAAGTTTGCAGAAAAATTATGATCAAAATCTCTCAATATCCTTTTTCTTTATATCGTTTTACAACCGTTCTATTTTTTTTGGTACATCACGTTGATGCACATGAATCTTCTTCTGGAAAAGAATTCTATTCATGTAGTGAAAGCGCATCATTTTATCGCTGTAATGATGGTCAACAGCATGAAATTTCTAATAAAATCTACAATGTCAGGGATAAAAGCAGTGGTGCAGCGATAGAGGCATCGGGAAAAGATACACTTATCGAAGGTCAGAAGATCATCGTTAACGGTATTGCTAACATAAATGCTCATTCAGAAGAAAGCTCTTGGACAACGGCTATCAAAGCTTCAAAAAAGGGAGGCGTTTCTCTTAGCGATTCTATGCTCAATAATATATCGATTGGAGCAGAGGTTGATGAGGGGGGAGCATTTGAGATGCGAGAGGGAGTGATTAAAGCGACAGGAATGGGGGTGAGTGCCGTTGGTGAGAGTTCATTCGTTTTTTTAAGCGATACAACCATTACAACGCAATCTGGTGCAATAAGTCTTTTAAGCCATGGCAAAGCAAAAATACAAATGGAAAAGGGAAAAATTGATTTTTCTGATGGGATTGGGATTCAAGTAGCAGGAGAGGGAGAAATTAATTTAAAAAATGTTGCAATTATGGGGAGGGGACAATATGGCAAAAGAAGAGAACAAGCGGTAGGCAATTATAATCAACGTGCGGCTTTTTCTGTTCTTCAAGGTGCTGGCACTCTTGCACTTGAGAAAGGGAGAGTTAATGTTGTTAATAGCCATGGAATTTTTTTAGAGGGAAATGATAGTAAAGCGGTTCAGATTGAAAGTTCCTCTTTTCTTGTAAGAAATAGAGGGTTTCATGGGATGAACTTTTTTTGGGAAGGTGTTTTTCAAGGAATGGGAAAAATCATTTTATCTGGAAAAGGGGAAGTCCAGTTGAAAAATACGGATTTTAAAGTTCCCGAAAGCGCTGCTCTTTACAGCCGTAAATTTGAGAGTTTGATTCAATTGACAGAAGGTTCAAGCGTCTTTGGAGATTTATTGCTAAAAGCTGAAGAGGATGCTTTTGTGAATATTACTGCTGATGCCTCTACGCTTAAAGGGGGCGCCTTTATGGATCAGAGTGCTACGGCCAGAATTGTATTAAAGAACGATTCAAAATGGATTTTATTGCGACCCAAATATGAAAAATTACAAAGTTTTGCTTCCACGGCTTCTCTTTCAAGTGATTATTCTTCTGTTTCTTCACTTCATCTTGAAAAGAGCTCTCTTGTTTTTGAAAGGTTAAAATCCATAGATACAGATAACACTATGTATCAAACTCTCCTCGTTGGAAAAGGAAAGGGTAGCGTTTATCAGGCAAAAGATGGTGCACAGCTTTATCTTAATAGTTATTTAGATAAGGGGGGAACGCTTCAAGAGCAAAAGACGGATAGGCTTTTAATCAATGGTGATGTTTTGGGAGAAACCATGGTACATGTGTATAGTGCTCCAGGAAGTCCTGGGGCACTGACCGGAGAGGGTGGAAATAACCAAGGGATTTCTATTATTCAGGCTTATGGAACAGCAAAGGAGGATTCTTTTAAGCTGAGTGGTGGGTATGTTACACCGTATGGCTCACCTTATCAGTATCATCTTGTTGCTTATGGTCCAAGTTCTTCTTCAGGTCCTGCAGATCCTGCTCAAAAAGTTCTTAAAGATGCACAAACATTTTGGGACTTTCGCCTTGAAAGTAAATTTGTTGCTTCTCCTTCTTCTTCTGATGTGTTTCCTAATATAACTGAGATTGCAGGGCATCCTATGGATTCTGATTTTGAAACAAAAACGGAAGTTTCTGGAGGAGAGACCTTTTTACCTCCTGTTACAACATCAGACTTTTCTTCTCCACCTTTTGGTGCTTTACCTGCCGCAGATGAGCCTATTCCGGTAGGCTTTTTTCCTTCTATCTCCCCCCTTGTTCCTCCTACCTCTCGCTCTCCGGATCCCACTTCTTCTTCCTCCTCTGTTCCCGCTTCTTCAACGCCTCACGCTTCTGATCCGATAACGCCTTCTGTACCCGTTCTGATTCTTCCTACCTCTCGCGCTCCTGAGCCCACTTCTTCTTCCCCTTCTGTTCCTGTCTCTTCAACGCCTCATTCTTCTGATCCGACAGTACATTCTTCCGTACCCGTCCTTGTTTCCTTTTCTTCTCGCGCTCCTGACCCCACTTCTTCTTCCCCTTCTGTTCCTGTCTCTTCAACGCCTCATTCTTCTGATCCGACAGTACATTCTTCCGTACCCGTCCTTGTTTCCTTTTCTTCTCGCGCTCCTGACCCCACTTCTTCTTCCCCTTCTGTTCCTGTCTCTTCAACGCCTCATTCTTCTGATCCGACAGTACATTCTTCCGTACCCGTCCTTGTTTCCTTTTCTTCTCGCGCTCCTGACCCCACTTCTTCTTCCCCCTCTGTTCCTATCTCTTCAACGCCTCATTCTTCTGATCCGACAGTACATTCTTCCGTACCCGCTCTTGTTTCTTCTTCCTCTCGTTTTCCTGACCCCACTTCTTCTTCCCCCTCTGTTCCCGTTTCTTCAACGCCTCATGCTTCTGATCCGGTCACGTCTTCTTCTCTACCCGTTCTTGTTGCCTCCGTTCCTCACTCTTCTATTGAAACACGCGTTTCTCTTTTTGCACCAATGATACCAGTTTCTGCATCTGTTCCTCATTTGAAAAAAAGTGTAAGAGCCGTTGTGCCGCAAGTTTCGACTTATCTTCTTTTGCCAAATACTTTATCGCATGCTGGATTTCTCGATATCAGCAATCAAAATAAACAGTTAGAAATGCAGCGCGTTTTTTCTCAACAGTTGTTTAAAATGGATAAAAATCCTGCTCTCTTTTTGCACGGTTATAGCAGTAATCATCGTTATAGTTCTAATTTGTCTACACTTGAATATGGCTATGGAGGGGATGTGGATTATAATGCTATAGAGGCGGGTATTTTGCTCAGTCTCATCGAGAATATATACACTACGACATCTTTTGGGCTTATGGGAACTTATGGTAAACTTTCTTTACAGCCTCAAAATGTTGAACAAAGCCAAGAAAGTACATTTAAGAAATGGACAGTAACGGCATATAGCAGTATGCAGCATAATACAGGACTTTATATGGATGGTCTCTTATCTTATGGTCTGTTTCAGGGGAATGTTTTTACCCTTAAACGAGGAAAGACGGCAGCATTAAGAGGAAACCCTCTGAGCATTTCCTTAACTGCTGGTAAAGAATTTATGCTTGGATGTCGCGGTTTTATATTTGATCCGCAAGTTCAATTTGTTTACCAACATCTTCAGTTTCATGAAACACGCGATGTTGATAATTTTACGATTGATATGAAAAAACCAGATTATTGGATGATGCGTATCGGTGGGCGTTTAACTAAAGCGCTTATGGCTCTTGAAAAGTCACAAGGGGTTTCCTTCTATAGTAAATTTCACGTTATTCGTGATTTTAGCGATAAACACCATGTGTATTTGGGGGATAATTTTCTCTTAGGGGCTTTTGGTTCTTCTTTTGAAACTGGCTTTGGTTTTTCTGCACGGCTGTCTCCAAAGATTGCATTTCATAGCGATTTGACATATCAGTATAAATTAACCAAAGCGGGTTTTTCTGGAACACATTTTTCTGGTGGATTACGCTATCATTTTTAATTTTATATTTTTTGATACACCTCTCATAAAGAGAATAAATACAAATTGTAATGTTATTGTGTTATTGTTTATTTATATAATTTAAAAATTTATTACGTAAAAACAATATATTAAAGCTATACGGGACATATTATTTTACGTTTTCAGTAAGGCTTAAAAAGAACTTTTATTCTCCATTATGATGATAAATATTTAAAATTTATATGCTCTTAAAGTCTTTCTTTTTAAGATAATAAGATAGATGATTGTGCCGTTTTTTCTGTTTAATCTATATGATATTTTTGAAATATACATGGGGGTGATTAACATCTTGTTGATATAAGCTTTGCGGCTAGGGTTATCCATAAAGCATGATACATCACGATTATAATAAAAGAAAAGCCAAAGTGGCGTTATTAATATCTATCTGTGGTTTAGCAATAAAGAGTTTATAGGATAAGCTTTTAGCGATGTCGTAAGAGGATTATAATTTCGAGACTATTGTTGGGCGCTTGAAGATTCTCTTTAAGAGTAGGAGATAGCGTGAATTAGGAGCTGCTATTTTGTTTTCTGTTTTGTCTTTTTAAAAAGAAAGCAGATTTTTTCACGTATCTTGGAAAGGCTTTTTGCTTGTTGTAAATTGCGCAATATTGTTTTGGGAATGTTTTCATGCTGTGACGTTGATAACCCCACATTCACCACTTTCACTCCCAAAGGCGAGGTTATGTCCTGTTTTATCCCAGTTTAGTGTTGAGATAGCGCTCTTTCCGCAATCTTTTAGAAGAACTTGTTTTCCATCGCCAAAATGTGCACATAAAATCATCCCATCATTAAAGCCTATTGCTACGACTTCTTCACTTGGATGACATGAAACGGTGCTGACAAGCACATTGTTTCGTGTGCCAAGTTCTAGTGGTGTTTTCCCCATGGGGCCATCTTTTGTATGAAAGGGCCAAACAATTGCAGCGGATGCGCCTGATGTTGCTAACCATTTGCCTTTTGCACTCCACGACCAGCTTTTCACTTTGCTTGGATAGCCACTCATGCGTAAATGTTGATGATCGCTAAGGCGCCAGCCGTGGAGGGCGTTTTCTTGCATGGTGGAAATGACATAGCGGTTGTCTGGTGAAAAAGTAACACCACAATGGGCCCCTTTCCAGATCAATGTGGTTGGGGGCGTTTGTGTTGAAAGCCAATGAAGGGTTACACCATTATAATGGGCAACGGCGAGTCGTAAACCTTTAGGAGCAAAAGCAAGACCTTCTACACTGTGTTCATGAAGCAATTCTTCTCTTCCTTTTCCCACATTTGCTACAGTGAGGCGTGCAGAGGAAAAGGCAAAAATATTCTTTGGTCCAAAAGCAACATTGCTGATCCATTTGCGCTCTTGTTTGTCGCATTGTTCTGTACGGCCATCTGCTGTTGTTTGGCAGACTTTTCCATCTTCTCCACCTGTGATGATTGCTGTATTATCAAGAGAAAAATGGCTTGAAATTATTCCTTGGTGGATTTCAAGGATTTGTGGGGTTGGGTTCAAAAAAACGATAGAACCTTCTACAGAAATAAAGGCTGGTTTATTGCCTATAAAACCACAGGAAAGGCAGTAATTTTGAAGATCATAATGGGTAATGCTTGGCATTGCTTCTCGCTTATGTACAGTTTTCAAAACCAGTTTTCAGTTTTTCGCTATCAAGAGTACGGCCAATAAAAACAAGTCGGCTTTCACGGTTTTCACCTTCACGCCATGGACGTTGATGTTGTCCTTCAAGGAGCATGTGTATGCCTTGGATGACATAACGCTCATCATCTCCCTGAAATGCGATAATACCTTTTAAACGCAAAATATCTGGACCTTGTTGCTGCGTAACTTGTTGAATCCATGGAAAAAACTTTTCTGGTTGAAGGGCGCCTGTTTTTAAACTCACAGAAGTGATGGTAACGTCATGCATGGTAGAGCTATGGGAATGTTCATGATCATGTGTGCACTCAGGTCCACATACATGGTTTGCATGTTGTTGGTTAAGCGTTGAATGTTGTGGAGCGAGAAAATGAGGATCATTTTCTAAAATGCGTTGCAGGTCAAAGGCACCACGGTTAAGGAGTTTCTCAAGAGAAATATGGGCGCGCTCTGTTTCATAAAGAATGGCGTGGGGGTTAATTGCCAGAATGAGTAATTTCACATGGTCACGCTCTTGCGTACTGACAAGATCAATTTTATTTAAGAGAATAATATCAGAGAAAGCAATTTGCTCTTCAACTTCACGGCTTTTTTTTAATTGAAGCGGAAAATGTTTTGCATCAACAACGGCTATCACACTATCGAGAGCTGTTTTTTCATGGATTGCATCATCCATAAAAAAAGTTTGTGCAACAGGAACGGGATCGGCAAGCCCTGTTGTTTCTATAATGATTGCATCAAACCGATGCGCGCGTTGCATCAAACTTTCCAAAACACGAATAAGATCACCGCGCACAGTACAGCAAACACAGCCATTATTCATTTCATAAATTTCTTCGTCTGATTCAATAATAAGATCATTATCGATACCAATTTCACCAAATTCATTGACAATAACGACGTAACGTTTGCCATGATTTTCGCTAAGAATGCGATTGAGAAGAGTCGTTTTTCCAGATCCAAGATAGCCGGTGAGAACTGTAACAGGAAGTTTATTGGACCTATTTTGTATCGTTTCCATGAGGGGGCCTTTTATTGTAATGCATTTATTTCAAATCGCTTGATATCATTAAGTAAATCACGAAGTCCGCTTAAAACATGCGTAAAAATTGCTTCTCCTGCTTTTGAGGTTGCTTGGCTTGCGTTACCGGCTGCTCCTTGGGGATTAAGATCACGCATTGTCCATCCAAAAGCATGCGGGCCATAAGCGCGTAAATAGTGATAATTGGCAATCATGTCAGCTTGCTTATTATGAAAATTTTTTGCCTTTTCCATATGCACTTTTTCTGGGGCTAAATACAGCATTAAAGAGGTTTCGATAAAGCCACCATGGATATCAAGATGTTGTTGAGAGGGCTCCATGAAACCTTTTGGAAGACCAAAACGACTCCAGCTTGTTGCTACCGCAAGCATTGAAAAACGTCTGCGTAATTCAGTGATAACAATACTCATTAAAGGAGAATTTCCTCCATGTGCGTTGAGAAGAAGAAAACGTTTGATGCCTTTACGATAACAATTCTCACCAATATTGATCCAGCGTTTTATCGCATCAGAAAAGGTTAATGTTTTTGTGCCCATAACATCCATATGTTCACTTGAATAACCAATTTTTTCAACCGGTAAGAGTGCAATATGAAATTGTTCTTTTGTTTGTAACGTGAGTGCTTTTGCAAAAGATTCAGCTATAATCCAGTCGGTTTCAAAGGGAAGGTGATTTCCATGATATTCGTGTGCACCTAAGGGTAACAAAGCGAGAAAAGGTGTGTTGGATACCATATTTATTGCCTAAAAAAATTAAGAGAGACAAAGAAATTAAAAGAAGTGGATTACTTTCTTTTAGTTTAATTGATCTGTGCGAGAAACGCAAATAAGAGCGTTTTCATATCAGATATGGATGTGAAAGAAAGTCATGCTTTCATGATAAAAATATTCTCTATTCTTTCAGATCATTATCGGAATATTCAAGAATGCTCTCTATCGCGGTGTTATTTTGAAATGCTCTTCTATCTTTTTAAATTGTCATTTTAAAGAGTATAGCTCTTTCATAAAAAATGAAAAAGGTTTTCTTTCTTTATTGAGAAATTCAACTGAGAGAAAGTTATGAATTTTTTTATGCTTACATTTGCATGTATTTCTATTATTTCTGACAGGTAAAAGAAATCTAAGGAATAAGCACTGGTAAAGATTTTTAGTCAAAATTGTGAAAGTTGTTTTGCTGAAATAGCTTTAAATCCTCTTCAAAAGCAAAGAAAGATTTGTTTTATGCCCATCAGTGATGAAAAATGTTGTTCTGATAGAGAGAAAGAGTAGTAAAGAAAGCTTTGTTTGCATCGAAAATTGAATATTTCTTTTTCATTTATGTAAAGAGTGCATCTGTTCATAGTTTTATGAAAATAATACTCTATGAAGTGAGCGATTACATCTATTGCATTCTATAAAAGAAGCTTCATATTCTTTAATCATTCGGTTTTTTAGTCAATTAAAATTATGTTTTTTTATGTCTTTACATATAATACATAATGTATTATTATTACCGTAGATATTAAATATAAGTTTCGTTTTTTATATATATAAATATTCTTTCAATTTTTCAGTAAAGAAAAAGAGGAGCAAAGAAAGCTATGTTTAAAATATTTAAAAATCGTCTTTTTTATTTATTTGTATAATATCTATTCTTTTTTCTAAATGCACTAGAGGGATGAAACATGCATCTTATGAAAGATAAACTTCAAAAGAAAAAGGCGGTTTCTGTTGTTGTCTTAGAAAAAGGAACTGTTTTGGGAGCAGTGGATTTGGCTATTCTTCACGATGGTGAAAAGACAAGAGCGTTCACTTTTGATAATATTGAAAAAATAGCTTTATGTACATTCTTTTTGAGCAATATAAGCGTTATTTTATGGTATTGTGCTTTAACAACAGGGATATATTGGGCACTATAGTATCTATGTGGACATTATTCGTTTAAATATCTGCAAAGCTGAGCTGTTGATTGTTTTTATTTTGTGCATCATTTCAGTATTTTGATAAAGCATATAGGGCAAGACAGCTGTCTTTGGAAAGAGGAAGCGCGTTGTGAAAATAAGAGGGAATATTTTTTACAAAATGTACCAATAAATATGAAACATCGTTTCCTTTTTCTTTGTTGTAAAAAATAATTGTAAGTTTTCTCAAACAGCTTGATTTTGCTGTTTGTAAAAATGCTCTTTTCGTAACAATGCATATATAAATATATCTGCATTGCTCTTTCTGTTTTTATTGGGTTTTATAGCTTTTAAAACTATTGCCAATAGTTTTAAAATATCCTTTTCTATTTTTAGGGTGTTTGTCATTCCACAGCTTATGAACGCACTTTTTTGAGAAAAAGAGTTGAGTCCTCTTCGTTTATTTCATGTCATTTTTTGTAAAGGGTGTAAGGAAAGATCTATTGTTGCTTATACAGCCTTCCATTTATATAAGAGGAAAATCGGCTTTTTATTCTTTTGATCAGCCTCTCTTTTGTTTCCTATTTTGCATTAAGCTGGTCGATAAAAGAATATGGATAAACAGATCAGTCATAGGGACTTTTGCTGTATAAAGAGCTGTTTTTAAGTTTTGTAGGAGAGGGGAAATTAAGAAAATCTTTTTATCTTTTGTATGCTTATTTAAGAGGTAAAATAAGGAAGTTTCTTTATCTTTTAAGGAATGACAATAAAAGCTTTCTTACGTATGCGAGAGAGGTGAAGGATGATTCAACAAAAGATCTTGTTTCATACGAAGACGTGCAATCCACTGATCTTCACGAATGCTTGTATTGTGTTTGGTGATGAGTTCATTTTTTTTAATTTCCGCTGTAACGGTTGCTTTTTCTAAGAGTCCACAAGGAATGGCTTGGTGCATGCATGCTTCTGCATAGTTCATGATCCAAGCACGATAACTATAAAGACCGATGAAGTCTAATTGATCACCAGGATATAAATCTTTTTTTGCAACAGCGCAGACTTCTGCTACCGGGTGGTGAAGAGGAGCCATATCTTGTTTGCCATAAAGCATAATGCGTGCACAGGTTAGGGGGACTTCCATGGCTGTTAAATGATAGGGACGATGAAAAGTAAAGTAAGGACCCTGACCAATTTTTAAATCTTCCATACGTTCACGCAGACGTGGATGAGCTATTTCTGCAATAACAAAAACACCTGGGGAAACACCCTGACCTGTTGAGTAATCCACAACACCATATTGCGTTAAAATACCACCATCTCTTTTTGGGATAAGCACTTTGTTTAAATCTTGAAGTGCTGCTTTTGGACCATGCATTCCAGAACAATCGGGAATAAGCCCAGTGGCATTGGCAATGGCTGCCATTTCCACCATTGTTTTAGAGCCATCAATAAATTCAACGAGCATGCGCACATTCATATTCCGTTGAAGGGCTTCTTCTTCATACATATCAGGTGTGGCATCAAAGAAAAGGGGATTGTTTTTTCCTTTTCCAGCTGCCACAATTTTATGCCCAAGGGCGGAAACAAATTCGATGAGCTCCATGCAAGAAGTAGGTTCGTCACCAGCACCAAGTGTATAAATAAGGCCTCGTTTTTCTGCTTCATGTTTCAGATAAGCGCCAATCGTAACGTCTGCTTCAACATTCATCATGACAAGATGTTTATGATTTTCAAGCGCTTTGAAGCCAATTTCTGCTCCAGCTTCAGGATAGCCTGTTGCATCAACGATAATGTCAATTTGTTCGTGGCGTAAAACAAGATCAATATCATTTGTTGCTGCAATAAAACCTTTTTCAATGGCTTGTGAAAGGGCATGGGCATTTTCAACTTCACGTACATGCCCATCTTCGCCATAGGCGAGTGTTGCGGCCTCAAAAATACGGGATGGAGTTCTTGAGGCAACAGCGGCAATTGTTATGCCATCCATATGCGCAATAGTTGAAAGCAAATCAGTTCCCATTTCTCCACAGCCAATCAGCCCAATACGAATAGGGGGGTGGTTTTCGGCACGCCGCTTTAAATCACGTGCTAAACCTGTAAGGCTCACATTGCTTGCCATTTTTTTTTCCCATTTGAAAATTACCTTAACGCAAAAAACGTTTCTTCATGTAAGGTGCGTTGCTTTGAAAAAAGCGCATCTTTTATTCTTGATGCTCTAATCAATGGGCTTTATAAAAGCAAGAGGTGAGGAGTACTTTTATCAAATAAAACAGGAAGAATGGTATGCAGCGGAAAATAGCAATACAAGAAGTCATTGGTTTTATTGGAAAAGAAATAGGCGTTTCTCAATGGCGTCTTGTTACGCAGGATATGATTAACCAATTTGCATGTGCAACGGATGATCATCAATGGATCCATGTTGATGCAGAAAGAGCTAAAAAAACACCTTTTGGTGGTACTATTGCGCATGGCTTTTTAACCTTATCTCTTTTATCTGCATTTGCTTATGAAGCTCTTCCAGAGTTAGAAGGAACAAAAATGGGGATTAATTATGGTTTTGATAAAGTACGCTTTATGAGTCCAGTAAAAACAGGAGCGCGTGTACGTGCACGTTTTGTTTTAGATAATGCTGAGATTCGTCCTTCTGGCCGCGTTGTTTTTCACTATGGTGTTACAGTGGAAATTGAACAGTTGAAAAAACCAGCTCTTACTGCCCAATGGCTTGTTGTTGCTATGGTTGAGGCAAAACACGTAAGCGCTTAATTTTTTTAATGCTTTGTTTTGTCAAGCTTTTGTACAATTTTGTCAGAAGTCCATTGGGTGATTACATTGAGAAGAATCAAAAGGATGATGACGATTGTCATGATGGAGGTATTATAACGTTGGTATCCGTAGCGGATTGCCATATCGCCCAAGCCTCCTCCACCAAGATATCCAGCAAGTGACGTGGCTCCAAGGAGAGAAATAACCATGACTGTGAAGCCTGTAATCAAGCTCGGGAGTGCTTCAGGAATGAGAACATATCTAATAATTTGAAAACGATTTGCCCCCATGGAGCGAACAGCTTCAATAAGGTTTTTTTCAACGGTTTTAAAAGAAAGCTCTGCCATTCGTGCATAAAAAGGAATCGCAGAAATGGTCAAAACAAAAATAACGGAAGGTATTCCTACACCTCTGCCTACAACAATACGGGTAATAGGGAGAAGGTAAAATGCAAGGATAATGAAGGGAATTGCACGAAGACTATCTATGATAATGCTTAAGGGGCGATTGATAAGACATGAGGAAAAAATTCCTCCACGTGCGGTTGTATATAGCAGAAGACCAAGAGGAAGACCTATAATGAGTGCCATTAAAGAGGCACTGATTGTCATAAATATTGTATCTAAAACGGCATTGGGAAGTTCATAAGAGAGAACATTATACATAACCTAAAACCTCACAATATCGTCCTTTTTGGTTCAACCATTGGATGGCTTTTTCAAAAGTTTCTTTATTTTGAGCGGGAAGACCTAAAAAAAGTCGTCCGATGGTTTCTCCTTGTACTGTATCAATACCACCATGTAGAATACGCGCTCTTATACCAATTTCATCTTCTAACAGATGAAGAAAAGGCTGTTGCGTAATTTTACCTGCAACATTGATTTCAACAACTGCTTCTTGCCCTGTGGGTTTAAGATTTTTCGCAAACTTCTCTGGAAGTTGTGGCGTAACCAGCTTGAGCATGGCGATGGTTGTATCATCTTGAGGAGAGGTAAAAATATCTTTCACACGTCCTTCTTCTACAATGCGTCCTTGATTGAGGACAACAACACGATGTGCAATTGTGCGCACAACCTCCATTTCATGGGTAATAAGCACAATAGTCAAGTTAAGGCGCGTATTAATATCAGCAAGAAGTTCTAAAATAGATTGCGTTGTTTCAGGATCAAGAGCAGAGGTTGCTTCATCAGATAACAATATTTTAGGATTAGCAGCCAGAGCCCGAGCAATGCCGACACGTTGTTTTTGTCCTCCTGATAATTCTACAGGATAACAATATTCTTTTCCAGATAATCCTACTAATTCAATAAGTTCAAGAGCACGGTTATGACGTTGCTTTTTGTTAACACCGCTTAATCTCAGTGGTAATGCAATGTTATCAAGAATATTTTGAGAGGATAAAAGATTAAAATGTTGAAAAATCATTCCAATACGTTGACGGTAAGGGGCCCATTTTGTCTCTGACAAACTTGAAACATTTACATCTTCAAAAAAGATAGATCCTGCGTCAATTTTTTCTAATCCATTTAAACAGCGGATAAGCGTTGATTTTCCAGCTCCACTACGTCCAATAATACCAAGGATTTCACCTTTATGGATATTGAGAGATAAATTATCAACAGCAGGAATACCAGCCGTCTTATGAAAGCAACGGCTGATATTTTTTAAAGAAATAAGAACGGGTTTTTCCATTCGTCATTACCAAGATGTTTTAAGGGGCTGAGATATTATTACCAAGATGTTTGTGCTGCTGGACCAAAAACTTCTTTGATTTTTGCACGAACAGGTTCGCTATTATAAGCGGCAACTAATTTCTTAACCCATGGAGCATCTTTGTCGCTGGTACGCACAACAATAATATTATTATAAGGGTTATTGTCTGCTTTTTCCCATGCAACAACATCTTTTTGTAAGTTTAATCCAGAGACCAATGCCCAATTGGTATTAATAACAGCAATGTCAAAATCATCAATTGCGCGCCCTAACATACCGGCATCTAATTCACGAATTTTCAAGTTCTTAGGATTTTCAATAATATCAAGTGGAGATGCAAGGATATCGTGCGGGTCTTTTAATTTAATGAGACCTAGAGAGTGGAGAAGAAGTAAAGCTCTTCCACCATTTGACGGATCGTTAGGAATGCCAACATCTGCTCCATCCCGTAATTCTTTTAATGATTTTATTTTGTGTGAATAAACACCAATAGGGGTAATAAATGTATAGCCAGCAATGGAAAGTTTATAACCACGCTGTTTTATTTGATTATTGAGATAAGGGGTATGCTGAAAAGCATTTGCATCAATCTCTCCTGCGTTTACGGCATCGTTAGGCAAGGTATAATCAGAAAAATAAATAAGTTCAATATTTAAACCAGCCTTTTTTGCTTCTTGCGCAGCAACTTTCCAGATAGTTGCTTCTTGTCCTTCCATAACACCCAATTTGATATTGGATTTATCTGCGGCCATGGAAAAGGCAGTTGACAAAAAGAGTATAAAGAAAGAAACGAGTAATCCGATTTTAGTTGGGCGAAAAAATTCTTTTAATGTCATATGTCTCTCTCTTTCTTTTTGTTTTAGAGATTTTTTTGAGGAAAGATCTCATAGCTTTTATAATTCTTTGCGAAACCTTGAGGATATAAAAGCTTTATAGAATGTTCAATCTTTTTATTTAAAAATAGAGTTTTTCTTTTTAATAAAGTCTTTTTCAAGCAAATAGTATATGTGAACTCAAATTTTTTCCAATTCAAGTAATAAATTTGGGGGCAGTAAGTTTTTTTCGGGAACAAATAGCACGTTCAAAACTTCTTTACGTTATGTGATGGTGGTTTCGAAGGGCTGTAAGCTTAGAAAATAAGTGTGAAAATTTTGTTTTTGAATGCTCGTGATCTATCCATCAAGAGACGTCCTTGAAAACAATAATCTATGGAGTGTGATGTTGCCATAAAAGCAATATGGCATGCATTGTGAAAGCAATTTGAGAATAGGGGGAGAATTTAAAAAGCATTTTTTTCAAAATGTGCTGAGGTCTTTAAGGATAAAGAAGAAATCACCACTGGATTGAAATATGGCAAATCTTTTGCCCTTCATACTTTAGGAGAGGAAAAACAATGGTCAATAAGAACTTTTTATCAACAACAATGATTTTGTTAACTTTGGGGGGAGCAGGACTTGGCGTGTCTTCGTCTTATAGCATTGCTGGAACAGCGGCCTATGTCAGAGAAAATCATGCGGTTTTACGGACAGGCCCAGCGACAGCCTATAAAGTTATCACGACGGTTCCAACTGGCGCAAAAGTGCAAATTAATGGCTGTCTTTCTAATAAAAATTGGTGTTTTTTACATTATAAAGGAAAGGCTGGTTGGGTATTTGCACGTTTTTTAAATGTCAATCATATTCCTACAGTTTCTTTTACAAAGACCCGTATGATACCAAGTTCTAAGATGATAGTGCAAAAGGAAAAAGTAAAACAACCTACGTCTGGTTTTAAAGCTTTAAAGGTCCCGCAAAAAACAAAGAAACATGTGCAAAAATCGTATAGAAAAGATCTCATTATCGATTCTACGGGCGTAAAAAAAAGGGATGAACGTGCAATTTTTAATCCATCACCAAAGGCACAAAATATTTCTGTCAAGCATGTAACGGCTTATAATCCTTTTTTCCCTGATGATGTCAATTTTAAAAACTTTGAACGCAATGAAACACGTTACCGCATTATAACCTATCCTAGCAGTCTATAAAGTGAAAAAATAAGCGCTTTCATAGGATAGAAACAAGATGGCAGCATCAAGCATTTTTTGTTTCATGCTGCCTTTTTTATTTAGTGTGTTGCTTTTGGTTTTATCAAATGACGAGAAATAAGTAATTCAGCAATTTGAATAGCATTTAATGCAGCACCTTTTCTTAAGTTATCCGCAACAATCCAAAAAGCTAATCCATTTTCAACGGTGATATCTTCACGTACACGGCTAATAAAAGTGTCATCTTCTCCTGTGCATTCATAGGGTGTTATGTAGCCACCATCTTCGTGTTTATCAATAAGTTGACATCCAGGCGCATCACGCAGAAGAGTTTGTGCTTCATGGGCACTTAAGGGTTTTTCAAATTCAACGTGAACAGCTTCAGCATGACCGATAAAAACAGGAACGCGGACAGCCGTGGCTATTAATTTGATTTTAGGATCAAGAATTTTTTTTGTCTCTACTGTCATTTTCCACTCTTCCTTTGTAGAGCCATCTTCCATGAAAACATCAATATGGGGGATGACGTTAAAGGCAATTCGTTTGGTGAATTTTTTCATTGAGATTGGATCGGCAACAAAAACGGCTCGCGATTGTTCAAAAAGTTCATCCATCCCTTCTTTTCCAGCTCCTGAAACCGATTGATAAGTCGATACAACGATACGTTTAATGCTTGCTGCATCATGGAGAGGCTTTAAAGCTAAGACAAGTTGAATTGTCGAACAATTAGGATTTGCGATAATATTCCGTTTGGAAAATAACCCGATTGCATCTGGATTTACTTCAGGAACAATTAACGGAATATTGGCATCATAACGCCAAGTGGATGAGTTATCAATAACGATACAGCCGGCAGCAGCAATTTTAGGTGCATATTCTTTAGAGATGCTTCCTCCCGCAGACATGAGACAGAGATCGGTGTTGGAAAAATCATAGCTATCAAGTGCTTTGACTTTTAAAGTTTTATCACCATAAGAAACCTCTTGCCCTAATGAGCGTCGTGATGCTAGAGGAACAACTTCATGAGCAGGAAAACCACGCTCTTCTAAAATTGTGAGCATTTCACGACCAACATTTCCTGTTGCGCCAACAACTGCAACTTTAAAACTCATTTTTTCATACTCCTATTCCTCTTCATGTTTCTTCTCTCGGGCTATACTCAGGAGAAGGTAAGTTGGTCAAGGACTATTTAAGCAAAGTGCTGTTTTTACAAATAATTGCTGCTGGCTTTTTGAGAGTTAAGAAAATCGAAATATTTTATGATCAATTCTATGAAGGGTACTTGATCACTATAGCAATTGAGGCTGTAATTTTAGAATTTTTTTAGCATTTCTCTCTTCTTTTTTTGAAGATATTTGAATTTTGTTTCTCTTATATTGCGATGATGAAATTTTTTATCTTTTATGTAAAGGATCAGTTTTTTATAAAAATATTCCTGTGTTTTTTTCAAAGTTGTGTTTAGTGCTTTTTTGTTTTCTTTGGATCTTAAAGAAGCTTTTCATTGTTGGGTAAGGATGTTTAGCAAAGAAAGCTTTCATGTAAGATAGATTCAATTTCTTGTAAATGTCTTGCACTTACACGCTTTTATTCTTTTCTCATATTTTGGATTTGTTGGAAAGTTATGCTTCAACAGTCGCCTCATTGTTTTTGAGAAAGCTGCATGTTTTGATAAAGAATATAAGCATCTTTTTAATCAAAAAGCGCTTTACAAAAGCAAATATGTTAGGATGTTTTCATAAACGTATAAACGTATAAACGTATAAACGTATAAACGTATAAAGAAACTTTTTATTTAAAAAGGAAGCAGGGGGGAGATGAGTCTTTTATGGTTTTTTTGACCTTTTTCTGTAGGATTTTTGAAATTACATATTATCCTTTTGTGGTTTCTATGGTGTTGAATGTCTTTCAAATTATGATTTTGAGTATGTGCAAAAAAGCATTTAAAGTTTTTTATAGAGAGAGAGTGTTCTGATAACGTAAGATTCTTTTGCTTCAAGTTTATCTATGTTGAGTTCATTAAAAGCATTTGTTTATAGGTTATAAGAGGGGGGGTATGGGTAATTTAATAAGGTAAGATGAAATGACTTTCATGAAGCGTTTGAATGTAAAGGGGTGTAGCAACATTGGAGGGCAAATATAATGCTGTTGCTGATTATTCTTTATGAAGAATGGGCATACAGGAAAGTGTCTTAAGAAAATTGTGACGTATAATGGTATAAAAATAAGAAAAAAGGCAATTTGGGGGTAAAAAGTCTTGCAAATAATGCGCTATAACAAACACAATATATGAGGATTATCTATTTTTATGGAGAGCTTTTTCATTATGCTTTAAAGGACGTGCTTCTGAGGTAAGCATAATAGGGATGCCGTCACGAATAGGATAGGCAAGTTTTGCTTTGAGTGAAATTAATTCTTGTGTTTGAGGGTTGAAAGAAAGGGTTCCGCCTGTAATGGGGCAGACAAGCAATTCGAGCATTTTAGGGTCAGTGATCATTTTTTTCATATTGTTTCATGTTATCAATTTAAATGATAATCTGTTCCTGTTTGTTTCATGAGGGAACGCTCTGTGAGAGCGAGAAGAGTTTGAGCGCGGCTTCTAAGATCTGGTGCCTCCAGAAGTGCTTGTTTTTCTGCTGGTGTAAAGGGGATCAGAGCTGAAAAAGCATTCACTAATATCGGCGTGGGAGCTTGGATGATACTGCTCCAATTATATTCCATATCATGAAGAGTGAGATATTTCTCAACAATATTGAGCAAGCTTTCTCGATGAATGCTTTCTGTAATATCTGGTTCATGTAAATCTTTTATATTTGATTGGATACGGGCTGTTCGATAAGATTTTGTGTTGACCAATTCTTGCTCTAAAGTGAAGCGGCAAACACCTTGTAATATAATGAAAAGATTTCCATTTCCTGTTTCGCTGTAGTTCGTAATACGCCCTATACAGCCTATTTTGTACAATTGTGCAGAAAAGCGATCTGTATCTGATGAAAGAGGTTGAATGATTCCTAAAAGACGATTGGATACCATAACGTTTTCAACCATTTCAAGTGATTCTGGTTCAAAAATGTTAAGTGATAAAAAACCGCCCGGAAGTAAAAGAGCACCTTCTAAAGGAAAAAGAGCAATTTGCTTTGGAAGATCATTTTCGCAATTATAATAAATATTGCCAGCTTTCATGAGTATTTTATAACCTTTATTAATGAAGTTGGATTAAGTCAATAACTGTCATTTATGACACTATTGAGAGAGAAAAGTTTAAAGATAAAGAAAACCCAACCTCTTGTGTGTTAAGATTATACTTGTAAAATACTTGAAGTTCTTTCTCATAGAAAATATGAAACTCCGTGATTATAACTTGGGCGTACAAAAAAAGATCTTATAAGGAAAGAGATTGCTTTATAACCCTTAATTTACGCACAATGTATGCATGAAATTTTACCTTATTTAAAAGGATATTTCATTTATGCCCTCATAATTTCTTTCTAAAATTTATTAAAATATGACTCTTTGCATCCTTCATAAAATTTGATAGAGCGCTATTATAAATCCTTTAAAATAGTCTACGCAAGTTTAAAAATACGTGTTTTCCTCACTTTACTGATGACAGTGTTATAAAGATGGGTTATAAAGCAAGGTGTCAGAAAGAGCGTTATCGTTTTTTTCATTTTTTTTTGCGGGAGAGTACAGATTGCTTCTTTTTGCATTTGTCGCCGAAGGGGAAAATAGCCCATAATCTCTCAGGCCCTAAGGACCGTAAAAGAAAAAAGACAAGTCTGGAAAGTCGGGAAAATCCGCGCCGAAGGTGTAAGCGAAAACTTTTTTCGTAAGTCTCTCAGGTTAGTAACAGAAGGGGCAGACAGGGCCA
Organism: Bartonella raoultii; assembly: GCF_019659805.1. Taxonomy (GTDB): domain Bacteria; phylum Pseudomonadota; class Alphaproteobacteria; order Rhizobiales; family Rhizobiaceae; genus Bartonella; species Bartonella raoultii. The sequence goes on along the minus strand of NZ_JAIFRO010000001.1, from coordinate 221,934 downwards.
TGTTTTGTGGTCGTTAATACGAATTTGGAGATATTATGGGCACACCACAAAATTTTGATACATCTTCTTTAAAAGCACTTCCTTTATATTCTTTTCATGAAAAAGCTGGAGCCAAATTTGGTGCTTTTGCAGGTTGGCGGATGCCTTTAACTTATCCTCTTGGTGTTTTAAAAGAACATCTTCATACGCGTTCGCATGCAGGGCTTTTTGATATTTCTCATATGCAATTGATTGCTGTTGAGGGGCCACAGGCTGTAGAGTTTTTATCTTATGCTTTGCCAGTAAATGCCGCACTGTTTAAAATTGGTCAATCACGGTATAGCTATTTGCTTAATGAGCAGGCGGGTATTATTGATGATATGATCCTTACCCGTGTCGCAGAGGACCGCTTTATGCTGGTCGCAAATGCTGGTAATGCACATACAGATTTTGTCGAGCTTGAAAAACGTGCTGTTCATTTTGAATGCCATGTGATTGCCCTTGAAAGGGTTCTGCTTGCTCTTCAAGGTCCTGAAGCAGCCGCTGTGATAGCTGATGCAGGTTTGCCAGGTAATGAATTGTTGTTTATGCAAGGATTTGAACAACAAGATTGGTTTATCACACGTTCTGGTTATACAGGAGAAGATGGCTTTGAAATTGCTTTGCCCATAGGGCATGCACATACATTAGCTGAAACATTGCTCAGAGATTCTCGCGTTGAGTGGATTGGTCTTGCAGCGCGCGATAGTCTTCGGTTAGAAGCAGGGCTGTGCTTGCATGGGAATGATATTACCACTGAAACAACGCCCATTGATGCTGCACTTACATGGGCTGTTCCTAAAACTGTGCGAGAAAAAGCACAGTTTTATGGAGCAAAAGCTTTTCTGGAAGCTCTTGAAAAAGGACCTTCGCGTTGTCGTGTTGGCTTAAAACCACATACACGTCAACCCGTTCGTGCCGGTGCAGTGCTTCTTGATGATGAAGGTCATCAGATTGGGGTGGTAACATCAGGTGGTTTTGGTCCCTCTTTTGATGGTCCTATTGCAATGGGATATGTTCCAGTTGCTTTGAAAGCGGAAGGAACACAGGTCTTTACAGAACTGCGTGGTAAAAAAATTACATTGTCGGTTCATTCACTTCCTTTTGTAGAACAGCGTTATTTTAAAGGATAATTTTTTTATGTCTAAAACTTATTTTACACAAGATCATGAGTGGCTTAACGTGGAAGGACAAGTGGTTACGGTTGGAATTACACATTATGCTCAAGAGCAGTTAGGGGATTTGGTTTTTATTGATTTGCCACAAAAAGGGACAAAACTTTCTAAAGGTGATGCTGCTGCTGTGGTGGAATCGGTGAAAGCAGCCTCTGATGTGTATGCTCCTCTTGATGGTGAGGTGGTGGAGAGTAATGGGGCATTGGCAAATCGTCCTGAATTAGTAAATCAGAAAGCTGAAACAGAAGGCTGGTTATGGAAAATGACATTGCAGGATGAAACGCAACTTGAAGGCTTGCTTGATGAGGCTGCTTACAAAGCACTGATTGGATGAGTGCTATGCAAAAACGTCATTTTTCTTCTCGACACATTGGGCTTCGTCCTGATGAAACACAAAAAATGCTTGATGTTTTGGCGCTCGATTCTTTGGAAACACTCGTTTCTCAAGCTGTTCCTCATTCTATTCGTTTAGAACGTTCACTTGATCTGCCAAAAGCCGCCAGTGAAGAGTACGCTTTAAGCGAACTTGCTGAGATCATGGGCCGTAATAAAGTATATAAAAGTTTTATTGGGCAAGGATATCATGGAACTTACGTTCCTCCTGTTATTTTGCGAAATCTTTTTGAAAATCCAGCATGGTATACTGCTTATACGCCTTATCAAGCAGAAATTAGCCAAGGTCGCTTAGAGCTCTTATTTTATTTTCAGACATTGATTAGTGAACTTACTGGCTTGCCTGTGGCAGCGGCTTCTCTTCTTGATGAAGCAACCGCTTTAGCTGAAGCGATTGCTATGGCTTGCCGTTTTACACGTGGAAAAAAAATAAAAATTTCTCTTCAAAGTCTTTTGCATCCACAGACCTTGAGTGTTGTACAAACACGTGCTGAAACACAAGGTCTTCAGGTAAGCCAAAATGGTGAAATTTGTTCTCATACAGCGGCAATTGTTCTGTCTTGGCCTGATACAAAAGGTTTTTTTCATGATTATAGTGAAGTCATAAAAGAGGCAAAAGAAAAAGGAGCGCTCGTTATTGTCGTTGCAGATCCTTTGGCTCTTACTCTTATGGAAGCACCAGCAAAATGGGGCGCAGATATTGTTGTCGGTTCAATGCAGCGTTATGGTGTTCCAATGGGGTTTGGGGGACCACATGCCGGTTACCTTGCGGTTAGTGATGCGTTAACACGTCTTATTCCAGGGCGCATTGTGGGGCAATCTGTGGATACAAAAGGGCGCATTGGGTTTCGTTTAGCATTGCAAACACGAGAACAACATATTCGGCGCGATAAAGCAACGTCAAATATTTGTACAGCACAAGCTTTGTTGGCAAATATGGCAACTGCTTATGCTGTGTGGCATGGTCCACAAGGCTTACAGGAAATTGCGCAGCGTGTTCATCATTTAACATGTTGTTTTGTTGCTGCTTTAGAGGATGCAGAGATTCTTTGTGAAGGTGAATATTTTTTTGATTGTGTTAGTGTTTTTGTAAAGGGAAAAGCACGAGAAATTGCCCAGAAAGCGAAAAAAAATGGACGGTTGGTGCGTATTCTTGATGATGACAGAATTGCTATAAATTTTGATGAATTGTCAACACAAGAGGATGCCCATGCTTTAGCAAAACTTTTTGGTGCACAATTGGTTGATCAAGCTTCTTCACGACTTTGGGGAGAAAGACGTGATGCGACTTTTCTTTCTCAGCCTTTTTTTCATGCTGTACATTCAGAGACAGATATGATGCGTTTCTTGCGTCGTTTGGCTGATAAAGATTTGGCATTAGATCGAGCAATGATCCCACTTGGTTCTTGTACGATGAAGCTTAATGCAGCAGCTGAACTGATGCCTTTGACTTGGCCTACGGTGGCTGATATCCATCCTTTTGTTTCCAACGAAGATGCGGTAGGTTATCAGGAAATAATTCATCAGTTAAATACATGGTTGTGTGAAATTACAGGATTTTCGCAAGTTTCTTTTCAGCCAAATTCTGGCGCTCAAGGAGAATATGCGGGATTATTGGCAATTCGACGATATTATCAAACGCGTGGGGAACATCAGCGCACCGTTTGCCTTATTCCTGCTTCAGCACATGGTACGAACCCAGCTTCAGCGCATATGGCAGGTATGGAAGTCGTTGTCGTGAAGTGCTCAAGTGATGGCGATGTTGATGTTGATGATCTTAAAATGAAAGCACAATTGCATAAGGATCATTTAGCTGCTCTCATGATTACCTATCCTTCAACCCATGGTGTTTATGAGGAAAATATTAAGGAAATTTGCTCTCTTATTCATGAAAATGGAGGACAAGTATATTTTGATGGTGCAAATCTCAATGCGCTTGTTGGACTTGCGCGTCCAGCAGATATTGGAGCCGATGTCTGTCATATGAACCTTCATAAAACATTTGCAATTCCTCATGGTGGTGGGGGACCTGGTGCTGGTCCGATTGGAGTTGCAGCGCATCTTAAACCGTTCTTGCCAGGGCATGTGCAAGAGAAAACGACACATGCGGTTTCTGCAGCTCCTTATGGAAGTGCCTCTCTTCTTATCATTACTTGGATGTATATTCGAATGATGGGGGCGGATGGCTTAAAATATGCAACGCAAATAGCAATTTTGAATGCCAATTATATTGCAGCACGTCTTTCTCAGGCTTATTCTATTCTTTATCGTGGTAAAAATGGTCGTGTGGCTCATGAATGTATTGTGGATACACGTGTGTTGAAAGAAAAGTATGAGGTGAGCGTTGATGATATTACAAAACGTTTAATTGACTATGGATTTCATGCACCAACAATGTCATTTCCTGTTCCTGGGACTTTGATGATTGAGCCAACCGAATCAGAACCAAAGGCAGAAATTGATCGTTTTTGTGACGCTTTGCTCTCTATTGCTGAAGAAGCACAAAAAATTGGTAGCGGTGTTTGGCCAAAAGATAATAATCCGTTGGTTAATGCTCCCCATATATTGGTGGATACCTTAGATGATGCTTGGGCGCGCCCTTATTCGCGACAAGAGGCTGCTTTTCCTAATAGTTTTCTTGATCCAGCACATAAATATTGGGCTCCTGTCTCCCGTATCGATAATGTTGCTGGAGATAAAATGCTTATTTGTTCTTGTCCTCCATTAGGTAATAGCTATTAAATTGAGCAGATCTTTTCAATTTATGTATTTGTATTGATCTATAAAGCCCATACAGAATGTATGGGCTTTCTTTTTGCAGCTTTCTTGTATTTACTTACCCATTCTTGAATATGATTTTTGCTTTGTTTTCTTTCTCTTTTCAAATAAAGAGAATGTGCTTTTCTTGTTGTTATTTTTAGAGCCTTTGCATTGATAAATTGCTAAAGAGCAGTGAGAGAGGAAGTTTTGATAAAACTACCGTAGTGTATTATTGTGAGACCTCTTGTGTAAAGGCGGTAAAAAAGCATATTGTTTTCGAAGAATCTTTTTGCTTGCTTTGTTTTTTAATTCTTTTCAAGATAAATACGTTGATAACGAGACCCTAAAGAAGTTAGAATCTCATTTGGAATCGTGTTGGCATCTCTTGCTACTTTTTCAACGCTTTGGTTTGGACCAATGAGTTCTACCCAATCGCCTCTTTGAGGTTTTTTATCAAGATCAGTAGTATCAAGGATGATGGAATCCATGGAAATATATCCAACAATAGGAAGGGCGTGCCCATTGAAATAAACAGAGCCTTTATTAGAAAGAAGGCGGGGCCAACCATCTGCATAGCCAATAGAAATGGTTGCAAGAGTACTTGGTCTGCATGTAACAAAGCTTTCTTTATATCCAACAGCTGTTCCTGCATCAACATAGCGGCTTTGAATGACTTGCGCTTGAAGTTTTAAAACAGGTTTAAGAGTTGTTTGGTGTTTTTCACGGGGATCAACACCGTAAAGTGCAATGCCAGGGCGAACAAGATCAAAATGAAAATCTGAACCAAGAAAAATGCCTCCAGAATTGGCAAATGAAACTTTACAGGTAGGCAATTTTGCAAGTATAGCTTTAAAGGCTGCTAACTGAATAGCATTGGAAGGGTGGGTGGAATCCTCTCCATTTGCAAGATGGCTTAAAATATATTTTATTTCTGCTTTTTCAAAAATTGTAGGTTGTCTGATGAGTTCTTGTAATTCTTTTTTATCAAGTCCTAATCGATTCATATGTGTATCGATTTGAATAATTGCTGGAAATTTTTTATGTTTTTTTTGGCAAAGTGTTTGCCAATCTTTGATAGCAGACCAAGAGTTTAAAACAGGAACAATACCTGATTGTGCAATCAATTCTTCTGTTGCGTGTGGAAGCCCATTTAGAAGAGCAATCATCACATTTTCTGGTAAAACCGTTTTTAATTGAAGTGCTTCTTCAATTTTTGCGACAAAAAAAGTACGACAGCCTACTTGATAAAGTGCAGGGGCAATTTTATTTGCTCCTAATCCATAGGCATTGGCTTTTACAACTGCTGAGCATTGTGCTGGGATGACATGTTGGGATAGAGTGATATAATTTTCCACAATAGCATCTATATCAATGGTTGCTACAGTTGTAGCTGGAAAAAATACATTTGCTTTATCATTGATGGATTTGTTCATTTTAAAAAAATCCTCTCTCTCGTCATCGGGGCACGAAGTTTTCTTTGGTTGTTTCAATATAATTTTCTATGATGTATGGAAAGGATGCACCTATTGTTTGTTATTGTCAAAACCATGATCCGTTCATATTGTGAAGTATGGTCATAAAAGGTAAAATACTTTCCTTGTCTCTTATCAATAGAATAGTTTCTGCTACTGTAGTATTTTTATGCATATGTTTTTTATTGATGGTTGGTAAAGAATAAATTGTTGTATTTAACTTCTTAAGAAAAGTATTTTAAAAAGATAAGGGAGTATTTGCTAGGGTATATGTTTTTTTATTTGTGAAAGCCTAAAACTCTTTAGGAACAAGGGGTAATGAAAGTTTTTAGCAACATTGACTATAGAGTATGACTTTGATACAATTAGTATTCTATTTTATGAATTAGGGGGTATTCATTATGAATGACAGACTGAAAAAAATATTCTTCGTTTTTTTATTGTTTTTGATAACTTCGCCAAGTTACGCTATTGTTGCTGGAGGGATTGTTACTGTTCAGCATAAATGGCCTGCAGGGCGAGAGTTTGATAAATTATCTTTTTTCGAACAGATTAGTTATGATGGTGGGCCCAAATCTCATTACTACTGGGCAAGCCAATTTTCCTTTAAAAATGGAAATGGTGGATATATTGGTTTACAAAACTCTAAAGGTGTTCATTTCGTTAATTATTCTATCTGGAATGCTGTTGGTTGGAAAAGTAAACATTGTAAGCGTTTTTCTGGTGAAGGTTCTGGTGTGCAATGTCAAATTAAAATGCCTTGGAAAGTAGGGCATCAGTATAGACTTGATGTTTCAAAAGAGGAAAATTTGGTTACGGGTACCATAATAGATTTAATGGATAGAACAAAAACAACACTGGGTGTTATTGAGGTTCCAAAAACATTTGGTAAATTTGATGGTTCTCTACACTTTGTTGAAGAATATTCTCAAGGAAATGAGCAACTCGCCTCATGTTTTGTGATGGGAGCGCAAAGTTCAATCTTTAGAGCTCCTATAGGCGATGATACAGTTAAAGCAAAACACATGACCTATAGTTACGGAAACTGCAATGATCCTTATGTTGTTCAAACAGCATGTAATGATGATGCTTGCGTAAATACCGTAAGCAATCTTGGAGGAAAGCCGATATCTCATGTATCTGAAGTTGCTTTTGTGAATGGAGAAGATTTAAGTGCAGAAACGATTTCGAATGTGTTAAAAAAAGCTGATTTAGCTATTATTCGTTTGGAAGATGGTTCTTGGGTACCTAATATTTATTTTCCACAACCTGATCTATTTAAAGAGAAGTCAATTTTGATTGATCATAAAGCCTCTTACGGTTCTGTTATTTATGTGAATAACAGTAAGCATCAATCCCATACAGGAGAGGAAATAATCTATACGTCTGATGGTCGTCACTGGAAGATTGTAAAATAACATTAAAAACGCGTTATAAATCAATTTTTTACAATACCGCTGATATTTGTGTTTGCCATGAAGATAGCATAAATTTCGTCGTGTTAATCTGAGCGATAAGGTGATTGAGGATTTATTCCCAATCACTTTATTGCAATTTTGTCAAGGTAGGAATGATAGTAAGTATCATGGTTGCTTTGCGTGTTTTCAAGACACGGTTTTATTTACATAAATTTCATTACGTGAGAGAAGATTTGCATAAATATTCTCTTCACTTTTAAAATGCTTGTATTGTCTTTTTTTATCAACAGCGGTTATAGCAATTTGGCGTCCTGTATGATTTTTTCTTGCAACTAATTTTGATATAAAAGTGTTAATTTTATGGTCTGTATTTTGAGAAAAATATTGGCAGATGGTGATGCAGGTATTATATCACTTTAAAGATTTAAGATTTTAGGTTAAATGAAGATAAGGAAAAAGTTTTATGAATACGTTTGCTAGCAATGTTCAGTCAGACATCAGCGACGTTACGTCAAATTTTCCTATTCCTGAAAATGTGTTCGCGCTTACCGTTCAGGAAGTTTATCACTATACAGACCGTTTATTCAAATTTCGTTTAAATCGGCCGGAAAGTTTTCGATTCCGCTCTGGTGAATTTGTTATGATCGGTTTACCAAATGCCCAAAAACCTATTTATCGCGCCTATTCGATTGCAAGTCCTTTTTGGGATGAACAGCTTGAGTTTTTTTCCATTAAAGTTCCAGGGGGACCATTAACTGAACATCTCCAAAAAATTAAAATTGGGGATACCGTTCTCATGCGCAAGAAATCTACCGGAACACTTGTGCTTGATGCTCTTACTCCTGGAAAGCGTCTTTATCTTCTTTCAACAGGGACGGGTGTTGCTCCCTTTGTAAGCCTTATCCGTGATCCTGAAACTTATGAAAAGTTTTCAGAAGTGGTCCTTATTCAAACAACGCGTGAAAAGGATGCACTTACTTATGCAAAAGATATTGTTGCTTCTTTACAACAAGATCCACTGATTGGTGAATATGCAAAACAATTAAAATTTTATCCGATGACTACCCGTGAATCTTCAGAGCATATGGGGCGTATTACAACGGTTATGGAGAGCGGTATTTTTTTTGAAACGACAGGTCTTCCGAAAATCCATCCTGATGAAGACCGCGTGATGATTTGTGGCTCTATGGCGATGTTAAAAGATTGTGCGCGGATGTGTGAAAATTTTGGTCTTCTTGAGGGGGCAAATAATGCACCAGCTACTTATGTCATAGAACGTGCTTTTGTAGGATAAGAGATAGGCTGTGATGTATTATATGCTCATGCACGAATTGCATCCCAATTACGTTCTGTGATAAGTTTTGGAGGGGCAATCCAAGAACCGCCAACGCAAAAAAACGTTGGAACTTTGGAGCGAGTGAACGGTATTTTTTTGCGTAATATTTCCTGTGGGACAAAATTAAATCTCAGAAAAGGGAGAAGATAAAGCTTGACAAAGGGAATTTCTCCCTGCTTCCTTGATAAAAAAAAATGTAAGATATGAATAGTTTTTATATAATGCTTTCATGCGTTTATTTGGTGTAAGTGCTTCTAGGAAGAAGAGAGATGGCACTGTTTTTGCACAATCGATTAAGGCGTTTGACACTCTAGGATGTACAATAAATTTTGTTCCTGCGTGTTTAGTTTTTTCATAATGAACACTGTTGAGAATTGTTCCAGCTCCAATAATTGATTCTAAAACGTCTTGCGTAACTTCTTTAATTTCATGGCAATGTATTTGGTGTTTGCAATGTAATCTTGATTGTTTTTAATCCTCTTTTGACAAGAGCGTGTATGAGGGGAATAGCATTTTTTAGGTTATCAATGCGTCAAATAGGTATAACAGTTTGTTCTTGAAAAAATTATAAAAGGCATTCTATTTTGGAGCACATACTATTCTTTTAGTGTGAGATGTGAGATAGTGAATGTTATTTGAGTCAATATGATATACTAAAGATTCAATGAATAGATCTTGAAATTGAATGAAACGCGCGTTATGGCAAAACTCATGAACAAAAAATTTAAAGTTGCTGCTCTTTATTGCTTCGCAGATTTGAAACATTATCGTCAATTACAAAAACCTTTGCTCGACTTATGTCAAGCTAAGGATATTAAAGGGACTTTACTTCTTGCACAAGAAGGCATTAATGGAACGGTTGCAGGCTCTTCTACAGCAATTGAATCGTTGATTGCATTTATTAGAGCAGAGCCAGCATTTCAAACGCCAGAAATTAAATATTCATGGGCATCAAAAATGCCTTTTCACCGTATGAAAGTGCGTTTGAAAAAAGAGATTGTAACAATGGGGGTTGAGGGTGTTGATCCGTTAAAAGTTGTTGGAACTTATGTAGACCCTGAAGATTGGAATACCCTTATTCAAGATGAAGAGACGATTTTAATTGATACACGTAATGACTATGAATATGCGCTTGGAAGTTTTCAAGGTGCAATTGATCCGCGTATTAAAATATTTCGCGAATTTCCTGAATGGGTACGCAAACATGAAGCTGACTTAAAAAAGAAAAAGAAAATTGCCATGTTTTGTACAGGCGGTATTCGATGTGAAAAGTCAACAGCTTATGTGCGTCAACTTGGTTATGAACAGGTCTATCATTTGAAAGGTGGAATTCTGAAATATTTAGAAACTATTCCAAAAGAAAAAAGTTTATGGTGGGGTGAATGTTTTGTTTTTGATGAGCGTGTTTCTGTTAAACATGGTCTTGAAGAATGTGGACGTGAACTTTGTCATGCATGTCGTTCTCCTGTGAATGCTGAAAGCAAATTATCACCTCATTATGAAGAAGGTGTTTCATGTGATGCTTGTTATAATGTACGTAGTGAAGCTGATAGAGAGCGCTTTCGTGAACGGCATAGGCAGTTTCAACTCTCAAAATTGCGCGCAGCGCATCCTCATCATGAGCCTTAAAAATGTTCTTTTTACATGCTGAAGATTTGTACTTTGGGGCTTAGAGAAAAAATTCTGTATAAGTGGGAAGTATTGTCTAGGGTGGAGTCGTGTGTTCAGTATGAAAAAGATAGTGATTAAAAATATTTCTGTATCAGTTGAGATTATTCAATGATGGTATATGTAAAGGGGATCGTTGCTGAAGGGTACATCTGTTAGTGCATAGAGGGGGGGTATTTTTTGTGTAATCATTCAATAAAGGAATATTGCATTTAAAAAGCGACTTTAAAATGCATGAAATATATCGGTGAATGTACTGTTTAAGTCAAGAACTCTTTATTGGGAGCAAAGGTCCTATAACGGTTTTTGTTTATGTCTTCTCTCTCTTAGAGAGGGTAATATTCCGTAATCTTACTTTATATTTTCTCGCTTTATGTTGAGAGATGGCATAAAGAGATGATATTAAGAAATCTTTTTTAAAAAGCTCATCAATACGATAGCATAACAGTATGTATTGGTAAAAATGCAATTGCACTTGTAGAAATAGAAAATAATTTTTTTGTATGAGAGTGGTGTTGTTTTTTTGCATCATTTCATTTTTTTTAGTTAAAAAATCTTTAAAATAAAAAAAATGATTGAAATGAATAAAGATTCACTTTATATGAAACCTTGCCCAAAGTCGCACGTGCCTGTGGGTGTCCACGGGGTCTCAAATGGTGAGATTAACCGGTACGGTACCTGGAACTAACCGCTCCAGTCATTCTTACAGCCAATTGCAAGAATGAGGACACCTTGAAGCAACGACGGTGCGGGCCTTTCTGGTGTCTTCCAGCTTTTTAATGCTGGGATTACTATAGAGGCACACCTCATTGCCTTCAGTGTGGAAGTGGTTTTCTCAACTCCAATCAAAAAGGCATACAAAATAAAAGAACGCGTTTTCGCGTCTTTTTTCGCCGCATGCAATACTAATTCTGGTTATTTTTATAATCAGAAGGGGATGGTTGTTGTATGTATTTGTCCTTTGGTTTTTGACAGTTTTAGTACTGTCTTTAAATGTAGAGTGGGATGGATTTTTCCTCCAAGGAGAATTGCAGATGGCAACGCAACGTATTCGCGATTTTCTTGCTACACATCGTTCTGATGGTCCGTGTTTAATTGTTGATCTTGATGTTGTACGCGACAATTATTTAAGTTTTGAAAAAGCGCTTCCGCAGTCGCGTATTTTTTACGCAATAAAGGCAAATCCAGCACCTGAGATTTTGCATTTGCTCAGCTCTTTAGGCTCTTCTTTTGATGCTGCTTCTGTCGCAGAAATTGAAATGGCTTTAAAAGCAGGGGCAACGTGTGATCGTATTTCTTTTGGTAATACGATTAAAAAAGAGCGTGATATTGCACATGCATATGCATTAGGCATTTCGCTTTATGCTGTTGATTGTATCGAAGAAGTGGAAAAAGTTGCACGTGCTGCTCCAGGAGCGCGGGTTTTTTGTCGGGTTTTGACTGATGGAGAAGGTGCAGAGTGGCCATTATCACGTAAGTTTGGCTGTGTTCCAGCTATGGCTGTTGATGTGCTCCGTCGGGCACATCAATTGGGATTGCAAGCATATGGTGTTTCTTTTCATGTAGGATCTCAGCAAACAGATCTTAGCGCATGGGATCGTGCTTTGTCGGATGCAGCAACCGTTTTTAAGCGCTTGGAGCTAGAAGGCATTACGTTGAAATTGATTAATATGGGAGGCGGTTTTCCAACCCGTTATTTAAAGGATGTTCCTACCGCGCAAGCTTATGGTACGGCTGTCTTTGATTCTTTGAAAAAATATTTTGGAAATCGTATTCCTGAAACAATTATTGAGCCAGGACGTGGAATGGTGGGCAATGCTGGTGTCATTCGTACAGAAGTTGTTCTTATATCCAAAAAGGCAGACAATGATAATGTTCGATGGGTGTATCTTGATATTGGGAAGTTTAATGGTCTTACAGAGACCATGGATGAAGCAATTCGCTATCCAATTGAGACACCTCATGATGATAAAGAAATGGAACCTTGTATTTTGGCAGGCCCAACATGTGATTCGATGGATGTTCTGTATGAGAAAACACCTTATCCTCTTCCTTTATCTCTCACCGTGGGAGATGCGTTATTGATCCATGGAACAGGTGCTTATACGGCAACTTACGCATCTGTTGCATTCAATGGTTTTAAACCTTTACAATCTTATGTGATCTAAGCTTTCTTTTAACTGTGTGGGTATCTTCAGTTTTTTTGAAAAGTATAACTGGAGTATAATAGGGCGGTAACAGAGATGAATGTGGTAAATTTTCAAACAAAAAATGGGGTATATTTTACGATTTCCTGTGAGAAAGAAGCTGATAGATATCAGAGGGAACTTTTACTTGATTCAGCCATGGGGCTTGGGCGTAAACGTAAGTCATCAGAAACTTTGCGTCGTGGCCGGTTAGCGGCGAAAGGGCTTTCCTTTGTTGTTAAAAATACGTTTGGAGAGCTTGTCGGCAGTGTACGTCTTTGGCATGTTTGTGTTTGTAAAGAACAAAATAAAACACAAAAGGCTTTACTTTTAGGACCTTTGGCTGTTTCAGTGAAATATAGCGGTATGGGGATAGGATCAATTTTAGTACGCCATGCAATTGAAAGAGCAAAAAAGTTAGGTCATGGCGCCATTTTTCTCGTAGGTGATTTGGAATTCTATAAGCGTTTTGGCTTTTCAAATAGCCTAACAGAAAATTTGGCGATGCCTGGCCCTTATGAAAAACATCGTTTTCAAGCATTGGAATTGATACCACAGTATCTTTCTGCTTGTCATGGTACTTTAACCCCTAGTGGGAAACGAGAATGTATAAAACGTTTTCGGCATCATAAAGTAGCTTGAAAGCTTTCTTTTATTTTTCAATGGTTAGTGGAGAGAATGATAAGGATGCGTAGCATTCTTAGTCTTATAGTAAGAGGACTTTATAAAGCTACGGAAGTTATTATTGACCAATATTTTCTAAAATTTTTGTGGTTATTAAAAAACTTTATTAGAAATTAGAACATAAGGTTAGAATTATCGAATGTGCTGTCGCAAAACGTGTGTTAAAGGAAAAAACTTTATAAATTACGATATTGAAAAGGATTTGGTGTTTCTAAATCTATTGATTATTTGAAATCTTTGCGTTTGTTTTTTCCTTTTAGAGTTTTCACATCAGATATGATTCTCTTTTACAGCGGAGATATTTCAATATTTATTTTTCGTTCTGCTAGAAAGATTTTGATCTGGATGTATTATACAGTGGATTATTTTTATTGATTACCTCTGTTTAAAGTAAAAAGAGAGAATTGTCTCATCACTTATAAATTATACTCAGTGTTGTGGAGGTTTATCAGTTAGTGGTGGTATTTTTTTGAGAAAAACAGTCATAAATGTTAAAATGATGAAAATGATGGTGATTATAAAAAAGATATCACCCAAAGCTATGATCATTGCTTGTATATGGACCATATTGGACAATTGAGAAAGGGCAAGAGTATAGGAATCAAAAGTTGTCGTTTTAAAGTATAAAGTAAGGCTTGAAAGCATTTCAGTTGCTTGATTGTTTCCTTGTTGGATCGTTTCAGCTATTCGTTCATAATGCAGGTTTGTGCGCTTTGTAATAAGAGTGCTGATAATAGCAAGTCCTACGGCACCACCAAGATTACGTGTGAGATTAAAAAGCCCAGAGGCATTTTGCATACGTTCTGGTGGAAGTGTCCCAAGAGCAATATTATTAATAGGAACCATACATAACATCACAGAAAAACCGCGGAAAACTTGAGGCCAAAAAAGTTCCCAAAAATCCCAATGATCCGTGATAGAGCTTGCTAACCAAGTTCCTAAAGCAAATCCCAAAAGTCCTATGGCTATCATTAGACGTTCATCAATGTGTGCTGAAAGGAATCCAGCAAGAGGTGCGGTTAATAACATGACAAATCCTGAAAGAAATAGCGTTTCTCCGATCATCATTGCATCATAATGACGGATTTGGCTTAAATAAACAGGATAGAGATAGGTGAGTCCATAAAGACCGATACCAAGAGAAAAAGAAAAAATTGCTGCAGTTGAAAAATTAAAATTAGCAAAAGCTGAAAGATCAACAATAGGTTCTTCTACAGTAAAAGCACGCCAGAAGAAAAGAGAAGCAGATAAGATCATGATAATGAACAAGTTTAGAATCAAATTGTTATTGAGCCAATCATTACGGGCACCTTCTTCTAAAATATATTCCAAAGTTCCTAAAAAAAGAGCCATAGAAATAAGACCTAACCAGTCAAATTTTTTCATTAGAGAAAGATCAGCTTTATCAAAATCAATCAATTTCCAAGCAAGAACTGAAATAATAATTCCAAAAGGTACATTGATAAGAAAAAGCCAATGCCATGATAAGAGATGACAGAGATAACCTCCAACTGTTGGACCAATAGTGGGGGCTAATGTTGCAACTAGTCCAACAATAGGGACAACAATTGGACGTTTGGAAGGGGGAAACAGAACATAAGAGGCAACAAAAACACTTGGAACAATCCCTCCACCAATAAAACCTTGGAGTGCGCGATAGACAATCATCTCTTCAATGGATGTTGCTGTCGCACAGAGAAGAGAGGTCATCGTAAATCCAACCGCAGAGATAGTAAAGAATACACGTGTTGAGAGCAATCTTCCTAAAAATCCAGAAAGAGGCAACATGATGACTTCCGCGATAAGATAGGAGGTTTGAACCCATGAAATTTCTTCAGAGCTTGCTGCCAGACCTGCTTGAACTTCGGCTAAAGAAGAAGCAACGATCTGGATATCCAAAATAGCCATAAACATGCCAAAGGCCATAACTATAAAAATCACCATGTCACGGATCTTTATAGGCTCTTGAGAAGGTGTAGATTCTGGGATGGAAGGGGTCATAATATAATCATAGGTTTTTCGTTATAAGGGGCTTTATCTTATGGCTTTGTACGTGTATCGACTTTTACTGCAACACTCATTCCCGCTCGGATGTGTCCTGTTTTTAATGCTTCTTCAGGAATAGAGATACGTACAGGAATGCGTTGGACAATTTTGGTGAAGTTACCGGTAGCATTTTGTGGAGGCAGAAGAGAAAAAATAGCTCCTGTTGCAGGTGCAATAGAAAGCACCGTTCCTGTAAAAACATCTTTTTTAAAAGCATCAAGGGTAATATAAGCTTTTTGTCCAGCATGAATGTTTTGTAACTGTGTTTCTTTATAGTTTGCTTCAATATAAAGTGCATGTATGGGAACTAAAGCTGCAAGATGTTGTCCATTTACAACAAAATCTCCCTGTTTTGCTGTTAAATTTCCGATAACTCCATAAAATGGAGCGCGAATAATGGTTGAATCAAGATCACGTTGTGCTTTGTCGCGTGCAAGTTCTAAGCCTTTTGTTTGGCTTTCTGTTTCACTACGCTGCGCTTCGAGCACTTGGATATTTGCTTTTGCTGCGGCTATTTGTGCATTTGCACGATTGACATTTGCAATGGCTTGTTCATAAGCTGATTTGGCATCATCAACATCTGATTGGGGAGCGTAATGCTTTTCTTTAAGTTCGTTGGTACGTTTTAAGGTAAGTTGTGCATTGGTTTCGATGGCTGAAGCGGCAGCTTTTTGCGCTTTTGCATCATCTAAAGCACTATGAGCAGCTTTAATTTGCGCGTCAATGCGAAAAAGTGTCTTTTCTTGGGTATCAAGGCGTGCTTTTGCTTGATCTAGAGCTATTTGATAATCACCATTGTCTAATCGGAATAAGACGTCGCCTTTTTTTACAATGTGGTTGGCTTTAATAGAAATTTCCTCAATATAGCCATTTAATTTAGAGGCAATGGTTGCTATATCTCCTTGTACATAAGCGTCTTCAGTGCTTAGCATATAACGCCACTGTGTTATCCATTTATAACCGCACCATACTATAAAAAGCGCTAGAACAATAAGAAATACACGGATAATTTTCTTTTTATTTATTCTATTGAAATGCTTAATAGAAACAATAGTTTCAGCAAGAGACATGATTTATACTTTCACAATTATATTATAGTGCGTACAATAAAGGTATTTCTATATACGCGAGTCGTATGCGAGCAAACAGATTAAGAGTCTTTTAATTCATAAGCAATAGCTTAAAACATAATGCTAAACACGTAAACTTGCAAGTATAGAGACATTAATCCGTTATGCATTTTTTACAAACGCCTCGTACTTCTAAAGTGCTTTTATGGGCTTGAAAGTCAACAGCTTGAACCATTTGTTGCAGGCTGGATAGAATCGCTTGATTTTGTATTTCACTTACTTTGCCGCAGTTTTCGCAGATTGTGAAGGTTGTGAGTTCATGTTGACAGTTTTCAGGATGTGAACAAACCATAAAGGCATTTACACTTTCAAGACGATGGATACGTTTCAATTGTACCAGCTTTTCTAATGCGCGATAAACTTGAAGAGGGGCACGAAAACCTTCATCGCGTAAGTGATCAAGAATCGCATAAGCACTTAAAGGTCCTTTTGCATTCTTTAAAGTGTTTAAAACCAATGTTTGGTTACGCGTAAGTTTAGATGACATTAGCACTTTCCTATTGCTCTATAAAAAAGCATAAAGCCTATACGTCTTTTGTGCAATGATGATTGTCTCAAGATATATACAAAATATGCGCATTCTTAAGAGATAGAACGAAATTATAGAATGAAATTTTTATGTTTATAGCTTTCTTTTCAGATGCATTT
>NZ_JAIFRO010000001.1:0-197500 GCF_019659805.1 Bartonella raoultii | reverse complement strand
GCCAAACAGAAAGTGCAAAAAGATCTTGTTTATAGAATAGAGTACTTACATAACTTCCTGCTATTCCTGCAAAAGCACTTGATAAGCTCGTGATACCAAGTGCACTTGCAATGAGGCGCTCATCTATGTTTGTTGCATTATAATCAAGACGTACGCGTATAATGATTTCAGCAAAGGAAAAAAGAATGATCGCTAAAAAGAGAATTATGTAAGTATGTTGAAGAGTGTTGAGGGTGAAGAAGGAGAGTGCAAACAAAATAAAAGAAAAGGTGATAGGAAATTGGGACTTTTCTTTACATGCCCATCTTGCAACAAAAAGTTGAAAAAAGATGACAATAAGGGCATTGAATAAAAATATATATGCAGGAGCACTTTCTCCAAGCGTTTTATCACTAAAAAGCGGTATAGTGGTTTCAAGTTGTACGTAAAAGAAGGTAAAGAAAAACATAAAAAATGCAACACAAAGCATAGCTTTGTTCGTTAGCAGTTTTCTAAAATCAGAAAAATTTATTTTATTGCGTGTATTGGTCGTAGTGTAGTCTTTTAATAATATCGTGTTGAGAAGGAGTAACAAACAAAAGATAAAGCTAACAAGACTAAATAATAAGTGAGGATGAATTTTAAAAATGAGCATTCCAAGTAATGGGCCAATAGCAGCCCCTGTATTGGAAAAAATGAGTCTTATGGCTAAAACATCAACTTTTTCTGCTATAGAGACGTTTTTTACTAAAAAAGATTTTGCAGCAGGATAATACATACTGCTTCCTAATCCAATGAAGATACAGGAGAGGAGTAGAATATAAAAATTATGCGTAAAACCAATGGTAAGATAGCTTGGAACTCTTATCGCTAACCCTAAAAGTATTGTTTTTTTGATATGCACATAATCAGATAGTATTCCTCCTAAAAGGGAGCCGGCTTTTTGGCACCAAAGAGCCACACCAATAATAGTACTCACTTCTATCGCACTCAGCGTATTCAATTTGTTTAAGTATATCGCTAAAAAAGGAATAACCATAAAAATCCCCATATTGCTCAAAAGAGTGGTTATGAGAATAAGCTTTACACTTGCCTTGAAATTGAGAATTTTACGTAACATTTTATTTTTTGATTACAAGATTGATTTTATTTATTTTTGAGAGTTTCTCCAATAATACTGTTTTTGAAATGATGCCAGTCATTAAGCTCCTATCAATATAGGCAATTTTGTTTTTCATTTTTACATAGAGTGTTTTTGTTAGAATTTTTCACCCAGAATGCTTTGGTTGAGAGGTGTTCTTTTAAATTTCATTATGCTGGTCAATACGGTTTTATTTTCAATAAAAGGGATGTTTTAAAATCCTATTTTGTGATGTGGGAGATGTTTGCTAGGCTGATCATGACGGTAAGATCTAGATGTAGGGTGGGTTTATCGGTTTAAAGTGTATAATGTTCTCTATTACTGTATGTGATGTGGTCATTCATAGCAGATAGAGCCAGTATTGAGGGCTTCATTGCCATATTTTTTGTGAGAGGTTTGTTATCATGCTTTATCATCCTATTTGTGCGTTGAAAAGCGTCTTTAACTTTCGTGGATTTTTTCCAAAAGATGATAAGAAACTCCTTTCTTTCAATAGGTTTTTATGGACTTTAAGGGTACAATTTTAAAAAGTAAAAACACTGCAAGGTACAAATATTGCTGATTTTAGAGTTTAAAAAATCTGCTCGTTTAGCGCTTTTTTTATAAAAAGTGATAAAGGTTAAAACAAAATTTCAGTACATTGATATTCTTTAACAGTCATAAAGCTGTATGATTATTTAAATGGTATGAGGTGTTTAAACAAACGAGGTTATAAATCAGCGCTATTCTCTTTACGTGATAAAAAGAATGCGAGGCAAAACAGTAAAAATACAGCAAGAGAGAATAGAAAGAATATGAGATATGTTTGCGTTAAGGAGAGGTATTCCTTTGTTAGAAGATGTATCAAAAAACCAGCAAATACTCCTCCTAAGGCGCCACCTATTTGCTGTAATATGCGTGTGATAACGGCCGTATCTTTGATGTATAAACTGTTGACATATTGGATAGGGGCGGATAGGCATACAATGGTGGTAATGCCAAGTCCTATACCCCTTAGCAAGAATCCCAGCCCATCCATTTTTATATTATAGCCGAAACATAATAATCCAAAGCTTGATATTACCAACCCTATTCCGATCATAAAAAAGGGAGATTTTTCTTTCCATTTTTGGTAAATAAATTTTCTGCCGATCCATGCGCCCACCCCTTGTAGAGCAAGGAGAGCGCCAATGATGAGAAGGCTCTTTTCATGGGGCTCTTTTAAGGCGAGGGCTAGGGGGAAATAAACAAGAAGGCTATAAAAAAGAAAGGAAGCCATAAGCCCCATTACCATGAGTAACGTGTAGTGTGCGTTTTTAAATCCGCTAAAGACAATTAATTTGTTCTGTGTTTTCTGATTAGAAATAATAAATAATAAGAGAGAGAGCACTGCTATAAGTGCTGTGGTAGAAATGATATTATAGTTATTTCTGTTTGTTAGGGCTTCTGTGAGGTAAAAAAATGCAATAAGGGATATGGAAAAGGTTAAAAAGGCAAAGAAATTAAATTTTATTTTTGCTATTTCATAGCTCTTTAAATGCTTTGCTCCAATGGCAACAGCCAAGAGAATAAGTGGAATATTGATGAAAAATAACAAACGCCAAGACATATACTGAGCAATTGAGGCTCCTATCAGCGGGCCAAAGGCAGGAGCAAAAACTGTTGGTATCGCTATAGTACCCATTGCTTGGCGCATCCGTTCTTTGCCAAATTGTAACGCAATAATAGTTTGGCTCAAGGGGAGCAACAGGCCTGTTCCAAAACCTTGAACAATACGGGCTGATATAATAGTTTGAAAGTTGTAGCTTAGTCCTACTCCCAGTGAGCCAAGCATAAAAATGCAGTTTGCAAGCAGCCACGTTTTTTTAACGCCTATTTTTCCTTGTAGAAAAGCTGCCATTAATAGTCCTGGCACAGTGGCGAGAAAATAAGAGGTGACAATCCATTGTATATTCTTTTCTTCGGCTGAAAAATAATACGCAAGGTTTGGAAGGATAACATTCACAATACTTCCATCTAGCAGAGGGAGTATACTGGAAATAATGACGGTATAGATGATAGACTTTTCTGATTTGCTATAGGAATCTTGTTTTTGCATTGTTATACCCCTATTGATAGTTTTTATACTACATACTATTGGTTCTGCCTCATAAATTATAGGCTTTGAGAATGAATATCTGTTTGTGAGGACTGTGCTATTGGGATAAATGTGATGGGGAGGGCCGATGGTCCTCTTGTGTACAATCCCTCTTCCTCCAACACGAAACCATTAATTAAGTTGATCTCAATGAGTTTATCGAGGAGTTTATTTGCTGTTAACTCTATTTGCATGAGAGCAAAAGCAGCACCTACACAAACGTGCATGCCTGCTCCAAAGGCCAGATGGTTTGCGGTCTTTATAAGCTTCTCCCCAGTTTTACCAACCCGTTTACGTTCTGGTATAAAATTATTGGGTTCCATAAAAACATCAGGATCACGATTAGCAGCTCCGATCATGCAAAAAACGAGAGAGTTAGCCGGTAACGAGATTCCTCTGAACTCTATCGCTTGATTGGTTTGGCGTGGTATAAGCTGAACAGGAGAAGTAAGGCGTAATGTCTCTGCGATCGCATCGCCAAGAAGTGTCCTATCGTTTTGGATTTTTTTTAATTTGTCTGGGTTTGTGAGCAAATGATAAAAAAGATAAGCTAATGTTTTGTCGGCGGGCTCTATGGCGGCTAATAGCATATTAAGGACGAGTGCAACTATTTCAGAAGTTGTCATACTGTTGCCATCATTTGTTTTTTTACATAAAACAGATATTAAATCTTCTGATGAATTTTTATCCCATTCTTCTATCAGTGGCGTTAGATAAGAAATGATATTTTTGCTGCATGATAAGCTGAATTCTTTATCTTCATCTGATTGGTTGAGGCTGGTGACGAAAGATGCAATTCCCTTGTGCCACATTGCTATATCCTTGTAGCGATCTATCGGTAAGCCTAAGACCATTAATGTAACAAGCACGCTATAATCCTTACCGAATTCATTGATAATATCTATTTTTCCTTTTCCAAGATGCGGCGTAAGAAGTTGATCTATTGTTTTTTCAATAATGGATGCATAGCGAGTGCGAAACATTTTTCCAGTAAGTTTTGAAAGTATGGCTTGCCGCTTACTGGGATGTTCATCTCCTTCCATTTGGGCCAATACGCGATCGCCCATTACCGGCTCAGCTCGAACGGCTAAAGGAGCCGTTGTGAAGTGGTTATCTTTCAAAATTGCGTTGACATCTTCATATTGTCCCAAAAAATAAGCCTTAAGATTTTCGTCCCAAAGAACAGAGTTAGAAGAATGTACCGTTTGGTATGTATTGTATGGATTTTTTTGAAAATTTTTGTCCATAATGTTGAATTTAATAACATGGCGTACCACTTTGCCTTCCCCTTACACTTTAAATCATAAACTGACCCTTTATCATAATTTTGTGTACATATAGAAATAATTCCATGTCCTTGTTGCCTGTCAACAAAGAGAGGCGCTTCGCTGTTGAGCAATAACTCTCCTACCGGCCATTCACGATGGTAGGCTAAAACTGAGCTTTCTCTATTAAGTAAAGATGGGGTATTTATGTAGAATGGTATTTCATTGAAAATATATTCAATAGAGATATTTATTGCTTCTAAATTTTTCATTTCTTCAGTTGATAATCCCACGCTTTTTGCTCGATTCCCAACTGCTTGGATTGACATTTTTCTACATAAGTCATTAAATTTTAAGTTTTTTTTGTATAGATCTATAGCTTTTGATTTTAGTATTTTGTAGTTTTCATTTTGTTTGTATTGGGAGAAGTCAAGAATGCGAAATGGTTTTTCTAAATTATTAAAATCCTGAATATTGCATAATATACGCCTTATGCGATTGAGCTCCCTTTTTGTTTTTCTCTCTGCTTTAGCCTTAGGCGCTCCAGATGCCAATACAAGGAGCATTGCCGATTCTATATCTGGAAGCAATACATCAATATCTTTAAATTTTTCCGCGCTCCAATATATGAGCTCAGTGATATATTTTTCTGAAAACCTTGAGTTGAATGGACTTATACCAATCATAAGATGTTGTTTCATCGCGATTAAACGGGAACAGTTCTCTGATTGCCCCTTTATAGAAAATGAAACGCATCTATTGACATCTATTTCTTGCAAACTCACATTTATATTCCAGCCCCCGCATTCTATCATATAGCGGAAATATAATTTATTTAAATTATATATAATTATTGAATAACTGTCCTATTATATAACAAATACAGCATATTGTAAAGGAAATCTTAAATAGTTTGTCTGTTAAGTTACTATAAAATACACAGGGGTATTTACACCACCTTAGTTATGGATATGAGCGAACTTTCAAATTCGATGGTTGGGGTTTTATGCCTGATTATACTCCATATGGATATTTTTGAAAAATGTCGGTTTGGTCCCATAAATTCACAGAGCGCTCAAAATGCACATTTGTTTGTATTTGTTGCAATGTTGAAGAGAATGTGATGGGGAGTGGTGATGGTTCTTTATGTAAAAATCCCCTTTTTCTATAAAAAAACACCAGCTAAGCTAATCGCAATGAAGTGATAGAGGAATGTCTTTGCTGTCAATTTTCTTGGTGTAAGAATAAAAGCAGAGCCTACATGAGAGATGTCTGTCTGCTCCAAAGGGAGCAGTCGTCTACGGATTTTAATGAAATTTGATTTCGTTTTATAGGCTTTTTTACAGTCTGCTATAAGGTGGTTTCTATCCATGAAATGTCAAGATTACAGTTAACAATTCCCATTATGCAAAGTAAACTATTGATTGGCAATGGGAACTCTTTAAACGCTATCATTTGCCTGGTTTTATGCAGTGTGAGAGGAATAAGGCTGGTGATAAAAGATGCAAACTCTACCTTATTGATAGAGTCTTTTGCTCTCTATCGGTCATTTATTGTATAAATGTGTACGCGTTCTTTCATTAATCAATTTTTATAGAAAATATGGAGTCTATAGGGCTCATTGTTGCAATGAAAATTTTATGGCTGATTTTAGGAGTTATATGCATTGCAAATATGAGGGATATCGCAACATTTGTGAAAATCACATATTTGCAATAAAAGCTAGGAAAAGCAGAGGCATCAAAAAAATGTAGGCAAGAAAAAAGCTGTACAGGTGTTGTACAGCTTTTGAGATTGATTTTATGTGTTTGGAAGCAATTTTTTTAAAGCATAAAAGTATCCTTGCGGCTTTTGTAGCCATAATAACCAAAGACACTAGAAAGAAGAGCGCCCATTAGGCTCCCTAAGAAGCCCCACCATCCCATGTGTGATGCTGTTTTTGTGGCTTTGTCGGCTGTATTTTTTGCTTTTTCTATGGTTTTGTCAAGTTTTTGAGAGAGTGTTTCAGCCTGTTCTTCAAGTGTTTTAATGGCTTTTTCGGTTTTATCTTCTGCTGTTTGATAGAGACGAAGTGCTTGATGAGCGTTTTCTTGTGCTTGTGTATGTGTCATGCCACCCTTCATGAGGGCATTGATGATATCGCTTCGATCCAATTTTGTGCTAAGGGCTTCTACGCGATCAGAAAGGTTCTCAGAGAGATTTTTCAAATAGGTGCGATAGCCTGAAGGATTATTTTTAAAAGCTGTTATCGCAGCACCAATATCGTTGAGTGCTTCCTGATACGTTTTTTTCAAGCGCTCAGGGTTAAGAGCAGGAATGTCGCTTTTGTTGAGAAGTGTGCGCAATTCATTGCCGAGTTTGTCAAAATTCATTCCGCTGTCATTTTTCTGTGTCAAAAACTTTTCAAAGGTTTCACTGTTGACCTTTGAAAAAAGAGGGGAAATATTTGTTTTGAAACTCTCTAGGGGTTGTTGCAACATGGAACTGTTTTCTAGGGCTGTTTTAGCGCCTAGTTTTGCTGTTGCTGAAACCACGTGGATGGCTTGGAGGGTCATGAGCAGCGTTAAGAGAGCCCAAGTGAGAAAGCCATGAAGAGCTCCTGATGTTTCGGCAAAACGTCCAGCAACAAAACCGCCCAAAGCAAGGCTTATAAACATAACGATTATTGAACCAATTCCTACGGAAAGAAAAGAGCCTTGAAAGGGAGAGGAAGAGGAAAAATCCATTTGGCGAAAACCTAAAGCGGACACTAAGAAGGATAAGCCGATTGAAAGGGCAAGAGCTGTGATGAGTCCAGCAAAGATTGCTGACCATGAAATAGAGGTATGAAAAAGAGGATACTTTGTTTCTAAGGATGCTTCTTTTAGAAAATGTGTATCAAATGCTGTATCTTCAGGAATGCGGGTTTCCATTGTTTATCTCCTTGATTGATGCTGAAGATACAATGCTTCCTGAACAATTATGTTCCAAAAGAGAACTTTATGGATACAAAAAAAAGGGAAAGTATCTCAAAAAGACCATACGTATTTATAGCGAAAATCTTTATAAAAGCGAGAATAATAACGCTCTTGTGCTGAAAGTTTGCTTTATAGATTTATTGAGAATTTTCATGAATGCTGAAAAATTGTTCTATGCTTAATAAAGAAAAAGTAAAATTTTATAATAAATTATTTGTATATTTCTATTTATAAATTTAAAATAGGCTTGTCTTTATCAGAATATAGAATAAGACGTTTATATGAAATAAATAATATTCATTTATAATTTACAAGATATCCCATTCCCTATGAATAATACATATACATTGCCATTCATTATACTTATTGTCTGTTTATCGACGGGAGGACTCGTCTCTACAGATATTTTTCTTCCAGCACTGGGAGAAATGCGCCAATATTATCATGTTACTGAATCTCAGATTCAAAGTGCGGTGGCAATTTTTTTGTTTGCATTGGCACTTGGACAGCTCATTTATGGCGCACTGAGTGATAATTTTGGGCGTAAAAAAATACTTCTCTTTGGCTTGTTTTTATGGTTGTTTACTACGCTTAGTGTCATTTATACGGTTAATATTCAGGCTTTTCTTGCTTTACGTTTTTTACAAGGTCTTGGAGCTTGTGCGGGGCTTGTCTTAAGCCGTGCTATTATCAATGATTTATTGGATAAAAAAGCAGCAGGAAGGCTATATTTGATTGTTTTTCCCTTTATTGGAATGTCACCTGCATTTGCACCTTTAGTGGGAGGAGTCTTGGTACAGGCTTTTCATTGGCAAGCGACTTTTATCTTTTTATGCCTTTTTATATTCTTTACTATTTTGCTTTGTTATTTTGTGTTAAACGAAACATTACCTTCCCAAAAAAGAGAGCGGTTTTCTCTCATAGGATTTATGAAAGGCTATTTGGGGACTCTTAAAAATAAGCAGTTTGTTTTTTATGCTCTTATTCCGTGTTTTTCTTATGGGGCTTATTTTGCTTATATTGTAGAATCGCCTTTTTTACTCACTACTTTAGGTTTACCGCTGGTCTATATTGGTTATAGCTATATTGTTGTTTCATTACCCTATGTCTTAGGAAATCTTACTGCACGATGGCTTTTTAAGCGAGAGTCTATGGAAAAAACTGTACGGCGTGGATATATTATTTTTGTGATAGGAGGAGGGCTCTTTGCTTTGCAAATGTATGTAAGTCCATGGCCACTTGTAACGAGCTTTATCACTATTGCTGTTCTTACTTTTGCAAATGGCTTTCTCTTACCATTAGGGACAGCGTTGGCTATTTCGTCGCATCCACAAGCTGCTGGGGCAGCTTCTGGTATGATGGGAGCTTTACAACTAGGCAGTGCAGCACTTAGTGCGGCGCTTATCGGAAAGATATCCGGGCACAATCCACAGATTATGGCAGTTCTTTTAGCTTTGTGCTGTCTTATAGGTTTTATTATTTACATTTATAAAGCACGTTATTATATGCAATTGGAAATAGACTGAGTGAAGAAAAAAGAGTATCCTATGTAACAATTTTGCTGCTTTTTAATTTGCATTCTGGTAATCGATTTCAATAAGGATTACGGGAGCTTGATAAGTGGGTTTTAGTGAAGTTTATTGTATTGAGCATACTTAAAATGGGTTATCTCTTTGTTTAGTATTACGAAAGTGCGTTATTGCTAGTGGTTGTTATGGGGGAGGAACATTGATACAAAAAACAATATATTTATTATTTTTAGCATAAAAATTGCTGCGCAAGTTTAGCTTTTAAAAGAACAGTTATAGGATAGAGGAAAAACAATGGATGAGCTTTCATATTGTCATTTTCCCTACTGTGAAAATTTTACCTTTTATTACAGAGAAACTTGAAAGCCATTTCAGAGGAATTCGAGTCCTTATAAAATGTTTTATGGCTAGAATATAAATATTGGCAGTAAGGCTTCTAAATGTTTGTGTTGTGCTTGCTATAAATGCATGAGGTTATCCAAATGCGCTTTTACAAAGGAGTTTTGGCTATATCTTGATTTCTTTCAAAAAGACTTATTAAGAACTTTAGAAGCGGTCAATGCTTTAATCACTCTTTGTGGAGTTTGAAACAAGATCTTTATATATAAAAAACCTAGCTATTAAGCGTATGATATGAGGATTTCAGTTTTTGCTAGAGATGGAGGCTAGAAAATGAGAGTCTCAAATATACTGGATTTTTTTTACTTGGGTTAATGAAAAGTTGCAACCATAGATAATCAAACGCATAGCCATTGTATGGATCATGAATATAAGATCACCTCTGGTATATGGGGACGCGTTTGTGGAATGATAATCCTGTTATGATATATGCAATGATTGATAAATGGATGAATAGGTTATGAAAAAGAGAATTCTTATCTTGCCTGGTGATGGGATAGGACCAGAAGTTTGTGATGCTGCATGCATGGTTTTAGAGGAGCTTAAATTGCCAATCGAACTCACTTATGGTGATATTGGCTGGGAATGTTGGAAACAGAGTGGCGATTCTATTCCTCAAGCGACTTGGAAAAAAATATCTGAAAGCGATGCTCTTTTGCTTGGTGCTGTACACAGTAAAGGACAAGATGTTGTTTTAAAAGAGACAGAGATACATGCCAAAGACTCTGAAATTCCTTATGTTTCTCCTATTATCAAGCTTCGTGAAAAATTAGGATTCTTTGCTGATATACGGCCTATAAGATATATCATTGGTCCGCAAAAACCTTTTCATTTTTGTATTATAAGCGAAAATACGGAAGGGCTTTCTGCAGGATTGGATTTTCACGGTATTACTGCTGAGACAGCGGCGTGGTTAAAACATGCAAATTTAGAGAAATATGGTTTTGATGAAGCGGTGTGGGCGGTACGTTTGCAGACGCGCTTTGGTTTAGAACGACTTTTTGAAACTGCCTTTTCTTATGCATGTGCCCATGGTTTTAAGCGGGTAACTTTTGCTGATAAGCCTCAGATAATGCAAAAAAGTGGTCTATTTGCACAAAAAATTTTTGAAGAAATTGCGCAAAATTATCCGGAAATTGAAGCAGATATTTATGATATCGATACAGTTGCTTTGTGGATTGTAAACAAACCAGAGCATCTTGGTGTGATTGTTGCGGAAAATATATTTGGAAATATTCTTGCAGCTCTTTCTTCTGGTGTTATGGGAGGGGAGGGGCTTGCTTCAAGTGTAAAGGTGGGACGTCAAATTTCTTGTTTTAAACCTGCCCACGGGAGTGGAGCACACATTGCTGGACAGAATAAAGCAAATCCTTCTGCTATGCTTTATACCACTGCTTTACTTTTGGATCATTTAGGATTTCAAGAGGCAGCACAACAATTGTCTGGGAGTGTCGATCATGTTATTCGTTCTGGAAAAACTGTTTCTCGTGATCTAGGAGGTTTGGCTTCCACAAGTCAGATATCTGAAGCTGTTTGCGATTTACTCATAAAGCCTGTTTCCATTTTTCGTGCGGCGGTTATCACTATTGGGGATGAACTCCTTTCAGGACAATATTTGAATACGAATTTGCAAGATTTAAGTCAAAGTTTGGAAAAAAGGAATATTCAGGTTACACGTCATTTTGTTTGCGCTGATCAATTACAGCAAATTAGTGAGACTTTGATTGCTTGTCTTGGGCAAGAAGACCTCATCATTATCAGTGGCGGATTAGGCCCTACATCAGATGATAAAACACGTGATGCCATTGCTCAAGCTGTACAGCGGCCTTTGGTCCATCATGAAGATGTCTGGCAGACGATAAAGGGACAATTACAACGGTTGGGAATTACAGCCGATAACAGTAATGCGCGTCAAGCATTGTTTCCTGAGACGGCAAAAGTACTTGATAACCCTACTGGTACTGCACCTGGTTTTTATCTCTCTTACGGAAAGAGTTCTCTTGTCGCTTTGCCTGGTCCACCTACACAAGCGCTTGCACTTTTAGAAGATTATTTAGAACAGAAAAAGCATTTTACTCTGTCACGTGCCCAATATGCGTGGACGTTTATTGGCATTGATGAAAGTACAATTGCCCATTGGGTTGATGTTCATTTTGCAAAAGAGCCATTTGAACGGCACTTTTTATGGAAAAGCCCTTATGTTCTTGTGCAATTGATTGGTCAGTCATCCGTAGCTTTGGAACAGCATTTAATTGAAGAATTTGAAAATCATTTTCGTCCATATTTGGTCAGTACCCAAATTACCACTGCTCGTGAACAGTTAGCAATGCATGCACAGGTGCATTGGTTGGCAGATGATCCACTGCTGTTAAAATATTTTCAACCAATAGAACAAAGTGTGAAGAATACTCCGAAAATTGAAGTTGAGGTCAGTTTATCGCCTTCTTTGGAGCTCTTAAAAAAACAAAAAGAAAACCTTGGGCATGCTACAATGAGAGTACAGATGAAAGGTTATGATGAGGATCGTATTACTTTTCCCTATACACGACCACTTTTAGGTGTTGTCTTACAAGAATATGCGGCGTGGTTGGTTTTTAAAAGATATTTGCAAAGTAAAAAAAGCAAATGAGATCTTGTAGAGATAATGAAATATTCCTTGAAGCATTTTCTATTTCATGGATTAAGAGAGTATTGTTCTGATGTTTTATAAGCATTGATTTTGGCAAGTCGTTTTTTTGATATCAGATGATGGAGAGATGGTCTTAAATACTTAGGAGATATTTTACGCTTTTACAGAAAATTAGGATATGAATGTTTAGATTTTGTGCGAAAAAGTTCTGAGGGTAGAGTTTCTTATTTTCCTATGTTGCAACAAATATTTTATGTCGTTTTTGGTAAAATCCCATGTATAGATGAAGCATGAGGAAGTTTTTATGGCGTGGATGAAATCATAATTATTCTTAGAGACTGTTTTATTTCGTTTGGGAAAAATGCTTGTAATGTGTTCTTTAAAAGATAAGAGTTTTTTTTAGAGGAGATAATAGGAAAAACTCTTTTATAACAAAGAAAATAGCTTGATGATTGATCACTATACAGAAGAATGTTTTCAATTTAGTTTTAAAATATATGAGCGAAAAATTTATCAACAACTGGCATTATTAATTTAGATGTCAATAAATTGACACAAAAACTTCATAAAAGAAATTCTCTCATGCTTTTGCTTTATCAGCTCATGGTTAAGCATGCTGCTACGTGTGTGGGTAGTGTCGGCTGTGTATATTTAATACACAGAGGAGGAAGAGTAATTTTATATAGGGAATCAAATCGTTAGTCAATATTTGGACTGTGCTTGTATTTATTCTTTGATAGGTAATTTTCAGACGTTTTAGAAAGCAGATATTTGACTCTATGGTTTGTGGATGTTTTGGGAGTTGCTTGTTTTATTGTGTGTAGGGGATGTGGAAGTACGTGTTTTTTATTATGCGAGGGCTTGATGCTTTCCAGGAGGCTAAATTTTAATCTGGGTAGTGGAATGTTTTACAAAAATTTTTAAGAGTCACTATAACGCTGATTTTTAGTATTTTTGTTGCAATCTGTGGTGCTATTCATGAAAAAGACAGAGAGGAAGAATTTCTGTGTATCAGATTGATTATCATAGTTATCGTTCTATCAAAAGTTTTAATCGTCGTGTTCGTTTTCTTGTTATGCATTATACTTCGTTTGATTTTAAAGAGGCAGTTATGGCTCTTACAGGAGAAGCTGTTAGTGCTCACTATCTTGTTCCTGATCCATCAGAGCAGAGCTATATTGAGGCAGGATTTAAGGATATGCGTATTTTCAATCTGGTTGATGAAAACGAGCGCGCATGGCATGCGGGTGTGAGTTCATGGGCTGGACGCACTAATCTCAATGATACATCCATTGGCATTGAAATCGTGAATTTAGCAAATGTGCCTTCTGCTTCTTCACAGAAAACGTATGTTGAAATGGCTTTAAAGGATATGCGTGGTTTCAATCCGAATAATCAAGATGAATGCGTATTGCAGGATGATGTTGTTTCATGGGGTAAAAACAGTAATGTACGTGAAACCGCTTTGCAGCTTGGGGCAGAGAATTTAGAGGCCTATAATCATCAGCATTTTGTGTTTCCTCCTTATAATCCAAGGCAAATTGACGCGGTTAAGGAACTTGCATTAAATATTTTACAAAGGTATCCAGATATTATGCCAACCGATGTTGTTGGACATAGTGATATTGCCATTGGAAGAAAGAGTGATCCAGGAGCTGCTTTTCCGTGGAAAGAGCTGTATTTGGCTGGTATAGGGGCTTGGTATGATGAAGAACGAAAGGGTTACTATCTGGAGCAGTTCAAGAAGAGCTTGCCTTCCAAAAAAGATGTTTTGGCTAAACTAAAATGTTATGGATACGATATTACAGCTGCAGAAGGTGAAGTTGGATATAAAAATTTGCTCCGAGCTTTTCAGTTGCATTTTCGTCAAGAAAATTATGATGGAATTTTGGATGTTGAAACAGCAGCAATCCTCTATGCATTGGTAGATAAGTATTTTCCATCAAATTTTGTATAAAAACAGTTTATAAAAACTATTTTTGTTCTGTTTTTATGCATCTTATTATTTTCTTGCTCAATATTATAAAGCAATGTTCTATTGAGTTTATTAATGTATCTTTATTAAGACATATGATAATTTCATATGGGGGCTTTTTATTGTCAAGGGTCTTATTGCCAATGAGAGTTTGTATGAAAGAGGATTGTTTATGGAGATGCCTTATTCCGTAAGATATAGGGATAAGGAGCGCATAAAAACAAAGTTTAGTATTATAAATATAAGGACAGAAGCTATAGGTCTTTATGGAAGAATTATACTACTTTAGCACTTTAAAAATATACGTTATTTTTTTTAATTAATGTTTTAAAGTTATTCATAAAATATTTGTATTATTCAATAATTTTATAATTTCTTCTGTACTGTTGTTCTTACTTTGAGTGGTTTTATACTTTATTCTCTTTCTTTGAAGAGATATTCAGCTTCTCTTTTTTCTAAGAATATTTATACATTTTTTATCATAGGTCTCCTGATAATAAAAATTTGCAGTATTTGGATAGTTTTTTACAAATCTTGCGAAATTATATCTATTCATCTCTCTCTGTTTCAGAGTTTGCTTTATTTTCATGAATAGATTGTAAAAATATATAAGAGAAAAAAATTCTAGAGATCGTTTTAAACAATAAAGCTGGCAACATAAGCTGCCAGCTTTGAAACGCATAATTTCATAGAATTAGAATGAACGTTGAAAACGAATCATACCTTGTAAAGCACTTTTCCCATGCAGAAAATGATATGTTTTATCATTATCTACGCTCTTAAAGGTACGATCATCATTCCAAGAAACATAAGTTAATTCAGGTGTAATGACAAAACCTGGCACCAGCGTATATGCAACATTCACAGAAGTTGCAAAGGTTTTTACAGCACTATAAGAAACTTGAGCGTTCAAATTTGCTTTTGGAGTAAGCTTGTAAGTTGCACCACCCCAAGCAGCCCATTTTCCTCCCCAGTTTGCATAGATTGTTGTACTTTGGCGTGAAAGTGTATCATCGCTATTTGCTGTGTAGTAATCAGTGCCATTTTTATAGCCGACCATGAACCAAAAGTTGAAACGATCATTAACATTAAAATCTACACGCGCTTTTCCAGCCCATTTTTTATAGTAAGAATCGTAAGCCGCAACGGTTGAAAAGCCTCCCCATCGTTGCATAAATTTTACACCTAAAACCAGACTAGGTGTATAATTTTTTACACCTTTACTTGGCAAGCTATCGTCAGGAAGAAGGGCAACTTTATCATCTTGATTGATGGAATAGTATGTTCGAACTTTATCATCAATGGAGGCATTGCCTAATTCTGCTCCGATAATAGCAGAAAAGCCAGAATCGCCACTAAAGGTATAAGAAATAAAATTGGTACGTGCAACACCTGCAGGTGCTATGCTATCATCGTTTAAAACATTTCCATAGCCACCGGTCCAACTGTTGAAAATCGTATCATCAAGACCTACACGAAAGCCACCAAGTTCGATATAAGCAGCTGAAAGTTTGGCACCAGCTGTATCTTTACCATTTCCCCAGTTTGAGTAGATTCGCGCATAAGAGCGAAGTGTTCCCAATTCTGTTTCAGAAGCAGCTTGAAAAACAAGGGTTAATCGTGATGATGCGCCATAAGTTTTTCTTTTATTTTCTAATTCAGCTTCAGTCGTTGCACCGATGTTATCACCGCCCAAAAGATCAGAACGGACGCTTCCTGAGATACGCATGCAAGTCTCTGTTCCAGGGATATAGAAATATCCCTTTCCATATGCATCGCAAACGCGAACATATTCTACAGGCTCTGGTTCTGCAATAACCGTGGAAGCGGCTTGCGCTCCAGAAATTGCTACAAAAGCTATTGTAGAACTTAAAAAGAGGGATTTAATATTCATAATGAATCTCCAGTGAAAGGTAGTTTAATCTTTGTTAGGTCATATGGTTTTTGAACCCGTGAAAGACAGAGAAAATACGCAATACTTATAATTAGCTATACTGGTCTTTTTTAGATATACAAATATGGAAATTGCTTTTTTCGCTGTTTTTAATATATTATTCAGAAAAATGTGGTAAAAAAGACACATTTTTGCTCTGTTTTTTTGACTCTGTGGCATATATAAAAAACACAGATATTTTTGAAAAAAAACGAAAATGTCTTGAACTTTCTTTTGATACCGTTTATGCACCCTCTTGGAGAGGTGGCCGAGTGGTCGAAGGCGCTCCCCTGCTAAGGGAGTAGGGCTCAAAAGGCTCTCGAGAGTTCGAATCTCTTCCTCTCCGCCATTTATCATAAAATCTATGGGGTGTATAAGGTGAGGGAATTTTTCTCCTTTGGCTTATTTTTTCTATTTCTAAGCTTTTAGACGTGTTTTAATATGCCAATGATTTAGAGAATCGTTGGCTATATTAAGAGGTATTATTTGAGCTAGGTATGACTATGGTTTTCTTTTTAGGAAGATCTGTGAGAGAGTGTTGGCCATTTCATGATAATCAAACCACACATGAAAAAAGTAATAGTTGGTAAGATAAGATAATAAGATGGTGAGATTTTTGCAGGCAGAAAAGAAATAATGCTTAATACTACAATTGAAAATATTCTTCCACAAAAAGATACAGCGCCAATGACACCAGAAATATGCAGAGTTTGTTTTTGGTTAAGTTCTAAGAAAAACAAGCTTTTTGCTCCTATTGGTACTGTGCAAATGAATCCGTGAATTGATGAAAATGCGATGATTGCTACAGTGGTTTGATTTCCATGAACTAAAAAATAAAGCGCTATGCACATGAGTGCAGAAAAAAACGAAAAATATTTTACAAAATTCTTGTATTTGTTATCTAAGACATGATGTTGAGACATCAGCAAATTTGAAAAATATTGCGCTGAAAAAGCGCCTATATGGCAGCACATAAGTGTGAGCATCTGCGCACTGTTAAGGTGATCGATTTTGGTTGTTGAGAGTATTATTGGTTGCCAGAAATGATAAATAATTTGAATACCGGCATTAAAAAGGCACATGAGTAAAATAAACTATGCTCCTCCCACAGTGTTTTGAAAGATCCACAGCGTTTCTTTGGCATTTTGTAGGATTGTTGTTGTTTTGATTTTTTCAATAGTTGATTGTCTTTCTTCAGGAATAAGGAAAAATATCAAAAAAATGATACTCATCATTAGGCATGAGATGATATATCCCATAAAATATTGTCCAGAATAGTATATGGTGCCAATTCCTATGATGCCGCTGATAATGCTACCGAAAGAATTTACTTGCTGATAAAGATGCGCATAATGCGAAAAGCGATCTTGTTTGTTGCCTAGTGAATGATAAATCCATCCATCAATGGCACTTGTGATGAAGCAAATTCCCGTAGCATAGAGGATTTGTGCAATAATAAGGATCATCATATTGGGAGCTTGCAGGCATAGAAGATAAAATATGCTGGTCATAATGACCCCTGCTAGAACCGAATATTTACGTCGATATCTGTCTGAGAGAACAGTACAGGGAAAATCAAGAAACAGAATGGTTAGGGAAAAAGCGACTTGAAGCACAGCCAATTGCGCCAGACTAACCCCCATAGACATTAAAAAAAATCGCATGGTAAACACCAATAAGCATCCGTACTGCATTATAGGATCCATAGGTAAGAGCAAGGGTACGCGGTCTGTTCATTGTGGTGTTCCACAGACCGTACAGTGGGGATTCTTCGTTAGAGAATGTTCTTTTGTGAGAAGTTTTCTGCTCCATATCCCCACACGGAGATGAGTGAAAAGCACATTGCCATAACCACCTAAAAACTTAAGAGCATCATTAGTACACATAGCAGCTGGAAGGGCATTAACAAGAGGAAATGTCGCAACTTTGAAATTATTATTGAGAGCAGTATAGGTTTGGTGGATTAAATGATCATTTTTTCTGGGGAGGTTTCTTATAGATGTGTTGCGTGCATAGCAACCAATTTTCCCAAATATGTAAACAGGACCTAAAATAGCTATATCGTTGATATAGTCCGTATTTATAGAGGTTTGTTTATCTTTCACGCGCCATTCATTTATCCATGATCCAAGCTTATTCACTGAATCGGCAGAAATAGTCCATAAATCTGTTTTGTAGGTAATTGGTTGATATCTTCTTACTTCAGTAAGAAGAACGTGTCTGGTAGAGTTGGTCATCTCGATCACATTATGGTCAATAAGAATTTGTTTTCCGACAACGGAGGCGTGAGTATTTTGGATATATGATGACCAATTCCAGCGCATTCTCAAATGACAACTTTTTTGCAGAAGCGTATCGTGAACGGAGGCTGGATGCATGCTATAATTATTTGATAATGAAGACAGCTTCTAGAATATCTCTTATGGCGGATATTTTTTGATTTTTCATGCAAAACTGCATTTTTTATTACAGATAACAACAGATATATCTTTTTTCGAAATATATAGCCGTTCCATCATTTCCCTTATGTATTTATAAAATTTACTGTTCTAAAAAGTAACTATAGGAAAAAGTGTTTGTCTTAACAAGTTATTTTTTACTTGAATTCTTCTACAGTTCTTTGATTTTATTTTAATAAAAATTCGATTTATGGAAATATTTACGATATAAATTTTATATTATGCTTATATTAGAGCCTTTATTAATATTTATCAAAATTATTATTTTGATTTAATATACTTATTATAAAATTTTGCCATTCATACAAAATGTTTCAATTTATGACACAAACAAAATAAAGAGAAAACCTTATATTATAGGCAGATCTCTATAGATTTATTCTGTTTATAAAATATTCAATAAGCGCATATTCATTTTACTGTAGATTTTAAAAAATAAATTTAATAGTGTTCATTTCGAATCTTTTGATATGAATTTATCATGTTTAGTGAAATATTATACATTGGAAAATAATAGTATGTTAAAAAAAAAAATCTATTTCGAGAAGCAATTATCATATTCTTGATGACATTTTTTATGTCTCTCTCATGCAGCTATGCTGATAATCAATCATTTTGTTTGCAAGTGGTTAAAGAGCGCGATGATGCTCTTCAGAAATTAAATCTAGTAGAGTTTGAAAAAGCAAATGCAGAACGGGGATGGAATGATGCAGTAAAGGCATTGGGTATTATGGCAGAGGATCTAACAAGGATCGCTATTGAGCAGCAGGACGTGTATTTAGCATTAGTGAAAACTGTGCCAAATAATCAGAAACTTCGCTCTATGTATGAAGTAACTCTAAAGAGAAATTCAGAAATTTTTCATCGATTTCAGAAGATCCTGACTATATTTGAGCATGTTGCAAAAAGGACTGAGGCTTTTCAAGGGCTCAGTGAGGCAGATAAGCTTAAAGATAAATCTAAATCATTACAGCACTTACAAAATATTACTAAATATACTGGCTATATTGATGCATTAAATAAAGAGATTACAAAATTAAATCAAGAAATTGATGCTCTAAACAATAAGCTTGAAAATTTGAAGAAAACATCTCGATAAGAAAGAGAAAGTTAGGCGTTAAGGAAGCGTGGAAAGAATGAGTGAGGCAATTAATTCATGGTTTGAGAATGAGGTATCGGTGGGATTTATAATTATATTTGTCATACTCATTACAGTTATCATAGTAACTCTTATCTTTTGGTGTAATAGGCAGTGTGAAAGAGCGGAGAAAGAGAGGAGATATAAAGAAAATTTAAATTATAAGGAAGAAAATGAACCTTGGAAACTTTACGAAACAATTCAAGAATTGAAT
Source organism: Bartonella raoultii (assembly GCF_019659805.1). GTDB lineage: Bacteria > Pseudomonadota > Alphaproteobacteria > Rhizobiales > Rhizobiaceae > Bartonella > Bartonella raoultii. The sequence goes on along the minus strand of NZ_JAIFRO010000001.1, from coordinate 177,766 downwards.
GAGGCCAACATGGCAATAGAAAAAAAACAATGTCCGCGTGTTTTTGTTCAAACACAGAATGATAATTCTTCTATGTCGTATTCAATGCGCGAAAAAGAATTAAAAGTTGTATCATTTAAAGAGGATATGATGCTTTCATCGAGAGATTATAAAATCATATTCTGTATATTTATTATAAATCTAGCTGTAGGGGGTGTTATCCGGATGTTAGGGGAAGCAAATAGAGAGTTTGATATTATTACCCTTGTATCTATGCTGATTGTGTTTATTTCGATAGGTGTGTCTCTCGCTTCTCCGGTTATTTGGGTGCTGCACATAAGATTAACTAAAAAACTGAAAGTAATGATTCAGCAATTGGAAGAAGCAATTGAGCAACGAGATAAAGCGATTATGACCCATGATTTGAGAGAGAAGAAAAGATGACAATTCTTATAGTGTTATTTCTCATCGTAATAATTATAGTTGGTTGTTTTTTAAACCTGGCAATTATTACACTTTATTATTCTTTTATTAAGCGTTCTAAACTCTATAAAAGAGTAGCAGCGGAGCTAGAAAAAGTAACTGAAGAATTGAAATGTAGTCGTTAAGAAATTATTAAAGCAAGAACAATCACATAGGTTACATTCCTTTAACGGTTAAAAAAGTGACATGCGCTTTGATCTATAGAGATAGCTTCTAAAATCCAAGATATTAAAGATATTCTAGAATATTTGCGTCCAAATAAAAAAGTGTTTAGGATAAATAAGATGCATGATTGAAGTTTATTAGGCGATTGATAGGAGTGTATTGTAATTTTTTCACTCTATTGCTGGTAAGAAATACAATATTGTCCTAGTTTTTTCAAGCTTCTCATAAGCTTTTGTGCATTCGCAGAAATGTAGGTTCTCTTTCATGGATAAAAGATAAAGCTTATGTCTTTTTACAAATATAGTTATTTCATTGCCCTCTCATTTATTAAATGGTCAGTCTCCTAAAAAGTAATTTCAAAAAAGTTGTTTATTTTAGCTATTTAAAATTATCGTCTTTGTAGCGTGCTCTATTTTTATGATTATAATGTGGTAGGAAGAAAGTTTTAAGAATTTTTACTTTGAAAATATAAATTTAGAATATTTGAAGTGGTTAAAATAACCTAAAATTTGGAATGAGGTTATCATTCGTAATAATTGAGAGGCATGTTAAAAAATTCTATTCTCTTGCTTTTATCTATCTATCTCTCATTTTTTAAATAATATTAAAAACAATTGGTTATAGATTTAAAATACAAATGGTGCCCAAAAGAGGATTCGAACCTCCACGCCTTGCGGCACAGGTACCTGAAACCTGCGCGTCTACCAATTCCGCCATCTGGGCTCCAGATTGATCTAAGCTTGTGAAGCAATTCTGTCAATTGAAAATTATAGAATTGCTTTTTCAGTTCAAAACTCTTGAAGTAGAAACTTGGTCTTTAATCTGGAATAAGGATTTTATGGCGTAAGAATTGTTTTTGATGCAATTGTTGAATCAGAATGAAAGGTATAAATAATGGGAATGCCTGTTGCTAACTCTTGAGAGATAATTTCTTCGCTATTGAGACCTTCAAGAGCCATAATGAGAGCACGAAGAGAGTTTCCGTGTGCTGCAACTAAAACGGTTTGAGAGCGCAAAATATGCGGTTGAATATGATAAAGATAGTAGGGTAAAACACGTGCACTGGTATCGCGCAGACTTTCTCCGTTAGGAGGGGCAATAGTATAGGAGCGGCGCCATTTTTGCACTTGTTCTTCTCCCCATTGTTGACGGACTTCGTCTTTATTCAGACCAGAGAGATCTCCGTAATTGCGCTCATTTAAAGCTGAGTTTTTGATCAAAGCTAAATCTGATTGTTCCATTTGTTCTAAAATATGTCGTGCTGTGTTTTGTGCACGCTGTAAGGCAGATGTATAAACAATGTCAAACTTTAAACCCGATGTTTTAAGATTTTTTCCTGCTGTTATTGCTTCTATACGGCCTTTTTCTGACAAATCAGGATCTTTCCATCCCGTAAAAAGGTTTTTGAGATTCCATTCACTTTGTCCATGACGGATTAATACAAGAGTACGTCCCATGATAGAGTTCCTGTGTGAGCTATAGATTATTTAGAGTTCATCGTTTAGTCCTAAAACATCAAGCATTGAATAAAGACCATTTGCTTGATCTTTTGCCCATAAAGCTGCTTTTAAGGCACCATGAGCAAAAAGAGAGCGTTCTTGTGCTGTGTGTGAAAGGATGAGGCGTTCATTGGAACCGGCAAAGATAACACTATGATCACCAACAACTGTTCCACCGCGTGAACAAGCAAAGCCAATGGTGCCTTTTGCACGTTTGCCTGTATAACCGTTACGTTCACTGACACGAACATTTTTAAGCATAACATCGCGACCTTCGGCTGCAGCTTGTCCTAGAAGAAGAGCTGTTCCAGAAGGTGCATCCACTTTGTTTGCATGATGCATTTCATAAATCTCAATATCAAAATCGTCCGCTTCTAATGCTTTGGCTGCTTTTTTGACAAGGCTTGCTAAAAGATTAACGCCAAGGCTCATATTTTCAGATTTGACAATCGTTGTATGTTTTGCAAAGTCTATAATCTTTTCTTCTTCTTCTTTGCTAAAGCCTGTGGTTCCAATAATATGAATAAGATTTCTTTGGGCTGCATGTTCGGCATAAAGAAGGCTCGCTGGTGGTTGTGAAAAATCTAGAATAGCTTCTGCCTTAGAAAAAGCATCTTCGGGGTTATCTACAATACGAATGTTTAGAAAATCTGAACCAATCAATATACTTGCATCTTGGTTGATAAAGGGGGATCCTGGGCGAACAAGAACAGCACAAAGCTCTACGTCTTTCCTATGCTGGATAGCTCTCATAAGTTCGCGCCCCATTCTTCCATTTGCACCAACAACTGTAAGACGCATTTTTATCTCCTTATAACATTTTATACTTTAACTATAGGAAAATTCTTTTCTTCTTTCCAACGGTTCTTTTTTCCATAAGCCTTTCTCTTTTTTTCATTCAGTGAATGAATTTCTACTTTATATAAGTGGATGAGAAGGGATAATTTCATTATTGCTATAGAGGAAATACTGTCAAGTTTGCTCGCGATAGTTTTAAATATGTATTATGCATGTGCTATACAAATATATAAAATTTCATGGAGGCTCATATAGGATCAAAATATGAAATATTATCTTTACTCTTGTTAAAGAGAAAGCATTAAAAGTCAAGATCTGTGTAATGCGCGCTTGCAACAATTCCTCGGATACGATCTGTTAAAAGAGAACGAAAAGAAGGGCGCGATTTAATTCTCATATACCAATCTTTGGCTGCAGGAGATTGCTCCCAATCAATTTCTCCAAGAAAATCAAGAACAGAAATAGTAGATGCGGCTGCTAAATCTGCATAAGATAAGGCAGGACCTACTAACCAGTCGCGAGAGGCACATAACCAATTGAGATAGTTCATATGTGGTGAAATATTAGAGCGCGCATTGCGTAAAATTTGTGAATTGGGGGCGCCCCCGCCAAGGGAGAGTGGCATTTCACGTTTATAGACGCGTTCTCGTACAATATGGCGCGTAGCTTCATTTTCAAATTTATTTAAAAACCAATCATTGAGACGGCGTACTTCAGCACGATCTAAAGGGTTTTCTGGAAAAAGTTTATTGTCTTGTCGCAAACTTCCGTGTGTTTCATCTAAATATTCACAGATAACAAGGGCTCCTGATAATGGAACTTCATGTTCTGCAAGAAGAACAGGGACAAGCCCGGCCGGATTGAGGGCAAGAAACTCGTGTCTTCTTGCCCATTCATGTTCTTCAATGAGTTGAATGCTTACGTTATATTCTCCAAGAATAAGGCGAATAAAGCGAGAGGTAGAAGAAAGGGGAGAATGAAACAGTGTTAACATAACCTAAGCTATCAAATAGAGTTTGATGAGAATTCTTTTGAACAATAGAAATTTTTATAAAGATGCTTTATGGGAAGTACAAGATTATTAGTAGCTGTTAGCGATTATATTTAACAAACTTTTAAGAACAAGAAGATGCCTGATTATATGATTGCTTGTAAAATAGCGGAACGTAATTCTTCTAAACCAAAGTTTTTTTCTGAAGAGGTTACTAGAAGTTCAGGATAAGCGGCAGGATGTTTAAGAAGTTTCGTTTTTGTGGTTATTATTAATTTTTCAAGTGCATTGAATTTAACTTTATCACTTTTCGTGAAAACAATCTGATAAGAGACAGCTGCTTTATCAAGGAGAGCAAAAATCTCAACATCATTTTTTTTTATTCCATGACGTGAATCAATCAAAACATAAACACGTTTGAGTGTTGTACGCCCCCGTAAATAGCTAAAAATGAGATGTGTCCAAGCATCAACCAAATTCTTAGGAGCTTCAGCAAAACCATAACCTGGCATATCTACGAGCGCTATAGGGGGAAGGTCTTCTGGTTGTCCACTGAAACCATCAGGTACAAAGTAATTAAGTTCTTGGGTTCTTCCTGGGGTATTTGAGGTACGCGCCAAATTTTTTTGTTGTACGAGCGCATTAATCAAGGATGATTTACCAACATTGGAACGTCCTGCAAATGCAATTTCTGGTGGTCCTTCACAGGGAAGAAAACCTATTGAGGGAACACCACGAATAAAAATCCAATTGCGAGAAAAAATTCCAGAAAGGGAAGAACTTTGTGTCATTCATGTACTTCTTTTTTGCTCACCTTTTCCACTTTGGTGGTCTGTTCCACATGTTTTGGTGCTTTTTTCCACATGGCTTTAAGATTATCGAAAAGCTCGATTTTGGCTCCTTGACGTTTCATTATAATAGCCTGCTGAACTATTGATAATATATTATTCCATGCCCAATAAATGACAAGACCAACAGGGAAGGAAGCTAACATAAAGGTAAAGATGACGGGCATCCACGTGAAAATCATGGCTTGTGTTTGGTCTTGGGGGGCTGGGTTCATACGCATTTGTAAAAACATTGTTATTCCCATAATTAAAGGCCATGCTCCAAGCATAAGAAAGGCTGGAACAGTGTAAGGTAAAAGACCAAATAGATTGAAGAGAGAAGTTGGATCAGGTGCTGCTAAATCCTGAATCCAGCCAAAGAAAGGTGCATGTCGCATTTCGATGGTGATATAAAGAACTTTATAAAGCGCAAAGAAGATAGGAAATTGAACTAGCATGGGCCAACATCCCGCAAGAGGATTAATCTTTTCAGTCTTATACAACTCTATGAGTGCTTGTTGTTGTTTGTCTTTGTCATCTGCATATTTTTCTTTTATTTCCAGCAACAGCGGCTGTAAAAGCTTCATGCGTGCCATAGACTTATAAGATTTATTTGCCAACGGAAAGAGAAGCGTTTTCAAGAGAACTGTGACAAGAAGAATGGCTATACCAAAATTACCTGTTTGTTTATAAAGTAAATCAATGAGAGAAAACATTGGTTTGGTAATAAAATCAAACCAACCCCAATCAATTAAAAGAGCAAATTTTTTAATTTGCAGAGCATTTTGATAATGATTAATAATTTCAACCTGTTTTGCACCAGCAAAAAGATGATTTGTAACAGTTTTTGTTTCATGGGGCGCAATCGTTAAAAGCGCGCCCAATAAGTCTGATTGATAATGCGTCTTTAGACGATCAAAATAAATAAAGCGGCTTGTATATTCTTTATCTTGTGGAGGAATAATTGCCACAGCCCAATATTTATCAGTAATACCGATCCACCCACCTGTCACTTTAGAGAAAGTCATACTTTTTTGCCCAGTATTGGGATTAGGGTCGAGTTCAGCTAAGGCTTTATATTTTTCAGTTTTGAGTGAATCTCCTGCAATTCCTATCATACCTTCATGAAGCAAATAGGTTGCATTGGTATGTTCGGGGGGAGCAGCACGTGCAACGCGCGCATAAGGGGAGAGATGGATTGCTTTATCACTCTCATTGCTGATCGAATCTTGAATCGTGAACATGTAGTGATCATCAATCGAAAGGGTGCGACGGAAAATTTGTCCTTGCCCATTATTATAAATTAAAGTAACAGGTGTTGAAGGGGTGAGGATTTTGTTATTTCCTTCTATCTGCCATTGTGTATCAGATTGCGGTAATGCTTTCTTTGATAAGGATGTGCTGGTAAAACCAAATTCAGCAAGATAAGTCGTTGTGAACCCTTTAGGATTGAGCAAAGCGATTTCTGGTGACTCTTTATCTACTGTTAGACGATATTTTTTGAGTAGAAGATCATCAAATTGGGCCCCAACAAGATTAATAGAACCTTCAAGTTCGTTAGTTTTGATTACAATGCGGTTTGTTTTTTCTAATTGCGCCTTGCGGATTTCAGGAGTCATTGGATGATCAATCATAGTGTCTGAATCGAGGGTTGATGTATCATCAGAAAAATGCGTTATAGGCGCAGAAGAAGCAGACTGTTGTTTTGAAAATTGCTGCGCGATTGCTTGTTTTTGCTGTAACTCTGCCTGTTTAGGTGCAACGTAAAAGAAATGCCATGCCATTAATACACAAAAAGATAATGCAATGGCGATAAAGAAATTACGGTTATATTCCATTCTTAATTATCCTGTTGCTGTCGTGCGTGTTTTACTTTTGGTTTTATTCGCCGACTTAATTCACTGATCAAAGATGTAAAAGGCGCATGAAGCGCATCAGGATGTGCTACAATGACATAATCTGTTCCTGCTTCCATATCATTTGTTAGACCGACCCTCACTGCCTCACGTAGACGCCTTTTTATACGATTACGTTTAACTGCATTTCCGTTTTTACGTGTAACAGTAAAGCCAACACGTGCAACAAGAGGGGATTTCATTTCTGCTGGTTGTTCACGAGGTTTAACTTCAAGTAAAAATAAGGGACCACGTCGTTTTTCTCCTGTACGTACAGCCAAAAAATCTGCTCTCTTGCGAATGCGGCAGGGATGTTTTTTCTTCATAAAGAGCGTTTCGCAATTTTACTCAATGTCTGCAAAAGCAGGCACGAAAGTTCACAATAAAAATTTCACAAACAAAAAAGAAATGGTCTAAAGTACATAATTGTTTTGAAATTTTAAATGGTTAAGCAGATAACCGCTTACGTCCACGCGCACGTCTTGCAGCAATAACTTTGCGGCCACTTGCTGTTGCCATGCGCGCACGAAAGCCATGGCGGCGTTTACGGACAAGTTTAGAGGGTTGGTAAGTACGTTTCATTTTCTTTAAATACCGCGGAGTGCGGCCCTTCTTAAGTTTTACCGGCTATTTTATGCTAGATGAATAACTTTATCCCATCAGATAACTGTTTATGCATAGGGAAAAACATAAAAAAAGTCAATCTTAGATTCTTTTTCTCTTTTTTGAAAAATACAAAAAATTTTATGATGGACGTTTATTTTGTTTGTAATACTGTTTGATATTTAAAAATAAATGTTCAAGCTATGAAAGAAAAATGGTTGGAAATTATATAGTACACTACGGCAAAATGGCAAAGTCTATTTTAGAAAAGAGGAAGAGATTGCTCAGTTTTAATTTTTAAAGATGCTGATAAAAATATTCATAAAATGATTATAGGATAAAGCTATTTTATAGAATACAGCATCAAATTTTATGGTTAGAATTTTTTCTGTAAGACAGAGTTTCGTGTTTTTTTAAATATATAATATAAGATATATTGATTTATCATTAGTGGGCGACTTCAGGTCGTTAAGTTGGGGTGTTTTTCGTCCTTATTGCTGCTCTATTTGTTAATATTTGTATAGAGAGGAAAGAGCGTGGATTCTGTCACAAGTGAGGTTATCCTTAATGCGTTACATAAAATAAAAGGACCAGATCTTGAAAAGGATATTGTATCGCTGGGGCTTCTTTCAGAAATATTGATTGCACACGGAAAAGTTTTTTTTTCCATTACAGTTCCTGATGGGCGTGTACAAGAATGGGAATCTTTGCGTCGTGCTGCTGAAGAAGTGGTGTGTGCGATAGATGGGGTTGAATCTGCTGTTGTTACACTTACAGCAGAAAAAAAGTGGAAGCTATCTTCTCAGATGCGTAGAGATGTCTCTGATGTTGCACCAAAACGCAAAGTAAATCAATTGCCTGTGAAAATGCCCATAGAAGGGGTGCGGCATGTCATTGCGGTTGCTTCTGGAAAAGGCGGTGTTGGTAAATCCACAATGGCTATGAATATCGCTTTAGCTTTACAAGCTGCAGGTTTTAAAACAGGGGTGATGGATGCAGATATTTATGGTCCATCTTTGCCGCGTTTGACAGGGCTTGTTAATCAAAAACCACAGTTGATTGGTGAAAAAAAACTTCAACCTTTGGAAAAATTTGGTCTTAAATTGATGTCAATGGGTTTTTTGGTTGAGGAAGAAAAACCAGTGGTATGGCGTGGTCCTATGGTCATGGCCGCTGTGACACAATTGCTCAGAGAGGTTTTATGGGGACCTCTCGATGTTTTGGTGGTTGATATGCCCCCAGGTACAGGGGATGCGCAATTAACACTTGCGCAACAAGTGCAGCTGACGGGAGCACTGATCGTTTCTACTCCTCAGGACCTTGCGTTGGTGGATGCACGTAAAGCAATTGAAATGTTTATGAAAGTTCATGTTCCTATTTTAGGGCTTATTGAAAATATGAGCTATTTTATTGCTCCTGATACGGGGAAACGCTATGATATTTTCGGCTATGGTGGTGCTCGTGCAGAAGCAAAAAGGCGCGGTGTTCCTTTTTTGGCAGAAATACCGCTCGATGCTGCTGTACGCTCTTCTTCAGATGAGGGAATCCCTCTCTTTGTGTCTCAATCTGATGGGGAAAACGCTAAGCTGTATTGTGCAATTGTTGATAAAATAAAAAATGCATTCTTGTAAATTTGGATCTTATAAAGATTGTCGTACAATATTTTAGATATAAAATAATCAGAGCTATTTGCTCCCAAGGGGAGAGCCCAAGGGGAGAGATTGAGATTATTCGTTTGTTATTGGCACAATGAAAGTGATTTTTAAAAGATGCATGCAAGCACAAAGAAATATTGTTCAACGTTAATTATATCATTGTAAAACAGATAATGAAGAAGGTAAAGCGAAGCCTTTAATCTTTAATCCTGTTGGCTTCGGTCATCATGTAAATTGCTGCTGATATTGTTAAAGGAAACTTATATTTACTTGAACTAAAGTGTTTTCAACAGTAGATAATACTGTTCTGAAAGGTGCAGCTTATAAATTTTTTAATGGTTTTTTAAAGACATATGAGCACAAAATGTAAGGATAAATAAAATAATTGTCTTGGGTCTTAGAAAAGAAAAGCTTTATGAAAAATTATTGAGGCAACATTCTCTACGTGAAATTTTTTTATGGAAAGTGATAAGGAGATAAAACAACTTATAATGCTTGACAATATGTTGATTGTTTGGAGATAAGTGATCTTATTGTGGTTAAATCTATGATTTAAGCAAGGTCTGTTTTTGAGAAAAAATCGAGTGGCAAGAAGAATTTTGCTAATAATAATGAGAAATATGGCTTAATCTTGTAGAGAAAATATCTTGGATAAAGAAAGAAGTGTATGCAGGAGAAAGCATATTTTATAGGGGCTCATGCTTATTGTGCACCTGTTATAGAACCAGCGCTTTATTTAGTAGCAACGCCTATCGGAAATCTTGCTGATATCACGCTGCGTGCTTTGCAAGTGCTTGCAGGAGTGGATATTTTAGCATGTGAGGATACGCGGGTAACGCGTATTTTGTTGGAACGCTATGGTATTGAGAAAAAACCTCTTCTTTATCATGAATATAATGCTCAAAGAGCAGGGCCAAGATTATTAGAAGCTTTGGCAGAAAAAAAAACTGTAGCACTTGTATCAGATGCAGGGACACCACTTATTTCTGATCCTGGATTTCGATTGGTAGAACAGGCACGTGAAGCGGGGCATAAAATTATTCCTCTTCCTGGTGCATCAGCTCTTCTTGCGGCTCTTGTAACGACAGGATTGCCCACGGATAGTTTTTTCTTTGCAGGTTTTTTGAGTGCACGCAAATCCCAGCGCCAAAAGAGATTGGAACAATTAAAGGCTATCCCTGCGACTTTAATTTTTTATGAATCACCACATCGTCTTGTGGAAACTTTACAAGATATGGTTTCTCTTTTTTCTGCTGAGCGATCTGCGGCAATTTGCCGTGAATTAACAAAAAAATTTGAAACGGTGGATGTTTCTCATTTAGGGGATTTATTCGAAAAATACAAAAAGCAAACACGTATTCGTGGAGAAATTGTTATACTTGTTGGTGAAGAGCGTTCTGCTTTGAATGTCATGAGTGATCAGGAGGTTGATAAAATATTATTAGAATTTGCACAGACGCATTCTACCGCTAAGGCTGCTGCTCTGGTTGCAAAAAAAACTGGGTTAAAAAAGCAGGCGCTTTTTCAACGATTAATTTTTCTAAAAGATACATAAAGTAATGCCTAAGACACGACAAAAAAAACACAGACAAAAGTCTTTTTATAGAGGTATTCGTGCAGAAAAATGGGCGGCTTGGTGGTTACGTTTCAAAGGGTTTCACATTTTAGAGGTTCGCTTTAAAACAAAGTGTGGTGAAATTGATATCATTGCACGACGTGGAAATCTTGTTTTAATTGTTGAGGTTAAAGCACGTTCAACATTGGCTGAAGCAATGTCTGCTGTTTCTCGGGTGAATGAGAGACGTATTGAAGCAGCGGCTGATATTTGGTTGGCACGACAAAAAGATCACACTCTTTTATCTGTACGCTTTGATTTTATTGCAATTTTACCATGGCGTTTTCCGCATCATGTTCCTGCATTTTTTACCTCTGATCAATAAGAGGACTGTATCATTTTAACTATGATTGATAGAAAGCATTTCGTTTTTACAAGCATATGGGTTAGAAAACTATACAGCAGCTTAAGTCTAATGAGGAGCAGAATATGGATGATTACGAAAAATTTGCAACTGGTTTATTGATTGTTTTTGGAGCACTCATTATCGGTGGTCTCATGGCCATGCATATTGTACTTATGAATAAACCTGGTTTTTTATTTGCGTTAGCTGCCGCTATTGTTGGTTGGTTTTCTGCTTTTGCGGTGCTCTTTGATAAGCCTAAAATTTATTTGGGGCTGATTATTCTGGCCATGTTGTGTGTTGCTTCCTCAATTAGTCTTTATATGCGTTAAAATGGTAAAGCGTTGGTGGAGCTTGAGCGTTACTTTAAAAAAGATGAGAGATAAGGAATAAAAATGAAAATTGGCTTTTTAGGAACAGGGAAAATCAGTGCTTCTATGGTGGAAGGCTTAATAAGAAGCGCTTTTGACGTTCCTTCCATTATCGTTTCACCACGCAATGCACAAATAGCTGCGCAACTTGCAAGCCGTTATGACAAGGTTGTGATTGCTGACAATAACCAAGCATTGTTAGATAGCAGTGATTGTGTTTTTCTTTGTTTGCCTAATCAAATTGCAGAAGGTGTCTTGCGTTCTCTTCGTTTTCGTTCAGAACAGCTTGTTATTTCTGTGCTTGCCATGGCAAAGGCAGCAGAAATTGAAGAATGGATTCATCATAAGGTGCATCGTGCTGTTCCGCTTCCTTTTGTTGCAGAATGTAAACATTTAACGCCCATTTATCCAGATCATCCTTTTTTACGTTCTTTCTTTGATGCGTTAGGTGGGACATGGGTATTGGATGCTGAAGAGCAGTTTAATCTTTTTATGACGGCTGGTTCACTTATGGGGGTTTATTTTAATTTTATAGAAACGGCACATCAGTGGTTTGTAACACAAGGATTAAATAAACAGCAAGCAGCGAATTTTCTTGCTAAGATGTTTGGGAATCTTACCGACGAAATGCGTAATATGGTAGTGGGTGATTGCTCCCAATCGCTTGATTTTTCTTTGCTTGAGAAAGAGTTTTCAACGAAGGGGGGAACAAATGAATTTTTATCAAACTGTTTTTCTCAGCAAGGGGGAAGACGCGCTTTAATAACAGCTCTTGAGGCAACTTTGCAAAAAATGAATGATTCAAGTACAAGTGAGAAATATTGAATAAAGCTTTTTTTGCTTTTAATCAAAGCAGTCTTCTTATTTGTATAAGACTAATATGGGGATATGTTCATTTATCCTTTTGTGCCATAACACTATTTAAAATGGTATTTTTCAAGTTGTGTGTGAATTTTCAGGGTAAAACTTATCTTTTAGCTATATTTGTCGCTTCTACGTGAAATCTATTAAGAGAATCTGAATTGTTGACAGAGCTAAACTGATAGAAATTTTTGGCTTTTAAGAAGAAAAAGCCAGTTTATATTCATATAGAGTAACAAATTTTTTTCTTTGCATTCTCAGTCTGATAGATCTTGGCGATTTTTCTCTCAAAAGTTATGATAGTTCAGATATTTTCTTTTCAGATCTTTGGTAGATCATAGTCTTTTATATTATGAGAGGATATTCGAGATTTTTTAAATGTGTAAAGTGCATGCGGGAGTGGTAAATTTTGTGTTGCAATGGTGCAATGAGAAATTTCATGTGATGAAAGAATGCTTAGTTTAGATGATAGGATGGGATTGTGTTCTAAAAGCAATTTTTTTCATTGACGATCTTGCTATGCGTTAGCAGATTAGAAGATGGACAATGATTATATATTGGAGATTACATATTGGGATAAATAGGGCCTTCATTGCCTTGTGGACATGTCCAGGTAATATTTTGGTTAGGGTCTTTAATGTCGCATGTTTTGCAATGTATGCAGTTTGAGGCATTGATTACATAAGTTTTTTGGTTATCATGGTCTAGCCACTCGTAGACAGCAGCAGGGCAATAGCGTGTAGAAGGTCCTGCATAGATTGCATATTCAGAGTCTTTTTGCGTTTCTTGTGAAGCTATTTTTAAATGACAAGGTTGATTTTCTTCATGGTGCGTATGAGATAGTGCAATACTGGAAAGACGATCAAAGGTGACGATACCATCCGGTTTTGGATAAATAATAGGTTGAAATTTTTCTGCTGGTTCAAGGCAGGCATAGTCTGCTTTTCCATGGGAAAGGGTTCTAAATAAAGAAAATCCAAACAACTGTTGCCACCACATATCAAAACCAGCAAGTTTTATTCCGTATTTTGTGCCGTATTTTGCCCAGAGAGGTTTAACATTGCGTGCTTTATAAAGATCTTTTCCAATGGGGCCTTTTCGCCAACTTTCTTCGATTTCTTTAACTTCATCGTGGGTTCGTCCTTGAGAAAGAGCTGTTGCAATTTTATCTGCAGCTAATATGCCAGATAAAATGGCATTGTGTGATCCCTTAATTCGTGGAACATTGACAAAGCCAGCAGAACAACCAATGAGTGCTCCACCGGGAAAAGTGAGTTTTGGTACAGATTGCCATCCTCCTTCGCTGATGACGCGCGCGCCATAGGAGAGACGTTTTGCGCCTTTAAAGATTTCATAGAGTTTGGGATGTGTTTTAAAACGTTGAAATTCTTCAAAGGGGGAGAGATAAGGGTTTTTATAATCTAGGTGTACAACAAAACCAACAGAAATGAGATTATTTTCTTGATGATAAAGAAATCCTCCACCGCCGGTAGAGTTGTCTAAAGGCCAGCCAGAAAAATGTTGTACTAAACCAGGCTTATGTTTTTTGGGGTCAATTTCCCAAAGCTCTTTGAGACCAAGACCAAATTTTTGTGGTTCACGGTTTTTGCTGAGGTTAAACTTTTGAATGAGTTGTTTTGCAATAGAGCCTCTTGCTCCTTCTGCAATCAGAATGTATTTTGCTAATAAGGCCATACCAGGTATATAATTTTTTCCAGGTGTTCCATCTTTTTCAAGCCCTACATCACCTGTAAGAACACCAATAATAGCACCTTTCTCATTCTGGATAGTCTCTGATATGGCAAATCCAGGATAGATTTCAACGCCGAGTGCTTCGGCTTTTTTGCTTAGCCAGCGGCAGACATCGCCAAGAGAAACAACGTAACAGCCGTCATTTGATAAGATTTTGGGGCGAAAAATATTGGGAAATATTGTTGCATGTTTTGGCTTTAGCAAAAAAAATTGATCATGGGTTACAGGTGTTTTGAAAGGGTGATCCTCTTCCTTTCTCCATTCTGGTAAGAGTGTATCGATACCAATGGGATCAATGACTGCACCAGAGAGAATATGGGCCCCAACTTCTGTCCCTTTTTCAACGATCATTACAGAAAGTTCAGGGTTAATTTGTTTTAAACGAATTGCGGCGGAAAGTCCTGCTGGTCCCGCCCCCACAATGACAATATCAAACTCCATGCTTTCGCGTTGATCATGCAAAGATGCATTCATGGTTTATAAAGCTTTCTCCAATTCAGGAATAATTTGATGAAGATCACCTACAAGGGCATAATCAGCAATTTTCATAATGGGGGCTTCTTCATCTTTATTAATAGCAACAATAATTTGTGCATCCATTATTCCTGCTAAATGTTGGATTGCACCAGAAATACCAACAGCGATATAGAGTGCTGGTGCAACAATTTTTCCTGTTTGCCCAATTTGCCAATCATTGGGAGCATATCCGGCGTCAACGGCTGCACGGCTGGCACCTAAAGCAGCTTCTAATTTGTTTGCAAGAGGTAAAAGAAGATCCATAAATTTTTCTTGTGAGCCAAGACCACGCCCACCTGAGACAATAACACGTGCTGAGTTAATATCAGGCCGATTATTTTTATTGATTTCTGCTTTCACAAAAGAGGAAAGATTTGGATTAGGAGCAGGTGTTATTGTTTGAATGGGAGCGCAATGATTATGAAAGGAAGTAGGTGTGAAAGAAGCCGTGCGAATTGTTATTACTTTTTTAAGATCATTGGCGCGGACAGTTTCAAGAGCATTTCCTGCATAAATGGGGCGTTTGAAGGTATCAGGTGCAAGAACAGCGACGACGTCTGAAATTTGCATAAGATCAAGGAGAGCAGCTACACGTGGCATCACATTTTTTCCAGTGCTGTTGGATACTGCCATGATCACATCATAATTATTGGCATATTTTATGATTGTATCTGCGAGAGGTTCAGCTAATTGATGTGCTAAATAGTCAGCTTCAGCAACAAGAACTTGTCGTATACCAGTTAGTTTGGCATTGTTTACAGCAATATTTTGGACCTTTTCTCCACAAACTAAAAGGTCGATATCGTCGCTGATTGCGCGCGCAGCGGTGAGAGCTTTTGCGGTTTCTTCTGTATTATGTTCTGCCAATAAAAGAATTGCCATAAGTTTTTGCCTTTTTATGCGGTGTTTTTTTAATTCACGGATTATTGAAGATTAAATGCAATTTGTTTGTTTTAGTGCACTGACAAGCTCTGTGACATTGGCAACTTTGACTCCAGCTTGACGAGGCTTTGGTTCTTCAACGCTTAAAACTGTTAAGCGTGATTGTGTTTCTAAACCAAGCTCAGCAAGCACTTTTTGTTCGATTGTTTTCTTTTTTGCTTTCATGATATTGGGGAGAGAAGTATACCGCGGCTCGTTTAATCGTAGATCTGTGGTAAGTACTATGGGAAGAGGAAGACAAAGAGTTTGGGTACCATTATCCACTTCGCGAATAACTGTTGCGTGTCCATTGTTTATGTCAAGGTGTGAGGCAAAAGTTGCCTGCCCCCATCCTAAGAGAGCAGCTAACATCTGCCCAGTTTGATTGCTATCATCATCAATGGCTTGTTTGCCTAAAAAGACCATATCAGGTTTTTCTTCATGAACAATGGCTTTAAGAATCTTAGCAATTGCTAAAGGTTCGAGTGTTTCTTGCGTTTTGACAAGGAGTGCGCGATCAGCGCCCATAGCAAGCCCTGTTCGTAAAGTTTCTTGTGCGGCATCTGGTCCAATAGAAACGAGCATAACTTCTGAAACTTTACCGGATTCTTTTTGGCGGATTGCTTCTTCCACAGCGATTTCATCAAAAGGATTCATAGACATTTTAACGTGGGATAAATCAACGCCTGTACCATCGGGTTTGACGCGTATCTTAATGTTATAATCAACAACACGTTTGACAGCGACAATTATCTTCATGATGATCCTCTTTGTTTATGTGCTCACAAGTTTATCGTAATAATTGTAAGAAACCAAATTATTTAGAATGTAAACCTATTTATCATTGCTTTTCTCATTATATAAGTTTTCTTAATGTTTATCTGTTCCATTTTTTTGTCATTTTAATCTATAATTTTTCGTTTTTGGATGCTTTTATTATTGTATTATTTGCTTGAATAAAAAGTAAAAAATAGTGTCTTTTACGAGAATATTCTTTTTTGCTTTGAGAGATTTCATTTATAGAGAACATGCTAGGATAAAAGTAAAAAGAATGAAGAGTGTTTTTCTATTTGCATTCTAAAGAAAAACTTAAAGATGTCTCTTCTAAATCTTTTTGATAAAAAAATTTAGAATTTTTTAAAGCTCTATTTACTAAAATGGAGCACACTTCATTATTTATTTGCGTGATTCTTTGCAGAAGACAAATGAAAAAGTGGTGTTTGTTAATATTATGAGGGGTAGGCATTTGTGAATACGAAGCATCATATGCAACATGATAAAGCATCTTCCTTTGTTATTGCGCAAAAGGCAAGGGAGGAAACCCCTGCTGAAGTCACAATGTCTGATATTGCCCAAAAATTACGCTCTGTTTACGCAAAAATGCAGATGAAACATAAACCGCATCATTTTACACCGCTAAGTTCTGCAGAAGAGCGTTTTAAATCTTATTTGGATGATATTAGTCGGGCAATTTTGGCAGAGCATTATATGCGTCGTCAAAAAGAAAAAAAACTTTTTGAATCCTTAGAGCAGATTAAAATGCTTCTTCAAGCTTTGCATGGTGAAAAAAAAAATGTGCAAACAGATGTAACACGGCAAATATCTCGTTCGCAGTTGCCCCATTCTGTTGTGCAGTATCTCGCTCAGATGGCGAGTGAGGAAAATCAGCAATGCACTTCACTGAAAGAAAGAGCACATTTTGCAGAACAAAAGAATGTAACAATATCTCAAACAAACTCTGTCAATATGTCACAACATGGCAATAAGGATTCCTTGGCAAAAGGTACTACAGCACCTTTTGTAAAAGAAAACCAGAAGATTCCAGAAGATTTTGCAAAAAAAGAAAGATATTCTGATGCTCAAACCTCTACTCTTTATCTTGCGGATAAGATGTCTGTTTCTTCTTTTTTTAAGAAAAAAATGAGAAAAACTTTCTTTTTTTTACGTTATTCTGTTAAAAAATTGCTTTCTTGTTTTTTAACCATTGCATTTATGGCAGCGATAACGTTATGTTTTTATAGCTTTTTAAGAGGAGCGCGTTTTTTATAACATTTATAATGTAAGCTAAGAAACATAAGGATATATGTATACAGTTCGTAATTTTATAAAGATCTGTATGGTATTTCAAATTGTTTTAAAAACGTAATAAAGATTATTGGAGAAGCGTTCTCCAATTGCTTTAAAGCCCTCACATTATCTTGAAGGTTCTGTCAGTGAGTATTTATTTGCCAATTGCTGAAATGTCGCTCAACATGCTGGTTTTGATTGGTATGGGAATTGTTGCTGGCTTTTTTTCAGGTCTTTTTGGTATTGGTGGTGGTTTTCTTATTACACCCTTATTGATTTTTTATAATATTCCTCCTGCTATTGCCGTGGGAACAGGGGCTAATCAGATGATTGCATCCTCTGTGACAGGGGCAATTATGCATTTTAGAAGACGAACTCTTGATATTAAACTTGGTATTTTTTTGGTTTTTGGAGGAGGGATAGGCTCTTTAATCGGGATTCAGATTTTTTCTGTTTTGAAAAAATGGGGACAGTTAGATTTAATGATTTCGCTTCTTTATGTTATTCTTCTTGGAAGTATAGGAAGCTTGATGATTATTGAAAGTTGGTGCGATATGATGCGTCGGCGTAAAGCACAAAAAGTAAATGTGCGTCTTGCTGGTCGGCATAATTGGATTCATCGCTTGCCATTTAAAATGCGTTTTCGTACATCAATGATCTATGTTAGTATTATTCCAGTTTTAGGGATTGGTCTTATTGTTGGGTTATTATCTTCCATCATGGGAATTGGTGGGGGATTCTTCATGATACCAGCATTGATTTATCTTTTGCGTGTCCCAACCAGTGTGGTAATTGGAACGTCACTTTTTCAGATTACATTTGTATCTTCTTTTACAACAGTTTTACAAAGTATAAGTAATCAGTCTGTTGATATTGTTTTAGCTTTTTTACTTATGCTTGGAGGAAGTATTGGTGCACAATATGGTACGCGGGCTGGACGAAAATTAAAGGCTGAACAATTGCGTATGGCGCTTGCATTTTTGGTATTGGTTGTGTGTATGCGCCTTGCTTTCCAATTATTTGTACGCCCTGATAATCTTTTTTCTCTAGATATTCTTATGAGATAAAAATGGGTAAATTATTTTCTTTATGCATTTGTGCAAGCTGCTTTTATTTGTTTCCTTTTTCTACCTGGGCATATATTGGCAAAAAAACATCGCTTATTGATCAAGCCTATCATGAAACTATTCAAATTATCGTCACAACAAATACAATTACGGTTGATACACATTTCGATGGTCGTGATCTTTATATTGCGGGTGTTTTGGAAAATGTTGATCCGTTATATTCTCGACAAAATCGTTATGATGTTGTTGTGAGCTTAGAAGGACAAACGCGCTCGATGGTTATGCGTGAAAAGAAGCGTAATGCTGGCGTTTGGATTAATACAGATTCTCTTGTTTTTAATAATGTTCCTCTTTTTTATTCTATGGTTACAACACGTGAGATTGATGAAATTTCCAGTGCTGAAGATTATAAACGCTTAGGTCTAGGGTTATCCTATTTGCCATTACAAACCGATGAACACGATCAAACCAAAATACAAAGTTTTCGTGATGAACTCATAAAATTACAAAAAGCAAGAAAACTTTATCATGAAGAGGTGGGGGGCGTTCGTTTTGGTTCTGGTACACTTTTTACAGCACATTTTAGATTGCCGGCAAATATTCCTGTTGGACATTATAAGGTACGTGCTTATCTTTTTCGTGATGGGCAGTCTATTGACAGTGCGACTACAACTCTTGAAATCGTGAAAGCACATATTGCTTATACAATTTTCTTTAGTGCTCATCAACATAGCTTCTTATATGGAATAATCGCAGTGCTTGTTGCGGTTAGTACAGGTTTTTTATGTCGTTTGATTTTTCGAAAAGATTAGTACCTCTTAAGCATTTATCTTTTACGAAAAATGCGTGATAGAAGAAAAATAGGTATAACAATGATAGCTCCCATAACGGTCATATGAAAGAGATTTGTAAAAGTTATAAATCCTGTCTTCCATAGAGATTTTAAAAATTCGCTCATTGTGTGTATAAGATTTTGAGGTGTCCATCCAATAAGGCGCATTATGATGCCAGTAAGAAGTGAAAAACCGAGCAATTTTATCATAACATGCTTTAATGTTCCTCCAAGAAATGCGTGAAAAGAATTGGATAATTTTTTTCTTTGTTTCATTTGATACACTTTTAAATATATTAATTTCCATTGTATAATAAAATGTATTTATCATCTCATTAAGAGAAAATACTTTTTCTTAATTCTCTTTTTAATCTTATCGGATGAATGTAATATCTATATTGGCATTTAAACTTTTCATGTTTTATTGGCATTTTTTGTAATACTTTCATAGTATTTTTTTCATTAACTTATAAAATAGTTTATGCTTTTTGAACTTTTAAAGTATATATGTATACGATATTATTGTTTTGCATGCATTAAGCGTTTTTAAACACTGTAAATCTCTTAAAAACGTTAATATGTTGTGTATAGGATAAGATCTTGAAATATTTATTTAAAAAGTGATACTATGCATTCTTATAAAATTTTTAATATATGGATATGGAAATGTAGAGCTTCAAGATTGATGAATTGAAAATAGATCAATTCTTATTCTTAATTAAGAGGAGAAGAGGTAGTAGAATTTTGTGTTTTAAAAAGAGTAGAGGCATTTGCAGAAAATTTGGTTATATGCGGATCTCTGGGAAAATATGAGGTTGTTGTGATATCCATATTTTACACCACATTAAAATATAATAAGAGGGGGGGATAGAGCTGTTATATGGCATGCGTTATGGAAGAATATAAAGTTTCTCTTGAAGAAGACAGGAACGTGGTTATTGTCAGCAAACTGACGATTTTCTAGGAGCATCAAAATCAAGTTGTCATTGAATCTCTTGAATGAGCAAGGAATCTCTTTAAATAGTGGGGTATTTGGGTGATAGGTCTAAAAGAGGGTAGAGGAAGTTTCAGGAAATAAGCTTTTTTGATAAAATAACGGTTATTTTTTGTCTAAATTTGCATCAGATTATAAACGTTGTAATATTTCAATGAGTGCAATCGCTCGTGATACCGTATATTGTCTATGGGGTTATTTTTCTTTGAACTTTTTGTTTTGATCTTTCTATCTGCTAGGGACGACAAGGGATTAAAAAGTGATTATTGATCTTGCGAAGTTTCATGTTTTGCCTCTTTTATGGGATGGAATAACGATTCTGCAGATCCCTATACAATGGCTTCACGCCTTGTGTACAATCCTGATAATCGGTTTGAGGCTAAAAATACAGGCTTTCCAAGTTGGTGCCATGGGTATTTCGATGAAGAGATGAATCAAAAAGTTAGAGATGCATTGTTTGAAAAAGATCCAGAGAAACGAGCAAAAATCTATGCTGATTTGCAGCGTGAATTTATGCAAAAGGGACCTTACGCTTTTATCTATCAGACATATAATATTATCGCTATGATACCTGATGTTAAAAAATGGGTCTGGAATAGTGCTCCACGTTATTTTTACAGTGAAATAGAAAAATAAATGTGCCTTAAAACTTTGTGAAATGTTGAAGTTTATTAATAATAACGAAGTGTTATATTATCTATAAAATGTAATTCTAAGGCATCTTTTTACGAAAAGAAGTGATTTATCTTGATAAAAGTATAATATATAGGTATTAGAATTAAATGTTTCAATTTTTGTAAATTAAAAAATATTATTATTTTACCAAATAAAATGCGTTTACTAAAAATAGTTGCAATAATTGGAATAAGGTTGAGTGTTTTTAAAAGAGTGGGGTGTTTGGGTAAAACTTCTAAAAAAGCGTAAGAAGAAGTTTAAAAGAGTAAAGTTTTTAATGAAGCAAAGATTATTTTTTGCCTTAATTTGTACTAGGCTATCGGTATTGTAATATTATGAATAGATCCTCTTAACTTATGATGTCATACAGTCTCTATAAGGTTGTTTTCTTGCCGATTTTATAAAAAAAACAATATCTTATAGGTTATCTTCCGTTCTTAAAGGCTCTAATTTGTTGGCTCTAGAAAGCATTCTTTCTAAGCTTAATTTTATTATTTTAAACGTTATTGTTGCATGAAAATTTTATACGATAAGTTTTAAAGGAAAAGGATATGAACTTCAAAAAAGAGATATTGAAAAGCAGCAGTTTTTTTGTTTCTGCTTTTATTGCTTTGGGAATACTTGTGCAACAAGTTTCAGCAAAAACACCCGCTAATACACTTGTGATGGCTTTGGATCTCGGTACAATCGATACATTTGATCCTGCACAAATCAATGACCGTTATGGAAATGAAATTATTGTTAATATTTGTGATAGCTTGATCGATTCTGCTACAGATGATCCGACTAAAATAGTTCCTTCTTTGGCAAAGAGTTGGGATGTTTCAAATGACAATCAGGGTACGGTGCTTACTTTTCATTTGCGTGATGGTTTGAAGTTTAACGATGGTCGTCCTGCTGGTGCGCATGATCTTGTTTGGGGTATAAAGCGCGTTGTCAAATTGAAGTTGTCTGCAGCGGCAATATATAATGAGTATGGAATTACAGAACAAAATGTTGATTCTACGCTTTTAGCACCGGATGAGAAAACGGTGGTGATGAAATTTGATAGGCCTTATCCAGCAGACATTATTTTAGGCCATATTCTTACTGGTCGCACTACTGCTTTGCTTGATCGTGAGACAATTATGAAACACGAAAAAGATGGTGATATGGGAAACCGTTATTTGGCCAGTCATGCTGCTTGCGTTGGTCCTTATCAGTTAAAGAGCTGGCGTCCTGGAGAAGCGATTTTATTGCGTGCAAGTGCTAATTACTGGGGAAAGGCACCGAAATTAAAACAGATTTTAATTCGTCATATTGCTGAACCTGGAACACAACGCTTATTATTGCAAAAACACGATATTGATGTGGCACGTAATTTAATGCCAGAGGATATTGCTGATCTTCAAGCGACAACAGATATTAAGATTGAGAAAAAGCTTACGCCATCGGTGATCATGTGGGGATTCAACGTAACAAACCCAATTTTTGCCAATGAAAAAGTGCGTTTGGCAATGCATTATCTTATTGATTATGAAACGCTTGGAAAAACACTTCTTAAAGATGTTGGCATTCCACGTGCAAGCTTTATTCCTCTTGGTAATCTTGGGGCTTTGGATGAAAAAGAAGGTCAGCCTTTTAAACTTGATCTAAAAAAAGCCAAACAGCTTTTAACAGAAGCAGGTTATCCAGATGGTTTTGAGGCTAATATTTATGCAGGAGCTTCCCCTTATCCTTTTGCTTTGCCTATTGCTCAATCTATTCAAGATAATGCAAAAAAAATAGGCGTACACTTTAAAATTGAAAAATTTGTAGGTACACAATTGTTTTCAAAACTTTATGCACGTAGCTTTGATACAATTTTTATGGGATGGAATAACGATTCTGCAGATCCCTATACAATGGCTTCACGCCTTGTGTACAATCCTGATAATCGGTCTGAGGCTAAAAATACAGGCTTTCCAAGTTGGTGCCATGGGTATTTCGATGAAGAGATGAATCAAAAAGTTAGAGATGCATTGTTTGAAAAAGATCCAGAGAAACGGGCAAAAATCTATGCTGATTTGCAGCGTGAATTTATGCAGAAGGGACCTTACGCTTTTATCTATCAGACATATAATATTATCGCTATGACACCCGATGTTAAAAAATGGGTTTGGAATAGTGCTCCACGTTATTTTTACAGTGAAATAGAAAAATAGGCATGTCTTCAATATTGAAAAATATAAAAAACGTGATCATGGTCTCTTCGACGTTTTGTATATGGTTTAAAAACTTTATAGTAAGTTGAAGGGTATTGATAAAGAAACGATGCGTTGTGTATAGAATGTCTTAAAAAGACATTCTATACATTTTTTTTAAGAGAAGAGCTCTTATCTTTTGATAAAGAGATGGTTGTATAAATGTTCCAATTATAAGTTTTAACTTTTGTGAATTGAAAAAATGTCCAGTTTATTTTTTGAAAAAGCAGAAGCAACGAATGTAGCTGAATTTAGTGTTTCTGAAATAGCAGGGGCTTTAAAGCGTATCGTTGAAGAAAAGTTCGGTTATGTACGGGTGCGTGGAGAAATATCCGGTTATCGTGGTACGCATGCTTCAGGCCATGCTTATTTTGCGTTAAAAGATGAGAAGGCACGCTTGGAAGCTGTTATTTGGCGTAGTGTGATGGAAAAGCTAAAATTTCCTCCTGAAGAAGGGATGGAAGTGGTTGCTGTTGGAAAGCTTACAACCTATCCAGGATCATCAAAATATCAAATTGTTATTGAGAAGCTTGAGCCAACGGGCATTGGTGCTTTGATGACACTTCTAGAAAATCGTAAGAAGAAGTTTTTTGAAGAAGGTTTATTTGATGACGCAAAGAAAAAGCCTTTACCTTATCTGCCTTGCATTATTGGGGTTGTGACATCACCAACAGGTGCTGTTATTCGTGATATTATTCATCGTATATCGGATCGTTTTCCGTTACATATTTTGGTTTGGCCTGTCCGTGTTCAAGGAGAAACCTGTGGACGTGAAGTGGCTGCTGCTGTTGAAGGTTTTAATGCGTTGCCTCTAGGTGGCATTATTCCAAAACCTGATCTGATTATTGTTGCACGAGGAGGAGGAAGTTTAGAAGATTTGTGGGGCTTTAATGATGAAGCAGTTGTTCGTGCTGTTTATGCATCTGCTCTTCCAGTTATTTCTGCTGTTGGACATGAAACAGATTGGACTTTGATTGATTATGTTGCTGATTGGCGAGCTCCTACTCCTACGGGAGCAGCAGAAAAGGCTGTTCCTGTCAAGATAGATCTTGAAATATATGTCTCATTGCTTGGTGGACGTTTGCGCATGGGGTTGGTGCGTTATTTTGGTTTTCATCAACAAAAATTGCGTGCTATTATACGCGGACTTCCTACGGCTGACCAACTTTTTGCTCTTCCACGGCGTGGTTTTGATGAAGTTTCAAGTCGATTACAGCGGGCTCTTTGTGTAAGCTATGATAAAAAGCGTTTTTATTTTCATACACTTTCTCTTCGTCTTGCACCACGGTTGTTAAATACAGAAAAAGCACAACGCAATACAAAAGAGTATAGTGCACGTTTTTATCGTGCTTTTGTGTACAATGTAGAAAAACAGCGCACTCAGATGGAGATCGCATTTCGGCTTTTAAAAAGCACTTCCTATCAGAATATTTTAGAAAGGGGCTTTGTTTTGGCTTTAGGACAAGATCATAAGCCCATTAAGCGGTTGACACAGATTCCTGAAACAGGGCAAATAAATTTACGTTTTTTTGATGGTGATATCAGTGTTGCAACACAGGAAAATACTTTCACGAAAGCTTCAAAACACAAGCAGATAAAGCAGCCAAACGATGACCAAGGAACTCTTTTTTGATATAGCTCATGGCGCGATTAGCGAAGGGCTTCTTATGGGAAAGGATGGAAAAGTTCGTTGTTCGTGGGCAGGAACTGATCCACTCTATTGTGCTTATCATGATAATGAATGGGGAAAGCCTGTTTTTGAAGATCGCCATTTATTCGAAAAAATTTGTCTTGAAGGTTTTCAAGCAGGGCTTTCTTGGTTTACAATTTTAAAAAAACGCCCTTCTTTTCGAAAGGCATTCGATTCTTTTGATTTTGAAAAGATTGCTCATTATGATGAAGCAAGAGTACAAAGTTTGATGCAGAATAAAAATATTATTCGCCATCAAGGAAAAATTCGCTCAGTTTTGAATAATGCACTAAAAGCGCAAGAAATTATAACAGAGTGGGGAAGTTTAGCCCACTATTTCTGGTCTTTTGAACCACCACACTCAGAACGTTACCAAAAGATAGACTTTCAAACATTACTGGCTAATCCTACCACACCTGCGTCTCTTCGCCTTTCTAAAGATCTCAAAAAACGTGGTTGGACATTTGTTGGTCCTACAATTTGTTATGCTTTTATGCAGGCAGTAGGAATTGTTAATGATCATATCGAAGGATGTTTTTGTCGATAAATTTCAAAAGTTTTTTCTTATTGAAGTGAATCATAAAACAATAGTGAGGGGTTCTCATTGGATTATTTATAGAGTGTTTTTTAAAATGTGCGTACCAGCATACAGAAAATGAAACTCTGAAAAACTGTATTTAAATCATTCAGGCTGCTTGTATTACACTTTATTATCTGTTAGCCTCCATAAGTGGAGAAGTAGTTTTTCTACATGTATGTTTTGTTTTGGGGGGCAAATTCAGATAAGTTTGTATCCATTGGTCGCTTGGGTAAACCTCTCATTTGCTGTTATGAGTGAGATTGAATGTTTTCTTATGTATTTTGGGAAATGCTCAAAGTAGTGAAGATTAAAAGTGGGGAGAAATTATAGTTAATTACATTTTTTAGGGCTGGAAAGTATAGTAAATGCTTTTTTATGAAGGGGATGCTTTTGGGAAAAATGTTGCTGAGAAAAAAAGTCTTCCTCATGGCCATTTTATTTTTGTTGATTCATTTGAGACTGTCCATAAAAAAGGAAAATTTCTTTTTACGTATAATTTTTAGAAGTTTGTACAATAAATACACAATTTTAGCGAAGATATTTGCTTGTGTTTTTTTAGCTAGTTTAAAAAATTGATTATAGGGTGAGGATGTGCCTATCTGAAAACTAAGTATTTAAAGGGGTGCAGTTATTTTAGACAAGGCCCATTATAGTAAAATTATTTTTAAATAATGGGAGAGAGTGCTTATGAAGTATTGTGTGATGGCTTTCTATATGGTTTGCCGTGATGATCGGTTTAAAGATAAGATATTGTTTTAAGATATTGTTTATTGCGGGTGGTAAAGAGGTTTTATAATTTAAATATGGTACTGGTTAGCTGAAAATATGGTGTATAGTTTTTGGTTTTATTCCTACTTAAACGAGGGAACTTTAAAAGTAAGGAACGACAATAGGTGATTAGAGTGTATTGTTTTAGTCTTGGTTACTATAAACTTATCTTATCACTCCAGAATAATTCATCAGTACAATAATGCTTAAAAGGAAAAGTTTATGAATTTAAAAAGAAAAATATTAAAAAGCAGCAGTTCTTTTGTTTCTGCTCTTATTGCACTGGGAATGTTTGCACAACAGGCTTCAGCAAAAACACCTAAGAATACATTGGTGATGGCTTGGAATATTGACGGGATCAGAACATTTGATCCTGCACAAATTAATGATGTTTATGCAAGTGAAATTATTCTTAATGTTTGTGATAATTTGGTTAGTACAGCAATTGATAACCCCGCTAAAATCGTTCCCTCTTTAGCAAAAAGCTGGGATGTTTCAGGTAGTGATCACAGCACGGTGCTTACTTTTCATTTACGTGATGGTTTAAAGTTTAATGATGGTCGTGTTGCTCATGCCAATGATATTATTTGGGGTATGAAGAGGATTATCAAATTGAAGATGGCTAATGCGTCAATCTTTAATGAGTACGGGATTACAGAACAAAATATGGATGCTGCTTTTGACGCTCCTGATGAAAAAACAGTGGTGATAAAATTTGATAAGCCTTATCCTGTAGAGCTTCTTCTTAATAATATTATTGCAAGCCGTGCAACTGCTCTGCTTGATCGTAAGACAATTATGAAACATGAAAAAGATGGTGATATGGGAAACCAGTATTTGAAAAGTCACGCTGCTTGTGTTGGTCCTTATCAGTTAAAGAGTTGGCGTCCTGGAGAAGCTGTTTTGTTGCGTGCAAGTTCTCATTATTGGGGAGAAAAGCCTAAATTAAAGCAGATTTTAATTCGCCATGTTCCAGAGCCTGGAACACAACGTTTATTATTACAAAAACATGATATCGATGTTGCTCGTAATTTGACACCTGAAGATCTTGCAGATCTTAAAGCAACAACAGATGTTAAGGTTGAAACAGTATTAGAGCCAACCATGATGTATTGGGGGTTTAATATGACAAACCCAATTTTTGCCAATGAAAAAGTGCGTTTGGCAATGCGCTATCTCATTGATTATGAAGGTCTTGGGGAAAAATTGCTCAAAGGTATTGGTGTTCCACGTGCAAGCTTTATTCCTCTTGGTAATTTTGGTGCTTTGGATGAAAAAGAAGGGCAACCCTTTAAGCTAGATCTTCAAAAAGCCAAACAGCTTTTAACCGAAGCAGGTTATCCAGATGGATTTAAAGTGGATTTTTTAGTCTCTAATATACCTTATGCTTTGGCAATTGCTCAATCCATCCAAGATAATGCTGAAAAGGTAGGAGTGCATCTTAATATTGAACGTTTGGCAGGGACACAGCTGTTTTCAAAAGTTGATTCACGTAGCTTTGATACGGTCTTTGTAGGATGGAATAACGATTCTGCCGATCCTCATACTATGGCTTCACGTCTTATCTATAATCCTGATAATCGGCCTGAGGCTAGAGAAACAGGCTATCCGAGTTGGAAGCATGGATATTTTGATGAAGAAATGAATAAAAAAGTTGAAGAGGCATTATTTCAAAAAGATCCGAAAAAACGGGCGCAAATATATGCTGATTTACAGCGCGAGCTTATGCAAAAAGGACCTTATGCTTTTGTTTTTCAGAAATATAGTGTTATCGCTATGACGCCTGCTGTCAAAAAATGGGTTTGGAATAGTGCGCCACGTATTTTTTACAGTGCAATTGAAAAATAAGTGCTTATTAAATGCATTCAAATAGAAAAAGAATATGGTCATATAATGTAAATAATAGCATATATCTCCTTATGTAGAATAATTTTCTGCTTCTTTAGGGGGGAGTGGAGGAGGATAATGCGATTAAGGTGTCGTTTATAAGTGGAGGGATGTTTATTGGTATGGAAGTGATATTTTAAAAATTTTTCACTTATGTGCTATAGATGATCTTTATCAACAATGAGAAGTCGAGATATAAGAAATACTTAGAGAGATGAAAGAAATTGAGAAGGCTTTCGTGTGGGAAAGTTACCATAAACTGCAAAAAAGGGGATATAATGCGTAAAATAAGAATGTTGAAAAGCTTTGGTATTTTATTAAGTATAGTTGGTTTTTTAAATGGATCTGTAGTTACAGCATTTAGTGAAACACCTAAAGATACATTGGTAATGGCATGGAATATTGATTCTATAAGCAGTTTTGATCCAGCACAAACCGTTGAGGTTGTAGCAAGTGAGTTGTTGACGAATATTTGCAGTGCATTGGTGCAATATGATAAGTCTGATTCCACCAAAGTGCGTCCTGCTATGGCAAAATCTTGGGATGTCTTAGATGGCGGAAAAAGAATTGTTTTTCATCTTCGTGATGATTTAAAGTTCGATGATGGAAGAGTGGCAACAGCACAAGATCTTGCTTGGTCAATGCGCCGAATTCTTCAATTAGGGTTGGGTTATGCTCAATTTTTGATGGATTATGGCTTTACAAAAAGCAATGCTAAAACACATATTCAAGCTCTTGATGATAGAACTTTGCAATTAAAGTTAGATAAACCTTATCCGATTAATCTTATATTGACAGCTATTGGGCAATCTTATGCTTCTGCCTTGCTTGATCGAAAAACACTTGAAGCAGAGAGCATTAATGGTGATATGGGTAATAAATATTTGGCAACCCATTCAGCTTGTGTTGGTCCTTATAAATTGGTACGCTGGTCTCCAGGAGAACGCGTTATCCTACAGGCAACCCAACATTATTGGGGAGATGCACCTAAAATGAAAACAATTGTGGTGCAGCATGTGGCAGATTCAGCGAGCCAAAGACTTCTTTTGGAAAAAGGTGATGTGGATATAGCGCGTGATCTTTCTTCAGAAGATATTTTGGACATTGAAAAACAGGGGGGGCCTGTTAAAATTGTCCGCGTTTTGCGACCACAGATTATTTATCTTTCATTAAATAACAAGCATACACCTTTTTCTAACGAAAAAGTAAGATTAGCGCTTCGTTATTTAGTTGATTACCAAGGTCTTGGAAAAACCGTTTTAAAGGGTATTGGAGTTCCACGTGCAACTTATATGTCATTGGGTATTCCTGGGGCTCTGGATGAAAAAGAAGGATTGCCATTTAAGTTGGATTTAAAAAAGGCAAAACAATTGATAAGTGAAGCAGGCTATCCTCATGGCTTTAAGGCTGATCTTTTAGTTGGAAGCCTTACTTATATGTCCTCTGTTGCACAGTCTATTCAAGCTAATGCACGCAAAATTGGTATTGAGCTTAACATTGAAAAAATGGCACAGAATCAATTATTAAGCCGTGTGCGTGGTGGGAATTACGATACTGCTATTATGGGGTGGGGAAGTGCAGATCCTGATGGACATCCTGCTTCTTTAAACCATGTTTTTAATCCTGATCCAACTTTTACAGAAAAACATAATATGTATTTGGCTTGGCGTGCTGGATATTATGATAAAAATGTCAATAAAATGGTGATGGATGCTTTGTTTGAGCAAAATCAAAATAAACGTCTTATGATCTATCGTGATCTACAGCATTATATTTTTGAACATGGCCCTATGGTTTATTTATTTCAGACGTATTATACCATTGGTATGGGACCTGCTGTAAAAAAATGGGTTTGGAATAGTTTTAGACTTTACTATTCTGATGCAGAAAAATAAGAAAAATATGCTATAAAGAAAATGCGTGAAAAGCTTGATTGAAAAAGTGCCTGATTATATGAAAAAAGGTGTGAGCTTTATGGTTTATTGCGATGGAGGGGGATATTATAATGGTTTCGCCATCTTCAGAGACTGAAAGAGTAGAATTACAGCAGAAAAAGTTATTGATATGGGACTTTGCTTTCAAGCTATTGAAAATACTCATTTCAGTTTTTGTAACATTGCTTGGGTTGGTGACCATCACTTTTTTTATTGGTCATCTTCTTCCTTTAGATCCTGTTCTTGCTATTCTTGGTGATAATATTAGTCAGGAAGCTTATGATGCAATGTTTTATAGGTTGGGTCTTGATAAACCGTTAGTGGTTCAATATTGGAACTATATTCAGAATATCTTTTTTTTCGATTTTGGTGATGCTTTAACTTCTGGGCGTCCTGTTTTAGAAGATATTATGCGTGTCTTTCCAGCAACCTTAGAGCTTGCGACAGTTGCTATCGTCATTGGTACCTGTTTGGGTATTCCATTTGGAGTTTTTGCAGCAATGTATCGTGATTCATTCATTGATTACTTTGTTCGTATTTTTACACTTTTGAGTTATTCAACACCAACTTTTTGGCTTGGCTTAATGGCATTATTGATATTTTATGCCAAACTTGGCTGGGTTGGTGGTCCAGGACGTATTGACTTTCTTTATGAATATTCTTTTGAACCCAAAACAGGATTTTTTCTTTGGGATACAGTTCGTCAGGGAGCTTGGGAAGCTTTTGGTAATGTCTTTAGTCATATTATTACACCTGCTTTAATTCTAGCTTTTGGTGCTATGGCTTATATTAGTCGTATGACACGTGGGTTTATGGTTGAGCAACTTAATCAGGAATATATCATTACTGCGCGTGTCAAAGGATTATCGTGGGCGCGAACGGTTTGGGGGCATGCTTTCCGCAATGCTGCTGTCCAGATTATTACTGTTGTTGCACTTTCTTATGCTTTTTTATTAGAGGGTGCTGTTTTAACAGAGACAGTTTTTGCTTGGCCTGGCTTTGGACATTACTTAACTAATGCTCTTTTAGCAGGAGATATGAATGCGGTTGTAGGATGTACTTTACTGGTAGGTTTTCTCTTTGTCGCCATTAATTTACTTTCTGACCTGCTTTATCGCATTTTTGATCCAAGGACACGCTGAATATGACACAAATACATCATCAAAAACCGCAGTCATCATCTTCTTTGAAAGGTTGGTTCAATGCTCCTGTCCCACAGTCAGTAGCGCAAGCAAATCTACAAAGAATTTATCATACAGCAATTAAATTTTCTCATAACTTTTCGGCTGTAATTGGTTTGATTATTATTTGTATTATTATTATATGTGCGCTTTTTGCTCCTTGGATTGCAACCCATGATTTTCTTCACAATGATCTTGCCCATCGATTACAGCCTCCATCTTTGTTACATTATTTTGGGACGGATGAATTAGGACGTGATATTTTTAGTCGTCTTGTTTTTGGGGCACGTATTACCCTTTATATTGTTTTCCTCACGACAATTATTGTGGGGCCAATAGGGCTAATTGTGGGAACCGTATCTGGATATGTCGGGGGATGGGTTGATACTATTCTTATGCGTATTGTTGATATTTTTCTTGCTTTTCCAGCTTTAATTTTAGCTCTTGCTTTTTCAGCAGCATTAGGTCCCGGTATTGAAAATGCATCTATTGCAATTTCTATTGCTGCGTGGCCACCAATAGCGCGTTTAGCGCGTGCTGAAACTTTGACAATACGTTCTTCTGATTATGTTTCTGCAATCCGCTTACAGGGCGCATCTGCTTGGCGGATTATTTTGTTTCATATTGCACCGATGTGTATTCCTTCAGTGATTGTACGGTTAACGTTAGATATGTCCGGAATTATTTTAACAGCTGCTGGTCTTGGTTTTTTAGGGTTAGGTGCGCAACTTCCAAGTCCTGAATGGGGTGCAATGCTTTCATCTGGTCGGGAATTTATGATGACAAATTGGTGGTTGGCGGCAATACCAGGGTGCGCAATATTGTTTGCAAGCCTTGCCTTCAATCTGTTGGGTGATGGGCTTCGTGATGTATTGGATCCACGCAATGGATAAAAATTTATTAGAAATAGAAGATTTACGTATTTCTTTTCCTACAACGCATGGGCTTGTAGAAGTTGTGCGCGGTGTTAGTTTTTCTATGGGAAAAGAAAAAATCGGAATTGTTGGTGAATCTGGATCTGGAAAATCAATGACTGGGCGCGCTATACTCAAATTAAGTCCAGCATCTGCAATTGTTAAAGCTAAAAAGATGCGCTTTCATGATATTGATTTATTGACTGCGCGTGAATCTGAAATGAGAACTATTCGGGGTAAGCGTATCTCAATGATTTTACAGGATCCAAAATATTCTCTTAATCCATTAATACGGATTGGGGATCAGATTATGGAAGCTTACCGTATTCATTATCGTGTTTCAAAAGCTGATGCCCGAAAGCAAACAATTTCTATGTTAGAATCTGTTCATATTCGCGACCCTGAACGGGTGATGCGATTATTCCCTCATGAAATATCAGGTGGAATGGGACAGCGTGTAATGATTGCTATGATGCTTATTCCTAAACCTGATTTAATTATTGCAGATGAACCAACCTCTGCGCTTGATATTACAGTCAGGCGTCAGGTTTTATCAGTGTTGGATGCGCTTGTAACAAAATCTGGAATGGGGCTTATTTTTATTAGTCATGATTTGAATATGATTGCTGATTTTTGTGATCGTATTTTGGTGATGTATGCTGGTCGTGTATTAGAAGAATTGCCTGCTTGTGATTTGTCTCGCGCTTGTCATCCTTATACGAAAGCTTTGCTTGCGAGTTTGCCACGGCTGAATAATGCTGTTGATGTTTTGGCTGTTCCTGAGCGTGATCCTGATTGGTTACACAATCCTAAGATTGTTAATGGTGTTGAAGGAGTTGCTCCATGACCCATTGTGAGAATATTATTGATGTTTTGGATTTATCTGTAGCCTTTGGGCATAGGCACAAGGTTGTCAAGGTGGTTAAAAATATTAATTTTCATATTAAGCGTGGTGAAGCTTATGGTTTAATTGGTGAATCAGGGTGTGGAAAGTCAACTATTTTGAATACATTAGTTGGGCGTATCAGAAATTATAGTGGGCATTTCATTTTTGATGGGCAAGAAGTAGAAAAAAAAAGAAATAAGGATTTTTTACGCCGTGTTCAAATGGTTTTTCAAGACCCTTATGCTTCGCTTCATCCAAGAAAAATGGTTCATACGGTTCTTTCTGAATCTCTTAAAATTCATGGTATGGATAATCACAAAAAACGGGTCCATGATGCTTTAAATTCTGTTGGTTTAAATTCTTCATTTCTTTATCGTTATCCGCATGAGTTATCTGGAGGGCAACGTCAGCGTATTGCTCTTGCACGTGCCTTGATTATTGAGCCAGAGATTTTGTTGTTGGATGAGCCAACATCTGCATTAGATGTATCGGTGCAGGCTGAAATTTTAAATTTGTTGAAATCATTACGAGAGGACAAAAAGCTTACTTACTTGATGGTATCCCATGACCTTGCTGTTGTTGCGCATATTTGTGAACGTGTTGGAATTATGCATAAAGGCATTATTCTTGAAGAGCTAAGCAATGATGATTTGCGCAATTTACATGCGCAACATGACTATACAAAAATGTTTTTTGAAGCAAGTATTGAGCCGGTTGTTCATAGAGATGAGAGAGTGTAAGATATTTTTATAGGAAAGAGGATGGAGCTTTTTACTGTCTGTTTTTTTGAATTTGCTTTCTTTACTATGTTTTTCTTGAAACTTTTATGATGATAAATTTTCTTATAAATGTTCTCGTAATATCCTCATTATGCATGACTAGTATATTTATGCAGCATAATTGATACGATTTACATTTTATGACTTTTTTTGGTATTTAGTGCATTTTTGATTTTTATAGGGTGTTTTGTGTGTTCATTAAGACTAAGTTTGATAAGCTATCATAGCTTATCAGAACTATAAAGTTGTATTGTAATGGAAAAGTGCATCATTATTTTATGAGATATATTTTCTTTATCTGGAAAGATAAATTTTTTTCTTTGAAAATATTGTATTCTTTTGGAAAGTTTTTTATTATAAATAAAAATTATTCAAATATTTTTTATTTTTTGTCAAAATTAATTCATTCCTTTTTCTTAAGGAACAATAATTGTTAATATTGAAAGCAATGTTTTGATGTGCTGATCTTGATAATTTTATGATGAGAAATACAGGAATAAAAAAGATACTCTGAAGAGAACATAAAAAAGTTTTTTCATAGTTATTTTTATCATAAAAATACTTTAAATTATATCTATTTAACTTTAATAAAGGAATGTATTGTTTGACATTATATTTTACTATGTGAAAATATAATATATTATATAGGAATATGTAGTCATTTATTGTGATTATTTAACTTTTTTATTAAGCATTTATGTATAAAATGTGCTTTGAAAAGAAAAAAATTAAAAACTCTTTTAAATAATTTTTAAATACAGAAAATTGTTACATATCTAGTAACAAAATATATTGTTAGTAAATTATAACTGAAGAAAAAGAGAATAAAATAGAGGTTAGGCTGATCTATACATTAAAGAAATTAAAAAGGTCTTTGAAGATCCTTTGAGAATCCCTTAAAAATTATTTGAAAGAAAATAAATTGGTACAAAACCTAGTATCAAAATGTAAAAAACCTGGTGGTAAGCTCTATTTATACACAACTTTTGTTAAAAATTATAAAAACGGTAGCGGAGGAGGGATTTGAACCCCCGACACAAGGATTATGATTCCTCTGCTCTAACCTACTGAGCTACTCCGCCTAACAAATATGCAAAAAAAGATAATATGGTCGTACTTCATCTTATCTTATGCGGATATAAGAGGTAGAATAGTCAGATGTCAAGCATCCTTTTTAAGCTTTTCTCTTGTCATTCTATTTTATCCTCGATATGGAATAGATGAAAGCTATTTTTTTATAGGATGAGTGGGGTGAGGCATAAAAATGTTGCCACGTGTAGCGGTTTTGGGATGCGGTCATTGGGGTGAAAATCATATACGAACTCTTCAGAGTCTTGGAGCTTTAGAAGCAGTTTCTGATGTTGATAATGCGCGTGCTGCAAGTTTTGCAAATTTATATGGCGTTGAGGCTATTCTACCTGATGATCTTTTTACGCATAAAAATATTGATGCATTGATATTAGCTCTGCCTCCACAGTTTCACACAGAAAATGTGCTTCGTGCTGTAAAAAATGGTAAAGATGTTTTGGTGGAAAAACCAATAGCCTTGAATGTTGTAGATGCTGAGCGTCAAGTGCAGGCTGCTCATGCCTATGGGAAGCTTTTAATGGTGGGACATGTTTTGCGGTTTCATCCTGCGTTTGAAAAAATATGTGAATTGGTGAAAAAGAAAGAACTAGGGGAGCTGCGTTACCTTTATTCTCATCGATTAGGCTTTGGAAAATTTCATACACAAAGTGATGCTTTATGGGATCTTGCTCCTCATGATCTCTCGATGATTCTTGCTTTGACGGGATGTGAACCTTCCAAAATTTTGGGGGAGGGGGCGGCTGTTATTGATAAGCTTTCTGATTTTTCCCATATTCATATGACTTTCCCAAATGGTATACAAAGTCATCTTTTTGCTTCACGCTTTACTCCCTATCGTGAAAGGCGTTTAACGGTTGTTGGCACAAAAGCTATACTTGTTTTTGATGATATGGAACCTTGGAACCGTAAATTGTCATTGCATCATTTTGCTGTTTGGAAAAAAAATAAAGAGTGGGCTTTTCGTATGGATGAGCCAAATTACATCGACATTTGTGAAGATTTACCGCTTACTCGAGAGCTGAAGCATTTTCTTCATTGTATTGAAACGCGTCAAGCACCTCGTACAAATGGTGAGGATGCTCTTGCTATTTTAC
Organism: Bartonella raoultii; assembly: GCF_019659805.1. Lineage (GTDB taxonomy): Bacteria > Pseudomonadota > Alphaproteobacteria > Rhizobiales > Rhizobiaceae > Bartonella > Bartonella raoultii. Next base: position 141,833 of record NZ_JAIFRO010000001.1, on the reverse strand, counting down.
GGATTTTAACTGCTGCTCATGTCAATTATCATGAATAAAAGAGATAAGTAGCGCTTTTGCATTTTTGAGATAATCAATGGAGTAAATATGCAATTCATCGACCTTGGAGCGCAGCATGCGCGTATTGAAGATAAAATTAATGCTGCAATAGCGCATGTGGTCGCTAGTGGTAAATATATTTTGGGGCCAAAAGTTACAGAATTTGAAGAGAGATTGGCAGACTATCTTGGTGTTAAACATGTCATTGCATGTGCGAATGGAACTGATGCGCTGAAAATGCCTCTTATGGCTAAAAAGATTGGTCCAGGTGATGCGGTTTTTTGTCCAAGCTTCACGTTTTCTGCAACAGCTGAAGTTATCGCTTTGGTAGGAGCTGAACCTGTTTTTGTGGATGTTTTATCCGATACATTTAATATGAATGTTGAAAAACTTTGTGAAGCAATCAAAATGATCAAGAAAGAAGGACGACTTAAACCAAAGGCTATTATTACCGTCGATTTGTTTGGTCTTCCAGCTGATTATGCACAAATAGCTAAAGTAGCAGAAAAGGAAAATCTTTTTGTTATTGAAGATGCTGCTCAGTCAATGGGGGGAAGAAGTGCTAATATTATGTGTGGTGCTTTTGGTGATGTGGCGGCGACAAGTTTTTATCCTGCAAAACCACTAGGATGTTATGGCGATGGTGGTGCTATGATGACCAATAATGATCATTTGGCCGCACTTTTACGTTCTATCCTTTTTCACGGTAAAGGCGAAACACAATATGACAATGTGCGTATTGGAATGAACTCGCGTTTAGATGCTATTCAGGCCGCAATTTTGTTAGAAAAGTTTGCTATCTTTGAAGATGAAATGGAAAAACGGGTAAAAATTGCTCAACGTTATTCTAATGGTTTAAGAGATATTGTTGAAGTTCCAGAAGTTGGAGAAAATGTCCGTTGTGCCTATGCACAATATACTCTTAAAGTAAAAAATCGTGACGAATTAAAAGACTATTTGCAAAAGAACTCTATTCCTACAATGATTTATTACAAAACTCCCTTGCATCAACAGCCAGCTTATAAGCATTTTCCTTATATAGAAGGTTCTCTTTCTGTTTCTGATTCTTTAGGAGAGAGTGTGTTAAGTTTACCGATGCATCCTTATTTGATACAAGCTGATCAGGATATGATTATCCAGAAAATAAGAGATTTTTATCATTCTTCAAAATGAGTGCTTTTGTCTTTGAAAACTATTGAAGAGCTGACTTTATTGGAATATTTTTTTAAAGGTATTTTTGCGCAATAATTAACGAATACGTTAAAATGAGAAACAATGCTATAAAGCATGCCATTTATATATAAAAAAAGTGCCTTATTTTTTATATTAACATGAAAAAATTTGCTGTATCAGAGATGTCTTGTTAAGGATTCATTGACGCTAATCTTTAGATCTAGTTATTTTTAAAGATAATTTATGTAAGAGGCGTTTTTTTCATGTTGGTAATTTTTTCACGAATACGTGACGCTAGGTCGTTCTTATTTAGGGATTGTTCAACGTAGGTATTAATGGGAGATGATTCACCTTCTTGTAGCGCTATTTGAGCAGCTAATGTTGCAGCTAATTCCTTTGTTTCTTCACGAAGTTCATTAAGCAGTTGATGACTTGTTGTGTTGTCAAGTGCACTGGTTTGAATTTTTTCAAGACATTGCTGATAATGTGCAATTTTTTCACGCATAGCTTTTATTTCCTTTATAACGGTGTCTGTTGCAAGAGTACTTTGTTGTTTTTTTGTTATAAGTGCTTCTTTATGAGGAGAAGAAGATGTATCTTGTGTGGGAAGACAAAAACGATAAAGCTGTTCTATGATTTGGCCTAGTTGTATTTTCTGCTGAGCATATTTTTTTTGTAAAGATTCGTATTTTTGTTCGTTATGCGCCAGTTCAAGAGCATGTTGTGCACAGAGAAAATCGTAGTTTGCTTCTATTTCAGTGCGTGATAATGGAATTTGTGCAGAAACCTTCTTATGTGCAAAATGAATAGCTTTGCGCCAAATAAGAGGAGCCAAAAGCACGAGTAACCAAGAGATGGAGGCAACTCCAAGAATAAAAAAAAGAATGGATTGAATAAGCATAAATCCTCTTTTCAATGAGAGTTTGTTTAAAATGGATTCCATGTTGGTTTTGGTGTTAATTTTAAATATCCTATATTAATACCAAGACGTGCACCAATGCCTGTCCGTACCGGAATTAACAGAATATTGTGGCGTTTTAGGACATGAAAACCAACTCCTGCAATTAAATAGGCTGAACCTGAAATACCACCATAGCGTCCCCATAAATTATTTATACTATTGAGATCATAAACTAAAATCATTAAACGGGATCCTTGACCACCAAAATCCCATCCCACAGATGGGCCTTGCCAAAAAACTTTATACTGGCCGTAGTTTTTGATAAAAATTGTTCCTTCACCATAGGTTAATCCAGCAAAAAAGGCACCAGAAGCCTCTTCTCCTAAAATATAGGCATTGGGATAACCATATTGTGAAAAGATATTTTGAAGTGCTACTGCTATACCGCTGGCAGTTTTTCCAAAAAAAGTATGACCAGAATCGATAATTTCTTGCAGTGAATAATGGGGTTCGTTTTTTTCTATTGGTCGGAATTGAGCGTTTACAGGAAGTATGGTGACGAATAAAAGTAATATTAAAAATGTAATACTTTTGTATAAGCGTATAAGAAGAGAAAAAGTCATAGAGATTTTCCTTTTATTAGTTGTAAACAAAAATATAATATTAGTATTTTCATTCGTTTGAAAGAAAAAATAAAATATAAACTTATTTTCACTTTTGAATTTATTTTACTAAAAATATTTAGTGTAATTGTTAAAGTTTCATATATGTGTGTATGAGATGTTAAGATTTTTTCTTTAAAATAGGGTGTGTTTTTTCATTTTTAGGAGTTTTCTATAACTATGACATTAACTGTTTCTTTAAAGCCAACCGATCTTGCTGCTTTGCTTTGTAGCCGTATTTGCCATGATTTGATTTCACCTGTTGGTGCTATTCAAAATGCGATGGAGCTTTATGATGAAGGAGGAGCTGATGAAGATGCTTTGCAATTGGTACGTTGGTCTGTTGCAAGTGCTTCTGCGCGTCTACAATTTGCAAGATTGGCTTTTGGTTTTTCAGGGGCAAGTGGGGAGCAAATAGATACACGTTCCGCTGAACAGGTTGCTCAACAGTATATGAAAGAAGAAAAAGCAACTTTAAAATGGCAAGCACCTGCTATGCTTTTACCTAAAAATGAAGTGAAGCTTTTGCTTAATTTGTTGTTAATTGCAAATGTAACCGTTTCTCGTGGTGGTGAAGTGGTTGTTATGATTTTACAAAATGAAAAGAAACGTTCTTTTCGCTTTGAGATTTGTGGTGAAACTTTACGTATTCCTTCTCATTTTCGTGCTTTATATGATGGAAAGCTTCAAGAAGAACATATTGATGCGCATGTCATTCAATTTTACTATACAATGTTACTTGCTGAAATGACAGCTATGAAGCTAAATCTCGATGAGATGAAAAATTGTATCATCTTGGAGAGTGTCAAGAGTCTTTGAGTAAAATTGAGGGCTTTTAAAATTATTTTGAAAAAAGTTTAAGATTTTTTCTGTAAGCAAAGATGATGAGGGCTTTTAAGTTGTAAGTTTTTCTTCTTATAAAAGTTTTTTTGTGTTTTTATAATGGGGGAAAAATCTCGGCCCGCTATATTCCGAGATTTTACAATGTGACTTTCACTGTTTAAGCGGTTTTACGTACGTTTTCTTCAACTGGATCACGTAATACGTAACCACGTCCCCAAACTGTATCGATGTAATTTATACTAGAGGAAACAGCTTCTAGTTTTTTCCGTAATTTACAGATAAATACATCAATAATTTTAAGCTCTGGTTCATCCATTCCACCGTAGAGATGATTGAGGAACATTTCCTTGGTGAGTGTTGTACCTTTACGCAGAGAGAGTAGTTCTAGCATTTGATATTCTTTACCAGTTAAATGGACGGGATGTCCTGCAACTTCAACAGTTTTTGTGTCAAGGTTAACGGTGAGATCACCGGTAACAATAACCGATTGTGCGTGGCCTTTAGAGCGACGAACAACTGCATGAATACGCGCAATGAGCTCATCTTTATGGAAAGGCTTTGTCATATAGTCATCAGCACCAAAGCCAAAACCTCGAACTTTATCTTCAATAGCACTCATGCCGGAAAGAATGAGCACTGGGGTTTTTATTTTTGCCAATCTTAGGGTCCGCAAGACATCATAACCTGACATATCAGGAAGATTTAGATCTAGCAAAATGATATCGTAATCATAAAGCTTTCCTAAATCGACACCTTCTTCACCTAGATCAGTGATATAGACATTAAAATTTGCTGACTTTAGCATGAGCTCAATGCTTTGAGTCGTTGCTTTATCATCTTCAATTAATAATACGCGCATCTTAGATCCCTCACTTTGCTCCTTCCGAATCAAAAGGAGCATATTTATTTCATAACAGTTGGTAAAACCACTGTTTATAAAAGATAATTCATGAAATCAAACACTTATAATAAAAGCGTCGATGAATGTTTTCAGTAGTACGCGTAACAATCACCACTGAATTCTTCACTATCTATGATAGTGGTTAACAAAATATTTTTATTTTTAAAAGAGATTAACAAAATTATTTTACAAAAATCATATATTTTTAAATTCCATTGGAAATAAAAGGATTTTTTTGCATGTTTAAAGTTAAAAAAAGTGGTAATAGATTCTTTTAAATCACTTTTTTACCATTTTAGCATTTATTTACCGAGCTTTAAATTTCTTTATTTTATAGTGAAAGAAAAAATGAGGAAATGATGGTTCCTCCTTAGAGCAGATTGTGTGTGCAGATGCTTTAAGGAAAAGCAGGAAATTATAGTTTCAAGTAAAAATAGACTGTTTTGCGTTAGAAAAATAAGAACCTCTGTGTAGACACAGATACAAATTTTTAGCTAGCGTAATCAAGGAGTAATGAGTATGAAGCCACGGGAAAGTATGGTGCAATTGAAGATGTTTCAAGTGCGTGCAAAGCGTCGTGAAATCGCACAGCTTGATATGATGATTGTAGAGTTTGAGCGAATGGTATTAGAGTTAGAAGCACAAATTATGAAGGAAGAACGTAAATCTGGCAACACGGATGTTCATCATTTTGCTTATTCAGCTTTTGCTCGTGCAGCACGGCAAAGGCGTGATAATTTGGTCAATTCAATTCGTGATTTACAGCTTCAGAAAACAAATGCTGAAATTGTTCTCCATGAAGCTCATACAGAGTTGCAACGTGCTAAACTCTTGGAAGCGCGAGGAAGTGGAACAATACGTGGGGATGATGATATTGTTATTCAATCAAATTCGATGACGGGATCATGAAGATTTGTATTTAAAGATAAACTGTCAGTTTTTTAAGGAATTGAAAGCAAAAAACCGCCAAATATATAACAAATTTGGCGGTTTTTAGCCTGTGCTTTAAAGCGCATGATCTATTGTTATCGATAGCAATTAATGCCTGTAGTGTTGGATTCTGGTTGTTCGTAACCCTGCCAAGCCGTGTTCGTCGATTAAACTCTGCCATGAAAGAAATTCTTCTACGGTTAAGGTATAACGTTGACACGCTTCATCAAGACTTAACAATCCTCCTCTGACAGCCGCAACAACTTCCGCTTTACGGCGAATTACCCACCGCCGTGTTGTTTTTGGCGGTAGGTCTGCAATTGTAAGTGGACTTCCATCTGGTCCGATAACATATTTCATTTGTGTTTTCATCAAATTGGTCATTGTATTCTCTATTTTGAGTCAAGGACTTGATTCGTTTGTAAAACATGAAATTTAAAAAAGAGCTAAACACGCTGAAAGAAAAAATTAATAAAGTAAGTTTGCATAAGTAAAGCTATGGTTCAAAATGAAGCGGCAAGAAAAATGAAGTGCTCTATTTGGAAGGATTTTTGAAAAAGAATAGATAGGATTTTTTTTAATGCCTTATTTCTATCATTCTTTTTTGTTTTCAGCCGCTTTTAAGAAAGTGATGCTATTGGTTGTGGAAAGGTTTAAAAAACAATATATAAGAATAAAGAAGCGTATGCTTTAAGAATATTAACAATGGGTATCCATTAAATAGAGAATAGATATATGTTTTTAAACAGTCTTGATTTGCCCGGAGAACCTAAAAACTCTCGCATTGTTGTTGCAATGTCAGGAGGGGTTGATTCATCAGTTGTTGCGGGTCTTTTGAAAAAAGAAGGGTATGATGTCATTGGAATTACCTTACAGCTTTATGATCATGGAGCTGCAACACATCGGGTGGGAGCATGTTGTGCTGGACAAGATATTGAAGATGCTCGCCGTGTAGCAGAAATATTGGGAATTCCTCATTATGTTCTTGATTATGAAAAGCGATTTCGTGAAGCGGTTATTGATCCTTTTGCAGAAAGTTACGCTCATGGTGAAACACCCGTACCATGTGTGGCCTGTAATCAGACTGTTAAATTTGCTGACTTATTAGCAACTGCACGCCAATTAGGAGCAGATGCTTTGGCAACGGGCCATTATATTCGTTCGTGTGCTCATGGAGCGCATCGCGCACTTTTTCGTCCTCTCGATAGCGACCGTGATCAAAGTTATTTTCTTTTTGCAACCACACAAGAACAGATTGATTATTTGCGTTTTCCACTTGGTGATCTTCCGAAGACACGTGTGCGTGAAATAGCAGCAGAAATGGGCCTTGTTGTTGCCAATAAGCATGACAGCCAAGATATTTGTTTTGTTCCACAAGGAAAATATTCTGATGTTATCACGAAATTACGTCCAGAGGCTGCCAATCCTGGAATGATTGTTCATATTGATGGAAAGGTTTTAGGCAAACATTCAGGAATTGTTAATTATACTATTGGTCAGCGTCGTGGCATTGGTGTTGCAACGGGGGAGGCGCTTTATGTCGTTTATCTTGATGTAGAAAATGCGCGTGTTATTGTTGGTCCCCGTGAAACACTGGAAACGCATAAGCTTTTTTTGCGTGATGTGAATTGGCTTGGTGATGAGGCATTAGAGAACTTTCCTTCTGATGGTGTTGAAGTTGCCGTAAAAGTCCGCTCAACACGTCCTCCTCATCTTGCTCGATTGTTTTATCAAGAAGGCGCTTTTTCTGTTGAATTGTTAGAGTGTGAAAATGGTGTAGCACCAGGACAGGCTTGTGTTCTTTATGATGGAAATGATCAACAAGCGCGTGTTCTTGGAGGTGGATTTGTTACCCATTCAGAACGTGCTGCTGATATTGAAGTGATGTTAAAACGCCTTTTATGCAATTTGGAAACAAAAGCGCCTGCTCCCTCTGAACTTACAACAACAGCTTCTTATAAATAACATAGCTAGGTTTGATAAACTGAAAATTGTGTTATCTTTAGAGGAGTTTATCAAAATTACTAAAATGTGATAGGGCAATAGCTGATGCTGTAGCAACATTAAGACTATCAAATCCATGGGCCATGGGAATACGTAAAGTTTTCGATTTTTGTAATACATGGGGTGGTAAGCCATTACCTTCTGTTCCTAAAATAAGTGCTATCCTTTTTGTTTTTTTGGCTTGTTTTAAAGTGTATGAAGCAGAAGGGGAAAGCGCATAAAGGTGAAAATTTGCAGCGTTGAGAGCTGCTAGAATATCGTGAATATCAGCGTGTTGTGTATAAGGGACCTTTAAAGCAGCACCAGCAGAAACTCTGATTGATTTGCGGTAGAGTGGATCGCATGAGGTTTTGTCAACGATGATACCATCACTGGCAAAGGCAGCTGCGTTGCGAAAAAGAGCTCCCATATTATCGTGATTAGAAATTCCACATAAAACCAAAATTAAAGCTTTGCTTGGAAGATTTTGTAAAAAACTTTGTAACGATGGCAGTGTCTTGCGTTGACCAATACCGAGTATACCACGATGAACATGAAAGCCAGCGATGTTATCCATAATGTTTTGTGGAACACAGTATATAGGGCATGTTGGTTGTGTTATTTCTAAAAGAGACATAAGCCCAGGAAGGCGCTTTGTCACAATAAGAAAGGAGAGAGCAGAAAACTCTTTTGAATGCAGTAGTGCTGATAATATTATTTTTCCTTCAGCGATAAATTTATGTTGCCGTCCAACAAGGTCTTTTTCACGAATGTTTTGATAATCTTTTAAACGTAGATCATGCGGGTCATAAATTGTTGTGATATTCAAATGCATAAGGGTCTTTTAACGTGTTTTTTTCTAAATCGCTAGATTTTGAAATTTGCTTTTTTTGAAGAAAGAGGTCAAAAAATATAAATTTTAAAACCTATGATAGAATTATGTTGACATAATACAACCATAGGTATAATATGCAAATACCAAGTACGGCACAATCTAGTGTTTTCGTGTTGGGTACAGGGTCTTGGGTCCCCGCTATTTCCCAAGTCTTGTATGCCCTTAATTCCTAAGGGAAAAGAATCTGGGTCCCCAATGCCCAGATTCTTTTTTTTAATTTTTCTATTATGTCTAAAAATGGTTTTTAGATGTTTTATGATCTCCTTTTTTAATTTATAAAGGTTATAAGTTTGCAGAATAATGCAAGCTGCTTTTTTGTTGTGTACAGTGATGTAGATTGATTATGATACGTATCATAGGATTAATAAATGGTGCGTAAATGCGATGTATTTTAGAAAATAGACTTATTGTTTTTAAGTTATATCTGTGTGCTTTGGTTTATATCGCATTTCGTGTAGTAGAGGGATGTTGCTAAAATGATATCCTTAAAAGGTTATTTTATAGCATAAAAATTTCTCTCTCTTGAGATGGTATTGGCGATATATCAAAAATATTATTATATGGTTGAATCGCATTATCCCTTATTACGAAAAAAGGGCGTGGTTATGGATATAAAAATCAATATACAAAGCTTGACTCTATACTCTATTTTCGTTGCTTGTATCGTTTTTGCTTTGAAATATTGGGCATATCATATCACAGGTTCGGTTGCACTTTATTCGGATGCATTGGAATCAATCGTTAATATATTGACAGCATTGGTAGCATGGTGGGCTGTTAAAATAAGTATGAAGCCGGCCGATCAAGACCATCCTTTTGGCCATCATAAGGCAGAATATTTTTCTGCAATTCTTGAAGGGATACTTATCATTATCGCAGCTATCATTATTTTAAAGGAAGCATGGATAGCTCTTTCAACCATTAAATTATTACAACAGCCTGGAATATGGCTCGTGATTCATCTTGCTGCTAGTATTATCAATTATATATGGGGCGTTATTCTTATTCGGCAGGGAAAAATCCACCGCTCACCGGCTTTAAAAGCTGATGGAACGCATTTTATAACAGATGTTTTTACCTCACTTGCTATTTTAGTAGGGCTAGTGGTTGGTTTCTTCGGTGGTTGGAGTATTTTAGATCCAATTTTAGCAATAATTGTTGCTGTCCATATTCTTTTTCAGGGATGGAAAGTAATAAATAATGCTGTTCAAGGATTGATGGATGTTGGTGTGGAATTGAATGAAACTATGCGTATTCGGGAACTTATTTCTGCTAATGCACATGGTGCACTGGAAGTTCATGATTTGCGTACGCGTGTTGCTGGTAGAGTGACGTTTATAGAATTTCATTTGGTTGTACCGGCGACAATGCAGGTAGGGGAAGCGCATCAGATTTGTGATAAAATTGAGGGAGTTCTTCAAAAAGAGTTTGATAATGTGCGTATTTCTATTCATGTCGAGCCAGAAGAAGAGGCAAAATTGCCTCCAGGAACAACGATGGTCCCTTTTATATAGAAATTTTCTTCACGCATCTTATTTTTTAAAAAAATATGAATTAAAGAATATCTTTGTTTTTGCTGTTTTTACAATTTTACGAAGGTTACAAAATATTAAAGATCTATAGTTTCTGTACAGGCTATTTCATTTTGAGGATTAATAAGGCTATAGCGTTGCAGTTGACAATGCCATTGATGGTGAGAGTGTTCAATTGCAAACAAGTTGAAGCTTGCGGGTGGTTTTTTATCACCAAATGCTTGTGAGGCGGAAGAAACACCAACAATAGGAATCTTTTTCATTGTTCCTTCAATGGTATTCAATGTGGGTAAATGCGTATGTCCATGAAGAATAAGCTCGCATCCGTGATGCTTAATAACATTTAAAAAGCGCTCGATCCCCCATAATTTTTTATGCCAAGAAGTTGCATTGTGAAAGGGAGGATGATGAATCATCACAACACGAAAGAGATTACGCGCTAAAGCTTCTGTTAAAAGTTGTGATAAAGTTTGCGCTTGCGTTTTGCCAAAATAGCCAAAAGCTTGAAAAGGTGGTGTTGCAATGGCCGAAGAAGCAGCGATAATGGCGACATTTTTACGAATGCGCATATAAGGAAAGGGAAGAGCATTCTTTTGAGGAATATCGCTTGTAATCCAAGGTTGGAAAAAAGTGCAAGCTTTGTGCAAAGCGCCACGGACATAGGCATCATGATTTCCAAATGTTAAAGAAATATTTTGAGGTTGTCCTTGTTTTAGTAACCAATGACGTGCTTGTTCAAACTCTTTATCTAAAGCAAGATTAACAAGATCACCAGATATTACAAGATGATCAGGATTCTTCTTTTTTAAAGTGTGTAGAACAGCTTCTAGGCCATTTGTTGCCATTTGATTCTTTCGTTTTTTCTGCCAATTAAGATAGCCGGTAAGACGCTTCCCAAAGAGCTCAAATAAGGAAGGTGATGGTAGCGGTGAAAGATGCACATCTGAAATATGGGCGAGATAAAACATGGGCGTTAACATAGTGTAAAAGACGATTTAGCTAATAAACATAAGCTAAATTGGTGCATTTTTGAAGACAATAGAAGCCTTGCCAAATGAAAACCGTTTCTTGAAAATACAAAAAAGCTTTTTTTGAATTTATACTATATTTATTTTTAAAATGAAAAGGAAAGCATGGTAGACATATTTATATTATTACAGGTTATGTGATAATGACAATAAGGGTATTATTGCAAAGTACATGTGTTATTGTTTTAAAGTGTTGAGAATTCTTAACGGCTTTCACGATACCACATACAGTTTAAGAGTAAAAGACAAGCAAGCAGTGCAAAGAAACCTGAAAATATTGAAAAATAAAAACTATTTATTAAACGTGTTTCTGTTGCTTCTTTTAGCACAATTTCATGAGCAGGGGAAGATGTAGAACTTTTTTGTGATTGAATAAGCTTGAGAGGAGGAAGAAGAATGCTTTCTTTCCCCTTATGGTGTAAACGCGTGATATACCCTCCCGTGTGTTTAATAATGGGAGCCAACTTTTCTTCTGTTGAAACTAAGTCAAATAATTCAAGATTATCATGCATTCCCATAGAAGAAAGGGCTGTTAAATTGCCATTTTTGATGGTAAAAGTTCCTGTTTCATCGGTTGTAAGCGTGGCTGTAAAGATACCTTCTTGTTCTTTACTAAGGCGTATATTTTCTTTTTTTCCAGAAGGAAAGATTACTTCGGCTGATTCTGGGTGGTCTTTAAGTGTTTGGCGACGAATAGTTAAATGATGATGATCGCTGGTAGCGCTTAACTTTTCTTCTTCAAGTTCTGGTTCTTTCATAAGCCAATGAGCAATGCGGCGGTAAAGAGCTGCATAGGGACCTCCACCTTCAAAACCTCTTGCCCAAAGCCAACTTTCATCTGAAAGCAACATGCCTACACGTCCTTTACCAACATGAGAAAGGAGTAAAAGTGGCTGTTCATCAGCACCTTTCATGAGAGCTATGCCATTATTTATCTGTTGAATTGCAATTTGTCGTAGCCATTGTCCCCATTGAGATGCTGGAGATTCTGGTGTTGAAAGTCCTCGCGTGACGGGATGACGTTTACCTTCTTTGGTTAATTGAGGGCGAAAAGGCTTTTGAATGATAACACCGCTGGGTAAGGCAGGCAGGACACTGATTAAAGGGGTTCTTGCAAGCGAGTTTTGTTGGGTAAATTCAGGTCCTGTCACCATCAGCAATGCACCACCTTTTTGTACATATTGGGCGATATAGTCATAATAGATTAAGGGAAGAACAGCAGAATGTTGATAGCCGTCAAGGATGATGAGATCAAAGTTGTTAATCTCTTCAACAAAGAGCTGTTTTGTCGGAAATACGACGAGTGATAATTGGCTTAAGGGCGTGTTATCTGCTTTGTTAGGGGGACGCAAAATCGTAAAATGAACGAGATCAATATTAGAGTCACCTTTTAAAAGATCACGCCATGTTCTCTCACCGTTATAAGGTGCACCTGAAATAAGAAGGACACGCAAATTTTCTCTGATCCCTTCGATAGTTATGATGGTGCGGTTATTTTCAAAGCTTAATTCACCTTTGTTTTTATCTGTTGTGACTTGGATGATATTTTTTTCAGCGTGAGGGAGAGTAACCTCAGTTTGAAAAATAGTGCCAGGGATAACAGAATAATGGCCTACTTTTTGTCCATTAACACTTACGGTAATATTTGCTTGTGCTGGTATAGATTCTGGGCGCTGTCCTTTATCTTCAACTAAAATAGAGAGCAGTTGTGGTTTATTGATCAAGGCAAAGCGAGGAGGAGAAATAATTTTGATTTGGCGGTCAAATTCATCAGATCTTCCTGTAATCAGAGCGTTAAGAGGTGCTTTATGATGAAGCTCTGAAATGGAGGGAATGTCATGGACTTGTCCATCGGTGATAAAAATTGTACCGGCATAACGAGAAGGGGGGATATTAGAGATAGCTTGTGTTAAACTATGAAACAAATTTGTTTCGGGTGCATATTGGTGATCAGAAAGTTTTCCAGATTCGATAAAGAGTGGTTGATATTGTGGATAGCGTTCTAATATTTTTGTGAGTTGTGCACGTGCTTCGTCCGTATCGTGGGGGCGTGTATCCAATGTTTGGCTTTTACTATGATCAATTACAATGCCCACTGTGCTTTTAAGAGGTTCACGTTGTTCTTTGATGAGCATTGGATTGAGTAAAGCAAGGATCAATGTGCCCAAGGCCATAAGACGAAAGAAAGATCCTTGACGTTTTGTCACAAGACCAATAATGACAAAAAAGGCGGCTATTCCACTTAAGAGAAGAATCCAAAAAAATGGTAAAAAAGGCTGGAAAGTGAAAAGTGGTATCATTGCCTTCTTTCTCTTTTAAAGCGTTCTAAGAGTGCTGGAACATGTATTTGATCTGCTTTATAGTTTCCTGTGAGCACATAGATCACAATATTCAATCCCGCACGAAATGCCCATAGGCGTTGTGTGGGATCATTGGGAATAAGTGGATATTTCCATTTACCTTTTTCATCAAGTGCCCAAGCACCAGCAAAGTTATTCGCAGTGATAAGAAGAGAACTTACATTATCACCGAAGCTAAGAAGATTTTTATTTTTTTTATTCATTGATGATGCTTCAACCCATAAGGGGGAACCACGGTAGAGACCAGGAAAATCTGGCATAATATAGAAAGAATGAGAAATAACATGATCGGCTGATGCTGGTTCAATAGCTGGAATATTTAATCCCTTTAAAATGGCTCGTAATTTTTGTGTTTCTGGAGTTGCAATACCTTCGAGATTAAGGTTGCTCTTTATTTGATCACGTGTATCAAATAAAATTGTTCCCCCATGTTTCATAAAAGTATTTATTTTTTCAAGACTCTTTTGGGTGGGAACTGGACTGTTTGCATCAATCGGCCAGTAAATGAGAGGATAAAAGGCAAGTTCATCTTTATCGAGATCAAGTGCAACTACAGAACCAGGTGCAAGCATTGTACGTTGTGCAATAAATTGGCTTAAGGCTTCAAGACCACTTTTACTTGTTGTATCAATCTCGTGATTATTTGTAACAACGTAGGCAAGATGTGTAGCTCCTGCTGCTTCTATGATTGTTTCATTATTATTTTCTATTGTTTGCGCGTGGAGTGCTGGTATCTGTGAAAATAAGGCCATAAAACCTATGGTGAGAGGAAGCAAGAGAAATACATTGCTTCGTTGCTTGAGAAAAAAAGCGCCCCCCATCCATAAAGTTAAAAAATGATCAAAGGCAAATAATAAGATAGCCAATCCTAAAAGTGGTCCCATTAAATGTTTTTCTTTTGTATCATAGGATAAAGGATGCTTCTTTAAAGAAGAAGGCAATGATGATTGTTGTACCAAGCGGGATGAATGATTTAAAAGATTGAGTGCATAAAAATTGTTTTTTACGCCGTAGAGTCCAGGCGGAGTCCGATAGGAAGGATGCGGTGGCGTTTGGGCATCAATAACGAGTGGGACAACATAAGAGGGGGGGATTTGTAGCTGCCCATCAGCATTTAAGGTCCGCCAAGGATTTTGTATTGTTGTTTTTGTTTTTACGTGGGTTTGGGTTGTATCTTCATAAGTGTTTATTGTGATTAGTTTTTGCAACATTTGTGCAAAAAAGCCAGAAAGAGGGAGATTAGACCATGTAGGATCAGGGGCTATATGAATAAAAATGAGAATGCCTTTTCCGCGTTTTGCCGCGGTAATGAGGGGGGTGCCATCAGAAAGGCTAAGCCATGTTTTTTCAAAAAGGTCAGGATTTGGTTCGGCAAGGATTTGTCGCGAAACCGTGACATCTTCTGGAAAGGTAAGATCAGAAAAGAGGCTGTTTTTTGCAAAAGGTGCAAGTTTTTGTGGTTTTGTCCACGACATAATACTTCCAAGCAAACGTTTTCCAGGACGTAGTGGTACGGGGAGGAGGTTATCATAATGCTCTACGCTACTTAGATTTTCTCCTGCAAAACGGATGAGTGTTCCGCCTTTATTGATAAAATTAGAGAGTTTATTTTCTACTTCTTTTGAGATATTGATAAGATCACCCATTATGAAAACAGATGGATTTTGCTTGAGTAAATGATCAATATCACTTGAAAGTCCTTTTCCCTCAGCTGTTATAAGTTGTGTATTCCCTTGTAATGCTTTGATAATGTAGTAAAATGGGGAAAGCAAAGGTTGTATCATTTCATTGATATTCGGTGAGAGGAGAGCAACACGGTTTACTCTATTATGGCTGTCCACTAAGAAAGTCGCTGCAGCAGTGGCTTGGTTATTGATTTTAATCCAAGCAATATCGTTACGTAATTCAAGGGGAAGATTAAAAGGAACAAGCGTTGTTGTTTTTCCTTCAAGAAAGTTTTGCGTAAAATGACCTAACAATTGATTGTTAGCATCATAAAGGCTCAATGTTATTGGGGTTTTGCCGTGGGTTGTTGCACGGATAACGCGTGCTCCCATATTTCCGTTGTTATTTTCTATGGCTGTTATGCCGGTTAAATCGGAAATATCTGCTAAATACCATAAGAATGTTTGGGGTTTTAGTCGTTCAAGAAGAGCAAAAGTTTGATCATCTTCCTTTGTTTGTAATCCATCACTTAAGTAAGCAATATCAAGAGGTATTCCTTTGGTTTTTTCAATAAGCTTTTGGAGTGCACGTGTGCGATTAACAGGCCAAGGATGAGGTTGCAAATGTATTAAATGTTGTTTTACTGCTTCTGCAGATTGGGGAACTATATCGGAAATATCATTTTCAGCGGTTGCAAGAAAATAAATATTTTTTTTCTGTTTTGCTGCTTGTGCAAGAAGGTTTTCGGCGATAGAAATACGTTTTTTCCATTCTTTTGCAGAGGCCCATCCATTGTCGATAATGAGTGCAAGTGGTTGAGATCCAGAAAGTATAATGGGCTTTTTATCCAAAATAGGTCGGGCTAAAGCGACGATAATCAGTGTTGCTATGGTTAAGCGTAATAACAGTAACCACCAAGGTGTGTGCTGTGCTGTTTCTTGTTGTTTGGTCGCTTTTGGTAGAAAACGTAAAGGGGGAAAAAGCTCTTTACGTGGAGAGGGGGGCTTTACCCGCAACAACCACCAAATGACTGGTAGAGATAAAAGTCCTAATAATAGCAGGGGAGCAGCAAAACTCAAAGTGACCTCCTGATATGAGATGGAGAGCCACCCATTTGATGTACAAGATGAAAAATGGTTTGTGTTAAGGGCTGATCAGTTGTACTTACTTGGTAGGTCCATCTTTGGCGCGCACAAAAATTTATTAATTCTTGTCGTCTAGCTTTATACAGTTTGCAATAATCTTTACGAAGACTTTCTGCTTTTTTGAAAATATGTTTTTCTTTTGTTTCTGGATCAAAAAATTCTGTATGACCTTTATAGGGAAAGTTTTCTTCTGCGGGATCAGCAACTTCAATTAAATGTACAGTGACTTGTTTTGTAGATAAAACGGTTAAATGTTGGATAATCTTTTCAGGATGATCAAGAAAATCACTCATGATAATGACATGTGAAAAACGCGTAATTGTTGAAAAATCTGGAAATGGATTTTCATTACGATGATTTTCTAACGCTAAGGCTATGCGTTCAATAATATTGGATGCCATTGTTGGGGGCATTAAGCTTGGAATAGCAATCTGTTCTCCACTGCGTGCAAGAAGTGTTGCCAATGCAAGGGTCAAAATGATGGCATGATTACCTTTAGAGACTTTGGAAAATCGTGAACAGTAATGCATAGAGGCACTCTGATCAGGCCAGAACCAAATGGTTTGTGTCATTTCCCATTCGCGTTCACGTAGGTAAGTATGCTCATCACGTGCTGAACGACGCCAGTCAATACGTGTAATGGATTCTCCTTCCGTATAAGGGCGAAATTGCCAAAAATTTTCTCCATTACCTCGTTTTCGTTGACCATGCCATCCGGTTATCAATGTATTCGCAATCAGACGTGCTTGTAAAAGAAAAGCTGGCATGTTGGCTGCCTCTTTATGCAACTGAGAAGCGAGTGATAATGGAGATTGTTGTAAAACTTGTTTGCCAATAGCCATTAAAGAGCGTCTTTCACGAGGTTGTTGATAACATCTTTGATGGTAATATCTTCAGCACGTGCAGAAAAGTTGAGTGCCATGCGGTGTTGTAAGACAGGATAAGCCAATGCTTCAACATCATCAAGTGAGGGTGCCAGGCGGCCATAATAAAGTGCACGGGCACGCACACAAAGTGAAAGTGCTTGTGATGCCCGTGGACCAGGTCCCCAAGCAACATAAGTTTGCGCAAGGCTATTCTTTGTATGTGGACGTGCTGAACGGACGATCTTTAAAATGGCCTCTACAATATTTTCTGAGAGGGGCATTTTACGAATAATTTGTTGAATTTTTTGTAGTTTGGAGGCTGATAAAATTGGTTTTGCATTTTGTTGCTTTTCTTTAGTTGTTTCCAGAATGATACGTCGTTCTGTGCTAAGGTCAGGGTAATCAATATCGATTTGCATCAAAAAGCGATCCAGTTGCGCTTCAGGAAGTGGATAGGTTCCTTCTTGTTCAAAAGGATTTTGGGTTGCAAGAACATGAAAAGGTTGTGGTAAGTCATAACGGGTACCAGCAACAGTGACATGATATTCTTGCATGGCTTGTAAAAGAGCTGATTGCGTGCGAGGAGAGGCACGATTAATTTCATCAGCCATAAGAAGTTGCGTGAAAATAGGACCTTTAATATAGCGAAAAGAACGTTTTCCCTCTTTATCTGAATCCATAATTTCTGAGCCAATAACATCTGATGGCATGAGATCAGGGGTAAATTGGATGCGTTTTTCATCAAGCCCTAAAACTGTTCCTAATGTTTCAACAAGACGCGTTTTAGCAAGTCCTGGAGCACCGACAAGAAGGGCATGTCCACCAGCAAAAATTGCAATTAAAGCGTATTCAATGACATGATTTTGCCCAAAAATAACTTTGTCAATTTCTTGTTGTAAAATATCTAATTCTTTATGGGCTGTATCAATATCATGAATAATTTCTTGGGCTTCATCATTGATATGCGCCTTTTTTACAGAATTGGATGATGTATTACTTTGACTCATATTTTTTCCTTAAGGCATTTGTCGCAAAACCGATCAATGTTTTTGTATGATAGTGAATATTTTATTTGTAACAGAAAATGAAAAGAAAAGAAAACGCATATATTGTTTTTTTATATTTGCATACGAAGAGGAATTTATTTGGAAAAAATAGGTGTATGTTATGTAAGGGATCTTTTAAAAATATTAATTTATAAGAAGAGCTGTTTAAGGCATTTAGGAAAAGTTTGTTTAAAGGTTAAAGGATGAGCATAAAGCCAAATTTTAAACAGGTTACATGGTTGCAAAAAAGTGATCTCCAAATACTTCTTCGCGTTTTATCTTTCGATGGTGAGGAAGCGCGTATTGTGGGGGGAGCAGTGCGTAATCAGTTGTTAGAGCTGCCTATTAGTGATATTGATATTGCAACAACATGTTTACCAAAACAGATTATAGCACGTGTAGAAGAAGCAGGATTTAAAGCTATTCCGACAGGTGTTACATTTGGTACAGTTACGGTGCTTACCCCATCAGGTTCTTATGAGGTTACAACGCTTCGCTCTGATATTGAAACAGATGGTCGTCATGCAAAAGTGGTATTTGGTCGTGATTGGAAAAAGGATGCTGAACGGCGTGATTTTACGATAAATGCGCTTTATTGTGATGCTGCTGGTAATCTTTATGATGATGTAGGAGGATTGCGTGATATTGCTCATCAAACAGTACGCTTTATTGGTGTTGCAGAAGAGCGTATTAGCGAAGATTATTTACGTATTTTGCGTTTTTTTCGCTTCTTTGCGTGGTATGGGGCAGGACGACCAGATGGGCAAGGGTTAAAAGCATGCGTTGCTTTAAAACATGGGCTACAAAAACTTTCATCTGAGCGTATTTGGGCAGAGATGAAAAAACTTCTGATGGCTTCGGATCCAACACGTGCTCTTTTATGGATGCGCCAAAGTGGAGTTTTAACATGTATTTTTCCTGAAACAGAAAAATGGGGAATTGATGCAATTCATTCACTTGTGAAAACAGAACAAGCTCTTGGCTGGAAAATCGATCCGTTGTTACGCTTAGAAAGTCTGCTTCCTCCTGATCCTATACGTCTTCATGAAATGGCGCACCGTTTGCATTTTTCTAAAAAGGAAACAATCCGGTTAAAAGAATGGGCAGAGTTGGAGATGATGAGTCAAAACTGTTCAGATCATTTTGTACAAAAATTGATTTATTTTCATGGACGTCAACCTGTTCTAGATCAATTGTCTTTATCTGTAGCTGCTGCACATGGTACTGTTTTGGAGGAAAGTGAAGCTTTGCAAAAAGCAGAAAATTATATCAAGCTTTATCAATTGGCTCAAGAATGGCAGATCCCAATTTTTCCTGTTTGTGGTAAAGATTTGATCAATAAAGGTTTGGTAAAAGGTGTGTTTTTAGGGAAAAAACTTAAAGAGTTGGAAAAAATATGGATTGAAAGTGGATTTTTAATGGATCGTAATGCGTTATTAGAAAAAATTGATTTATAATATTATTTTTATAAGAAATTTTTTCTTTATGTAATTTCATTGCTTTGTTTTTAGGGCTGGTTTGGAGGTATTGATTCTATAATTATTGAGATTATCAGAGATAAGAGAATACGAAGGATTTTGAGAAATTCCAACTACAAATATGTGCTCTATGATGATGTTTTTTTTCAGAGCTTTTAATGAATAGTAAAAAATTAAATGATTTTGTAAGATTTGTGGAAAGATGTGGTATTTTCAGTTTTCTAGTAATCTGCAGGCTATTTTTTTGTTTATTGAAGATTATAAAAAATTTGTATTTTTCTAAAATTTTATGTTTCATAAAAACCAATTTGACGAAGGGCTTCTCCTGTCGTTATGGCAACACTCATTGCGAGATTGAGTGAGCGTGCGTTGGGTTGCATGGGGATTTTTAATGTGTAATCAACAGCTTCGTGGACATAATCAGGAACGCCTGCTGATTCACGACCAAAAAGTAAAACATCCTCTTTTTGATAGCATATCTGTGTATAATATGTTTTAGCTTTTGTGCTTAAAAGCAAAAGACGGCGATTAAAATGCTTCATCGTTTTTATAAAATGTTGCCAATCAAGATGTCGCTTTAGCGAGGCATATTCGAGATAATCCATTCCTGCTCGTTTAAGATTCCGATCTGATAGATTAAAACCTGCGGGTTCAATAATATGCACATGTAGATTAAAACAGGCGCTAAGGCGCAAAATTGTTCCTGTATTACCAGCAATATCAGGCTGAAAAAGAGCAATGTGAAGTGTCATATGCCTTAACTCTCATTTAAGTTTATAAAGTATGGTTTTCTCCTGATGATTTGTAAAGCTATTCTTGTATTTTATTTAAAAAGAGAATGAAGCGCTATGTTTTTTGTTTTTAGCTATCCTTTCGAATTTTAGAGAGATAAAGGTTTATTGCTTAAGTTTTAATTTATAGGAAAACAGAGTATTATTAATAAAAAATAATGATTACACATATATTTGGATATATCTGATAGAGATTGGAAGTATTATATCCTTTAAAAGGGGGGGAAAACTATTTTGTTTTTGTAAGTTTTTTCATATGTAATAATTTTTACGAAAGTGAAAAGTATGTTTATTGGGTTAGATAATGCATGAGAACAGAAAGGATATGAAAAAAGTTTTGCCTATCATGAAAATGTAAAACATATATTTTGAGATGTGAAAAAAATACAAGGAATTTCGGTTTTTGTTTAAAGGCAAATGTGGTGAAAAGGATTAAAAAAGCAAGTTATACGAAGATGTTGAGGGACATAGTTCGAATGATGAGGGATTGTGTAAGAGGTAGGGGGATGGTGAAATTATTCTAGGAGAATAGGCTCTGTAAGGTAATGAGTGAGCAGACAAGGCGGGATTTTCTATTTTTGCTAACAGGAGTTGCAGGGGCTGTTGGTGTGGGGACAGTTATGTGGCCTTTTATCAGTCAATTGCGCCCTGATGAGGCTGTTTTGGCATCTTCTTGTGTTGAAGTTGATCTTTCTGGTATTGAAGAGGGGATGTCGGTGACGGTTAAGTGGCGTGGACAGCCTGTTGTTATTCGCAACCGTACTGCAAAAGAAATTGCTGAGGCGCGTGCGACTGAATTGCATATTTTGCGAGATCGTTTGGCACGTAATCCTAATCTTGACAGTAATGAAGAAGCAACAGATTTAGCGCGCTCTGCAGGAAAGGGGCGTGAAAATTGGCTTATTATGATTAATCTTTGTACCCACCTAGGGTGTGTAACACTTGGGCAATCGGGGCAATTTGGGGGATGGTTATGTCCCTGTCATGGGTCTGTTTATGATACAGCGGGAAGAGTACGTTCAGGACCTGCGCATGCTAATTTAGCAATTCCACCTTATCGATTTCTTTCAGATACTTTGCTAAAAATAGGAGAAAGTGATGAGAAAATTTCCCCCCTATCTTCCTAAAAGCGCTCTTGCTCGTTGGTTTGATAAGCGTTTGCCTCTTCCTCGTATTTTTTACAATGCGTTTGTCATTTTTCCTGTTCCACGTAATCTTAATTACTTTTATACATTTGGTGGTATTTTGACCCTTATGCTTTTATCACAGCTTTTGACGGGTATCGTTTTAGCTATGCATTATGTACCAGATGTTCATTTGGCCTTTGAAACCAGTGAACGCTTTAAGCGTGAGGGACAATTTGGTTGGCTTTTTCGTCCATGGCATTGTGTTGGATCTTCCTTCTTTTTTATTGCTGTTTATATTCATTTAGCTCGTGGACTTTATTATGGTTCTTATAAAAATATGCGAGAAATGGTTTGGATCACGGGTATTTTTATCTATATGATCATGATGGCAATAGCATTTTTTGGCTCTGTATTGGTTTGGGGGATGGTATCTGTTTCCGCGGCCTCAGTGCTTGCGGGTCTTGTACAAGCTATTCCTTGGGTAGGAACGTGGTTACATGAAACACTTCTTGGGGGATATAGTGTAGGACAGCCCACGTTGAATCGTTTTTATGTTCTTCACTATTGTTTATCCTTTATTTTGCTTTTTTTGGTGGGGATACATATTTGGGCAATTCATCAAGTGGGACAAGGTAATCCAACAGGTCTTGCAATACAATCGGAGAAGGAAACTGTGCCTTTTTCACCTTATATGCTGATCAAAGATATTTTTGCTATTACTATTTTTTTAATCTTTTTTGCGTGGTTTTTGTTTTATATGCCTGATTATATGGGACAAGCTGAAAATTATATTGTTGCTGATCCTTTAAAGGCGCCTCTTCGTGTAACACCGGAATGGTATTTTTTACCTTTTTATGCTATGCTTCGTGCGATCACTTTTAATATTGGGACTTTTTCATCATCTTTTTTGGGGCTTATTGTATTGGTAAGCGCGATTTTCGTTTTAATCTTTGTTCCATGGTTAGATCGCTCTCCCATACCTTCAGCAAGGTATCGACCTCTTTATAAAATTTTCTTTTGGGTGTTGATAATTGATATTGTTTTATTGGGGTTGCTTGGTTCAAGGGAAATTAATGATAGGGTTCTTTTATGGACACAATTGGGAACCGCCTATTATTTTATATTCTTTTTTATCGTTTTACCCTTTCTTCCCTTTTTTGAAAAAAACCGTTCTCTTCCTTCTTCAATTATGGAAGATATAAAAAAGAAAACAAACAAATTATGGTAATGAATACTTTTATTGGACTAATTTTTATAGCTTTAGTTAGTTTTTCTTTTCAAAGTGGGGCAAATAATATTTCTGATGAGGAAAAGGCGGTTATTTCTTTTCCTTTACGTCCTCCTAAAAAACAAGAGTGGAGTTTTTCAGGACCGTTTGGGATTTATGATAAGGCGCAGTTACGGCGGGGATTAAAAGTTTATAGACAAGTCTGTTCTAGCTGCCATGGATTAAAATATGTCGCTTTTCGTGATTTGAAAGCTCTTGGCTATGATCAAGAACAGATTAAGGCTTTGGCTCAGCAATATCAAGTCAGCGATGGTCCGAATAGAGAAGGAAAATTTTTTAAACGTCTAGCTGTTGTGACAGACACTTTTCCTTCTCCTTTTGACAATGAAGAGGAAGCAAGATTTCTTCATAATGGTGCTTATCCTCCAGATTTATCATTAATAGCGCGGGCGCGTGTTGTTTCTCTACCGTTTCCTGCTGCGATTTTTGATGTATTGACACATTATAATACAGCTGGACCAGATTATATTACTTCTCTTTTAACAGGATATCAAAAGGCGCCCAAAAACATAAAAATGGCTGAGGGAGCTTGGTATAATCCTTATTTTATTGCTGGGAATGCTTTAATTATGCCTCCTCCTTTGCGTGAGGGACTTGTCTCATATGAGGATGGTACGCCAGAAACGGTTGGACAGTATGCACGTGATGTTTCTGCTTTTTTGATGTGGGCTGCTGATCCTCACATGGAAATTCGTAAAAAAACCGGTTTTCGCGTTATTTTATTTCTAATTATTTTTGGGGGGCTTGTTTATATTGTAAAAGGTCGAATTTGGCGTGACTTAGAAAAAGAGGAAGTTGAGGAAAAAATAAAAGATTAAAAAGGAAAGAGGTTAGAGGATATTGGTCTTAAAGGAGGAGAGGGAACAAATTGGGTGATGAGGCATTGAGACTTTGCAAAGTAAAAATGGAGATGTTAAAATGAAAAAAATTGCGTTTGCAACTCTTTTGCCAGTTTTGATGGCTTCTGGTGCTTATGCCCAGTCTTTCGAAGTTCCTTCTAAATCTGAAATGGTTTCTTCGATGGGTATTGTACAGATGGAGTCGGGTATGACGACACGTTATGTTACCCCTTTGGCAACAGATTTTGTTGCTTCAAGCCTCATTGGTGCAAAAGTATACAATATAGAAGATGAAAATATCGGAGAAGTAAAAGATATTGTTCTGCGTGAAAATAGCATTGCTGGATTTGTTGTCGCTATTGGCGGTTTCCTTGGTCTAGGGGAGAGTTATGTGGTTGTTTCTCCAGAAACAATTCAGATGACAAATGATTATGGAAAATGGAAGCTTATTACGAATGCGACAAAAGATTCTTTAAAGCAAGCTCCAACATTTAAATATGAAGGACATTGGATACGTTAATTTTCTGTGTCCATTCTCTGTAAAAAACAGTTGCTACCATATAGTATGATAGCAACTGTTTTTGGTGAAAATATTTTGGAAGTTTTTTCTATAGCGGGTTATAGCTTCCATTTGAGGACTAGAGAGACAGCTTTGGTTTCTTTAAAGAAGTGCAATATTAGGTATTATGTTTAAACAACATGATATCACCATCTTGCACGATATATTCTTTTCCTTCATCACGCGCTTTTCCGGCTTCTTTTGCGCCGTTTTCTCCACCTAGACTAATATAATCCTCATAGCTTATGGTTTGAGCACGAATGAAACCGCGTTCAAAATCAGAATGGATAACACCAGCAGCTTGGGGTGCTTTCGTACCACGCGGAATTGTCCATGCTCGTGTTTCTTTGGGACCACAAGTGAAATAAGTAATTAGATCAAGCAAACGGTAGCCAGCATAAATGAGGCGATTCAAGCTTGGTTCATCGAGCTCTAAAGTGTTTAGATATTCTGTAGCTTCTGCATCATTTAATTGCGTGATTTCAGCTTCTATAGATGCGGAAATAATAATGCTTTGAGCGTTTTGCTCCATTGCCATTTTTTCAACCATTTGCGTAAAGTTATTTCCATGAGCAGCATCATTTTCGCTGACATTACAAACATAAAGCACGGGTTTGGAAGTTAAAAGATTCAAACTTTCAAGAATGCGGCATTCATCGGAAGAAATTTCTTTGCGTAATAATCGGACAGGATTTCCTTTTTGCAATAAGTTTAATGCTGCTTCCATTACGGGCAAAATTGTGAGCGCTTCTTTATCTTTTCCAGTTGCACGTTTACGGATTTGTATAATGCGTCGTTCAAGACTTTCAAGATCTGCAAGCATAAGTTCTGTTTCAACAGTTATAGCATCAGAAATAGGTTCAATACGTCCTTCTACATGGGTAATATCTTCATCTTGAAAACAGCGTAAAACGTGAATGATGGCATCGACCTCGCGGATATTGGCTAAAAATTTATTTCCTAAACCTTCGCCTTTTGAAGCACCTCGGACAAGTCCTGCAATATCAACAAAACTGATACGCGTGGGGATGATTTCTTTTGAACCAGCAATAGATGCAATTTTTTCCATTCGCGAATCTGGAACAGCAACTTCGCCGGTATTGGGCTCTATAGTACAAAAAGGATAATTAGCAGCTTGTGCTGTAGCTGTTTTTGTTAATGCATTAAAAAGCGTTGATTTGCCCACATTAGGTAGCCCAACGATACCGCATTTAAAACCCATGGCGTCTTCTTTTCTGTTGATTATTATGATAAAGGTAAATTTTTTTAACATTTTTATAGCATATTTTTAGAAGAGTTATAGTCTCCTATTGCTGTAGAGAAGAAAAAAAACTATGTTAGAAAAATGATTTTTCTTTTTTTTATCAAATTTAAAATCTCCTATCTTTTTTAAGAAGGAAATTATAAATTAATGTTAACAGTGTGCTAAGTTTTTCATAGTATCAAAATATGCAAGTCTGCATAAAAATTAATCGGAGAAAATAGAAGAGTGTTATCTCGTCATGCCTTTTCGTTTGCTGCATTTCTCGCTTTGGCTGGATGTGCTACGAGTCAGTCAGATATGTCGTTTGTTTCTTCACAACAAGTACGGCACATTCCAGAAGAAATACAAGAATTATATGGGCCTGTAACTAATGAGCCTTATTTTTTACCTGCTGTTGATCTTTCAAAGATTGATCCAAAATTTTGGCGTCAGCAAGTTATGTATTATACGTCTTATCCACCTGGAACATTGGTGATTGATACGCAAGAACGTTTTCTTTATCTTATTGAGGAAAATGGGAAAGCTTTGCGGTATGGTATTGGTGTTGGTAAAGAAGGGCTAGCATTTGAAGGTGAGGGGGTTGTGCAACGCAAGCGCCGATGGCCAAGTTGGACTCCAACTGCGGCAATGATGGCGCGAGAACCTGAACGCTATGGTCATTTAGGGAAAGGAATGCCACCAGGGCCTGATAATCCATTAGGAGCACGAGCACTTTATCTTTTCAAGAATGGGCAAGATACACTTTTCCGCATTCATGGCTCACATGAATCGTGGTCAATTGGTCAAGCTATTTCAAGTGGGTGTATTCGTTTGCTTAATCAAGATATCATTGATCTTTATAATCGTGTTCCCGTTGGAGCGCGAGTGGTGGTATTGCAAAAAAATAATGATACATCAAATGTCTTAAGTCAAAGATCGTCAAATATGTATGATCCTCTAGAATCTACTATTTATCCAAATAATTTTTAAATTTTAAAGAATCGGCGCTTAATTCGCTTTATTGCATTATTTGAGATCTGTTATTGCATACATTTTTTTCAAAAGAAGAAAATTTTACGCTGTAGAGAAAGTTATGTGGATTTGTTGCTTATAAAAACAATTTTATTATAGATCTTTATTTTTCATTGCTTGTGAGATTGCATTCATAAAGAGGCTTTTGTTCTCTTTTATGAGGAGAGTTGTATTTTTTGCAATTGCATCTAAGAGAAGAGGTAACCATTGTTGGTCGGATTTTGTAAAATTTCCTAAAACGTGCTGATGCACAAGTCCTTTTGAACCAGGGTGTCCAATACCTAAGCGAACACGACAATAGTCAGTGCCACAATGTGCATCAATAGATTTTATACCGTTATGTCCATTATGTCCTCCACCATGTTTTACACGCACTTTTCCAGCTGGTAAATCAAGTTCATCGTAAATAACAATGAAGTTTTTTGAATTTAATTTATAAAATCGCAAGGCCTCACCAATGGCTTGGCCAGACAGATTCATAAAAGTTTGAGGTTTGATAAGAAAAGTTTTTTCACCATTTATGAGACCATTAGAAATTTCCGCTTGAAATTTTTTTGACCATGGAGAAAAAGAAAAAAACTGATGAATGGCATCCACCGCCATAAAACCAATATTATGGCGGTTATTTTGGTATTGTACACCAGGATTGCCAAGACCAGCAATGAGCCACATATGCGCCTTTTATGTAAAATATGAGAGGGAATATACATATCCCATAATAAGGCGGGAAAAGTTCCCGCCTGCTTCAGTTTACGAAGTTTCGGTGTTTTCTTCATCTTCCTCTTGTTGAGGCGTTTCATCACTGACATCCATATCAGCAGGCGCTGCAATGGTTGCAATGGTAAAATCTCGATCTTGGATGACTGGAATAACATCTTTGGGTAATTGTACCGCTGAAATATGGATAGAATCCCCAATCGCATATTGGGAAAGATCAATTTCAATTGCTTCAGGGATAGCATTTGCAGGAGCTGTACATTCAATTTCGTGACGAACAATATTAAGAACGCCGCCCTTTTTAATTCCAGGGGCTATATCTTCATTGAGGAAGTGGACAGGAATATTCACTTCTACAACAGATTTTTCTGAAATACGTAAAAAATCTACATGCAAGGGAAAATCACGAACAGGATCCAATTGGTAATCTTTTGGAAGAACCATGATTTTTTGCTTGCCAATAGTAATTGTTGCAACAGTGGTACGAAAGCCACCCGCATGAATTTTATAGAAAATTTCTTTATAAGGAACAGTTATTGCCAAGGGGGGTTTTTTGTCACCATAAATGACAGCTGGAATAAGACCGTTACGGCGAAGTTCACGGGAGGACCCCTTACCAACCCGCTCGCGTATTTCGGCCTTAAGAGTGTAGCTTTTACTCATAATTTAAGTCCTTTTGCATAATTGGAGATTCATAAAAAACAACAACAGTTTTTGTATGAATATGAAGATACACGCTGATAAGCAGTGATTGCTCCATTCTGCGTTGCCTCCAAGGGTGTCTACGCAGAAGTCTGTTCTATAATTCAAACTCTTTATAGATGCAAGAGTTGTGGGAAAAATCGATGATTTCTACCGTTAAAAAAGAGGAAATGTTACAAGTATATGCGTATGGAGAATCAACCAATACTAGCCGATATGTTCAAAATCGAAGATTGGAGATGTTATGAAGGTTGAGATCGCCTTGGGTGAGATATTAGAAGGGCGTGCTTTGCATAAAGCAATGCCAGCAGTTGTTGATTTGGAAGAATTATTGGCAACACGTCTTCTCGTGCAAGGAAATTCTGGTTCAGGAAAATCACATCTTCTTCGCCGTCTTCTTGAGCAAAGTGCATCATGGGTGCAGCAATGTGTGATTGATCCAGAGGGTGATTTTGTTACTTTGGCCGATAAATTTGGACATGTCATTGTGGAGGCTCAACATAGTGAACAAGAACTTATACGGATTGCGCATCGAATTCGCCAACATCGGGTTTCTGTAATTTTTAATCTTGAAGGTTTAGATACTGAACAGCAGATGCGTGCCGTTGGCGCTTTTCTTGGTGCTCTGTTTGATATAGAGCGTGACTATTGGTATCCTATGCTTGTTGTTGTTGATGAAGCACAGTTATTTGCTCCAGCAGCTGCAGGAGAGGTTTCTGATGAAGCACGTAAAATTTCGCTTAGTGCTATGACCAATCTTATGTGTCGAGGGCGTAAACGTGGTCTTGCTGGTGTTATTGCTACACAGCGTTTAGCAAAGCTTGCAAAAAACGTTGCTGCTGAAGCTTCAAACTTTTTAATGGGACGGACTTTCTTAGATATTGATATGGTACGCGCTGCTGATCTTTTGGGAATGGAGCGTCGCCAAGCCGAAATGTTTAGAGATCTTGAACGAGGAAGTTTTATTGCTTTAGGTCCTGCTTTATCACGACGTTTTATACCTATTATGATTGGTCCTGTTGAAACATTGGCACGCTCTTCCAGCCCCAAATTAATGCCTCTTCCAACAGAGCGGGCTGATGTTAAAGAACTTGTTTTTACTGCTTCACCAGAAGAAATTTTAACACCATTAAAACAATCTCGAGAGCCTGTAAAAGAAAAGTCAATGCATGAAATACTAGAAGAGGCAGTACACAAAAAACAAAAATTGTTAGAGGAAGAAGCAAGCTTATTTCCAGAACTTTCTGATGTGAATCGTGATACACAGGCAGAACGTGTTATTCGTGAAATTATTGATGATCCAGAGGCATTTTATCGTTCAACAGCAGTGCTTTATCAAGATTTTTTGGTTCGTTGCCGTATTCATGGTATCGCACAAGCTCCTTTTAATCTTTCGCAATTTCGACGTAAGTTGGCTATTGCACAGGCTTCTATTGATGAAGAGGTTGCTGTTAGTGATAATTGGCAACATATTTTGCAGATATCAGAAAATTTAGAAGATGATGTGCAAGGTGTCTTTTTAAATATAGCACAGGCTGCAATCACCGGAAAACCGTGTCCATCGGATATTTTTTTGGCACGCCTTTATGGAACCCATTCTTTAAGTCGTGCACGTCGACTTCTCACTTACTTTGAAGAGCGTGGTCTTATTGTTATCCGTACACATTTTAGCGGTCAACGCATTATCGCTTTTCCTGATCTTGGTGTGGAAACAGCGCCAGGAGATCCTAAGGAAGCCATTTAACCAAATAAGCTGGAAACGGATTGTTCTGCTGCTGTTCTTGCAATCGCTTCTCCAATGAGGTCTGCAATGGGCAAAACGCGGATATTATGCGTGTTTTCAATGATTTTTGTTGGCATAATGGAATCTGTAATAACCAATTCTTTCATTTCTGAGTTGCTAATGCGTTCAATAGCATTTCCAGAAAGAACGCCATGTGTGATATAAGCTGTAACGCTATTTGCGCCATGTTTAAGCAGAGCACTTGCTGCATTGCATAATGTTCCACCTGAATCAACAATATCATCGAGCAAAAGACAATCTTTTCCAGAGACATCACCAATGATATTCATGACTTCTGATTCTCCTGGGCGTTCACGACGTTTATCAACAATAGCAAGTAAACTATTTAAGCGTTTAGCGAGTGAGCGTGCACGTACTACACCACCAACATCAGGTGAAACAACAATAACATTTTCAAGAGAATAATGCACCTTGACATCGCGAGAAATAACAGGCACTGCGTAGAGATTATCTGTAGGGATATCGAAAAAACCTTGGATTTGTCCTGCATGAAGGTCTAGCGTTAGAACGCGATGGGCTCCTGCTTCAGTAATCAGGTTGGCAACAAGTTTGGCAGAAATAGGAGTACGTGGACCTGGTTTGCGGTCTTGTCGGGCATAACCAAAATAAGGGATGACAGCTGTAATACGACGTGCTGAAGAACGTCGTAGGGCATCAATCATAATAAGTAATTCCATCAAATGGTCATTTGCTGGATAAGATGTGGATTGCAAAACAAATACATCTTGTCCGCGGACATTTTCACGTAATTCTACGAAAATTTCTTGATCAGCAAAGCGTTTCACTGTCGCTTTTCCTAAGGGAATATTTAAATAATTTGTAACATCTTCGGCAAGGCGTGGATTAGAATTGCCACAAAAAAGTTTCATAGGAGAACCTCTGAATAATTACGGTAAAACATGGTACGGTTTTAACTTTTTGTTGCGAGATTGCAAGAAAACAATGATAAGAGCATTATAATTTTATGTCTTATGATTAAAGAGCTATGTGTTTTATTTTTTCTTTTTCCAAAATTTTATTGCTTTTAGAGCAAAGCTTTTTGATCATGAAATAAAGAAATAACTATCTTGATTAAACTTTTTTCTTCCTCTCTAAAACAATGTGGATATGGTTGTTTGTATACAAGGAATGAAGTGGCGCTCATGTTAAAAAATTGTTTTAAATTTAGCCATTACAGGAAAATTTTGGAGATAAGAACAGTTAGCTCCTTTGTACTTTGTTTGTTTAAAAAATATTTTTTATAAAAAGCACGGTGTTTGCGTTTTTTGTTTCATCATGAGCAAAAATTTTCTTCTACAGCTTTACTATACTCTTTAGACGACAAAAGATTCATTTCGTCAACATAATAGCAGACAATTGTCGTCCATCATCCGGTTCATTTCGGAGTGTTGCACGTCGATAGGAGAAAAAACGCTGTTCATCTTTGTAGGTGCAAAGTTCCACACAAGAAGCACGAACTCCTGCTTCTTTGAGTTGATTGATAATGAATGCCCACAGGTTAAAGTGAAAGTGATTGACTTTATCTGTTTTTAAAAAATATTTTTGAAATTTGCTCTGGCAATCGATAAATTGATCATAAAATTCGTTTGTAACTTCATAGTGGCAAGGGCCAATACAAGGACCAAGAACTGCCGTTATTGATTGTCTTTTGGCGCCTTGCTCTTCCATAACAGTAATGGTTTTTTCTATAATTCCCTTTAAGCTTCCTTTCCAACCAGCATGAACAGCGGCGATGATACCAGCTTGTGGATCAGCCAATAAAACTGGTCCGCAATCTGCTGTAAGAATGCCTATGACAAGTCCTGGTGTGGTGGTAATGAGAGCATCAGCTTTGGGAATTTCATCAGTAAAAGCTTGATTTACTACGACAACTTCACAGGAGTGTATTTGCTTGACAGTGATTAAATTTTGGACCTCAACACTAAAGTAATCGGCGATCAAAAGGTAACTTTGTGTGATATGTGCAGATTGATCATTTGAACTTTGTCCAATATGAAGGCTTGGAAAGAGGCTTTTTGAAATACCGCATTGACGTGTGAAAAAACCATGTTTTATCCCGTGTATGTGTAAGGCAGAAAGCTCTTTTGCAAGGATGGGGGCAGAGATAGAGTTCATCAAAATTCCTCGTAAAGATGGTTGTTTCCAAAGAGAGAATGGTGTGTGAAATATGCATCTTTGTCAATATTTATGGGTATCAAAATCTGGGAGGTAGTGGTATATTTTGATCACTCACATGTAGAACTTTAAACAGTTTACCCATTTGATCTGGACTGGTTAGTCGTTCAACATCTTGGAAGATTTTGTTTTGTAGTTTAATATTTTTGTTTATTCTAAGCTGTTTTGCACGTTCTAGTAGCCCCATTTTAAAAAGGAAATCTCCCTGTTCAAAAATTTCGGCAAAACATCCTTCTTCAAGGGCTATTTTTTTTAAAAAGAAGAAACCAACATGGGATGTTAAATCATGTTTACCGGGAGCGTCAAATATATTGCGGAATTGATGTTTTGAGAGTGCTTGTAATGTATCGCCAAAGGCAAGATCTTGAGCACCATAATCAATAAGCAAAGCAGAACCTTTTACTTGGATTAAGTGGTTAGTAAGTTGTAGCATCAATTGATGTCGTGAAGGGGCATGTTCAAAAATTGTTCCGTCAGGGACTTTAGAAGCGTAGGATTGTAAGCACGAAGAGGGAAAATCATATGGAACAGCAATAAATGTGAGGTTGCCATTTTGATTGACTGTGATACGCCGTTCTCTCCATTCTCCATTGATTTTAATATATTGATTGATGGGCAGTGCATCAAAAAATTCATTGGCAATTAAAAAAAGAGGGCTGAAAGGGATATGATCTAAATTTTCAATATGATGGATTTGTTTTTGATAAGAAGAGAGCCGTTTTTGTTGTTCTGTGGCAAGAGTCTTGCTTATCTCAAGGAGAAAAATTTCAGCAGCGTTAAAGGCTTTTGTGGATAATCTTTGAATAGTACGCAAAATATCATCCATTAAAGTTCCCCGTCCTGGACCCATTTCAGCGAGAATAAACGGTGTAGGACAACCATGCGCTTCCCAGTTAATAAGCGTCCAAATACCAATCATTTCTCCAAATAATTGGCTTATTTCAGGTGCTGTAATAAAATCACCATGACGTCCAAAGGGGGTTTGGGTTTGGTAGTAGCCAAATTGGGAATCTGTGAGAGCTAATGTCATATATTGGCTAACAGTAATGGGGCCATTATTTGCAATAATCTTTTTAATTTTTTCTTTGAGAGTTGCCATTATTCTGTAGATTGGTGTTTGAAGGCTTGCAGAAGGAGATACCCCCCTACAAAAAGCATGGGAAGAGATAAAGCCATACCATAGGTAAATCCAGTGGAATGAAAAAGAGTAGAAAACCATTCAGGATCTTCTTGAGGAGCACGGTAAATCTCTGAAATGCTGCGCGCTATTGCATAGCCTATAATAAATGTTCCAGATACAATGCCAGAGCGTTTTAATGCTTTGAAAGCAAAAATAATAAGAGATAAGATAAAAAAGAGAAGAAATCCTTCCATAAATGCTTCGTAAAGTTGACTTGGATGGCGCGGGAGGTAGTGAGGATCTTTGAAAAAGCAAACAGCCCAAGGTACACTCGTAATATTTCCCCATAACTCTTGGTTAATAAAGTTGCATATTCTTACGATGCCGATACCAATAGGAGCACCTGCAGCAATGATATCAAACATTGCACGTATCTTGATGTTGTTTTTACGGGCAAAGCAGATCATTGCAATGATGATTCCAATGAGACCACCGTGAAAGGACATCCCTCCATCCCATACCGCAATGATATTGCTTGGATGGTTAAAATAATAAATAGGATCCCATACGAGAACTTGTCCTAAGCGGCCACCAACAACGACAGCAACAACAGACCAGATGACAAAATCTCCGATCTTTTCTTTATCCATAGGTGGGCAGTTTGCAGACCACAGAGATTGCTTTTGTAATAATTTTTGCGCATACCACCAAGCAAAAAGAATACCGACAACATAACCAAGCCCGTACCAATGAAGAGCTATGGGGCCTAAGCGTACAATGACAGGATCAAGAAAAGAGGGAAAAGCAATGGCTGGACAGACAAGATTGTTCATAAGTTACTTTTTACATTTATGCGATTATTTAATGGATTAGAAATGACAGATGAATACACAATGGTCAAGTTTGCAAAGTGGGATCAAGTTAAGAGAAGCTAAGTTTCCACTGCTAAAATAATGAGAGTATATGAAGTATAAAGAGGCTTCAGAAAATCTGTATGATTAGATTAAATCTATAGGGTAAAAGGAACAAATATAGTATTTAAGTGTTATGAAAATACGCTATAGTATGTACGTCATATAAAATTTAAGGAATAAGATTATGCGGAATGGATCAAATCGTATTTTTGATGAATTGGCAAAATTAGCAACTGATGCTGCAGATGTTGTGCAAGGTATACGACGTGAGGCTGGAACTGCTTTTCGTGTGCAAGCTGAAAAGATAGCCAATAAACTTGATCTTGTTTCACGTGATGAGTTTGAAACCTTTAAGGAAATGGTGCTAAAAGTGCATGCCGATAATGCTGATTTAAAAAAACGCCTTGATGATTTGGAGAAAAAGCAGACACAAAAAAAATAAAAGCGTTTTTATAAAAAATATCCCCAATTTTTCAATTTAGCGTATCAAATTGAAAAATGCTTAATATTGAGTCTGTTAGAATAGAGTGTTTGTTTTTTTTAGTGTTTTCTTGTAATAAAACACATTTTTTTGATGTAGGGGGGCTGGTGTTGCGAAATTCTATCAATACACTGAAAATATCTGTCGATTCGTTTTATGATGATCAGATGTATTCCCGTGAGAAACTATGATGAAGCTCAAGGGATTTGTGTATTATCAGTGTTTTTAATGTGTATTTGTTTGGTGTAAAGACTTTGATTGTAGCAAAAGTTGTTACAGTTAAGGTGCTTCGTGTTCTTTTGATGATGTTTTTAATGATTCTTGAGGGTTAATGATGAGAGTTGCATTTTGCACCGCAGAAAGAGAAGAGCATCCTGTCGATTTTATCGAACAGATTGCCTGTAAATATGATTGGACATTTGAACGAGATGCACAAGATGAAATTTGTGTGTGTGTGGAAGGAAAGTGGACAAACTATCGTCTTGCTTTTTCATGGATAGAAGAACAGGAAGCCCTTCATTTAGCTTGTGAATTTGATCTTGCTATCGAGAGTGCTCGAACAGCCGAAATGCATCGTTTATTATTGGCAATTAATGAAAAGCTATTGTTAGGGCATTTTGATTATTGGCAAGAGAATAATCTGGTTATTTACCGGCAAGGACTTTTGTTGGCTGGTGGAGTACATCCTTCTCATGTACA
Source organism: Bartonella raoultii (assembly GCF_019659805.1). Taxonomy (GTDB): domain Bacteria; phylum Pseudomonadota; class Alphaproteobacteria; order Rhizobiales; family Rhizobiaceae; genus Bartonella; species Bartonella raoultii. The sequence continues at coordinate 106,895 of NZ_JAIFRO010000001.1, read as the reverse complement.
GGTTGAAGCATTGTTGATACATGCCCTTAAGGTCTGTGAAAGTTATTATGTTGCATTTCAAATGGTTGCGTGGTCTGGGCAAAGTGCTATCAAGGCGCTACAATATACTTTGTTTGAAACTGTAGGAAATGCTTAAATCATCAAATGTGTTGCATATTTTTCTAAAGGGAAATCTGTAAAATATTCCTTATAGGGAGGATATCGATAGTAGCATGTAGTCCTCCTCAAGGGCTATCATTTAATTGAGTGTTGCCCTATAGCTATGTGCGATATCTTCTACAATAGAAAGTCCAAGACCGGTTCTCCTTACATCTTGATTTCGTGTTTTATCAAGTCTACAAGACGGTTTAAAGATTTCTCTACGCATATCTTTATGAATGCTAGGTTCGTTATCATCTGTGGTCGTGAAAGATTCTTGTTGAGATTTAGCAGTGAGTTTAATGGTATTAGCATGACAAAATACATTTGATACAAGATTATTTACCAAACGGGTAAAAGTATGGGGACGCGCTTATATTTCTGTTGAATCTTCAACCGTGTAGTAAAATTGGCATTTGTGAAGATGGGTATCGGCTGCAAATTTTTTGAAGGTTTGATCATTGTTTGTCTATTCAATGAAAAATTTATAACTTATTTCTCGTGCGGTTTGCAGCCATATAGGGAGTGCTGGATTTTTTCAATTTCATGACGTAGATGGTTGATTTGTGCATCAATGGCACGTTCGCTTGTATTGTCTTCATTTCTTGCAAATTTATAGCGTGAAATAGTATCTTCCACATTTTTAGCAAAAAGAATCATCACTTTTTGTTCTTTATCGGTTCATTTAATAACGTCTCTTTCTTTTCTGAGTTCACATCGTGAAATTGAAAATATATAAGGCCCGAAAATAATCTGCTCGATTTTGGGTTGGTTTAGTGGAATATCATGTCGTCAAATGGCGTTGATGCGAAGGAGAAGTTCACGAAAATCAAATGGTTTTGCTACATAATTATCTGTACCCGCTTTCAGTTCATCAATGCGATGATTTGTTGCTGATAAGGTCCGTAAGCATAAGAATGGAACATCATTTGTTTGGCGGAATGAATGGGTGAGGGTGATGCCGCTTTCACTCAACATCGTAACATCTACTATTAAAAGATAATTTTGCAAGCTATCGTCTTGCTTGAGGGTATTGGATTTAACTGAAATATGAAATCCCTTGTTAAGGAAAAATTGAAATAAAAGATTGCGAATATGGGTGCCATCATCAATCACGAGAAGGTGAGGTGCATTGTCATAAAAAACTTGAATGTGATTGGTGATTTTTTAAAACCTTACCAAAAATTACATTTTTACAAAATTCAAATTTACATAAGTTGCATAAAGCTGTCGAGCAGGCTATCTTACTTCGTAAGTAAGAAAATGCTTCTTCTAAGCTGGGAAACATTTTACTTTGAAAAAAGGCTATCATGCGTAATTTTAGTACACATATTATTCCGGTGACACCGTTTCGACAAAACTGTACTTTGCTTTTTGATGATGAACAAAAAGTAGGTGTTTTGGTTGATCCGGGTGGTGATTGGCCTAAAATTCAAGACGTTATCCAGAAGATGGGGATTGTCATTGAAGCTATTTGGATAACACATGGGCATTTTGATCATGTAGGAGCTGCAATGCAGGCAAAAGAAGTCCTTGATGTTAAAATTATTGGTTCACATCGCGATGATAAACCTCTGATGGATGCAGCGCAAGAAAGTGCAAAAAATTACGGTATCACGGATGCACGCCCTTGTATTCCTGATCAATGGTTAAAAGATGGAGATAGTCTTCATTTTGCTGGACATGTTTTTAATGTTTTTCATACACCAGGACATTCTCCTGGCCATGTGATTTATTTTAATGAAAAACAACGGTTTGCTTTGTTAGGGGATGTTCTCTTTCGTGGTTCTATTGGACGTACGGACTTTCCTTTTTGTTCTCATGAGAAATTGATGAACTCACTTCGAGAAAAAGTACTGCCTTTAGGCGATGATGTTCGCTTTATCTGTGGGCATGGATTAGGAAGTTCTTTAGGATATGAGCGCCAGTGGAATCCTTTTCTTCAAGAAAGTAACAACTAACCGAAAAAACATTTCAAGATATTTTTTCGGTTAGTTAAAAGTTCTCTAGGAAGTATCATGACATCAGTTTAATGGAGCATAACAAAAGTGATTTAAGCCGTCATACCCTCTAAAAGTACCTGTTTTAGAGTTGAATGAGCGGTATTTTTTTTTGCAATATTGAAGCCAATCATGTGTCCATGGTTCATGGAGTGGTTGATATGTTGTTTTTGACTGCATCTCATAAATGACCTGCTTTTGTGGAACCTGTTGATACATAACTTGGCCTTGTGGCACAGCTTGATAAACAACTTGTGGTTGTTGTTTTGGCTGTTTAAAAATATTGCCCAAAATTGCACCTGCAGCAAGACCTATAATGCCGGCCGTTAAAGTATCTCCAAAGATGTTAGGCGTTATATACTCATGTATATGACGATGTGTTGTCTTTTTACGTTCTACATAACTATGTGTTTTACGTTCAATATGGTAATGCGTTTGTTCCCGTCTTGTATGTTCAACATGATGGTGAGGATGATGATGAGAAGTATGAATGCGGTGGTGATGCTTCTCCAAAGACGGATACGTGCTAAAAGTGCGAGGATGGAAGTTTGCATCCATTCTTTTTCTCATATCCTCTATTTGGCTGTCCATGTTCCTTCTCATTTCACGCATTCTTTTTGTAAGATTGTCACCATAACTGAATTGCATATCTGCAAACGCTGTTTCTAATGGTGTTAAAATGGTTGCTATCGATACTGCAGATAACACCGTTAACTTGATTACTTTTTTCATAGAGACGCTCCTTATGTAAATTCGCATTTTTTATACTTTACATGGGCTAAACTGAATGTAAGCTGAACAATCTTTTACTTTAGTTTAATAGAATGAATAAAAAGCCATTTTGTTGAGTATAAACTGTAAGAATTTAGAATAAAATTTTGTCAAAATTTTATTCTAAAAACTATACTCGGATTAAACAAAATTATAGCTTGTATTAAGATTTACCTATATTGAGTATAGTAATAAAATATTACATAAAATAAGTTTTTTATTGTTTACTTTCTTAATAATACTTAAAGTATAAGCTACACAAGTATGAACAAGGGAGATTAGGCTAGTAATCATGGGGTTCTACTCTTATAATATAAGTCTTATTTTTGTTAACTTGTTTCATAAGAATAGTGTTTTTGCTTCATTGGAGTCGTATTGATTATGAACATCTCCAATTTATGGAATGGTGCTTTTGTTGGTTATTTTGTGAAGATTTGTAGAGTAGCAAGATTTTTTTAATAGTTTAAAATTTTTGGGTTATTAAGGAGATGGAATTTTTTACTTTTTTGCTTTTCTGTTAGAAGCGTTTTTATGGGGACTTCTTTTACTTTTTTGCTTTTTCAAAATATTGGTTTCTGTGGTTAGATTTTTGTGATCAAGATTTGATTGTATCACGGATTCATAAACAGATTGTTTGGTAGGATTTGATAAGGGATCATTTGTAATCGTGAGTTCTATTTCTTGGAGTTTTTTTATTTCATCACGAAGGCGCGCTGCTTCTTCAAAATGGAGATCAGCTGCCGCTTCATGCATTGCTTTTTCGAGACATTGAATATGAGATGCTAAATTATGGCCACCTATATTATTTGTAGTAATAAAATCAGGAATATCTGTAGGTGTATAGTGGTTTTTATCTCCTGAATTAAGAATATCATCAATATTTTTTTTGATACTTTTGGGTGTAATCTTGTGTTCTTTATTATAAGTGATTTGTTTTTGTCGACGTCTTTGTGTTTCCTGTAGGGCGCGTTCTATGGAACCAGTAAGCGTATCAGCATAAAGAATAACGCGTCCATCTACGTTGCGTGCAGCACGTCCGATTGTTTGTATAAGTGAAGTTTCAGAGCGTAAAAAACCTTCTTTGTCAGCATCTAGAATAGCAACAAAACCGCATTCTGGAATATCTAAACCTTCTCGCAATAAATTGATACCGATGAGTACATCAAATACACCAAGTCTAAGATCGCGAAGAATTTCGATACGTTCTAATGTATCAATGTCAGAATGCATATAGCGTACGCGAATAGCCTGTTCGTGGAGATATTCTGTTAAATCTTCAGCCATACGCTTGGTTAGAACTGTCACCAATGTACGATATCCTTTTTGAATTGTTTTACGAATTTCATTTACAACGTCATCGACTTGTGCGCGCGCTGGACGAACTTCCGTTTCTGGATCCACAAGTCCTGTTGGCCGAATAATTTGTTCAGAAAAAATTCCATGAGATTGTTCTATTTCCCAACGACCAGGTGTTGCAGAAACAGCAATAGTTTGTGGACGCATAGCATCCCATTCTTCAAAGCGTAAAGGGCGATTATCCATGCAGGAGGGAAGGCGAAATCCATATTCAGCAAGGGTTGCTTTCCTTCGAAAATCGCCCCGATACATGCCACCAATTTGAGGAATAGTGACGTGGCTTTCATCTATAAAAACAAGAGCATTGTTGGGAATATATTCGAATAAGGTGGGCGGTGGTTCTCCAGGTTTTCGTCCTGTTAAATAGCGTGAATAATTTTCAATTCCGGCACATGAACCGGTTGTTTCTAACATTTCTAAATCAAAAATTGTACGTTGCTCTAAACGTTGTGCTTCTAAAAGACGTCCAGCTTTGTTTAATTCATCGAGACGTTGAACGAGTTCTCTTTTGATTGATTTTATTGCTTGATTTAATGTTGGTCGTGGAGTGACATAGTGTGAATTGGCATAAATTTTAATCGATGGAAGGGTATCGGTTTTTTGTCCTGTGAGAGGATCAAACTCTGTAATTGTTTCCACTTCATCGCCAAAGAGTGAAAGTCGCCAAGCGCGGTCTTCAAGATGAGCAGGGAAGATTTCAATTGTATCACCTCTAACACGAAAAGAACCACGAATGAAGTTAATATCTTGTCGATAATAGTGTTGAGAAACTAAATCCGCCAAGAATTTTCGTTGATTAAGTTTGTCTCCTTTTTTTATTTGTAAAGTCATGGCTGTATAGGTTTCTACAGATCCAATGCCATAGATGCAGGATACAGAGGCAACGATAATAACGTCATCACGTTCAAGTACAGCACGTGTTGCAGCGTGACGCATACGGTCTATTTGTTCATTAATAGAAGATTCTTTTTCAATATAAGTGTCAGAGCGTGCAACATAGGCTTCCGGTTGATAGTAGTCGTAATAAGAAACAAAATATTCGACGGCATTATGAGGAAAAAAATTTTTAAATTCTCCATAAAGCTGTGCTGCAAGCGTTTTATTTGGTGCTAGAATTAGAGCAGGACGCTGTGTTTGTTCAATGATTTTTGCCATTGTATAGGTTTTTCCTGAACCGGTAACACCTAAAAGAACTTGCGTCTGTTCATTCTTTTCAATTCCTTCAACGAGCGCTTTTATGGCTTTAGGTTGATCTCCTGCAGGCTCAAAGGATGTTTCAATTTGAAAAGGAATACCACCCTCAGACTTTTCAGGACGAATAGGACGATGTGGTGTCCATAATTCTCCATTTTTAAAAAGAGGATTCCCTGAAGCAATGAGTGCAGAAAGTGCTTCTACTGTTGCTGTGACACCATTTTTCATGATTGCATCCTTTGATAGAAAAGTACTTGTCGATTTTAAAGGAAACGCTATATTTTACAATCACATATGATAACGATTAAATGTTCTCAAGCTCTTTTATTTTAAATTACTGGGTTTGTATAAGCTTTAGCTATTACTTAAATTTTTTATATTTGCGTAACTTGTAAAAGTATTTTTTAAGTGTTGCACCTATAGTATTTATATTCATTATTTTGTTTATACTATGATATTCTTCAATAGGTATTTATTTTATTTTTGCAAAAAGCTATAATATTTATTACAACTATGGAAAATCATGACATATATTGTTATGTTTTATTGAAAGCAGAGTGTATGTACGATAAAGGTCATCTCCATCTTTAAATGAAAGGTAACGAGATGATACCCAGCCTATTTGGGCATTATATCTGATGTGACACCAGTTTCCTTCACAGTTTTTAACAAATACAAATTCTCCTGCGGGTATTAAACCACGAAGTGCGTATTGTGTGCTTGGCCCTGTTCTAAAATTAAGATTCCTTATAACAATGGCATCTGCGGCCTTTGATAGTGTTGTGGCGAGAAAGAGAGAGCCAAACACAAAAAAAAATACGATTTTTTTCATTTCTTCGCTGAAAATTCCTTATAGGAACTTTTTCTTCTTTCATATAAGTTTTCCTTTTAAGAGACTATGATAAAAGAGAAGAAAATACAATTGTTTCTTCCTTCTATTCTAAATAAAAGAGAAACAGCAAATAGAAATAAGTTTTCAATATTGCGGTGTTATCAACATAATTGGTGTATGTTTTGTGTCTTTTTGTATTTTTATATGGAAAACGAGAAGGCTGTACTATATAATAAAAAAGATTGTGGTTTTCGGATTCCAAAAGTAATTTTGGGAGCCGTTTTTTGTATTTTTATTAAACCTTCCGTGTAACAGAAAGGGACGGATTATGGAAAAAGTTCCGATGACTACAGCTGGTTTTGAAAGTCTAAAAGAAGAGTTGCGTTGGCGCCAACAAGAGGAACGTCCACGAATTATTGAAGCAATTTCTGAGGCGCGTGCGCATGGTGATTTATCAGAAAATGCTGAATATCATGCTGCTAAAGAGGCGCAAAGCCATAATGAGGGGCGTATCAATGAGCTTGAAGATTATATTGCACGGGCGGAGGTGATAAATGTTTCCCGTCTGTCAGGTGATAAAATTAAATTTGGAGCGACTATCAAATTATTAGATGAGGATACAGAAGAAAAAAAGATTTATCAAATTGTTGGTGATCAAGAAGCTGATGTAAAAGTTGGTAAAATTTCTATTTCTTCACCTATTGCACGTGCCCTTATTGGTAAACAAGAGGGCGATGTCATTGAAGTTAATGCACCAGGTGGTGCGCATAATTATGAAATTATTGAGGTTCAGTATATATAATGAGGTTCAATATATAAATTATTATGCGTATTTCTTTGCAAGAAACAGAGGTTATTGCTCCCCATTTTAAAAAGCGTTTATCAGGAGTAACATCGACAGTTATTCAACTCGTTCCATTACAACGCAAAAAGGGGATATATATCTCTACTTTTGGATTTGGATTACCAAAAAATTTACCGGTTCTTGCCTTTAAGGATCTTTTCGGGCTTTGGAAAAGCCCGAAAAATAGGCCTTTTCGTATTTGGCATGCGCGGCGTAATATTGAGATGCTTTTTGGTGTCTTTTTGCGTGATGTTTTGCGCATGAAGCTTAAACTTGTCTTTACATCGGCTTCTCGACGTCATCATAAGTCTTTTACAAAATGGTTAATTCGCCGTATGGACAGGGTCATTGCCACGAGTGTGTGTACAGGGACTTATCTAGAAGTGCCGCATAAGGTTATTATGCATGGGGTGGATGTAAATCGTTTTTCACCGCCTAAAACTTTGGATGATTGTTTTTCTTCGTCTGGATTACCGGGAAAATATGCAGTTGGATGTTTTGGACGGGTGCGTTACTTAAAGGGAACTGATTTATTTGTAGAGGCAATGATTGCATTATTGCCACGTTATCCTGAATGGACAGCACTTATTGCTGGGCGGACAACAGAACAACATTATAACTTTGAAAAAAAATTACGTCAAAAGATTGCTGAAGCTGGTTTAAAAGAGCGTATTATTTTTCTTGGTGAGTTACTCAATACACCTTTGTGGTATCGCCGTTTGTCGTTGTATGTAACACCTTCTCGTCTAGAAGGTTTTGGTTTAACTCCATTGGAGGCAATGGCATCAAAGACAGCTGTAGTTGCGAGTGATGTAGGTGTTTTTAAGGAATTGGTGATAGAGGGAACAGGAACGGTTGTTCAAGCAGGGGATGGAGAGGCTTTAGTGACAGCAATTGAACCTTATTTTGCTGATTTAGAAAAAACAATGGAAGCAGGAAAAAAAGCTTTAGATCATGTTCGCACTCACTTTCCTTTAGAAAAGGAGGCTACAGAAATTGGACGTGTTTACGAAGAAATATTTGCGGAAAAGTGCTTTAAATAGATCAGCATATTTCCTGATAAAATAAAAAGTTATAAAAGTTTTTGATAAAAAACTGAGGTTTTATATTTTGAGTGTAATACAACCTTAAAGGTAAGGGGGCATTTTTATTCAGTAATATTCCTGTTTTTATGCTACTTTATATTATCTTTATTTGATTATTATTTGAAGTTTCTTAAAAGTTTTCCATCATATATCTATGAATCGAAGATCAGGGCATATTTTTCATTTTTATAAAATAAAATGCACTATATTAAAATTCTTCACGCCAAAAAGCAGGGATAAAGAGCACGAATATTGTTATAATTTCAAGACGTCCTGCTAGCATGAGAAAACTCAGGACCCATAAAGCATTGTCATTGATTGTGGAAAAATTGCCAGAAGGACCAATAATATCGCCAAAACCTGGACCAACATTGGAAAGGGCGGTTAAGACACCTGTAAAGGCAGAAGTAAAATCAAGACCTGTTGAGAGCAAGAGTGCCGTTCCAAGAATAAGGCAAAACATATAAAGACAGACAAAAAACAAAACGGATTTAGCAATATCATTTGATATATTGGAATGGTCGTAATACGCTTTTACAACGACATTAGGAAAAAGAAGTTTTTCTATATTTGTTTGTGTAATACGCCAAAGGATAATGAGGCGATTAATTTTCATGCCACCAGAGGTAGAACCAGCACATCCACCTGTAAAGGAAATAATAAAAAAGATCCCAAGTGCTAAAGGTCCCCAAAGTTGATAATCTTCAGCGCTATAACCAGTGGTGCTAATGATCGATGAAAGGTGAAAAATGACATCGAGAAAAATTTCATAGAAGGCGCGATGGTCATGAAAATGTAACCACGCTGCTAAAGTAAAACTAAAGATGAAAACAATGTTGAGAAAAACAATGACTTGTGGATCAATAAATCGCTTAGATTGGCCGGGAAGAACTAATTTAACATAAAGCACGAAGGGCAGTGCGGAGAGCAGCATAAAGATTGTTGAAATAATTAAAATAGCTGGTTTATCAGAAAAATAACCAAAAGAGGCATCATGGGTTGAAAATCCAGCTGTTGCTATTGTACTCATTGCGTGGTTTATAGCATCAAATAAGGTCATACCAGAAGCAAAATAGGAGAGCATACAAGCAAGTGTTAATCCAACATATGCTATGATAATTCCATTAGCAATTTGATTAATACGGGGGAGTATTTTTTCAGATTTATCCGAGGATTCCATATGAAAAAGCCGGACTCCACCAACACGTAGTGACGGCAAAAGCAAGAGGGCCAAACCAATAAAGCCAATGCCTCCAATCCAGCATATGAGAGAGCGCCATAATAAGAGACTGCGTGATAAATGATCAAGGCCTGTGATGACTGTCGAGCCTGTGGTTGTAATTCCAGAAACAGATTCAAAAATTGCTCCTGCTAAAGAAATTGGGAGAGGAGACAGATAAAGAGGTAAGGCACCTACAATGCTTCCTGTAAGCCAAAGACAAACAGTGAGCATAAAACCCAATCGTGCTGAAAAGCGGCAAGTAGCACCTTTAGTTGCTAAAAGAATTAGCGTTGCTAATACAGTGGTTATGGCGCAAGAATAGAGAAAGCTTATCCAATTATGGTTGCTATCATGCAAATCCACAAAAATCGGCAAAAGCATCGCTCCTCCCATGATTAATGCAAAACGCGCACAGACATTGATAATAAATTGAAAAATGGCTGGTCCCTATCTCTATATATCGTTTTATTACAATTTTACGCTCATGAGAATTTACGCTTCTCTCTTTATGGGCTAGAGGTTAATTCCTATATTAAGCATGTTGTGATGAATTGGCTATTAAGCCTTTTCATAAAGTTTAAGAAAAAGTATGTATACACCATAATTTAGGCTGTTGAAAAATGTTTTTTTTAAGGCTGTATTTCATTATAACTTGTAAAATAATTAAAGAATAAAAAGTGAAGGGGATTTTATGGTACAATCGCATATTCGCTTGCTTATTATTGGCTCTGGTCCTGCTGGTTATACAGCGGCAATCTATGCATCCAGAGCAATGCTCAAGCCGGTTTTAGTTACTGGATTGCAGCAAGGCGGACAGTTAACGATTACAACTGATATTGAAAATTATCCAGGTTTTGTTGATCCTATTCAAGGACCGTGGTTGATGGAACAGATGGCAAAACAAGCGGAAAATATGGGCACAAAAATTGTCTATGATAGTATTATAAAAGCCGATTTATCCAAGCGTCCTTTTCTTTTACATGGGGATTCGGGAGAACAATATTTGTGTGACGCACTGATTATTGCAACGGGAGCACAGGCGCGATGGCTTGGTTTGGAAAGTGAACAGAAGTTTATGGGAGGTGGTGTTTCCGCTTGTGCTACGTGTGATGGATTCTTTTATCGTGATAAGGATGTGATTGTTGTGGGAGGAGGGAATACAGCCGTTGAAGAAGCCCTTTATTTATCACATTTGGCAAAGAGAGTGTATGTGGTTCATCGGCGAGGACATTTTCGAGCAGAAAAAATTTTGCAAGATAGATTACTTGCTTGCGATAATGTACATGTTATGTGGAATCATGTGGTGGAAGAAATTGTTGGGCTATCCGCACAGGATTCAAGAGGAGCTATAGTAACAGGAGCGCGTCTTAAAAATGTAAAAACCGATCAAGAAATTACAGTGGAGGCAGAAGGAATATTTATTGCTATTGGACATGATCCTGCAGTTTCCTTATTTGAAGGACAACTTAAGCAAAAACCAGGTGGTTATTTATGGACAGCTCCAGATTCAACGGCAACAAGTACTGCTGGTGTTTTTGCTGCAGGCGATGTAACAGATAATGCATTCCGCCAAGCTGTAACAGCAGCAGGAATGGGATGTATGGCGGCATTAGAGGCAGAACGGTTTTTGGATATGCATCTATAGATGTAAAAATAATACCCTATTTGAAAATATAAAGAAATGAGAGGTAAAATTTATTGTGACGTTACCGTTAGATTGGGATAAGTTAAGGGTGTTTCATGAAGCAGCAGAAGCGGGTTCTTTTACGCATGCTGCTCAAAGACTGCATTTATCTCAATCAGCAATTTCACGACAGGTTTCAGCTTTAGAGCAAGAGGTTGGTGTGTCTCTGTTCCAGCGTCATGCACGTGGTTTGATTTTAACAGAACAGGGAGAAATCCTTTATCGTACAACACATGATGTTTTGATGAAGCTTGAAAATGTACACTCGCAATTGCGTGAAAGTTGTGAAAAACCGACGGGACACTTGCGTGTTACGTCAACTTTTGGGATGGGCGCAGGATGGATTGCAGAGCGTATGCCAGAATTTTTAAGTCTTTATCCTGATATGCGAATTCAACTTTTGCTTTCTGATGAAGAACTGGATTTGACAATGCGTCATGCTGATTGTGCTGTTCGTCTCCACCAACCCCAGCAGCCTGACCTTATACAAAGAAAATTATTTACAATTCATATGCATGTTTATGCTTCTGAAAACTATATTGCAAATCATGGAAAACCAGAAAAATTATCTGAACTGGATGCGCATCGTATTATTTCATTTGGTGAGCCTGTTCCACATTATTTGTCTAGTCTAAATTGGTTAGAAAAAGCGGGTAGAAATAATGGTTCTTTACGCACTTCAGTATTACGAATAAACAATATTATTTCAATTAAGAATGCGTTGATGAGTGATCTTGGTATTGCTGTACTTCCTGATTATATTGTCAATAATGATGAGCGTCTTGTGCGCCTTTTTCCTGATATGGCGGACATTCCCTCTTTTGATACCTTTTTTTGTTATCCTTATGCTTTAAAAAATTTAGCAAAGCTTAATGCTTTTCGAGATTATATTTTTTTAAAAGCACGTCAGTGGTCTTTTTAATAAAGTGGTCTTTAAGAGCTATGTGTTATTGCATAGCTGATACGCATAAGTCTTTATTGTACTTCTTGTGATAACATGACATAAATTAGCTATCTCTTGATTATGTTGCCTCCCATTGCATTTTCTTGAGTGTTCCCTTACGAAGATTTGCCAGATTGATTTTATCTCTGGTAATTTTCCAAATTTGCCGGACATAAATTGTCCGGCTTTTTTTATTTTTTATAATCAAGATTTTGGGGGAAAATTAAGAAAAAATGGCAAAAACTTTCTGAAGAAATGTTTATCGATTTTATGTATGATCTGGAGTAGATTAAAAAATATGGAGAGTTTACTAGAATGATTGTAGCTATGGATGAAAGAAACAATATTTGCATGCGAGAATATTTGTATATGTACTAGATTTTTTAGAGTTCCAATTTAAATTTTTAAATTAAAATGGGATTTGGTACGTATATAGTAGCGGTTATGCTCATCATAGAATGTAAAGAAATTTAATAGGCTTGTCTTTTAATAGATATCTTTCAAGTGAAAAGAATTCTTTTTTAATTTTAGAGTACAAACAGCAAATACTCTAATTTTTAGTAATTGGAAAAGGGTAAAGATGTATTCTCTGCATATCTTATTATTTTCAAATAATAAGATATGTTTTTTTTTACGAACATTACAATTTTTCATTCCGTTTGTGGCATATATCTCTTGTGGTTTTGTTAAGATATATTTTCTGTAGAATTTATTTATTTCTCTGTTATTCAGTTTCTAAAAAATTCTAGATTTTATGATACTGGATTATAAAACTGTAGCAGAAAATGGTGGTTTAGAATTTTAAAGTAAATGATTACAAAAGCGTTGGATACGTAAGCAAGCTTCTTCTAATAGTTTTTCTGATGTTGCATAAGAAATACGGAAAGCTGGTCCGAGTCCAAAAGCAGAGCCATGCACTACAGCGATAGATTCTGCTTCCAACAGGGCTATTACGAAGTCTTCATCATTTTTGATGACTTGACCGCTCGGTGTTTTTTTTCCAATGAGTTCTGCACAGGAAGGATAAACATAAAAAGCACCTTCCGGTGTGGGACAATGAATTCCAGAAGCTTGGTTTAGCATGGAAATGACGAGATTACGACGCGTTTGAAAAATACGTTTATTTTGTGCGATAAAATCTTGTGGTCCATTAAGTGCTTCAACAGCAGCCCATTGTGAAATAGAACTTGTTCCAGATGTTTGTTGGCCTTGAATAACATCCATTGCTTTAATTAATTCTTGTGGCCCACCCGCATAGCCAATTCTCCAACCTGTCATGGCATAGGCTTTAGAAACACCGTTCATTGTGAGTGTACGATCGTAAAGTTTTGGCTCCACTTGTGCTGGAGTGACAAAAGTAAAACCTTCATATGTAAGATGTTCGTATATATCATCGGTAAGAATATAAACATGAGGATATTTTACTAAAACATCCGTTAGTTTTTTTAATTCATCATAGGTATAAGCAGCACCTGATGGATTTGAAGGAGAGTTAAAAATGAACCATTTTGTTTTTGGGGTAATGGCAGCTTCTAGATCTTGTGGTTGTAGTTTATAGGAAAATTCTGCTTTGGTTTCTACAAAGATGGGAACACCATCGTTGAGAGCAACCATTTCTGGATAACTGACCCAATAAGGAGATGGAATAATGACTTCATCTCCTTTATTCAAGGTTGCCATTAATGCATTAAAGAGAATTTGTTTACCACCAGTACCAACGATAATTTGCTCTGGTTGATAAGTAAGGTTATTGTCTCTTTTAAACTTTTCAGAAATTGCTTGACGTAATTCTGGAATACCAGATATAGGGGTATAGTTTGTTTCTCCACGTCGAATAGCTTCAATAGCAGCGTTTTTGATATTTTCTGGTGTATCAAAGTCTGGTTCTCCAGCGCTTAAAGCAATAACATCACGACCTAGTGCTTTTAGATTACGTGCTTTTTGGGAAACAGCAATTGTGGCAGAGGGTTTTATATGAGAAAGCTTGTCAGCAATAAACGCCATAATTTTTATCCTTATATGATATCAATATGTGACTGTTATTTTTAAAAGACATTCTAGATTATGTTGTATGCAATAAAAATTGCGGAGAAACTCTTAGGATATCTGTTTCAAATAAAGACACTATAGGTTACTTTTGCGTCTTTTACAAGAAAGCTGTTTGAAAAGCTTATGGAATCAGGGAAAGGTGAGAAAATTTTAAGATAAAAATATCTTGATAATGATGCCAATTGTAAAAGAGAGGACTTTCTTTTATAAAAATAACCTTATTATAAAGAACAAAAAAATCTTCACCATTTACCGATGAAGATTTTTTAAAGAGAATGTTGCAGAACTTAAAAGTTAAAGAGCTGCAAGATTGCTAGCGGCAAACTTTCCAGAACGACGATCTTGAAGAACATCGTAAGAAATTTTTTGCCCTTCGTTAAGATGACTTAAACCAGAACGCTCAACAGCGGAAATATGCACAAATACATCTGCACTTCCATCACTAGGTTGAATAAATCCGAAACCTTTTGTTGTATTAAACCACTTAACTGTTCCTGTAGACATAGGAAACTCCTTAAAATATATAAATAGTGTGTATTGAATCCAAGAGCACTCAATACGGCTTTGTTTTAAATCGAAATTAGGGGAGAAGTTTCGTTGAAAGTGCAGATTGCACAGGAAAGAAAGTCACATAACCGAAAATTCGATGTACTCTTTATAAAAGTTTTTAGGATAAAAAGCAAGTCTTAATCGCGCATTTTAGATTAAAGAAAAGATTGAGAAAATGTAAGAGAATATAAAAAAGTGCGTTTTGTGTCATAAAAATTTTAAGTGAAGTAGCTTTGCAGGGAGCGTACTTCAAGATTCTTTTTTTGGAGTGCTTCAATTGCTTCTGCTACAGATTGGGCTCCAGCTACTGTTGTATAATAGGGGACTTTTTGCATAAGTGCAGCATGGCGTAATGATTTTGAATCTGAGATAGCACTGGCCGTGCTGGTTGTATTGAAGATTAATTGAATTTGTCTATTACGAATAGCATCCTCAATGTGGGGATGTCCTTCTAAAACTTTATTGATTTTTTTTGCTTCAATATTCTGTTCCATAAGAAATTTTTGTGTTCCACTTGTCGCTAAAATAGAAAAACCAAGCGCACTTAAACGTTTTACAGGATTTAAGATGCGTTGCTTATCCTCATCTCTTACAGAGACAAATAAAGTTCCTTCTTTGGGCAACTTAACACCAGCACCAAGCTGAGATTTCGCAAAAGCAAGAGCAAATTCGTAATCAAGCCCCATTACTTCACCAGTTGAGCGCATTTCAGGACCAAGAAGTGTATCGACACCTGGAAAACGTTCAAAAGGGAAAACAGCCTCTTTGACAGCGACGCACTGTTTATGTGGATTAGAGGGTAATCCTCCATAAGCCTTAAGGGCACTGTTAAGCGTTTCTCCTGTCATAATACGTGTGGCTATTTTCGCAATAGGGCGGCCAATCGTTTTTGCAACAAATGGTACAGTTCGTGACGCACGCGGATTTACCTCTAAAACATAGATTGTGTCATCTTTAACAGCGTATTGTACGTTCATGAGGCCACGAACATGAAGGGCTTGTGCTAACGCTTTGGTTTGACGTTCTAATTCATGAACCAATATTTTTGATAATGTCCGTACTGGCAAAGAACATGCTGAATCACCAGAATGGATTCCGGCTTCTTCAATATGTTCCATAATGCCAACGACCAATGTTTCTTCTCCATCGCATAGGCAGTCAACATCAACTTCAATGGCTTCTGTAAGGTAAGTATCGAATAAAAGTGGATTTTTACCAAGTAATATATTGAGCTGGCTTGTTTTGTCGTTAGGATAACGGCTCTTGATGTCTTCTGATATTAGTTCAGGAACAGTTTCAAGTAAATAATTCTGTAAGCTGCGCTTATCACGTATAATTTGCATAGCACGTCCTCCTAAAACATATGAGGGGCGTACAACTAATGGGAAACCGAGTTCATCGGCGATGAGATGCGCTTGTTCAACCGAGTGGGCAATGCCGTTTTTGGGTTGTGTTAAGTTCAGTTTGAATAATAATTTCTGAAAGCGGTCTCTATCTTCTGCTAAGTCGATAGCATCTGGTGAAGTACCAAGAATGGGGATATGATGTTTTTCTAGTGCTTTTGCAAGTTTAAGCGGTGTCTGTCCGCCAAATTGGACAATTACTCCAACTAATTCGCCTTTTGTCTGTTCTGTTTCTAAGATAGCGATGACATCTTCAGCTGTTAAAGACTCAAAATAAAGACGATCAGAGGTATCATAGTCTGTTGAGACTGTTTCAGGGTTACAGTTAATCATAATAGCTTCAAAGCCTGCATCACGCAGTGCAAAAGCAGCATGGCAGCAGCAATAATCAAATTCAATGCCCTGTCCAATGCGGTTTGGTCCTCCGCCTAAAATTGCAACTTTTTTACGTGGAGAGACTTGGGCTTCGGAGTGTTCTACACCCGCAAAAGGAACCTCATATGTTGAATACATATATGCTGTAGGTGAAGAAAATTCAGCTGCACAAGTATCAATGCGTTTAAAAACATGCTTAACATTGAGGGATTTACGCAGAGCAGCAATATCATCCGGTTCTTGACCTGTAAGGGTGGCTAGCCGTGCATCTGAAAAGCCCATTGCTTTTAACATACGCAGATTGTCTGTATCTTGAGGCAATCCATGGATGCGGATACGCTCTTCCATTTCAATGATGGATGCTATTTGTTCTAAAAACCATGGATCAATTTTGCTGACTTGGTGAATTTCACTTAAAGATAAACCAGCGCGCATTGCTTGGGCAATATAACGCAGACGATCTGGGCTTGGTATGGCAATAGCAGAGCGTATCGAATTCTTTTCATCACCTTCTGCATGCTCAGGGATTATAATTTCATCAAAACCGGTAAGGCCTGTTTCAAGTCCACGGAGTGCTTTTTGTAGCGATTCTTGAAAAGTGCGTCCGATTGCCATAACCTCTCCTACAGATTTCATTGCTGTCGTTAAGACAGGTGATGAACCGGGAAATTTTTCAAAGGCAAAACGAGGGATTTTAGTAACAATATAATCAATCGAAGGCTCAAATGATGCTGGTGTTGCACCGCCTGTAATATCATTTTGTAATTCATCAAGTGTATAGCCAACTGCCAATTTAGCTGCAACTTTGGCAATGGGGAAGCCCGTGGCTTTTGAGGCAAGTGCTGAAGAGCGAGAAACGCGTGGATTCATTTCAATAACAATAAGGCGGCCATTTTCAGGATTAACAGCAAATTGTACATTGGAGCCCCCTGTTTCAACGCCAATTTCACGCAGGACAGCGATGGAAGCATTGCGCATACATTGATATTCTTTATCGGTTAAAGTAAGGGCAGGGGCTACAGTAATCGAATCACCGGTATGTATCCCCATCGGATCAATATTTTCAATGGAACAAACAATAATGCAGTTGTCGTTTTTATCACGAACAACCTCCATTTCATATTCTTTCCATCCCAAAACACTTTCTTCAATTAAAACTTCCGTTGTTGGGGAAGCTTCAAGACCTCGTTCAATAATTTCATAAAACTCAGAGCGATTATAAGCAATTCCACCACCAGTACCACCAAGTGTAAAAGAAGGACGAATGATCGCTGGAAGACCAACAATATCAAGAGCCTGAACTGCTTTTGCAGTAGCATGTGCAATATAATGTTGTTTGCGTTCAGATTCTGTATGACGCCAATTTTGTTCAAGTTCCTCCAAGGCCTGTTCAAGCGCTGTACCAGAAAGTTCTGCTTTAAGTGTGTCGCGCATTTTTGTGTGTCGTTGACGATTTTCCTCTTTAAGTTCAGTCGCATTGGCCAACATAGAACGTGGTGTTTCTAAACCAATTTTCGACATTGCCTTGCGAAATAAGGCACGATCCTCAGCTTTATCAATAGCATCGGCGTTTGCACCTATCATTTCAACGTGGTAGCGGTCTAAAATCCCCATACGCTTTAATGATAAGGCAGTATTAAGAGCTGTTTGACCTCCCATAGTTGGCAAAAGAGCATCAGGACGCTCATGTGCAATAATTTGTGCTACTATTTCAGGAGTAATAGGTTCAATGTAAGTAGCGTCAGCTAAATCTGGATCTGTCATAATGGTGGCCGGATTGGAGTTGACCAGAATAATTCGATATCCTTCTTCTCTTAATGCTTTACAGGCTTGTGTGCCTGAATAGTCAAATTCACATGCCTGACCAATGATAATCGGTCCTGCTCCAATGATAAGAATAGATTTTATATCTGTGCGTTTTGGCATGATTTTTCCTATGATAAATATCTGTACGTAGTTGTGGTAGACAGGCTATTTAAGTTTTAAGCTATTGTCATTTATAGGTTAAGTGACAAAGAAAGTAAGCACTAAAATACCTTTTCCATGCTTTTTTTATAAATTTAAGATAAAGATCTTCTTTGCATTTGTGCAATATTATAGAAATTTAAGAGTATGACTTTTGATAAAAAAATAATAATGCATGCTACAGTAAAGACACAATATGGTGAATTATCGTAGAGCATGAAATATAGAATATTTATTATGCTTCCATAAAACCTTAAAAGCCTGCAGAATAAAATGAGAAACTTATATGCAATAATAAATATAAGGCATTGATTATTTTTTATCTTCAATAAGGTGTTGAGCGTAATACATGAAGTGATAACTTTTATTAAAAGAGTGTGTACTAGTATAGTTGATATAAATTGGGATAGTTATCTTGATAGTTTTAGAATCTCTTTGAGAGGAGAGAGCCATAAATATATCATAACCTTATGCGGTTATGGAAGAGCTCTTAAAACAATAATTCCTGGTGTTTTTATAACATATTTCATGAAAGGAGAATCAACAACTTTTTCGTTTTCTTTTCGTGAAGAAGCATTTCGCAGCATTGGACCATTATCTGTCATAATAAAAAAACCTACGTGTGTTACATCCAATCCAGCAAGTTGTGTATAAATACCAATGAAATCACCAGACCGTAAATGGCTTATAACTTTTTCATTAATAAAGTTGCTTGGAATATATGTTAGAGTGCGCTTCACAACAGGTAGTCCGGGAAGGTAGTTGCTACCGTCAGCTTTTTGATTGAGATATTTTTCCGTTTTTACCGCATAAGGACTTATTTGTGCAGTAATATCTGTAGCAAGTTTATATTTGCTATAAGCCCAGTCAGTAAAAAAATGTTTTCGATTTAAAAAACTCACAATACCGTCAACATAACGTGTTTTTACAACGTTATTTATGAATTCTGTTTGGGATGTTGATTTCCGTAATGCTTCAACATAGTCTAGATAAGTAAAGCAATCTAAACCTCTAAAATCAATAATCAATTCTTCAGGTATATTTTTTGAGCCATGTAACATATTTGCCTGATAAGGTGTTCCTAAAAAAGCTGCAGAAAGCAAGTCAATTATTTCTTCGGTTTTACGGTCGTTAAATTTTGAGCGTTTTTCAAGAAGGGTGTTTAATTTATTTAAAGTATATGGATCTAGATTTATTTTTGTTGTCTGTTGGACTTTTATATTATTTTTTGCAATATCTTTGTGTGTGATAGAAGCCTGAGCTTCATGTTCTGTTATCAAGGTTATGATGAGAGTTAATAGAAATATTTTTCGCATTTGAGGGGCTATTTTGAATGAAATACGTACTGAAAAAATGCTATGGAAAGTAGTATTTTTTCATATTAATCAGATCGTTATAGCATTAATGATAACATATATGATAGGGTTCTATCAACAGATTTGATCACGTTTTTTATTGTGAGACAAAAGAGGGATGGTCTATCTTTTTTATAAGACTGTGAAATAAAAAACACTTTTTATAATATATTTCAATATTGAAAAAAATCATTATGAAAGAAACAATTTTATGCCTTTTGTATAAAAATTGTATTATAATTTAATATAGTGATTTAAGAGTAAAGTACTTTACTTCTTATAAAGAAGAATTGATCTTTTTAAGATAGAAATATGATAATTTTTTGTAAAACTGTTTATGCTTATATTTCTAGAGTATAAAGAATAAATTTATGATATTTTCCTGATATATAATATATTATTGATTATTATATTCATTTTTAAGTTTTTACTTTATTATTATTTTATATTACAATAATTTATGCTATGCGAAATTACAAGTGTAACCCAGAATTTGCTCAGCGTGAATGCATTTTAATTTTTATTATTTTATTGTTGGATATCATTGCTATTACAATTGTGATGCCTGTTTTACCTGAATATTTTTCTCAGTTAACTGGAAAAGATATAAGTGCGTCTTCTTTAGCAAGAGGAAGATTACTTGCGGTTTATTCAACAATGCAATTTTTGTTTGCTCCTATTATTGGTAATCTTTCTGATCGTTATGGGCGACGCCCTATTTTGCTTCTTTCTATTATATGTTTTGCTTTTGATAATTTCATATGTGCTATAGCATGGAACTATTCTATGTTGTTTATTGGGCATTCTTTATTGGGCATAATTGGTGTTAGCTTTGCAACCTGTATGGCATATCTTGCTGATATATCTAATCATAAGACCCGTACACGTAATTTTGGTTTGTTAGGACTTTCATCTGGATTGGGCGCTATTTTAGGTTCGCTTCTCGGCGGTTTTTTAGGTCAATTTGGTTCACGTGTTCCGTTTTATTTTGCTGTTGGTTTTTCATTGATTAATTTTATTTTTGCATGGATTATGCTTCCTGAAACTCTTTCTATATGTAATCGGCGCACTTTTGATATTAAGCGTGCAAATCCTTTAGGTGCTTTTTTACAACTGAAGCAATATCCAACAGTTCTTTGGGTATTGTTGGTTTTTTTTCTTTATTGGTTTGCAGAATCTGTATGGCTGAGTATTTGGGCATTCATTGCTAAAGAACGCTATGATTGGAATACATTCTCTATTGGTTTGTCCTATAGTATTTTCGGTATAGGACAAATTATTGTGGTTGCTCTTATTTTACCTTATTTTTCTAAGCGATGGAGTAACTGCCATATTGCGATGTTAGGTCTTTCATTTTCCCTACTTGCTATGCTTGGTTATACATTGGCTACACAAGGGTGGATGTTTTATTTGGTCTTTTTGTGTACAATGTTTGAATATCTTTTTCATGCACCTATGCGTGCTATCGCTTCAGCAAAAGTGCCTGTGGATGTACAAGGTGCATTACAAGGAGCAATGAACTCTGTTATTTCATTGAGTTTAATATTAGGACCTATTTTTTATACTTTTCTCTTTGAATGTTTTACACACAAAAATGCGGTTATGTATTTTTCTGGTGCTCCTTTTTTGGGAAGTTTTTTTGTTCTTGTTATTACAGCGGTAATTTTTTTCTTACGGATACGCTAAGCTTTTTATAGGCAGAAGAGGGGATATGAAGCGATTGAAGGGTATAAATTGCTTTTATGCATTTGTCTCTATATAAAAACAGCTGCAATATTAAGAATTAAAAGTATCATAACGATGTCCATTTATATATTTATCGTTAAAAGACAAAAAATTATAAATTTTAAAATTTTACTTTTTGTTCTCTTAAAGAGAAACATGACTGTGTGTAGAAAAAGCATAAAGTAAAAGAGAGAAATCTAAAAATAAAACACTTCCATTAAGCTATTTTTTTATAATCCATTATGAGATTGTAGAAATATTGAAAAAGATAGTGACTGTCTTGAGGGCCAGGAGAAGCTTCAGGGTGGTATTGAACAGAAAAAACTGGTTTTCCAATAATTCGAAGACCACAGTTTGAGCCATCAAAGAGAGAAATATGTGTTGCTTGAACATGCTTTGGTAAAGAGGCTGCATCTACCGCAAAACCATGATTCATGGAGACAATTTCGACTTTTCCAGTGTTAAGATCTTTAACAGGATGGTTGGCACCGTGATGCCCTTGGTGCATTTTTATTGTTTTTGCACCTACCGTGAGAGCAAGAAGTTGATGACCTAGGCATATACCAAAAAGGGGCAGATTATAATCAATCAATGCTTTGATTGTTGGAATAGCGTATTGTGCTGTTGCAGCTGGATCACCTGGTCCGTTGGAAAGAAAAATACCATCAGGGTTCATCGCTAGAATTTCTTCTGCACTTGTATGTGCAGGAACGACAGTAATACGTGCCCCTTGTGTTGCTAAAAGACGAAGAATATTACGCTTAATGCCATAGTCAATCGCAATAATATGAAGATTGTGCACATTATTTGTACTATATCCTTTATTCCATACCCATGGTTTTTCGTTCCATTGCCTTAATGATTGAGATGTCACGTTTTTTGTAAGGTCAAGATTAATAAGACCAGACCATTTTGCTGCACGCTGCTTTAAGGAAGGGATATCAAAATTTCCTTGAGGATCGTGCACGATGATAGCATTTTGTGCACCTTTTTCACGGATAAGAATGGTGAGTGCGCGTGTATCAACTCCACAAAGCGCAATAATTTTACGTGCTTTGAGCCATTGGTGAAGATTTTCATGGGCGCGGTAGTTAGAAGGATGGGTAATATCTGCTTTAAAAATAGCACCAACTGCACCATGACAATTGAGAGGCGTAAGATCTTCAATATCTTCGCTATTTGCGCCGACATTTCCTATATGAGG
The DNA here is from genome assembly GCF_019659805.1 of Bartonella raoultii. Lineage (GTDB taxonomy): Bacteria > Pseudomonadota > Alphaproteobacteria > Rhizobiales > Rhizobiaceae > Bartonella > Bartonella raoultii. The sequence goes on along the minus strand of NZ_JAIFRO010000001.1, from coordinate 84,201 downwards.
AAATGTAAAATTAATAATTTGTTGCGTATAGGATGGATCTGTGAGGATTTCTTCATAGCCTGTTATGGCAGTATTGAAACATATTTCAGCTTCAGCAATACCTGTGGCACCTGCTCCTTTTCCTTCAATAACTGTTCCATCAGCTAATACTAAAAGGGCTGTAGGTTTACTTACATTCCAAGGAGTGTGAGATGGGGGTATTTGTGTCATAGTGTGCACCCACAATTTATTATCTGAAAGCTATAATGATTCATGCTACATGCAAAGCACAACCACAACAAATGTTGTGTATATTGTTTTGAATATTTTGCTTAAGGTTGGAAGTATAGGTATATTCTCTTAAGAGGTAAAGTCCTGTTTCGGATTTTCTGAGGTTTGGGTGTTAATTATTTTTTTGTGCATTGCAAGATGTATAAAGATTAGGTAAAAATTAATTTTCCGTTTAAATAACATTGGATAAACTTATGTTGCGTGATCAGATTGATGTGGCACTTAAAACTGCTTTGAAAGCGCAGAATAATACACGTCTTACGACCCTTCGTTTAATGAATGCTGCGGTGATGGATCGTGATGCTCTTTATTATGATGAAGGAAAACAAGAAGCAGATGATCATCAAATACAGTCTGTTTTCATTAAAATGCTTCAGCAGCGTGAGGAGTTAACGCGCATTTATAAAGAATCTGGTCGTTTGGATTTAGCTGCAAAAGAACAAGCGGAAATGGACGTTATTCGTGAATTTCTTCCTCCTCAGCTTGATGAGATAGAAGTTGAAAAGGCACTTTGTGAGGCTTTGGAACAGACAAAGGCTAAAAAATTACGTGATATTGGTAAGGTAATGGCATGGCTTAAGGAGCGCTATGCAGGAAAAATGAATTTCTCTAAAGTGTGTACAAGTCTTCGTAAACAGTTAAAATAAATTTTATCCTGTTACACAGGGGATTAGAAGATATTTTTTGCTAATTGGTTGTGCATTAAGGACATAGTCCCACTGTGATAATAGTGTTGGTTACAAAGGCACGTATTGTAAAAGATTTTTTGCCTTTTACTCAAAAAAGTTTTTAGAAAAATATGCAGCGTAAACAAAAACTATTTTAACGCAAATTTTAAGTTTTTTCAAAATAGATTGCTACTTTCTTTAATTCTTTAAGTTCTTCCCATTATCAAGAAATGAAGTGAAGTATTGCTTCATACATGGCTATCGTATTATAGATCATTTAAAAGAAAATGCCATCTGTCAATATAACATCCACTTTTAAAGTTACAAAGATAAATTTTTCTTATATTTGCACGGTTATAATGCGTTGAAAGAGGTATTAAAATATTTCTTTTTTAGAAATATGTTAACGCTGAAATAGCTCAAAAATATCTTAAGAAGATATTTCTATTAAGATGCATTTTAAAACTTTTTCTTTCTTTAAAAATCTATATAAAACAATCGGTTGTGCACAGAAATAGAAATATATCTTCTCTTTAATTTATGTGGAGGATGTTGTATATAATGGTGAGGCTGCTAAAAACATTTCAGTTAGCAGCAATGGCTTGTTTGTTAGCCGTAAACGGGAACGGCGTGCCCACAATGTATCATGTTGTCCAATATGAATGTAATCGCGAGCCAAATCTTTATTGTTGAAGAGATATTGTCCTAGTGGTGCGGTGCCTAAATGCATAAGTGCTTGATGGTGTTCTGAGAGAGTTTCTTGGGGGATAACAGTACGTCCAAGGAGCCAAGGCTGATTATCTCCCATCAGTATTATTTCGCGGAGCCAATATCGTGCACTCTTAGGGAGGTGTTCTAATTCTTCTGTCAATTTATCTTGTGTGATAAAACATTCACGTTTTGGTTCGATATGTATGCAGGCACAGTACTTCTTCAAACGGAGTGTCATCGATCCTAGTTCCATGAGCCAATCGTGAATATCTTCTGGTACTGATGGATCTTTATTAGAAAGCCACTTAATAGGTGGGATAATGGAATCTTTAGAATCAGACATCATTTCTCTCCATATCTAAAACCGTATTCCGTATGTTAGACGAGATAAAAAATATGCTTCTTCATTGTAATGCGGAAATAGTAAGACAACAAGATTTTAAACACAGAGAAAATGAAAAATTTATTTATGTATGGAAATATTATTCAGGGAAAAATTGTACAAGTTGTAAGTGGTTTTTTTCATTCTTTAGAAAATAAGGGGGTGCTCAAATCATGTAAATTTAGATGTGAAAGCAATTTCATTGCTTATAATAAAAATATTAAAGCTGATGATCAAAATATGCTTTTATAACAAAAGAAAAGATATAATCACAATGAATTATGAGGACAGTATATAGAAAATTATCCGTTTACAAGACTATTAATGACAAATTATATGGTTACTTAATTTCTTTAAACATCAATATAAATCATGTTTTTTTGTATATGAAATTTGAAAATTGTTGTGTGAGGTAATAATTTTTTTGATGAAGTGCTCGTTTTTAAGGGTTTCGAGAAAAAGATCTTGGTAATTATTATGGGATAGTATAATAAATAGCCTGTATTTGTATTGGCCTTATAGTAAGAGAGGGGTATGTATTTCAATCTTTTTATATTGATATAATCTTCGAATTATATTGAAAAGCATAATTATAAAAAGAGACATTTCATGTGCATTAAAAGATATAGAGATCTTGATAGAGAAATAGATTATAGCCTATTATAATTGGCTTTAAATATCTCTTGCGATTTTAATAATACGATGATGGTGATGCAAAAATATAATTTAAGTATCTCACCATCACCCCCATTGATTACAATTTTTAAAGCTTTGGTAGGAATGGTTTGGTAAATTCCTTTTAGAAGTAAAAGGTTCTTCTAAAAAATAAATGCGTATTTTTAACAAACTTATCGAATTTTTCGTCCTATCCATATGAGAATACAGGCGCCTATAAAACCTGAAATAAGATAGCCCAGCCAACCTGCAAAATGGATGCCTAAAAGACTAAAAAGAAAGCTCGCTAATACAGCTCCAATAATTCCCAAGATAATGTTCAGAAATATACCTGTTTGACTTCTCATAAAATATTGTGCAGCATAACCTGCTAGTCCACCGACAATAATAGCTGCAATCCAACCGAAGTTTGCATTTTCCATTATACTCTCCTTTGCCTAAATATAAACTGTTAAATTCTAACTAGGGTAAGCTTTATCAAGGTCAAGACTTGTTTTTTGGGCCCTGTGAAGGGAAGGAGGGTATTATTGTTGGGAATTTCTTTGTAATTTTTACTTTACTGATATTTAAGAAATATCAAAATAGAAATATATATAATCTCCTTTATACTTTATTTTTTTTACATAAAAAGATAAAATTATATCAAGATACTTTAAAGACAAAAATAAAATATCTCTCTATGTAAATTTTTATAAAATATTATGTAGAGTGGAGTTATAAAATTTTAAAATAAGGAGCGTTATTTTAGGTATTATGCACCTTTTGTAACAGATTTTTTATCTTCCTAACAATATGTATTTTCTCTTCTAATATTTTAAAATTAAGAATTAGCTGTTTATTCCTTAGTAGGATTACGTAGGCGGGAGTTTTGGAGGAGGCCTTTGGCTTCTAAAATAGGGTAGGTCATTGAAGTTAAAAGGGAGTTGATTTGTTTCAGATCACGTACTGTGTCTAGATGGAGACTAGATGACTCTATATTTTTAAGATCACCTTCACGTAGGCGTTTAAAGTGTTTTAGACTCATCTCTTTTTCTAAATTTCGTAGTTGATCTTTTTTTTGTACCAATAAATGTGCGGTGTGTGTGTCACGCGAGACAAGAACGTTAAATGCAATATGCGCATTGGCTAAAACAATGGCGTGGAAACGAAGCAGGTCATTCCAGCCTTCTTTAGTGAATTGTAAAGCTTTTTGTTGTTTCTTTTTAACCAGCATGAGCATATTATGAATAATGATATCTCCTGCTTGATCTAACTTTATACAAGCACCTAGCAGCTCTTGTGTTTGAAGAGCTTCTCCATCGGATAGCTTTTGTCCAGCCAATCGTGCAAGATAAAGTTTGATTGCGGTATGCTTTTTGTCCAATATGGTATTGAGTTGATTGAGTTCACGAATGATATAGGCATCAGGTTTTTCATAAAGCCCCATGATTTTTTCTAGCATGATATCTACAAGGTCACAAATATGGATGACCTCACGCATGGCGTTGGAAAGTGCTAAGGTTGGACGCTCAAGAACACTCTCATCAAGAGCTGTTTGATTAGCTAAATTAAGTGTTTTATCGGTTTGTGTTCTTTTAATACTTTCGTGGACAAGATTCGTGGTTAGTTTTAAAACCCATTTTGAGAGTGGTATTCCGGCAAGAAGAATAAAAACATTAAAAATGATATGGGCGTTGATAACTTGTGTAGAAGCGTCATTGCCAAGCCATGTAATGGGGGGCTGAAAGGAAAGAAATAAGATTAAGATAAGAATTGATCCAGCTCCACGCATAAGCAAGTTACCTAATGGAACCAAGCGGGCCTTGGGGGAAGCATTGCGTGTTAAAAGTGGCGCTATAAGGGAAGAACCAAAGTTGACACCAAGAACCATTATAATACAAAGTTGGGCATGGATAAGATCATAGTTGGCAAAATTAACCAGTAAAATTATTCCTGCAATTGATGAATGCAAGAGATAAGTCAAAATGGCAGCCAATAAAAAAGTAGAAATAGGATCAGTTGAAAGATAACTTATAATGTTCGGCAAAATTGCACTATCGTGTAAAGGCTTTGTCGCTGTACTTACCATTTGTAAAGATAAAATCAAAAGGCCAATACCAATGACAATCCGTCCTATTTGGCGCCACTCACGTTTTTCTGTGGTCATAAAGATACAAGTACCGGTTAAAAGACAAAGTGGTACAACAATCGTGAGGTTATAGGAGAGAATTTTGACAACAAATGCTGATCCTAATTCTCCTCCTCGTACAGCCATAAGTCCTGCTAATCCAGAGACAAAACCAGATTCAACAAAAGAACCAACAAGGAGAGTTATTGCCGTAGAGCTTTGTAAAATCATGGCTGTAAAAAGCCCGAAACTAATAGCAAAAAATGGATTAGAAATGACGTGGCGCATTTTATACTTTAATCTTTCACCATAGGCGCGTTCAACTCCTGTGCGTATCATACGTGTTGCCCAAAGAAGTAAAGAAATAGCGCCTGCAAGATGAAGGAGTACCAATGAACCATTCATGATACTTGATCTTTCTTTAGTTGGTATAAAGAGAAGCAATTTCAAAATTGACGAATTGATGTGTATCGTCTTACTTTGCTTTTGTTTCTAATAAATGATTCAAATCATGGCCACTTGGATTTTGAAAAATCTTTAGACCAAAATTGGGAAGAATGGCATAAAGGTGATCAAAGATATCACATTGAATTTGTTCATATTCCAGCCAAACTGTTGTGTTGGTAAAGCAATAAATTTCTAAAGGTAAACCATTTTCTGTTGGCGGAAGCTGTCGTGCCATAAGCGTCATATTTTGTTCAATATTTTGATTTGTCTGGAGGTAGGCTACGACATAAGCACGAAAAGTTCCAATATTGGTTAAACGACGCGTATTGGCTAAGACATCATTATTTTTCTCTAATTGAGCATTCCACTGTGTAATTTCTGGTATTTTTTGCGTAAAATAATCCTCTAACAAATTAAAACGAGAAAGATATTTTTGTTCTTTTTCTGTATGAAAGCGGATGCTTGATTGATCAATAAAGAGAGAGCGTTTGATGCGTCGTCCACCTGCTTCTTGCATTCCACGCCAATTCTTAAATGGATCGGTAACAAGTTTACGGATAGGTACAGAGGTAATTGTGTTATCAAAATTTTGAACTTTAACAGTGTGTAGTGCGATTTCAATGACATCACCATCTGCACCAAGATTTGGAATTTCAATCCAATCGCCGACACGAACCATATCGGTAGATGAAATTTGAATGCCCGCAACCAGAGAAAGCAGTGTATCTTGGAAAATCAACATGAGAACAGCTGCCATTGCACCAAGACCAGAGAAAAGAATAAGAGGTGAGCGGTCAATCAAGGTGGCTACCATTAAAACAACTGCGACAGCAAAAAGTGCAATTTTCGCAATTTGAATATAACCTTTTATTGGTTTTAGCCGTGCTGCTGGTCGTTGTTCATAAAGCGTATTAATGACATTAAGAAGAGCAGAAATTGTAAGGACAACAAAGAAAATGATGAGAGCGTTAGCAACATTAGTGATGATGGTACTGAACTCTCTGGGCAATGTTGGTATAAAATTAACACCAATTGAAAGAATAAAAGCTGAAACAGTGTTCGCCATGAATTGAATGGCATTGTTAATATCATTTGTTGTCTTTTTGGGTAGAAAAGTACCAAGAGTTTTTACTCCATGAATGAGTAATTTTCGTGCTGAAAAATTAACGAGAAGGGCAATAATAATAAGAATAATTAGCCAAGAAATTGTCTCTAACCACGGATGTTGAATAAGAAATTCGGTCACTTTTTTACTCTCCTTTTCTAAAATTGTATGCTGCTCAGTTTTTAAAAATTTTCAACCTTTTAAAAGGAAGCCTTGGAATTATGCTCTAAAGTCGTTAAATATGCAAAAAAGATTTTTAAAACTCTGTGAGAGATAATGCGTTTTTCGCCTGATTTCCTTGATGAACTGCGTACTAGATTGCCAATTTCAACAGTTATTGGCCAGAGGGTAACATTTGATCCTCAAAAAAGTAAACCTTCGCGTGGAGATTTTTGGTGTTGTTGCCCATTTCATGGTGAAAAGACACCAAGTTTTCATTGTGATGATCGTAAAGGCCGCTATTATTGTTTTGGTTGTGGTGTAAGTGGTGATATTTTTACCTTTCTTTGTGAGCTTGATGGATTGCATTTTTCAGAAAGTGTAGAGCGTTTGGCTGACTTTGCCGGAATAAAACTTCCTATTTTTGATCCTAAAAGCCATAAACGCCAAATGGAAAAGCTTGACCTTTATGAAGTGATGAAGATCGCTACGGAGTTTTTTCAATATAGTTTACATGATAAAGCAGGGGTACAGGCGCGTCAGTATCTTGATGCACGTGGAGTAACACCAAAGCTTATAGAGCGCTTTCGAATTGGTTTTGCTCCGGTGAAAAATACAGCTTTGAAAGAAGCTTTGAGTGCACGTGGTATCTCAATAAAACAAATGGAAGAGTGTGGTCTTCTTCAATCGAATGAAAAAAATACAATTTCCTATGATAGATTTAGAAATCGTATTATGTTTCCTATTGAAGATTTACGCGGACGTGTAGTGGCTTTTGGAGGACGTGCTTTAGAGAAGGAAACACGCGCAAAATATCTCAATAGTCCTGAAACGGTTCTATTTCATAAAAGTAATATACTGTATAATGCAGCAGCTGCCCGTAAAAATAGCCGTTTTGTTGGTGATGATAAAGATCATTCGCTTCTTGTTGTTGAAGGCTATATGGATGTAATTGCATTGACGAAGGCTGGTTTTGAGGGGGTGGTTGCGCCTTTGGGAACAGCATTAACAGAGCCACAAATTGGGCTTTTATGGCAGATGGGTACTGATCCTATTTTGTGTTTTGATGGTGATGAGGCTGGTTTAAAAGCTGCTTTTCGCGTTGCTGATCGTGTTTTGCCTCTTTTAAAAGCAGGTGTATCTGTGCGCTTCATGTTGTTGCCCCAAGGTAAAGATCCAGATGAAATTATTTGTGCTGGTGGGGCTCAACTTTTTTCTTCTTTTTTGCAAAAAGCAATTCCCTTGATTGAGCTTTTATGGTGGCAAGCTACCCATGAAAAAAGTTTTGAAACTCCAGAAGCACGCGCAGCATTAGAAAAACAGCTCAAACAGAAAATTTTTACTATTAAGGATGCAGATGTACGCCGTTATTATTTGCAAGACATAAAGAAGCGGCTTTTTGATTTTTTTAGTCCATTTTTTTCGAAAAAAAAAGCAACAAAGCAATATGATCAGAGTTTACAAAATAAGATATTGAAAGAGCAATCCTTTTCTGTTTTGGAAAATTCTGATATCGTGCGCAATTCTTCGCAATCTATTCCTCTACGTGAAGCGGTGATTTTGCTAACTTTAACCTATTATCCTGAGTTATGGTATGAAAATTTTGAAGTTTTGGCTGTGTTAGAATTACAAAATATACAATTAGTGCGCTTTCATCAATCCATGTTGGAAGTGCTTGGAAGTCAACAACTTCATGAGCAAGAGACAATGGTTGCGTTTTTAGAAGAAAAAGGACAAAAAGCCTTGTTAGAGCGTATGAAGCATCTTGTACAAAATGTGGGGATGCGTGTTATTTTTTCTGGGGCGCCTATTGAAGATGCTCGTACTATATTAAAACAGGCTATCTACTTGCATCTTCAAGAACACCACCTACATAAGAGATTACAGGATGTTGAAGAGCAACTCATTGAAAATCCTACAAGTGAAGTTTTTGAACTTTTATGTGAGATAAAAAATGAGCTAGAGCAAATGCAAGCAACAGAAGCGTTAATTGAAGGATTTGGAAGCCATTTTGATGAAAAAATAGACGGAAATGAACAAGATACGATAAAATGATTCGCTTTTTTAGTGCGAATCAGTCACCTAGAGTTTAATATGAGAAGTTTATAGAGGGCTGCATTTATACAGAATGACAGCTAAATTTTAGGAAAAGCGGGAAATTGGTTCTTACTATATGGTGTAGAGAGTATCTCAGAAAAGCTGAGAGGTGTCGGGGAAACTTCTAGAGTTTTCCCGCGTTTTTGTGTGAATGAAGAGCGTATACAAAATGTATTTTTACTAATAGTAATCTCCTCTAAGAGGGAGTATATAGGAAAATTATTTATACGTTAAGTGAGAGCGCAAACAAGCTGGTCACAGGAAAACTGTGTGGTGATCAAGTGGAGTTACAGTATGGCAACAAAAGTTAAACAGAAAGATAATGTGGAAGTAACAAGCCAAGCAAATTTGGATAGTCCTCTTCTTGATTTTTCTGATGATGCCATCAAGAAAATGATAAAACTTGCCAAGAAAAATGGTTATGTGATGATGGATGAACTCAATGCTGTTCTTCCTTCTGATGAAGTGACCTCGGAACAAATTGAAGATATTTTGGCGATGTTCTCTGAGATGGGTATTAATGTTGTAGACGATGAAGATGAGATCGATTCTGAGCATTATGAAGAAGAAGTTACTGTAGAAGGCGGTGATTTAGTAGAGGCGTCTAGTCGTGCGATTGCAACAACAACAAAACGTGAGGTTGCTGATCGTACTGATGATCCAGTGCGTATGTATTTGCGTGAAATGGGAGCTGTTGAGCTCCTTTCGCGTGAGGGTGAAATTGCTATTGCTAAGCGTATCGAAGCAGGTCGTGAAACAATGATTGCGGGGCTATGTGAAAGTCCTTTGACTTTTCAGGCTCTTATTATTTGGCGTGAAGAATTGAAAGAACAACGTATTCTTCTTCGTGAAATTATTGATCTTGAAACGACTTATGCTGGCCCAGAAGCTAAGCAAGCTCCACTTGTTGAACGAAGTGAAGTGGATAAGGTAAAAGAGGAAAAGTCATCTTCTGTTATGCGTAATATGGAGGGATTTGCGGGAGAAAGAGGCATTGAGGAGGAGGATGAAGATGATGATGACGTTAATTTATCACTTGCTGCAATGGAAAATGAGCTTTGTCCTCAAGTTATGGAAACGTTGGATTTTATTGCTCAAACTTATATGAAGCTGCGGAAGTTACAAGATCAGCATGTTGAAAGTAGTTTAGCTGAACATAAAGAGGGAGCTCTTTCACCTTCTCAGAGAAAAAAATATATCCAATTAAAAAGCGAGTTGGTTCAAGCTGTAAAATCTCTTTCCTTGAACCAGAACCGTATCGAATCTTTGGTTGAGCAGCTTTATGATATTAATAAAAGATTGATTCACAATGAAGGTAAACTCAAACGAATTGCCAATAGCTATGGTATTGGGCATGAGGACTTTTTAAAAGAATATCAGGGGCGTGAATTGGATGCGGATTGGGTAGATTATATTGCAACTTTGTCTAGTCCTGGCTGGAAAGAGTTTTCAGTACGTGAAGAAAAAGAAATTCATAATTTGCGTAGCGCAATACAAAATCTTGCACAAGAAACAGCTATTTCGATTGGTGAATTTCGTCGTATCGTTACGCAGGTGCAGAAAGGTGAACGCGAATCGACAATTGCTAAAAAAGAAATGGTGGAAGCGAATTTGCGTCTTGTGATTTCAATCGCAAAAAAATATACCAATCGTGGCTTACAGTTTCTTGATCTTATTCAAGAAGGTAATATTGGTTTGATGAAGGCTGTCGATAAGTTTGAATATCGGCGTGGATATAAGTTTTCAACTTATGCTACGTGGTGGATTCGTCAAGCGATTACGCGTTCAATTGCTGATCAGGCACGCACTATTCGTATTCCTGTTCATATGATTGAAACAATTAATAAAATTGTTCGTACGTCGCGTCAAATTTTACATGAAATTGGGCGTGAACCCACTCCAGAAGAATTATCTAGCAAACTTTCTATGCCCTTAGAAAAGGTGAGAAAAGTTCTGAAAATTGCCAAGGAGCCTATTTCTCTTGAGACCCCCGTCGGGGACGAAGATGATTCTCACTTAGGGGATTTCATTGAAGATAGAAATGCATTATTACCGATTGATGCGGCTATTCAAGCAAATCTACGAGATACAACAACGCGCGTACTTGCTTCACTTACACCACGTGAAGAGCGTGTTTTACGAATGCGGTTTGGTATAGGGATGAATACTGACCATACATTAGAAGAAGTTGGTCAACAATTTTCCGTTACTCGGGAACGTATTCGACAAATTGAAGCAAAGGCATTGCGTAAATTGAAGCATCCCAGTCGTTCAAGAAAATTGCGTAGTTTTCTTGATTCATAAGGGGATCAATGAGTCTTTTAAAAAATGTATTTTTATGGATTCATGCAGATAAAATGTATGTCATTGGGGAAAAAGCTTTAGAGAAGATATTAAGAAGTTTATGTTCTTTTTAAGAAACATTAAATGTGGGACTTCAAGTGAGAAAATAAAAATACATGATCTTTCAAGTATTTTATTAGGAGAGAGATATTTAACTTTTCGGTGAGTAATCTTATGCTTTTCAAGATATTTTCTTATGTTCTGTATTTACATAAATAGTTTATGTCAAATAGGAAAAAAGTTTTAAAACTTTTACTTGGGTGATGTTGTATCTTTAGAGAAGAAGATATTTTTATCATGTATTCAAGATTATTCTATATTGATTTATAATAGATTTTTAAAGACGTTATTTTCTTCTTAAGAAAACTGTTTTTCATCTTGCACTGCATTGCATTATCTGCAAAGAGAGATGTGAATAAAATTATAGCTCTTTTAGTTTTAGTTGTTTTGCTTTTTATGGGCTTTCTTGTTTACAAAGGATATGTCCAAGCACATGAGTCAAGATATTCCTTTTTGGAAAGTAAAAAAATTAGAAGATATTTCACTCTCTGAGTGGGAGAGTCTTTGTGATGGCTGCGGGCTTTGTTGTCTGCATAAAGTAGAAGATGATGATACGGGGGATCTTTATGCAACCAGTGTTGCTTGTCGCCTTTTAGATGGTGAAACTTGTCGATGTCGAGATTATACGCATCGTAAATCAATTGTACCAGATTGTATATCATTAGATATTGCAACAATTAGAACGGCTCGTTGGCTGCCAGAAAGTTGTGCCTATCGTTTAATTGATGAGGGAAAAGATCTTCAGTGGTGGCATCCATTAGTTTCTGGAAATGATCAGACTGTTCATCAGGCGCAATATTCTGCACGTCAACAAATAGAGATTTATGATGATGAATTACCCTCTGGAGAAGCTTATCTTCCATACATCACCGAGCTTCTTTGTGAAGGCCGGTAATGTAATCATTCATGCTATGGTGAATAGTTTAGTCAATAGAAAATACCATTGTAACACTCACATTATAATTTAATTCACCTGCAGAAAAATTTGTATCTGTATAACTTGTATCTGCTGCCCTACTCATAAGACGTGGGGTTGGGTGATAATAATCACTGTTTTCGTTAATTTCAATAATTTTTCCTAATTTTACATCGGCTGCTTGTGCTATCGTTTTTGCTTTTTCAATAGCTTCGGCAATAGCTTTTTTACGCGCTTCTTGATAAAATGGCTTCGTATTTGCATTTGTAAAGGTAATGCCATTAACAGAATTTACTCCCAGCGCCATTGCTTGATCAAAAATTTTACCAGCATTGGTAAGTTCACGAATACGCACGGTTAAAGAATTTGAAACATGATAAAGTTTTTCATTATTTTTTTTGTCATCATGTTTGTTGGGATTAGATTGATAAATGGATAAGCCAGATGTTTGCAAATCATTTGCTTGGATACCGTTATTCTTAAAAGCGTTAATAATCTCATTAATAGATTTATTATTGGCTGCTAATGCTTTCTGAGCCGTTGTGTCATAGGTAACAACGGCGAGGTGAATAATCGCCATATCTGGTGCTGCTTGGCTTTCACCGGTTGCTGTGACTGTAATCGTTGAATTTCTCATGTTTCTTTCTTCCGCATGTACATTCAGTGAAGCAGCCAATAGCGTGAAGATTATCATAGAAATTTTAACAAGATAATTCTCTAGTGGTTGGAAATTTTTTTTGCTCATAATTCTTCCTTTTTATTTTTCAGTTTAGTACTTTCTCATTTTTAAGGGTTCTTGTAAAGAAATTAGGGTACAAAGAGAAAAAACCGATAAAAAAAGAAAAAAAATGTATGATAATTAAAGCAAGCTCTTGTATCTTAGAATGTTTTAGTTTAGAGAAGAGCAGCCTGTAGGGCCTGTAGCTCAATTGGTTAGAGCCAGCGGCTCATAACCGCTTGGTTGGGGGTTCGAGTCCCTCCGGGCCCACCATTTTAATAGTTATGTTAAAGGGTGTGGGTTTTATTTTTTTGTAATATGCCTAATCGGTCTTTTATTTGATTTTCTTGTACTTAATTTTGTTTTTTTGCAAATGTATATTAATTTTTAACAGGCCAAATTTGAACTACTCTCTTTATTCAAGAAAATATTTATTTTAATTTTTTTAAAAAATAAAGCATATCTTTCCTGAATCTTTAAGCTTATATCTTCATGCTTACTCTGTAATCTTATAATTTTTCATATCATAAGTTATGATTCTTTTTTAAAGATCATTTGTACTTTTCTCGAAGTTTGAGAAGTGGTGGGTGTTGCTTTATTCTTTTAATATTTTTTCAAGAGTATGTTTTATTGATTTTTTCTTTTTTCTAATGCTCATGCAAGTTGTATTTGGCCATCATTGGGGAGTGATCTAAGTATTGCCATTTTTGTTCATGATAGATCTCTTAGACAATATAAAAGGGTGCTTTCAGAGAAAGGAGTCTTCTTTTTAAGAGCACGCCACAGAGTTCTCAGTAGTGCTGCTGTTTATAAAAGCTATTGCATCGTTACATTCTTTTTTTACGATATCGTTTAAAAACTAAGTAGTGCTATGTAGAATAAAATTGTGATATATTTTTTCTTTCAAGTAAGTTTATTTACATTCTTTTGCGGAGTGTTCAGAAATATTTTCATAAATCTTTTTCAGATCGATTTGTTGTCGATTTGAATTGGAAGAGCTGAATAATATCATCAAAATTATTGATATAAGTGATGATGTTCATTTTCTCATAAAAAGGTCTAGACCGTGCGATGTTTTCTGTCTCACCATGGTACATAATCGGTAGAATATCATCTCATTTTATAAAAAAAACAATTTGTACAGAACTGCTTCTATACTTCCTATTGCAAATATTTTTTTTTAAGGTAAGGGATATCTTCGAACGCTTTAGCGTTAAATAGTTCTATGGAGTGCAATTTATGAAGAAGACCAAAAAAAAAGATACAACTTTATCTGATCTTATTGTGAAATGGGAAGCTTTATCGCCGGCTCAAAAGCGTGAGATATTGGAAATAGTAGAAAATTATCCCAATGCTAATCGGTTAAAAGAGTAGTTAAAGCTTCAATTTTCTTTTTATCTCTAGACGAAATTAAAGCTATGAGTTTTAAGTCTTCATCGGAGATATTAAAACCCGTTATTACATATATGGCGCTCGTATTTCCAAGTGTGTTAAGAATGGCCATAAGTTTATCAACAGAAGGTCTTTTTCCTCCATTTACCATTTGTTGTACGTAATTTTGCCCACAGCCTGCTGCTCTACTGATTTCAATCATTGTTCGCCCATCACTTTTTATTAAGTCAATTAAGCGTTGAAACCAATCTTTTTCAGTCTTTTTCATTTTTAGACCTTTACACATTTACGCTATAGCGTTAATATTACACTGCGAATCTAGGATACATGATATAAGGAGCGTGAAGATATACATGCGTAACTCTTCGCTTATAAAGCATACAGAGTTGTTTTTAACTAATAACAAAATGTCCCCATACACTTTCAGATTCGAATCAATAACAAATAGTTGCTTAGTTCCACGATTGTGACGGACTGGATGTGTATAACCAGAAACGGAAATACACATTCGTGTGTTCACGAAATGTTACTGCGATAGTATACGCAGCAGCATTATAAATCAAGATATACCCCAACATAGGTGTTTGTAAAAAGTTTCTGCATTTGGGTGAAATGCGGAAATAATGGGGATTTATAGCTTTAAGGAAAAGGAATTGTAGCTGTAGAAAAATATAAATTTATAGGCACAGAATGTAGGTTTTCTTTTTTTTGTAATAATTTAGGTCATCAATAGATGATATATTATAATGGTGGGTTAAGAACTTTTGGAAACAGCAAAGAGTGATGTTGTCTGTTTTTATTATGCTGTTTTGTATCATTTATTGTGTGTTTTTTAATAAAAATGTGGGTTGTGGTTTATCACACTCAGCACATCTAGTTTTGCATTTTTTTGTGGAGGGTAAAGCAGCACAAATCGGTTGAGATGACTGATTTTATGACAATTAAAGGAGATCAAAATGAGTGCAAACGAAATTTTATTGGGAGCAATGGTTGTTATTTTGCTTTTTAGTGGGGGGATGGTTCTTTTTGCTTTATATCATCGTAATAAGGTTAAAGCCTTAAAAGAAGAAGCAAGGAAGATGAGGCATAACTTCTTAAGGGATTCTATGAAGTTGACTGAAGAACGCGATAGGATAATGAGAGAAAAAAATATCGTGATTAAAAGACGTGATCAGGTGATTGAAAAACTAAAAAAACAAATTAAGCAGTACGAAGAGATTATACAGCAACATCAAGATATTATAAAATTCAAAGATGATGCAAAAGGGTAATTATATCATTATTTCTCATAAGAGATGGATTGGAAGTAGCAGGAAAATAATTGAGTAAATTAGAGAATACAAGAGATAAAACATTTGTTATGCAAGCGACTATTTTTGTGTAGGGTGAGGTTAACGGGATAGGTTACGTGCAATGCTTTTATGAGCTTTGATGCAAAGAGAGCTGTTGAAGATAATTTATAAATTTATGCTCATGCACCAATTTATAAATATGGGATCATTGTTGAGAATGTATCTGCATTAGTGTTTTGCTAGCGATATACAAAAAATGGTTGGCTGTACTTCTTTTTTCAAAGAGACATTGTATTGATCCTTACTTTTTAAGTTTAAAAAACGTGGTTTTATAAACAACGAGAGGGAGATTGCTGTTGCATCTTTTTTCTATGGAGATTTTTAAGACATTATCTTAAAATATAAGATAAACTTTTTTAAAATTATTTGTCTGTTATATCGTTTTGTATATTTATATTTTGCTTCGTTGAATAGTCTTGCTATTATTTCTCATAGTAAAATTCTGAAATTATATACTGTTTATGTATGTTTTTATAAGTATTAATAATATATTCTTGTGAGGCAATTCGATAAAAAACTTTGGTTATTTTTGTTTCTAAAGGAATATGTGAGGAGCAGAAGTTATTAAAAATTTGAAACTACGCTAAAAGCGTAGCAAGAAACGCTCCTCCAAAATACGGGAGGGGAGGGTAATTTCTTTTATTTTAAAAAGAGGAGGGGCTTTTGTAATAAGCTTTATGTTACGTTTTGTACTTTATTCAAAAAATATTTTCTATCTTCATATCGTAGATATGCTTATCACAAACTCTTCTTTCTATCTACTAAAATACAACATGGCATCTAAGCTTTATAGAGCAAATTTTGTTTTTCATGGCAAAGAACTTTAAATATTTAGCTCTTTAATAAAAGCTTTATGCGTGATTTCTTTCATCTGTTCAATACTGACTAGAGTATCTTGTTTTGTTGGATATCCCTTACTTGAAAAAGCAACTTTTTGTTCGTCTCTTGATATTAGACGCCAATACCATTGATTATGAACCCCTTGAAACACCTCAAAATACATGTTCCCTACCTCATAAAATAGCCGATAATTTGCAGGAGAATTATTCAACCAATTTGACTTACGGAAATTAAGATATGTCTCTACAGTAAGTAGTCAATATATTCCCCTTCATTTTTTGACTAAAATAACAGTCCTATGATAAATGTAGTTTGTAACAAGAAAAAATTTATTGTCAATAAGGTACAAAAAGTATTTTATTAAAAATATATTTTTTTAAGTTTAATAATATTTTTTTGTGTAAAATATAAAAAACTCTTTATTAATTGTAGAAAATAGATCTACGTACTCATGATAATAGCTCTTAATACAGCTTTATGACCATAAAAAATAGGAAAAGCTTTCTCCTTTCTATGCGGAGAAAGCTTGCATTTGTTATCCCTATTAATAGAAGCTTTTATTGATTAGCAATAATTTCTTTTTGCGATATGCTGCGAATGAGTAAATCAATAAATAAGCTAAGAGTATAAGAATTTGCCATTTTTGCTTTCATTTCTATTAAAGAGTTTACGGCTTTAGGGTTAATACTGCTAGATAACCCTTGCTTTGATAAATATTGCTGCAATTTTTCATAAGAGCGTTCAATTTTTTCTTGATTAAGACTTTCATCGTGACCATTGTTGGCAAGAGTTTTTTCAAGACCTTCAATTTTTTTTATAAAATAGTTCCAGTCAAAGTCACCTTTCGTATATTCAGTGTCAAACATTTTTCCTTGCCCTGTTAAGAGCCAATTAATATTGACACCATATAACGTGCGGTATGTTTGTAAAACACTTAAGTTAGGCTCTCTTTCTCCACGCTCGTAAAAAGCAATGGAGTTTTTTGTCATGCTAAAACTCTTAGCTAAGGTTTCACGTGATGGATCTCCTAAAGCGAGACGTACATAACGTAAACGTTTTCCAAAGATGGTTTTTGATTCAGTTTCAGGACGTGCCACGAATTATCTCCCTCATAAATCATCATGGTATAATTTGACCAATAAAGGCACACTATGTATTCATATCTCATGATGGAATGTCAATATTTATAGCTTTTATTTCTAAATTAGTGGATAGAAAATGTTTTTTAAAGTGTTGTGTTGCATATTATTTTATACTGTTTCTCATTTCCAATAGAATAATGAATTTATAGGATTTTTCTCTTGTTTTTTTTGAGAAAAACTCCATATAAAAACGCCGCATGGATTCTCTTTAATTTGTATTAATAAATGCAATCTTTAAGAGATGCAAGCTTTCGATTTACATTGCAGATGAATTAGAACATAAATTTTGAGGAATAGTCATGGCCCTTTTACGTTATTTTGGATGGGCTTTTTTTTTCACAATTGTTGGCGTCTTTATTGGAGGGGCTATTGGTTGGCTTGAAACGGGAAGTTTTACGGGTTTTTTTAAATATTTTTTCATTTGTTGTGTTTTAGGAATTTTAGAAATTTCGTTATCTTTTGATAATTCTATTATCAACGCACGTGTTCTTGAAAAAATGGATCCATTATGGCGCCGTCGTTTTCTCGTATGGGGTATTTTGGTTGCTGTGTTTGGAATGCGGATTGTTTTTCCATTGCTTATAGTGGCTATTGCCGTTGGTGTTAATCCTCTTGTGGCAGTAAAACTCGCAATATGGGAACCACATCGCTATGCTGCTATTTTAAAAGATGCTCACATGGGGATTGCCGCTTTTGGAGGAACTTTTCTTTTGATGGTTGCTTTAAAATATTTTTTTAATCCTGAAAAAGACGTTCATTGGCTTGCTTTTATAGAAAAACCCGCGCAAAAGCTTGGAAGGCTTTTGGGAATTGATGTTGCAATTATTTTGATATTAATTTTATTTTTTACAAGTCAGATTGTTACAGAAGATAAAATAACTTTTCTCTTTTCTGCTCTTTATGGACTTTTGGCATTTATAGCAGTTGAAGCTATCAGCTCACTTTTGGATACTCCAAAGACAACTTTCACTACAGCTGCTAAAGGAGGAGCAGGTGCATTTCTTTATCTAGAAATTCTTGATGCTAGTTTTTCTTTTGATGGTGTTGTGGGGGCTTTTGCCTTTTCACATAACCTTTTTATTATCGCAATAGGTCTTGGTATTGGTGCATTTTATGTTCGTTCTATGACGATTATGTTGGTCGAATCAGGGGTGTTATTGCATTATCGCTATTTAGAACATGGTGCTTTTTATGCAGTTTTGGTTCTTGCAGTGATTATGTATTTACAAACTTTTATATCAATTCCTGAAGTTATAACAGGACTTGTAGGAGTTTGTATCATTGGAATGGCATTTTATTCTTCTCTTCGTTTTAAGCGCTGTCATTTGAATAGACACGTTGATTCTTAAGTAAATTAAAGTTTTTATAGCGTTGTAAGAGTAGAACAAAATTAGATTGCTCTTAAGAGGCCATTAAGAGTTCTATGCCCACGTCATTCATAGTTTTAAGCATCGTGTTTAATGATCCATTTAGATCAATACCAGCACAGGCATTCAATGAGATACTCACTTTAAAACCACATTGTATGGCGTGAAGTGCGGAAAATCCGACGCAAAAATCTGTTGCTAAGCCGCACATAGTTAGCTTTGTAAAAGCACGTTCTTTAAGATAAACTTCTAAACCTGTTGGTGTTTTTTGATCATTTTCAAAAAAGGCGGAATAGCTATCAATTTTGGGATTATACCCTTTTCTAAGAATGAGTTGTGCTTTTTCAACTTTGAGAGATTTATGGAATTCGGCTCCTTGTGTTCCTTGTATACAATGATCAGGCCAAAGAATTTGGGGGCCATAGTTAAGATTAACAGTATCATAAGACGTTTTTTCTGGGTAAGAAGAAGCAAAACTGCAATGGTTTTTAGGATGCCAATCTTGTGTTAAAATCACATGATCAAAATGGTCTATGAGATTATTGACGGCTGGTAAAATGGTATCGCCTTGTGGTACTGCAAGTGCACCACCTGGTAAAAAATCATTTTGAACGTCAATAACGATTAAGGCTTTTTTTTCCATGAATATATTCCTCTCAGAGACTTATTTTTATGATACCTTTAAAAGATTATATTTCTTGTTGAAGTTTTGACATAATTCGTTCGATATCGATCTTACTTTTATCATTATCAAGCCAAAGGAGGGGAATAGATAAGTTTTTATAATTTGTTTTATAGTTTTTTACAAATTGCAACCATGTACCAATGGGTAGGGCACTATGTTCACTAACGGCTGTATGTTGGTATAAAGCTTTCATGATCATTGGGCTTGGAACGTCGGATCCCAAAAGGCGCCGGTCGTTTTGTAAACGCAATTTTAGCCATATCAAAGCAAGAGGAGAAGTCCAATGCTTTTCATAACATAAAATTGATGAAAAAAGGTGAGGATTTGCTACAGCATATTGTAAAGCCCATAATATAAAAAAAGAGGGAGCATAAAGAATTGTTTTTTTTTGCGCGACTATATTGCATTGATAAGTTGGCTTAATACGATAAAAACACAATGTTGTATTTGGTAAGGAGAAAAGAGGTGATGTTTGATAACTTGTTTCGGGGATAGCTAAAAAAAATTTTTTTTTGCTCTGTGAAGGGGCTTTTTTCGTATTAAGAATCATATTTGGGGCTTGTGAGATTAGAAAAAATGTATCAATATAAGGCTTGAAACTCTTGATGCGATGTAAAGGTTCCTCATCGCAACATTTAAAAAAATAAAAACAATCTTTTTAAAATTCTAACCTCTCATATCATATAATGTAAAGAGAAATTTATGGCACGTCAATTTATCTATCACATGGCTGGGCTTAATAAAGCATACGGTAATAAAAGAATTTTGGAAAATATTCATTTGTCTTTTTATCCTGATGCAAAAATCGGTATTTTAGGGCCAAATGGTGCTGGTAAATCGACCATTTTACGTATTATGGCTGGATTAGATAAGGAATATACTGGAGAAGCGTGGCTTTCTGATGGTGCACGTTGTGGTTATCTGCCACAAGAGCCTTTTTTGGACGCAAGCAAAGATGTGCGTGGCAATGTGATGGAAGGTGTTGCCGATAAGCAGAAAATTTTAGAACGTTATAATGAATTAATGATGAATTATAGCGAAGAAACAGCGGATGAAAGTGCACAGCTTCAGGATATTATAGATAGTCAAAACCTTTGGGATTTAGAAAATCAAGTGGAAATGGCTATGGCTGCTCTTGGTTGTCCGCCTTCAAATGAAAATGTAATAAAACTTTCAGGAGGAGAGAAGCGGCGTGTTGCTCTTTGCAAACTCCTTTTATCTAAACCTGATTTGTTGCTTTTGGATGAACCAACAAACCATCTGGATGCCGAAACAACTGCTTGGCTGGAAAGGCATCTGCGTGAATATCCTGGTGCGGTGCTGTTAATTACCCATGATCGTTATTTTCTCGATAACGTAACCAGTTGGATTTTAGAGTTAGATCGCGGTAAAGGTATTCCCTATGAAGGGAACTATTCTGCTTATTTAGAGGCTAAAGCTAAACGTATAGTTCAGGAAGGTCGTGAAGAGGCGGCACGTCAGCGTGCTTTGTCACGTGAGAAAGAATGGATAGCTTCCAGCCCAAAAGGCCGCCAAGCAAAGTCAAAAGCGCGGATTAAAGCCTATGATGCGTTGGTTCAAGCAGCACGTGAGCGTCGCCCTGGAGAAGCACAAATCATTATTCCTATTGGAGAAAGATTAGGACAAGTGGTCATAGAAGTGGATAATCTTTCTAAAGCTTATGGGGAGCGTATCTTGATTGATTCTCTTTCCTTTAAACTTCCTGCCGGTGGAATTGTGGGCGTTATTGGTGCAAATGGTATGGGAAAAACGACCTTGTTTAAAATGTTAACGGGGCAGGAGAAGCCTGATGTAGGACAAATTCGCATTGGGGAAACTGTGCAAATGAGTTACGTGGATCAGAGTCGCGATTCTTTAGAAGGTGATAAAACCGTGTGGGAGGAAATCTCTGGTGGAAATGATATCATTAAGCTCGGAAAATATGAGATGAATAGCCGTGCTTATTGTGGTGCGTTTAATTTTAAGGGGGCAGATCAACAGCAAAAAGTAGCTTCCTTATCAGGAGGACAACGCAATCGCGTACATTTAGCTAAACTGCTAAAAGCAGGAGGTAATGTCCTTCTTCTTGATGAACCTACAAATGATCTTGATACCGAAACTTTAGCTGCATTAGAAGACGCATTGGAAAATTTTGCTGGTTGTGCGGTTATCATATCACATGATCGTATGTTTCTTGATCGTTTAGCAACACATATTTTGGCTTTTGAAGGTGATGGGCATGTGGAATGGTTTGAAGGTAATTTTGCTGAATATGAAGCTGATAAGATTCGTCGTCTAGGGGTTGATTCTCTTAATCTCAAGCGTGTGAATTATAAACCACTGACACGTTCATAATATTGCTTTTTTAGGCGAATTTTATTTAAAAATTAAGAATTATATTAGGTACTGCCTTTATATTTTTATATGGAAAATCTTTTTTCGTAAAATGTAATAGAAGGCTGTCCATTTTCATCATTTGCTTTTATGCGCTATCATGTTGTTTTTTGCTGTTACATCGATGTGTTGATCCTCACAGGAAGGGGAGTGGAGGAAAGGTATGCATTCTGAGGTAAGAGCTTACTTTTTCATATTATCTCATAAAAAGTCGTCATTATGAAGATGAAACATACATCTTTTTCTTGACTTTTTCTCATATAAACAAATGTTTATATTTATTATTGAAGGAATTTTTATGAAAAAGAAAATCAACTTAGATGCAATGGTTGTGTTGTTGAAAGCGATGGCAGAAATCAATCGTTTGCGGATTCTTGCACTCTTGTGTCATGAGGATTTAATGATTTCTGATCTTACTTTTATTCTTGGACATTCGCAATCATATATTTCACGGCATTTACGTTTCTTGTACGAGGTGCAATTGATAGAGCGTTATCAGAGGGGGGATAAAATTTACTTTAAATTTTGCTATGATTGTTTGGGTAAAGATATTACGATAGCTGTTATTTCCGCTTTATCAAAGCATGATTTGATGTTGGAGCATGATAGGGCGTGTTTGGAGGATGTAAAAAAACAACGCCAAGAAGTGGAGAAGAAAGATTTCTTAAAAGAGAGAGTACAATGGGATGCATTGCGCTTATCCTCTATTACAGATCATGCTGTTGAAAACGCTTTACTTGAAGTGATTGGCGATAAACCCTTTGAGACAATGTTGGATATTGGTATCGGCACAGGCTCTGTCTTAAAATTGTTTTCAGGTCTTTATACGCATGCGATGGAAGTGACTCTTGAGAGTAATGTTTTGCATCTTTCTGTTGGAGAGATGACTTTTGATTTGGTTACTTTTTATTGGTCTTTGTATTTTTTAAAGAGTCCTGAGAAGGCTCTTCATGAAGTTGTACGTATTTTGCGTCCCCATGGACGCTTGCTTATTATAGATTTTGTTCGCCGTGAAGCAAAATCATCAGATTCTTATTCTACTCCTATGCAAATTGGATTTTTAGATTTAGAAATAGAACGATGGATTAAAAATGTGGGCCTTGTTCTAGAACAAACGGTTTGTCTTACTCCTATGCAAAATAAAGATGAGGAGGGGGCTATGGTAAAGCTTTGGCTTGCGCGTGATCCGCGTTTATTGATAGATGATATTAAAAATAAAAGCGTAGAATTTGTATAAATTATATTTATTAACCTGCTTTATTTTTTGTTTTTGCATAAAGATATAAAGATTTTTAAAAGAGAAAGTATCTCAAAGTACTTTTAGCAAGGTAATTTTATAATAGGAGACATTATTTAACGCATATTCATGAAATACATGTTTCATTGAGCAATATATTATATTCATTTATAATGACAATTTTTCATTTTGAATTTAAATAAAAATATCAAATATAACACTATTTTTATATTAGATCTTTTGATTAAGAATCAAAATAAGAGGATCATGCAGCGATACAAAAAATGCGTTTAAGAAAAGATTCAATATATCTTTGTAAGTCGTTGAATATAAAAAAGTGTACTCATTGGAAATTGAAAGATAGAGAATGTTGTTATATGGCGTTATGCGGCATAAATATGATGGGTATTCTAAGCTTTTCATTTTACTATTTTAAATGATGATTTTCAAAAATAGTCATGAAGATAAGGGCACTTTGGAATATACAATTATTTTTCTTTATCGTTTTTGAATAAAGCAGTTTTTCTTCATCTTTTTTGTTTTTTTGCTATAACCTTAAGAAGGTCTAAAAGATCTACGCTTTGCTTTTGAGAATGTGTGTTATTGAATAAATCGTGCTTGGCTTTGCTCTTCATAAATGGACAAGAATCGCTTGTTATTTAAAAAAAATTACACGCATGGAAGTATTTAGAGGAAAATTATCATAAATGTTACAATGATTATAGATTCTTATTTTTATAATTTAGAATAAAATTGCTTCAAATTGGATCATTTTGAATATTTTTTGCCTAAATTTTTCCACTTTTAAACAATTTATAATTTTTTTATGTCAAAGATGATAAGAATTTCTTGTTGTTTAAAGCATTTTATTCCATAGCAAGGATATTGCATCGGCTATCTTAGTGGTTGGTGTAAAAGGACAATCAGGGAACCTCCTCCCCCCCCCCCCGCGTGGATCCCTTAGATTGTCTGGCCTGACTGAGGAAATCCTCAGTCAGGCTTTTGTTAAATAGCAGAGAAAAGGTGTTGATAAAGGGGGCTAAAAAGCATGTCTGTGCAGTTTATTATATATAATATACGGTGCATGAAACTGGGTATTAAGAATTGGTTTAATAGGTTTTTCGATGTTTTAAAAATTTAGTCAATGCTGTGTGGGGATGGTTTAGATTATGATTTTTAAGGTAAAAAGTGATGGGATTTTGCTGGCGTCGTATTGTTCTTATTGCACTTATATTTTTAATTTTTGGTGCCAGTATGTTTGCTTCTCGAAGCGTCATACTTTATGATTTTCTTGTTAACAAATTTTCTTCTTCCTCTTCTGATCAGTTACATCTTACAGAAGATATGCTTCTAGAGAGGTTAGCGGTATCTCTTCCAGATGTTATCAAACGTCTTTCTCAAATGAATCCTCATCAACAAAAGCAGTTGATTGAAAAGGTGCGCAAAGATACGATCGCTGCTGCTGCTGAAAGCGGTCAAAGTGATGAAACAGCTCAAAAATTAGGTACAAAAGTTGCTACAGTTTTATCGAAAGTTATTTCTCGTCCTTCCATTGCAGATGCTTATTTTTAGTTATATTTTGGGAAATCATACTTGAGATTTATATAAAAGTATTTTTACACATTTTCATGTAAGGGTTGATTTTTCTCTCTGACTTGTTTGGTATAAGTTGCTTCAGCTGTTGGTCAACCAATGGAAAAGGATGAAGCGGATTTCTATTCGTATCCTGTAGTCATGAAGATAACTTTTAGCTTTTATTGCGATTACTATAATTGATCTCAAAGAGATTTTTTATCATTGTATATGCACAATAAAGGGGGCTTTTCAATATTGCTTTTATTTTCTCAAAGGTGCGTATCTTATAAATACTTTGGGAATTTATAGAATATATGCGTTATTTTTTATATTATAATTTTAGTTATAGTTTCTTGTATTTCTATTTGTTATAAGATAAAAAAATATATAATAAGTAAATTAAAAAATTTTCTTTTAATGCGACAGTTTATCTTAAAATTATCTTAATATTTCCATTTTCAAGCCGTTTTTTTGCTTTTTTACTTTGTATAATGGGCCTTGTAAGGTTTTTGCGGCTAAAATTTGAACATATCTTAATAAAGAGAAAGAAAATGCAATTTTTAAAAATTCTTTTAAGTACAGCGTTTGCTGTATTTTTTATGTTTGAGATAAGTTGGGCTCATACTGTATTAAATGTTGCAAGTTCAAGTGAAGATACAGTCATTGTTTCTTCTAGGACTTCTGTTCGTCCTTATGAGGCTCTCATTCGAAAACTTGCGAATAAGTATCATGTTCCTGTTAATTTGGTACATGCTGTTGTAAGCATTGAAAGTAATTATAAGGCACAGATTAAGGGTGCTGCTGGTGAAATAGGTTTGATGCAAATTAAGCCTTCTACTGCGCGAGGACTGGGTTTTAATGGTTCTGTGCAAGATCTTTATGATCCTGCAATCAACCTAGAGTATGGTATGCGTTATTTGGCGCAGGCATATAAATTAAGTGGTGGTAATACATGTGGAACAATTTTAAAATATAATGCAGGTCATGCAGCCAAAAAAATGAATTCTGTTTCTGCAAAATATTGTTCAAAAGTGAAAACGTATTTGGCTTCATTTAAATGAGAATACATCGTGGAGCTGGTGTGTTTTTCTTTTTAGGTAGATTTATAAAATCTCGTAAAAGTACTATTTTCACTTCATAAAAAATGTTTTATAAGCAATATGTCAGTCGGCTGGGCAGCCGCGCTTGTCCAATGCCTAAAGGCGGTAAGTGAGGAAAGTCCGGGCTCCACGGAAAAACGGTGCCGGGTAACGCCCGGCGGGGGCGACCCTAGGGAAAGTGCCACAGAAAGCAAACCGCCTATTTTAATAGGTAAGGGTGAAAGGGTGGAGTAAGAGCCCACCGCACATTCAGTAATGAGTGTGGCAAGGTAAACCCCACCGGGAGCAAGACCGAATAGAAATGACGCGCAAGGTTTAACTTGCAGCCGTTTTCCAGGCGAGTCATTCGGGTAGGTTGCACGAGGCGGATGGTAACATCCGTCCCAGATGAATGGTTGCCATGTAGAGTATAAGCTTTACTATACAGAACCCGGCTTATAGGCCGACTGATGTTTTTATAATTTCATGATAATGAATTCTGCATATAAGCTATGTTGTGAGGAATTTTCTATAAAACCATGTGTTTTTGAAATATATAATCACACAAAGAGTACTTAAAAAATTATAACATTTTTTTAAGTATAACACGTTAAGATATGCGTCAGGTTAACTTTAGCTTTATTTCTTTCATGGAAAGAGATGAGAGTTAGGGTTTTGGTCATTTTGATATCGGTTATCATTGATGGTCACTGATTGAAAAAGCATACATCAAGACGGATTATTTTGAAAAAGCAGGGCAGCAGAACTGAGCGCCATATTCCAGTGTTGTTACAGCCAGTTTTAACTGGTCTTATGCCATTGGCTGGGGCAAAAGTAATTGATGGCACCTTTGGTGCTGGTGGTTATACGCGTGCCTTGTTAAATGCAGGGGCAGAAGTTATTGCTCTAGATCGTGATCCTCATGCTATTTTTGAAGGGCAATCGCTTGTTGATGAATTTTCTCCACGACTTCGTTTGCTACAAATGAAGTTTTCACAATTGGATTGTGTTGTCGAAGAGAAGGTGGATGCCGTTATTTTGGATATTGGTGTTTCTTCCATGCAACTTGATGAAGCAGAAAGAGGATTTTCTTTTCAAAAAGATGGTCCTTTAGATATGCGTATGGCACAGACTGGTTTCACGGCTGCTGACGTTGTAAATCATTTTAAAATTGATGTGTTATCACGAATTTTTAGGATATTAGGGGAAGAACGCTATGCAGGCCGCATTGCACGGATGATTGAAAGACGCCGTTGTGTTCATCCTTTTTTGCGTACAGGTGATCTTGCTCAGGCTATTGAGATGGTGGTAGGCCGCAAAAGTGGAGATCATATTCATCCTGCAACGCGTGTTTTTCAGGCTCTTCGCATTTATGTCAATGATGAATTAGGTGAACTTGCGCGTGGATTATTTGCTGCTGAACGTGTTTTGAAAGAAGGCGGCCGTTTGGGGGTTGTGAGTTTTCATTCTCTTGAAGATCGTATGGTTAAAAGATTTTTTTCTGCTCGTTCAGGAAAGTGTACAAGATCACGCTATCTTCCTGAAGTAGAAACTGCTCCGGCAACATTTTTTCCTTTGTTTAAAGGTGGGATAACAGCAAGCAAAGAGGAATTACAGACCAATCCTCGATCCCGTTCTGCGAGATTACGTATTGGTGTGCGTACTAAAGCTGAGAGTCTTGTTGAAGATATGAAATTATTTGGTTTAGAAGAAATTGCCAGTTTTGAAGGTGGCACAAAATGACAGTTTTTCGTACATTTGATATGATGTTAGTCGTGATTATGATTTGTATGGCAGGTCTTACTTATAAGGTAAAATATGATGTTCAAAAACGCATGAGTGAAATTCGTCATCTTGAACATGAAATTGCTGCAGAAAAAAATATGGTGCATTTGCTTCGGACGGAATGGGCTGTTATGATAAAGCCATCCCGTATGCAAAAACTTGCAAAGCAGTATCAAAAAGAGCTTGGTTTAGAAATCATTCAACCTCGCCAAATCGTAGAATTTAAAGATATTCCTGTACGTTTCTATGATCAAATTGGAGAGATCATTAAACAAAATACTCTGAAGAACGGTCAAAATATTTTGGTAAATAATCGTACTTCTCAGGTGAATAGAGTTATTCAAAAAGGTGTACGGTGATGAAATCATTTTTTTTCTTTTCGCCGAAAAAAAAGCACTCCAATAACCAATTGGATATTTATAATTTTCCTGTTCGTCACTCGTACTCTAGTCGCCCACGCTTACTTTTTTCTTTATTTTGTTTTTTTATTTTATATGGCGTGATGGGGGCTTGTCTTATTTCTTATGGACTGAAAGGTGGACAGATTGAAGAAGCAAAAGGGCCAAGTATCCTTCCACTAACAGCGCGGCCTGATATTATTGATCGTCATGGTCGTCTGTTGGCAACCGATATTAAAACTTACTCACTTTTTGCTGAACCAAGACGCATTATTGATGTGGATGAGACTATAGAACTGCTTTCAACAGTTTTACCTGATCTCAATTGGCAAGAAACTTATCAACGTCTTAAAAGAAAGTCTAATTTTTCTTGGATTCAGCGTGGATTAACACCAACGCAAAAGGCGCAAATTATGGCGCTTGGAATTCCTGGGATTGGTTTTCGTACCGAGATTCGTCGTTTTTATCCAGATGGTTGTATAACTTCACATATTCTTGGTATGGTAAATGTTGATAATCAAGGCATAGCGGGAATGGAGAAATATATTGATGATACAGGTTTGAGTGCTTTGCGTTCTGTTGGTCTTGCAACGGAATCATCTTTAAAGCCAGTTCAGCTTTCAATTGATGTACGTATTCAGGCTATTGTACATGATGAACTTATGCAGGCAATGAAGCGTTATAAAGCAATTGCGGCAGGAGCTGTTATTTTAAATATACATACCGGTGAAGTTGTAGCTATGGCTTCTGTACCAGATTTTGACCCTGAGAATCCTGTTGATGCGTTGAAAAGTGATCGCTTAAATCGGATGACTGCTGGAGCTTTTGAAATGGGATCTATCATTAAAAGTTTTACAACCGCGATGGCTCTTGATTCAGGTATGTTTCATTTAAACAGTGTTATTGATGCTTCAAAACCACTTCATGCAAGTAGAGGATACACGATTCATGATTTTCACGGAAAAAATCGTCCTCTCACTTTATGGGAGGTATTTATATATTCTTCTAATATTGGTTCTGCCAAAGAGGCATTGGAGGTAGGAGTTGATAAACATCGTGATTTTTTGAAAAAACTTGGTTTACTGGATCGATTGACAATAGAATTGCCCGAAGTTGCGCATCCTATTGTGCCAAGTCATTGGAAAGATATTCATTCAATGACGATTTCTTTTGGGCATGGTATGGCAACAACACCCTTGCAAACAGCAGTTGCTACTGCTGCTTTGATGAATGGTGGGTGGTTGATTACACCTACGTTTTTAAAACGCACAAGAGAACAAACTTTCAAACATATGAAAAAAGTTTTACAGGCTAAAACAAGTCAAACTATGCGTTATCTCTATAAGTTGAATAGTGATATTGGTTCTGGGCGCCATGCAAAAGTGGAAGGGTATCGCGTTGGCGGTAAAACGGGAACCGCTGAGAAAGTTGAAAATGGAAAATATTCTAAAACAAAAAACTTCAATAGTTTTCTTGCTGCTTTTCCGATTGATGATCCTTCTTATGTCGTTTTAACAATTATTGATGAACCTAAACCTGAAGAGGGGTACAAATCAACAACAGCAGCATGGAATGCTGGGCCAATGCTTGCGAATATTATTCGCCGTTCAGCTAGTTTTCTTGGAATAAAGCCAGATTTTGAAAAAGAATATGAGCCTATTTTAAGTACTAAGAACAGTTCGAAATTAGTTACACAACAGTAAAATGAATATAAAGGTGCTATCATGTTGTTGGGAACAGTTTTTATAGAATGTCTTGAAGATGATTGTCTCTCTTCAATAGAAATAACAGGAATAAGTGCAGATTCTCGGCAAATCTTACCGGGTTATGTTTTTGTCGCTCTTAAAGGTAATCAAGGTGATGGAAGACAGTATATTAATGATGCTATAAGACGTGGTGCATGTGTTATCGTTACAGATTTTCACATTATTCTTGAAGATTTACCTGTTCCCATTTTGCGGGTTTGTAATGTTCGTCAAAGTTTAGCTAAAGCAGCAGCACGCTTTTATGGTTCTCAGCCTGAAACTGTTGTTGCGGTTACAGGCACCAGTGGTAAAACATCTGTTGTTTCTTTTCTTCGTCAAATTTGGACAGATGTTGGATTATCTGCTGCGAGTATAGGAACTCTAGGTGTTGTTTCTCCCCATCGGAACGATTCTATTGCTCTTACAACCCCTGATCCGATCGTTTTACAGCGTCTCCTTTATGAAGTTTCTAACGAAGATGTAACACATGTAGCTCTTGAAGCTTCTTCACATGGGATTGATCAAGGCCGACTTGATGGAGTTCATTTAACGGCAGCTGCTTTTACCAATTTAGGGCGCGATCATATGGATTATCATACATGTATAGAGGATTATTTGCGTGCTAAAATGCGGCTATTTGATACTCTTTTACCTCAAGATGCTCCTGCTCTCATTTTTGCGGATGATGTTTATTCGCAACAGGTTATTGATGTTGTTACGAAAGCAGGCCGCCGTGTCTTGACAGTTGGACGGAAAGGAAAATTTATAACGATTAATAGGATTGAACATCAACGCTCAAAACAGTGTGTTGAATGCCGTTTAGAAAACAACATTTACACATTTGATTTGCCTCTAGCTGGAGATTTTCAGGTGAGTAATGCCTTGATGGCGGCTGGATTGGCAATTGTAACAGGTGTTTCTGTAGATAAAGTTTTTCGTTCTTTAGAAATTTTGCAAGGAGCACCTGGTCGGTTAGAGTTGGTTGGAAAAACAAAAAATAAGGCGCCTGTTTATATAGATTATGCACATAAACCAGAAGCTTTAGAGCAGGTGTTGCTTTCTGTGCGCCCCTTTACGCAAGGGCGTTTAATCCTTGTTTTTGGTTGTGGAGGGGATCGCGATAAAGGAAAAAGACCTTTGATGGGGAAAATTGCAAAAAATAAGGCCGATATTGTTATTATAACTGATGATAATCCTCGCACAGAAATACCAGAAAAAATACGAAAAGATATTTTGCAAGTGGTGCCAACAGCAATAGAAATAGCTGATCGTGGTGAGGCTATTGCTTATGCGGTAGGGCTTTTACAAGCTGGTGATACATTAGTTATTGCTGGAAAAGGTCATGAGGATGGCCAAATCATAGGAGAGAAAACATACCCTTTTTCAGATCGTCTAAAAGCGATTGATGCTTTGCAGGAACAGAGTAGATGAAAACTTTATGGGATAAACAAGCACTTGTTGCAGCAATTGGTGGTTTTGTAGTAGGGGAGTTACCAGAAACTTTTTCTGGGATTTCTATTGATAGCCGTACGATTACAGAAGGGGATATTTTTTTCTGTATTAAAGGGCATCGTTTTGATGGTCATGATTTTGCTCTACAAGCTTATGCGTGTGGTGCGTCTGCTCTTATCGTTGCAGAAGATCGTTTAGCTGACATGGAAAAAATATCCGCTCCATTAATTGTGGTTTGTGATGTTTTACATGCCTTAGAAAAACTTGCGCAAGCTGCACGTCAGCGTTCAAAAGCCAAAATTATCGCAATCACGGGTTCTGTTGGAAAAACAACGACGAAAGAAGCTCTCAAACAAGCACTTGCAAATGTTGGAAAGGTGCATGCAAACTTTGCTTCTTTCAATAATTGTTGGGGGGTTCCACTTACTTTGGCTCGAATGCCGGCAGAAAGTGATTATGGTATCTTTGAAATTGGTATGAATCATAAAGATGAAATTCGGCCTTTGGTAAAGTTAGTGCAACCACATGTTGTTCTTATTACGCATATTTCTGCAGCGCATATGGGATACTTTAAAAATCTAGAGGAAATTGCAGAAGCAAAAGCTGAAATTTTTGAGGGGTTGGTTGAGGAAGGTATTGCTCTTTTAAACGCAGATAATGATTTTTTTGCTTATTTAGTCCAAAGAGCAAAGCAATGCGGTGTGAAAAAAATCGTAAGTTTTGGTGAAGCTAAAGGTTCTGATTATCAGGCAAAAGATATATGTCTTCTGCCAGATTGTTCTTCTATGACTGTTTGTATGGAGGAACAAGATAGAGTGATTAAAATTGGTGCTCCTGGACGGCATATTGTACAAAATAGTTTAGCTGTTTTTGCTGTCTGTGATGTTATAGGTATTGATGTGGAAGCAGTTTTACTATCTTTAAGTCACTTTTCTCTTCAAAAAGGACGGGGTGCTCATTATTGCTTATCGTTGCCAAGTGGGGAGGAATTTTATTTAATTGATGAAAGTTATAATGCGAATCCTGCATCAATGCGTGCAGCTCTTGATTTACTTGCAACAGGACCGATAGGTGTGGAAGGTAGAAGAATTGCTGTTTTGGGGGATATGCTTGAATTAGGCGCTTATAGTGAAAAGTTCCATCGTGATTTGGTAAAGCCGATCTGTCTTTCGGGTGCTCGTCTTGTTTTTTTATTTGGTGAAGCAATGAAGTTTCTAGTTACGGATTTGTCTGCCCACGTTAAAGTTTATTATGCGGAAAATGTTGAAAAAATTTTACCCCTTATTATTGCAGAAATTTCGGGTGGAGATCTTCTCATGATTAAATCATCTAACAGTCTTTATTCTTCCGATATTGTGAGGGCGTTGCTTGATCGCTATAAAGTGATTTCTCTTTCATTTTAAGAGGTTTTTTTATACTATGATGCTATTTTTATCTTTTCTGAGTGATTGGCTTCCAGGCGTTAATGTTTTTCGTTATATTACTTTTCGCACGATAGCTGCTATGCTGACGTCGGGATTAATTGTCTTTTTATTTGGTCCTAGCATCATTGCTTCTCTTAAATTACGACAGGGAAAAGGGCAGCCTATTCGTGCTGATGGACCCCAAACGCATTTTAAAAAGGCGGGGACACCTACGATGGGGGGATTGATGATTTTAACCGGCATTGTGGTATCCGCGCTTTTATGGTGTAATTTATCAAATATTTATTTTTGGATATCATTGGCTGTTATGCTTTCTTTTGGAGCTATCGGTTTTTATGATGATTATCTTAAAGTAACAAAACAAACGGAAAAAGGATTTTCCGGTAAAGCTCGGTTAAGTTTAGAGTTTTTGATTGCGGCAATTGCTGCTTTCGTTATCCTACAAATTAGTTCACCAGGATTAGCTTTACCCTTTATGAAAGATTATTTCATTAATTTAAGCTGGTTTTTTATTCCTTTTTCTACTCTTGTTGTTGTAGGAACGGGTAATGCAGTTAATCTGACCGATGGTCTTGATGGATTGGCTATCGTTCCTGTGATGGTTACAGCTTTATCATTTGCTCTGATTGCTTATTTGTCTGGCAATATTAATTTTGCTGATTATTTACAAATTCATTATATTTCAGGGACAGGGGAGCTGGCTGTTTTATTAGGAACTGTTGTTGGTGCTGGTCTTGGTTTTTTATGGTTTAATGCACCACCAGCAGCTATTTTTATGGGAGATACAGGTTCATTAGCGCTTGGAGGACTCTTAGGGATTGTCGCTGTAGCTACAAAGCATGAAATTGTTTTGGCACTTATTGGTGGACTTTTTACTCTGGAAGGATTTTCAGTTGTTATTCAGGTTGGTTATTTTAAATTAACAAAAAAGCGTGTGTTTCTCATGGCTCCAATACACCATCATTTCGAGAAAAAAGGCTGGACGGAAAGCCAAGTGGTGATACGCTTTTGGATTATTTCGATTGTTCTTGCCCTCATTGGTCTTTCAACATTAAAATTACGGTGAGATTTTGATTTCTGTTACGTATTATAAGGGGAAAAAAGTTGCTCTGTTTGGATTGGGAAAATCCGGATTATCAGCGGCGCAAGCATTAATGCGTGGTGGTGCAGAAGTCGTTACTTGGGATGATAATGCTGCTTGCGTGCAAGAAGCACTACGGCAAAATATTCCAACAAGAGATCTTCACTTTGAAAACTGGTCAGAATTTGTTGCACTAATTTTAGCACCGGGTGTTCCTTTAACATATCCTCAACCACATTGGGTTGTGAAGAAAGCACGTCAAAGTGGTATTGAAATTATTGGTGACATTGAGTTATTTGTGCGTGCGCGTAATCATTTTTTACAGCATTCTGGTTTGTGCGAGCAGGATGTACCATTCATTGCTATTACAGGTACGAATGGGAAATCAACAACAACAGCTTTGCTTGCACATTTGTTGAAAGAAATGGGCTGTGATGTGCAAATGGGAGGAAATATTGGAACGGCAATATTAACGCTTAAGCCATTTGTAAAAAAACGTATTTATGTGATTGAATGTTCATCTTTTCAGATTGATCTAACTCCTTCTCTTCAGCCAACCATTGGACTTTTGCTAAATTTGACACCAGATCATATTGATCGTCATGGTAGTTTTTCCCATTATGTGCAAACTAAAAGGCGGCTTGTTGCTGGGGCTTTTCATGCTTTTATTTCGGTGGATGATGCTACTTGTTTAGATTTGTATCAACAATTACGGGATGAAGGGCATTCTGTTACGGCAGTTTCTACGGAACATTTTGTTAAAAATGGTTTTTATGCGGATGGTGCAAAACTTTTTTCTGTCAATCAAGGACAGCGCCATGTCCTTGCAGATCTTACGTTTATGACTGCATTGCGCGGTCGTCATAATGCGCAAAATACTCTTATGGCATTGGCAACATTGCATGCTTTAAAAATAGCAGATTCGTCTATAGAAAAACATTTAGCAAGTTATCAAGGACTAGCGCATCGTATGCAACAGATACGTAAAATGGGGACAGTTTTGTTTATCAATGATAGCAAAGCAACTAATGCTGATGCAGCTGTTCCTGCTCTTTCTACTTTTCATGATATTTTTTGGATTGTTGGAGGGTTGCCAAAAGAAGGAGGCATTAAATCCCTTAGAGGATTTTTTCATAAAATTCGTAAGGCTTATTTAATTGGTACTGCTGCGGAAGAGTTTGCTAGTAGTATTGGAACTGCATTTCCTTTTACAATAAGCTTAACTTTGGAAAATGCGGTGCGTCAAGCGGCTTTTGATGCAATACATTACGAGGCAAAAGAGGTTGTGGTCCTTTTTTCACCGGCTTGTGCAAGTTATGATCAATTTAAGAATTATGAAGTGCGTGGGGAAGCATTTATTTCTTTTGTTATGCAATTAAAAGAAGCATGAACTTAAAAAAATACCTTTTTTGTTAATATTCCAGAATCTTTTCTCATGTAATGCAGTTTTTGAAATATTTGCTCAAATAAAAGGGAACCATATCACGTTGAGTAGAATTATGAAAAGAATAGGGTAGAGATGATGGTTACACGTGCAGATAGAGATCCAATTGCGAATTGGTGGTGGACGATTGATCGCTCTATCTTTGCAGTTTGTTTGATTCTAATGGGGATTGGTATTATGCTGTCTTTTGCTGCAAGTCCCACAATTGCAAAAAAGATCGGTATCGCTGATAGCTTTTATTTTGTTCGCTGGCATATCATTTATAGTATTTTAGCCTTTTTTACGATGGTAACGATTTCTTTTTTTTCGCTACGTAATATTCGTCGTTTATGCATTCTTTTGCTTATTGCAACACTTGCTCTTATGGTTGCAACTTTACTCTTTGGTCCAGAATTAAAAGGAGCACGGCGGTGGATACTTATATTCGGCTTTTCTGTACAAGCTTCAGAGTTTATGAAACCGGCTTTTGTGATTATGTCAGCTTGGCTTTTTTCAGAGCAGATACGGCGTAAAGGAATTCCAGGATATATTTTAGCCACAGTGCTTTATGCTGTTTGTTGCATACTTCTTATTCTACAGCCTGATATTGGCCAAACACTTTTGATAAGTGCAACATGGGGTGGTTTATTTTTCGTTGCTGGTGGGTCACTCACTATCATTTTTCTCTTCCTTATTTTAGGACTTGTAGGAATTGTTTTCGCCTATTTTTTTCTTTACCATGTGCGTGAACGTATCAATGGTTTTTTAACTGGTGAAGGGGATACCTTTCAGGTGGATGTTGGACGTGAGGCTATTTTGAATGGTGGTTGGTTTGGACAAGGTCCAGGAGAGGGAACGGTAAAACGTATTATTCCTGATAGCCACACAGATTTTGTGTTTTCTGTTGCTGCTGAAGAATATGGTATTATCCTTTGTTTAGTGATTGTGATGCTGTTCGGCTTTATTGTTATGCGTTCATTGTATGTCGCATTGAATGTTCGTGATTCATTTATACGTCTTGGTATTGCTGGTATGGCGATGATGATTGGCTTGCAAGCAGGGATTAATATGGCAGTAAATCTCCATTTGATCCCTCCAAAAGGCATGACATTACCATTTATTTCTTATGGTGGTTCTTCTATGATAGCGATTGCAATCTCAATGGGTATTTTACTGAGTTTAACACGTCGCTGGCCAGAATCCCGCCTTTCTATTTTTTCTTCTCCCGTTGTTTTGGATACTACACATGACTCATAAAAAAGTTATTGTTTTAGTGG
This sequence comes from Bartonella raoultii, assembly GCF_019659805.1. Classification (GTDB taxonomy): domain Bacteria; phylum Pseudomonadota; class Alphaproteobacteria; order Rhizobiales; family Rhizobiaceae; genus Bartonella; species Bartonella raoultii. The sequence continues at coordinate 47,895 of NZ_JAIFRO010000001.1, read as the reverse complement.
CTGGTGGTACAGGGGGACATCTTTTTCCTGCTGAAGCACTTGCTGTTGAATTAAGGCAGCGTGGATATGATGTTCATTTAGCAACGGATAAAAGAGCTAAATGTTTTGTACGTTGCTTTGATGAAGAGCACATACACATCATTTCATCGGCAACATTTACACGACGTCATCCTTTTGCATTGATAAAAACATTTTGGGCTTTGTTAAAGGGAATGGGGCAATCTTTAGCGCTTTTTTATAAACTGCGTCCTGTTCTTGTTGGTGGTTTTGGAGGTTATCCGAGTTTTCCTCCTATTATTATTGCAGCCTTAATGAGACGAATAACATTTATTCATGAACAAAATGCTATTATGGGACGTGCTAATCGGATGTTAGCGATTTTTGTGCATGTAATTGCAGGTGGTTTGTTATTGCAAAATAATACTTACGCGCATAAAATACTTTTAACTGGAAATCCTGTGCGTGAGGCTGTTCTCAAAGCAGCAAAAATTCCTTATCATCCTTCTTTAGACAAAGAGCCATTTCATTTTTTAATTTTTGGCGGTAGTCAAGGTGCTTCTTTTTTTTCACAAATTGTTCCTGAAGCGATTGCTTTGTTGAATGATGAGATACGTAAACGTTTAAGAATTGTTCAGCAAGTTCGAGGTGATGCTGAAGAATTGATAAAAACTTATCATAAGATGGGGGTACAAGCAGAAATTGCCTCTTTTTTTAATGATATGGCTGAACGTATGGCGCACTCTCATTTTATTTTATCACGTGCTGGTGCTTCATCAATTTGTGAAATAGCAGTTATTGGTAGGCCCGCTTTGCTTATTCCTTATCCTCATGCTTTAGATCATGATCAGGCCGCAAATGCAGCATTGCTTGCTGGTGTGGGAGGGGCCAAAATTGTACGAGAAAAAGATTTAAATGCACAAAGACTTGCTAGCTTCTTAATAGAAGCTTGTTGTTTCCCGCAGTTATTGAAAAAACAAGCGCTTGCTGCAAAACAAGTGGGACAACCCCATGCAACTCGTCGTCTTGCTGATATGGTTGAAGGATTGATTGCAGGGCGGTCAGTATCAGATATAAAAGAGGAGTTTTTTGATGAAAATGCCGCTTAATATAGGCGTTATCCATTTTGTTGGAATCGGTGGTATTGGTATGAGTGGAATTGCAGAGGTTTTTCATAATTTCGGCTATAAAGTTCAAGGGTCCGACCAAGTTAATAGTGTTAATGTTGAACGTTTAAGAGAAAAAGGAATTACTATTCATATAGGTCATCATCCTGCAAATTTAGGAAATGCAGAGGTTGTTGTTTTTTCTACTGCCATTAAAAAAACAAATCCTGAATATATTGCTGCAAGAGAAAGACATTTACCGCTTGTAAGGCGTGCTGAAATGTTAGCGGAGCTTATGCGATTTCGTCGTGCGATTGCTGTTGGTGGTACGCATGGGAAAACAACAACTACGTCAATGGTTGCAGCACTTCTGGATGCTGGTCATTTTGATCCTGTGGTAATTAATGGCGGTATTATTAATGCTTATGGCACGAATGCTCGTATAGGGGAGGGAGATTGGATGATTGTTGAAGCTGATGAAAGTGATGGTACGTTTTTAAAATTGCCTGCTGATATCGCTGTGGTGACCAATATCGATTGTGAGCATTTGGATCACTACGGGAGTTTTGGTGCTGTGCGGGAGGCTTTTCAGCAGTTCGTAGAGAATGTTCCTTTTTATGGCTTTGCAGTTTTGTGTCTTGATCATCCAGAGGTTCAGTCATTGGCTAGTCGTATTGATGATCGTTGGATTATTACTTATGGTACAAATCCACAAGCGGATGTTCGCTTTTTAAATCTTTCAATGGATGGCCAAAAAACGTATTTTGATGTTCTTATTCGTTCACGAAAAACTGGAAAAAAGACTGAGTTAAGAAAATTGGTTTTGCCAATGTCTGGCAAGCATAATGTGTCTAATGCAACTGCGGCGATTGCCATTGCTCATGAATTGGGTGTTTCAGATGACACTATAAAAAAAGGTTTGGCAGAGTTTGGAGGAGTAAAAAGGCGCTTTACGCAAACGGGAAGTTGGCGTGGCGTTGAGATATTTGATGATTATGGACATCATCCTGTAGAAATAAAGGCTGTTTTGTGTGCTGCACGTGAAAGTGCAAAAGGGCGTGTGATTGCGATTGCACAACCTCATCGTTATTCACGTTTGTATCATTTATTCGATGATTTTGCTGCGTGTTTTAATGATGCAGATACAGTGTTGATTGCACCGGTTTATGCTGCTGGTGAGGAGCCTATTGCTGGGTTTGGTGCTAAAGAATTGGTAGAACGTATCCAAATGGCTGGTCATCGTGATGTGCGCTTGATTCATTGTTTGGAAGATGTTGTTGCTGTTGTTTCTACATTAGCTCAGTCAGGGGATTATGTTGTTTTTCTCGGTGCTGGTAATATCACGCAATGGGCTTGTGGGTTACCTCATCAGCTAGCGGTGCTTGATAGTCATGATAAATTTTCAACACATTGATGGTGAAGCGCTGTTGGCGCGGTTGCAACCACTTTTGGGAGAAATCAGAGGAAAACTTACGCCTAATGTCCATATGCGTAAGGTAACGTGGTTTCGCACAGGTGGGCTAGCAGAGCTTTTTTATCAGCCTGCTGATGAAGCAGATTTAGTTCTTTTTCTTCAAAATCTTCCTGAATTTGTACCTGTTAGTGTTGTGGGTATTGGTTCTAATCTTTTGGTGCGTGATGGAGGGGTGCCTGGTGTTGTTATTCGTCTTTCAGGAAAAGGATTTGGACAAATACAGCAAATTTCTCCAAAGAGCTTTTTCGTTGGTGCTGCTACGGCTGATAAACACTTAGCAACGGCAGCTTTAAAGGCTGAAATTGCTGGTTTTCATTTTTATCATGGTATTCCTGGTAGTCTTGGAGGAGCACTTAAAATGAATGCAGGTGCTAATGGTGTTGAGACAGCAGCACGTGTTGTTGAGATCTATGCACTTGATCGTAATGGACAGCGTCATACTTTGAAATTGAAAGATATGCATTATTCTTATCGTCATTGTAAAATTCCTAAAGGTTTAATTTTTACGGCTGCTTTATTGGAAGGTGAACTAGGAAAGTATGACAAGATTCGTGCTGCTATGGATGAAGTTGCGCTTCATAGAGAAATGGTACAGCCTATTCGTGAAAAGACAGGTGGGTCAACTTTTCGAAATCCTGAAGGGACATCTGCTTGGCGTGTGATTGATGAAGCAGGATGTCGTGGTTTGCAGATTGGTGGGGCTCAAATGAGTGAAATGCACTGTAATTTTATGATCAATATAGGGCAAGCAACAGGCTATGATCTTGAAGCTTTGGGGGAAACAGTGCGTGCTCGTGTTTTTGCACATTCAGCCCATCTCTTAGAGTGGGAAATAGAACGTATCGGTCAATTCGAACAAGATCGTATTGTTCCCTTCTTTGACCCATTTTATTGATTTTTTAAACACAATAAAAAGACACAATAAAAAATTGAGTCATTTCAAAGAGATAATAAAAAAATCTATTAAGAATCAATAAATTAACAAAGAACCTCTTGCGTCATGCCTCTCAGTCTGATTCATTAGACAAAATGCTAGGCTATTGATTCGCAAGGATAAATTCTGTTTTTTTCCTGTATATGGTACTAGCAATTTCTATGTGGGCTATATGTAGTATATAAAGGAGGATAGACTGTTATGAAAGATAAGCATATAGCTGTTTTAATGGGAGGATTTTCCTCTGAGCGGTCTGTAAGTTTATCTTCAGGTCATGTTTGTGCTAATGTTCTTGAGGCACAAGGATACCGTGTAAGCCGTATAGATGTTGATAGTCATATTGCTTCTGTTCTTGATAATTTGCAGCCTGATATTGCTTTTAATGCATTACATGGACCATTTGGTGAGGATGGTCGTATTCAGGGTATTCTTGAATATTTGAAAATTCCCTACACTCATTCTGGAGTTATGGCGTCCGCATTGGCAATGGATAAGGGGCGGGCAAAAATTATTGCTGCAAGCGCTGGTGTTTCAGTGGCCCCTTCATGTATTATAAACCGCTTTACTGTTGAAAAAGCGCATTCCATGAAACCTCCTTACGTGATTAAGCCTGTCTGTGAAGGCTCAAGTTTTGGTGTTTTAATTGTAAAAGAAGAGGAATCGGTAGCGCTGCATGATCTTGTAAAAACTGAATGGGTTTATTCAGATGAGTTGATGATAGAAAAATATATTCCTGGTCGTGAACTTACTTGTGCTGTTTTGGGAAATGAAGTGCTGGATGTTTGTGAAATTATCCCTGATCCGCATTTTCAATTCTATAATTATGATGCAAAATATAAATCTGGTGGTTCTCTTCACATTTGTCCTGCACAACTTTCATCAAATATTTACCAAAAGGTGCAAAGAATGTCTTTAGCAGCACATCAGGCGATAGGATGTCGAGGTGTTAGCCGTTCTGATTTTCGTTTTGATGAGGAGACAGAAGAATTGGTTTGGCTTGAAATTAATACGCAGCCCGGCATGACTTTAACGTCTCTTGTTCCTGATATTGCAAAAGTAGCTGGTCGTACTTATAGCGATCTTGTTCAGTGGATGGTGGAGGACGCGTCGTGTATGCGTTAAATGTTAACAAAATAAATATTCCGATGGAGGTGCTGTTCGTGCCAGTTTTGCCACGTCTTTATCGTCGCTTTCTCCGGTTTATATTTGAATTTGTGTTGACAAATCTCCATGTCCCGCGTCATTTCGGATCTTTTGCAGTTTTATTATTTTTCTTTACGACAGTGCTTTACGGCGTTTCATCAAGTGGTCATATGGGGATGATCGTGAAGGCTGTAATTTCAGATATTGGTTTTGTTATCACGGATGTTGATATAAGTGGTAATAAGCGCTTGGTAAAACAAGATGTTTTGAAGATTTTAGGACTTGATGTTTCTCCCTTTATCTTTAGTTTTGATGTTGATAAAGCACGTTTGCTTTTGGAACAGCAGGCTTGGGTTCAGTCTGCTAATGTGCAGAAGATTTATCCCAATCGTGTGCATATTTCAGTTGTAGAGCGTAAACCATATGCAATCTGGCAGCATGATGGTATGATGGATATTGTTGATAATACAGGTCGCGTTATTGTTCCCTTTCATGCGGAAGGAGGTCATGCTTTGCCTTTGGTTGTTGGGAAGGGTGCACAAAATGCTGCCAAAATGTTTATTCAAGCTCTTTTGAAGTATCCGAAAATCTATAATCGTGTTCGTGCTTTTGTGCGTATAGGTGATCGGCGTTGGGATCTTGTTTTGGATAATGGAATGCGCGTGATGTTGCCTGAAAATGGTGCAGTTGAAAGACTTGTTTCTTTTGTTGAATCAGGAGAAGCACAAGATCTTTTTGCGCGTGATGTTGTGTGTATCGATTTGCGTCTTTCTGATCGTATTACAGTTTCTTTATCTGATGAGGCATTAGAACATCGTCGTGCTGCTGTAGAAGAAGAGAAACGTCTTTTAAAAGCACGAAAGGTAGGGAACTTATGATGTTGCTTAGATCACATCATGTGGGGAAGCGCAAAACACGTTTTTTGACGATTCTCGATATCGGATCGAGTAAGATTGTGTGTTTTATTGCTTGTTTACGTCCTTTAAAACATATGCATTATTTACATGGTCGTACGCATTCTATTGAAATTCTAGGTTTTGGTGTGCAGCGTTCATGTGGGATTAAATCCGGTGTTGTAATGGATATGTTTGCTGCAGAGCAGTCAATACGGCTTGCTGTTGATGCGGCTGAAAAAATGGCTGGTTTGGTAGTGGATTCAGTGATTGTGAATTTTTCATCAAGCCGATTACAAAGCGCTTTTATTAATGGTATGGTACGTTTAAATGGTCGTGAAGTTGCAAAGCGAGATATTCGTGTAGCACTTGCAGATGTTTCACGTAAAGCTTTTGAGGCTGAACGTCATGTCATACATTCTGTTCCGGTTTCTTATGTATTGGATGAAGATAAAGGAATTTTTGATCCTGTTGGAATGACAGGGGAAACATTTGGTGTTGATGTGCATGTTGTAACAGCAGAAACGGCTTCTTTGCGTAATTTAGAAACTTGTATTAATCGTGCACATTTAAGTGTTGAGGCAATGGTTGCTACCCCCTTTGCAAGTGGTCTTGCTGTTTTGATGAATGATGAGGCGCATTTGGGAGCTGCTTGTATTGATTTTGGTGGTGGAACAACAACATTTTCAGTGTTTTTTGAAGGCAAGTTTGTTCACGCAGGTGCACTTGCTGTTGGGGGACATCATGTAACTCTTGATGTTGCGCGGGGGTTTTCAATGTCACTTACAGAAGCTGAGCGTTTAAAAGTTGTCTATGGCTCAGCACTTCCTACAAGTGCTGATGAGCGGCATATGATTAATGTGGCAGAGATTGGGAGTGAACAGCGCGAAACACAATATCCTCGTGCTGTTCTTGGTCGTATTATTCGTGCACGTGTTGAGGAGATTTTAGAGATGGTACGTGATTGTTTAAATCGTTCTGGTTTTGGTCACATTATTGGAAAGCGTGTCATTTTGACTGGGGGAGCAAGTCAATTGACAGGATTGCCAGAAATGGCACGTGCTATATTGGGAAGAAATGTTCGTATAGGGCGGCCTTTAGGTATTTCAAGGCTTCCTTCTCTTGCAAAAGGGGCGGCGTTTACATCTGCTGTTGGCTTGTTGATTTATCCACAATTGGTAGGGTTTGAAGAAAAAACAATGCAAACGGCAGTGAATCATTTATCGACAGGCACGCGAGGGTATTTTCAGCGTGTAGGTCAGTGGTTGCGTGAGAGTTTTTAGTTAAGTCTGTTTGGGTATGTTAAATTTCATCGCTTGGGCTTGCGGTGTCTTATGAGAAGGAAAAGGAAATGACGATTAATCTGCATCGGCCAGATATCGCGGAATTGAAGCCACGCATTACCGTTTTTGGTGTTGGCGGAGGTGGCGGGAATGCCGTGAATAATATGATTAATGCTGGTCTTCAAGGAGTTGACTTTGTTGTGGCTAATACGGATGCACAGGCTTTGGCTATGTCAAAGGCAGAGCGTGTGATCCAGCTTGGTGCAGCAGTTACGGAAGGTTTAGGGGCTGGTGCTTTACCAGAAGTTGGGCAAGCAGCAGCAGAGGAATGTATTGATGAAATTATTGATCATCTGGCAGATTCTCATATGGTTTTCATTACTGCTGGTATGGGGGGAGGAACTGGGACAGGGGCTGCTCCTGTTGTTGCTCGTGCAGCGCGTGAAAAAGGTATTTTAACTGTTGGCGTTGTAACAAAGCCTTTTCAGTTTGAAGGTGCTCGTCGCATGAAAACAGCAGAGACTGGCATTGAAGAGCTGCAAAAGTCTGTTGATACATTGATTGTTATTCCCAATCAAAATCTTTTCCGTATTGCCGATGATAAAACAACATTTGCAGATGCTTTTGCTATGGCTGATCAGGTGCTTTATTCTGGTGTTGCTTCTATTACAGATCTCATGATTAAAGAGGGACTCATTAACCTTGATTTTGCTGATGTTCGTTCGGTTATGCATGAAATGGGGCGTGCGATGATGGGAACAGGTGAAGCATCTGGTGATGGGCGTGCCTTGAATGCTGCTGAAGCTGCTATTGCAAATCCACTCTTGGATGATACTTCTATGCGTGGTGCTCGTGGTTTGCTTATTTCCATTACTGGTGGTCGTGATATGACGCTCTTTGAAGTTGATGAAGCAGCTAATCGTATTCGCGAAGAAGTGGATGCTGATGCAAATGTTATTTTTGGCGCCATTGATGATGAATCATTGGAAGGCGTTATTCGTGTTTCTGTAGTTGCAACCGGTATTGATCGTGAGGTGAATGATGTGGTTCAGTCTCCGCATTCTCAACTTCAAAAACCTGCATCTTCTGCTCGTAAAAGTGATCCTGGAACACCACAAACTTCTTTTCATCTTCAATCGCCTCCTTTGCGTTCTGAATCAATGGTAGAGGTCATAGAAGCACTTGAAGTGGAAAAAGGAAAACCGAAAGGAGAACAGTTTCGCCCTAAAAGTCAAATTTTTGCACAGTCTGCAGATACCGTTGCTACACGAAGTCCGAATACGGCTTCTTATGGATCAAATGCTGTGCATGGGCAGATGACAAATGTACCACGTATGCAAGTTAATCGTGGTTCTCAGCAGCCTATGACGGCACCTGTGAGCATGGGCGCGACAGCTCAAGCTTTAGATGAGATGACAGGTGTTGTGAAGCAAAATGAAAAGCAGGTTCAACAAAAAAAAGCTCAGCATATGCAAGCGCGTTCACCGATGCGTATGCCTGAATTGAAGGATTTTCCTTCTGTTGCTCACGGACAAAGTCAAAGCGCGTCTTCTTCCGATCAAGGACCGCGTAATCTTTGGCAGCGTTTAAAACAGAGTTTAACACATCGTGAAGAAGAAGAGCTAGAGGCTCGGTTGGAGCCTGCTGTGAAATCTCCGCAGCAGAAAGAATCCCATACTTATAATAAAAGTACTCAAACACTTTCTCAAGATGCTTCTGTTTATGTACCACGCCGTTCTGGTGAATTGCATCCCCATGTAACGCAAGAACAGCGTAATTTTATTAGTGAAGAAGATCAGTTGGAAATACCTGCTTTTTTGCGTCGTCAAGCACATTGATTTGGTAAAAAAGAGAAAGAGGAAAGTTGAGAAGCTTTTTTTATGATTGATAAAAAGTTTGAATAAAAGTGTGCTTTTAAGGCAAGATAATTCTGTTTTTATAAACCCGCTTCTTATAAAGCGGGTTTATAATTTTCTATGGAGATTATTTTTATAAATTTTTAATGTATATTTTAAAGTTCGTAAAATAACTCTATGGAGAGATAGGATGAAATTAATGCAAAAATATCAGTCTACTCTTAAAAAAGCTGTGACATTGAAGGGAGTTGGAGTGCACAGTGGATGTGTATCTGTGGTGAAGATTTCTCCCGCTGATGTAGGGAATGGTATTGTTTTCAAACGTTGTGGTGTAGATGGAAAAGAACAAATATTTAAAGCACATGCATCGCAAACAGGAACGACTGAATTATCAACAGTTCTTGGAGATGGAGAGTACAGAATTGAAACAATTGAGCATTTAATGGCAGCAATTTCTGCTTATAATTTAGATAATCTTATTATTGAAGTATCGAGTCATGAAATCCCGATTTTAGATGGTTCTTCATGGCCATATTGTCAAGCTTTTGAGGAGGTTGGCTTTGTGCAACAAGATGCATTACGGTCTTATTTTATTATACAGAAACCGTTGTGTGTTAAAGCAGCCGGCGGTATGGCAGAATTTTTACCGTTTGATGGGTGCCGTTTTGATGTAACGCTCTCTTTTTCTTCTTCCGCTATTGGTGAACAACATTTAAGCTTTGATTTGACTACACAAGGATTTCGTGATGATTTGTCACGTGCACGTACTTTTGGTTTTGTCAAAGATGTAGAAAAATTATGGGCTTCTGAGAAGGGGATAGGTGCTTCTTTGGAAAATTCCCTTATTATTGATCTTAATGACGAAGTTATGAATTTAGAGGGAACTTATTGGACAAATGAGTATGTTCGGCATAAAACGCTTGATGCAATTGGAGATACTGCTTTACTTGGAGCACCTTTTATTGGACTATTTCGTTCCTATTGTAGTGGGCATAGCATTAATTCACAATTGGTGAAGGCAATTTTAGCAGACAAATCATGTTATGAAGAAAGCTATTTATAGAAAGAGTAAAGAAAAATGTTGTAGTTTGTTTGTTTTTTAAGGGGATGATTGACCAAAAGCACTAAATTTGGTTAGTGAATTTTTAAAGTAATATGCTATAAGAATTTTATATAAACCATTTTTGCTACAAGTGGATATTCTCTGGAGGCCGGAATAACTATGACAAAATATTATGTGTGTGCTGGAAATATGGCATATAGGAAATCAAACATTGTAAGCAAAGTATTGGGCGTTGCTCTTTTAGGGGGAAGTTTTGTGTTAGCAGGTTGTTTATTTAAAGAAAAAAATACCCTCGATCCATCTGCCTATGTTTTAAATATTGATCCACCAGATGTTTTATATAATCAGGCACTTGCTAGCCTTAATAGTGGAAAGCTTGGAGATGCAGCAAAAAAGTTTTTAGCAATTGAAAAGCAGTATGCTTATACAGATTGGGGGCGTAAGGCTTTAGTCATGGGGGCTTTTACGCATTATCAGCTTGGTAAATATGATGATTCAATTAGCATGGCTCAACGCTATATTACTCTTTATCCAGAGGCAAGTGATTCCGCTTATGCTTATTATATTATTGGTCTTTCTTCTTTTCGTCGAATTCCTGACGTTACACGGGATCAACGTGATACCAAACGAGCGATTGCTGCTATGCAGCTTCTTATAGAGCGCTATCCGCATTCTGAGTATGTTAAGGATGCTAAAGTAAAAATACGTTTTGGGCGAGAACAGCTTGCTGGTAAGGAAATGCAGATTGGACGTTATTATGAAGAAGGGCGGCGTTATCTTGCTGCAAGTAGAAGATTTCGTACAGTGGTAGAGGAATATTCCGATACCAATCAAATTGAAGAAGCTCTCTTTCGTTTAACAGAGGTTAATCTTGCTCTTGGTTTAACGGCAGAAGCGCAAACGGCTGCGGCCATTTTAGGACGTAATTATCCCAAAAGTGAGTGGTATAAATTTGCTTATAATTTATTGCAAAAGAATAAAATATCACCACATGAGCATAAATCCTCGTGGATTTCACATGCTTTAAGTAGTGACAAACATAAGGTGCGTTGATTTTATATGCTGATACAGCTTTCGATTCATAATATTGTTTTGATCGAAATGCTCGATATTCATTTTACAGCGGGCTTATCTGTTTTAACCGGAGAAACAGGTGCTGGAAAGTCTATTTTACTGGATGCTTTGTCGCTTGCTCTTGGAGCGCGGGGTGATGCATCACTTGTGCGTCAAGGTGCTGCTCACGGGCAGGTGACGGCTGTTTTTGATGTACCTGTTTCACATCCTGTTCGTCAGCTTATTCGTCAGAATGGTTTTGATGATGAAGGCGATATTATTCTACGGCGTGTGCAATCAAATGATGGACGGAGCCGTGTTTTTATTAATGATCAGGTTGCTAGTGTTACATTGATGCGCAATGTTGGGCGTTTACTGGTTGAAATTCATGGACAGCATGATGATCGTGCACTTATTGATGTTGCCACACATCGTCAATTATTAGATGCTTTTGGAAGGTTGGAGTGTGAAACAGAAGATTTGCGTCAATCTTATCAGATATGGTGTGAATGTGAGGAGCGTTTGCAGCAACAGCGTCTTAAAGTAGAAAATGCAATACGTGAGGCTGATTATCTGCGTGCTTGTGTAGAGGAACTTGAAAAATTTGATTTTCAAGCGGGTGAAGAAGAGATGTTATCTTTTCGTCGTGCTGATATGCTTAAATTAGAAAAAATAGCAACGGATATTAAAGAAGCTGATGATCTTTTAAGTGGACAAAAATCACCAATTCCGCTGTTGTCTAATTTGGTGAGGCGCTTGGAGAGAAAAATTCCTGAAGCACAAGAGATTATTACACCTGTGGTAACATCTATTGATGAGGCATTGCATGCGCTTTCAACAGCACAAGATGGCATTGAAGCAGCAATGCAGGCCTTGAATTTTGAACCTGATGAATTGGAACGTATAGAAGAACGCCTTTTTGCTCTTCGCGGATTTGCGCGTAAATATAAGGTTTCTGCAGATGAATTGGTCCATTTGCGTGATAAAATGAACGCTGAATTGATGAATTTTGAGGAAGCTCAGATCACATTAACACGCTTTGAAGAGGAAACGCGTAAAGCACAGAAAAATTATGATACGTTAGCGCAAGCGTTGTCAATAAAGCGTCGAGATGCAGCAAAGCACCTGTCTGAAAAGGTTATGGCTGAGTTGCCAGCGTTAAAATTAGAAAAGGCAGAATTTATTGTTGAAATACAAAGTGAGGCTGAAAAACGAAGTGCGGAGGGGATAGATCGTGTTGAATATTGGGTTCGGACTAATCCAGGAACACGCGCTGGTCCCATGTTGAGTGTTGCTTCTGGTGGTGAGTTGTCTCGTTTTTTATTGGCATTAAAGGTTGTCTTATCCGATTGTGGGTCAGCTCCTACACTGATTTTTGATGAAATTGATACTGGTGTTGGTGGGGCTGTTGCTGCTGCTATTGGGCAACGGCTTCAGCGTTTATCAGATAAAATTCAGGTTTTTGCTATTACACATGCGCCACAGGTTGCATCGAAAGCGCACAGTCATTTTCTTATTTCAAAGGTAGAAAGTGATGATAAAGGCTGCTTCGTTACGGGGATTCATAAAATGGAAGAACATGAACGTGCAGAAGAAATTGCCCGTATGTTGGCAGGAGAACAGATTACTGAAGAGGCGCGTGCAGCAGCTCAAAAGCTTCTTGCATAAAGATTAAGTAATTAAGTGATAAAGACTTGCTTATCAAGAATTGCACGAAAGAGCATGTGTTTATGCGGCTTCTGTTTGTGATAAAGCATTAATATTTTTATGGTTGTTAGCCTATCATTTGGAATAGATTATTATGAATAAAAAGGCGATTGAGAATCTGACTATTCTTGAAGCAGAGAGAGAATTGGAGTGGTTAGCAAAAGAAATTGCACATCATGATGTTTTGTACAATAGTGATGATCAGCCTGAAATTTCTGATGCAGAATATGATGCTCTTCGTCAGCGTAATGCAAAAATTGAAGCTCTCTTTCCTGAACTTATTCGTACTGATTCTCCTTCACATAAAGTTGGTGCACCGGTTTCTGAAAAGTTTGAAAAAGCTATTCATGCGCAGCCGATGCTTTCACTTGATAATGCATTTACTCCTGAAGATGTCAGTGATTTTATTGAACGTATTCGTCGTTTTTTACGCTTTCAAAAAACACAAGTCTTAGAAATAACAGCAGAGCCAAAAATTGATGGCTTGTCTTTATCTTTACGCTATGAAAAGGGGCGGCTTGTGTGCGCTGCAACACGTGGTGATGGATATATTGGAGAAAATGTCACCGTGAATGCACGGACAATTTCTGATATCCCACAAGTTTTGCAAGGAAAATGTCCTGATATTCTGGAGGTTCGTGGGGAAGTTTATATGGCACGGGAGGATTTTCAAGCGCTTAATATGAGTCAACAAGAACAGGGAAAGTTAACTTTTGCTAACCCTAGAAATGCAGCTGCTGGTTCGCTACGTCAGCTTGATTCACGAATAACTTCTAGCAGGAAGTTGCAATTTTTTGCTTATGCTTGTGGTGAAGTGAGTGAGATGTTTGCAAAAAGTCAAATGGAGATGATGGAAAAGCTAAAAGAATATGGCTTTGTTATCAATCCATTTACAAAAGTTTTTCAGACAGTAGAAGAGATCATTTCCTATTATCATGATATTGAAGAACGCCGACATTCTTTAAGCTATGATATTGATGGGATTGTTTATAAAGTTAACGATTTAATTCTCCAAACGCGCTTAGGGTTTGTTTCTCGTTCACCACGTTGGGCTATTGCGCATAAATTTCCAGCAGAAAAAGCTATGACCCTTTTGGAAGACATTGATATCCAAGTTGGTCGTACAGGAGCATTAACGCCTGTTGCACGCCTTAGCCCTATTACCATTGGTGGTGTGGTGGTTACCAATGCAAGTTTACATAATGAGGATTATATTAAGGGAATTGGTCATAAAGGAGAGCCCATTCGTGAAGGACGTGATATCCGTGTAGGTGATACAGTGATTGTACAACGTGCTGGTGATGTAATTCCTCAAGTTGTTGATATCATTTCTGAAAAGCGCCAAAACGATTCTTCAGCTTTTATTTTTCCTCGTCTGTGTCCTGCTTGTGGAAGCCATGCTGTACGTGAAATAGGAGAGGCTGTACGGCGGTGTACAGGCGGGCTTATTTGTCCTGCACAGGCAATTGAGCGTATTCGCCATTTTGTTGCACGCAATGCTTTTGATATTGAAGGACTTGGAAAAAAACAGGTAGAATTTTTCTTTCATGTTCAAGACGAGACACTTCGTATTCATACACCAGCTGATATCTTTACGTTACAACGTCGTCAGGAAAATGCTCTGGTACGTTTAGAAAATATGGAGGGCTTTGGTGCTGTTTCAGTGCGTAAACTTTATGATGCTATTAATGCACGTAGAAAAATTTCCTTAAGTCGTTTTTTATTTTCACTAGGAATTCGTCATGTTGGAGAAGTTAATGCACGCCGTCTTGCTCGCGCTTATCAAAATTATAAAGCTTTTGAAGATGCGGTGATAGCAGCGGTTATGCCGTGTAAAACAGAGAATAAAGAAGGTAATGAAGCTTGGATTGAGCTTACCAATATTGAAGGTATTGGACCGCAGGTAGGGGGTGCAATTGTTGATTTTTATCAAGAATCCCATAATCGTGATATTTTATCTGCTTTGCTTAAAGAAGTTATGCCTCTTGATGAGGAACCTGTTATGACATCATCTTCGCCTGTAGCTGGAAAAATCATTGTTTTTACAGGAACTTTAATACATATGTCACGCGATGAAGCAAAAGCATTAGCAGAGAGAGCAGGAGCAAAGACTTCCAATTCACTTTCTAAAAAAACCGATTTTCTTGTTGCTGGAGATGGAGCTGGATCGAAATTGGCTAAAGCAGAAGCGTTAGGTGTTCAAGTTATCAATGAAGAAGCTTGGCTACAGCTGATTGAAGCACATTATGTTTAGATGGCTTTTTAAAGCATAATAAATAGGATCGTTGCAAATGATTTCCTTTTATTGAAAAAAATTTCGCAATAATTTTTTTCAATATATGAATTGAGTAAAGGCTTTCAAAAGTATTTTTATATTTTTACTAAAAATAAATCATATTAAAAAAAGAAAGGCTCTATGATGTTTTGTAAGGCAGTTAGAAGATATAGGTTCTATTGCACTTAAAGAGGCATGGTTGCTTCTTTTATCCATTTTTTATCTTCTTCATTTAAGTAAGGCATATTCATTTGATAAACACGCGCGTGATAATCATTGAGCCATTGTCGCTCTTCTTGTGTTAAAAGCTCTGGAAGGATAAGTCTGCGGTCAATGGGGCAGTGTGTGAGTGTTTCAAACGAAAGCATTTCTTTATCTTCACCATTCATTTTTTGTGCTGGTTTTACAATGAGTAAATTTTCAATACGAATACCAAAAGCACCTTCACGATAATATCCAGGTTCATTAGAAACAATCATTCCAGGAAGTAATTCTTGGTTTCCTTTGCGCGAAATATTTTGTGGTCCTTCATGAACAGAGAGATAAGAGCCAACTCCATGACCCGTACCATGAGCATAATCAAAACCAGCTTTCCATAATGCAATACGTGCTAGAACATCAATATCTTGTCCTCGTGTACCTTTTGGAAAGCGCGCCGTTGAAAGAGCAATCATGCCTTTAAGAACTAGAGTAAAACAGCGTTTTTCTTCTTCTGCAATATTTCCAATGGCTACTGTACGTGTAACATCTGTGGTACCATCACGATATTGTCCACCGGAATCAACAAGATAAAGTTCCCCAGCTTTGAGTTTTTTGTTGGTTTCAGTTGTTACACGGTAATGAACAATGGCACCATTTGCACCTGCTGCTGAAATTGTATCAAAAGAGAGATCTTCAAGTTTTTCTCCCATTTCGTTTGCTGTATTTATACGTAATTCTTCTAATTTTTGAGCCGCAGAAATTTCATTTATTGTTTCTGGTATTTGCTTATCTAACCAAGAGAAAAAACGTGTTAGAGCAACGCCATCACGCAAGTGTGCTTTTCGTGCACCGTTTAATTCTACGTTATTTTTAACAGCACGCGGTAGAGAAGCAGGATCGGTGAGGGGAATAAAAGAATATCCTTCTTCTTTGATAATAGTACGCAGTTTTTCACATGTTAGCTGCGGATCTAAGGCAAAAACCGTTCCTTTTTGAACATGATTTTTTATTTTTGAAATGAGTTGGTTTGGTTCATATAATGTTGCATAACGTTCCAGATACTGTTTCTGTTCTCTTTCCAATTTTTTGCCTTCAATAAATAATGCGGGTGTATCTTTGACTGTAATGAGGGAAAAACAAAGAGTAAAAGGTGTATTAGAAACATCATTACCACGTATGTTAAATATCCATGCAATAGAAGAAGGATCTGTAAAAATAAAAGCGTCTGCCTTAGCTTTCTGGATCTCTTTACGAATTAAGGATAGCTTTTCTTCACTATCGCATCCTGCATATTGAAGAGAGTGAATTGATAAAGCAGATTGTGGCGATTGTGGCCGGTCATGCCAGATCAGATCAATAGGATTGGACTGAACTGCAACAAGTTTTCCACCTGCTTTACATTCTAATGCTTTTTTAAGGGCTTTTGTAGCAGAAATAGTATGAAGCCATGGGTCAAAACCAATGGAAAGTTTTTGTCCATTTTCTTCAAGCCATTGTGAAGGGGAAAAAGTTATAAGATCTTCATATTCAAAAATAAGAGGATCAGTTTGTTGGCGAACTTGGAGTTTATAGCGTCCATCGGTAAAGAGTATCGCTTTATTTTTTAAAATGAGTGCAATACCTGATGATCCTGTAAAACCAGTAAGCCAGCTAAGACGTTGCGCATGTGGTGGGACATATTCTCCTTGATGTTCATCTGATCGCGGGACAAGAAAGCCATCTAATCCGAGATGATCGAGTTCTTCACGAAGAGAGGCAATGCGTTCTTTAGCATGAGCTGGATTTGTTGTTGCTTCAAAAGACTGGTACATAGCAACGTCCTTTTCTTTTATTTCAGATGTATCGTAACCCATCCTTGTCGATTGTTTGTTTCAATATGTCTTAGACCTTGTTGTACATAGGCTTCCAAAACATGAGCGTGTTGCTCTTCTAAAATTCCAGAGAGTATGATTGATCCACCTTTTTGGAGTGCTTTTACCATCTCTTGCGCAAGTTCAATAAGAGGATTGGCAAGGATATTGGCAACAATGAGATCAAAAGGTGCACGCGATAAAATTTGATCGTGATTAAAATTTGTTGCTGTGATAGCTGTAATATATTCTTTTACACCATTGATATTAATATTATGCTGTGCAACTTGAATAGCAATTGGATCAATATCGGATGCAAGTATAGAAATGGGTTTGAGCATTGCAATACCAATAGCAAGAACTCCACTGCCTGTACCAAGATCAAGGGCATTTTGTGGATTTTCATTCTGCATTACTTTGGCAATCATTTCTAAACAACCAGTTGTTGTTGCGTGATGTCCGGTACCAAAGGCTTGATTGGCTTCAATTTCAATAGGTAAAACATTTGCTGGAATATCATTTTTATTATGGCTTCCATAAAGGAAAAAGGGACCAGTGTGCACAGGCTTTAGCCCTTCTAAACTTTTCTGTACCCAATCAATATCGGGTAAAACCTCCATCTTGACTTTATCAAGATCAATAGAAAGGATGTTCGCAAATTTCTTACAAGCGGTTTCTTGATTATTTTTGTTTACATAAAGCGACAATTCATAGATAGAATTTTCCTCATCTATTTCTACAAGAGCGAGAGGATAGCCTTCTTCCTCAAAGGTTGTTTCCATAAGAGCATAAGACTGTTCTGCTTCGCTTTTAGAAGCAGTATGATATAAACGAATTTGATGGGGCATCCTATCCTTTGTCTTAAAATTAGCTTTTTAATTTAGTTTGAAACAAGTTTTTTAAGTCGTTTAATGGCAATCTCATCATGTAATTCACTGTCACTTTCTTGAGGTTTATAGGGAATAATACCAGCAAGCTTTCCACCTTTTTTGAGAAGGAAAATTGCTGCTGTGTGATTATAGGTATAGTTCCCATCTGTCCCAGGTACTTTTTCGGCAACAATATTAAAAGAATCCACCATTTTATGCACTTTTTCAGGATTTCCACTGATCCCTACAATTTTGTTTGTAAAGTTATTCAGATAATCATGAAGAACTTTTGGTGTATCGCGTTCAGGATCAACGGTGACAAACCATACCCCTAATTTATGAGCATCTGGTCCAAGTTCTGTAAGCCATCTATCAAGATTAAGCAGTGTTGTTGGGCAAGTCTCAGGACACATAGTAAAGCCAAAGAAGATAATGGAAGGAGTACTTCGAATGTCAGCTTCGGTAATGGTTTTTCCATTTGAATCAATTAATGTAAATTGATCACCTAAAGGTTTATTTATAAATGCATCATAAGTAAAAATACCAGCAATAAATATAACTGTTAACCCTAAGATGCGTATGACATTTTTCATAATTTAACTCTCTTAAAAAGGTAGGAAAAACTCTAGCATTAGTGAATTTGTTTTGCAATCTTTGTTTCATGATTGATTTTGTTTATATGATCAGTATGTTTTCTTATATTTTTAAAAAAAACCGGTAAAAATGGATATTCAGAAAGATCTTCGATTTCGTGCATATGAACCACGAATTAACACAACGGCACGGTTATGTGGCTGTAAATTGGGGCGTTATGTGGAAATCAATGAACGTGTGATTTTGCGTGATGTAACTGTTGGAGATTTTTCTTATTTTGAGCGTAACAGTGAAGCTATTTATAGCGATATTGGGCGTTTTTGTTCTATTGCATCCCATGTTCGTCTCAATGCCTTAGAACACCCTATGGAACGCCTTTCAACGCATAAAATAACATATCGCCCTAATGAGTATTTTCGTTATATACCGCTGGACCAATCTTTTCGTGAAAGACGTTGTGCAAAACGTGTTATGATTGGGCATGATGTTTGGATTGGACATGGTGCAGTTATTATGCCTGGAGTGACAGTCGGACATGGCGCAGTGATTGGTGCAAATGCTGTTGTAACAAAAGATGTCCTTCCTTATATGATTGTTGGTGGTGTTCCTGCAAAGCTGTTACGAATGCGCTTTTTGGATGATGTCATTAAAGGTCTCTTAGATATGGCTTGGTGGAATTGGCCACTTGATAAAATCCATAGTGCCTTGCCTGATATGCAAAACTTATCTATTCAAGCTTTTATTGATAAATGGAAGTAATATTCGTAATGTAATAAAAAATAACGGTGTTTGTTCTTACTAAGTTTTGCTTACAAAGTTATCGAGTACGCGCTTCTCTCCAGCTTTTTCAAAGAGAATAGTTAACTTATGCCCATCTATCGCTGAAATATGACCGTACCCAAATTTTATGTGAAAAACACGATCATGAATTGAAAAATCTGATGGTGTATCAGCAATGGATTGGCTGATAACTTTTCCTTCAATATTTTTTTGTGCACGATCCTGTCTTCGTGTAGGATGGGTATTATAAAAGGAATTGTATTGTTGAAAATTTGATTTGCTATAACCGCCAAAAGATGTTTCCATTTTTACAATTTCTATATGCTCTTTTGGTAATTCATCAAGAAAACGGGAAGGAAGTGTGGATTGCCAAAGTCCATGAATTCTCCGATTAGAAACAAACCATATATGCAGATATTTTTTTGCTCTTGTGATTCCTACATAAGCTAGGCGCCGTTCTTCTTCCAATCCTGTCTGTCCACCTTCATCCAATGAACGTTGATGGGGAAAGAGTCCTTCTTCCCAACCCGGAAGAAAAACAGTTTCAAATTCAAGCCCTTTGGCTGAATGAAGAGTCATGATGTTGATAGCATCCATATTTTCATTGTTTTCAGAATCCATAACCAATGCAACATGTTCTAAAAAGCTTTGGAGACTTTCAAATTGTTCCATAGAGCGGATCATTTCTTTTAGATTCTCTAATCTTGTTGGTGCTTCTGGTGAGCGATCTTCTAACCACATAGTGGTATAACCTGAATCATCAAGGATTGTTTCAGCAAGCTCTTTATGAGGCATATCTTGTAACATATTTTGCCAGCGACGAAAGTCTTCAACAATGTTTCGTAAAGTGCTACGTGCTTTAGGTTTTAGTTCATCCGTTTCAATGATTTCAGTTGCCGCAAAAAAGAGAGGGATAGCACGTGCTCGTGCCCTTTGATAAAGCGTACGTAGGGTCGCATCTCCTAAACCGCGTTTAGGGGTATTAATAATGCGTTCAAAAGCTAAATCATCTGCGGGTTGTACAACAACACGAAAATAGGCCATAGCATCACGTATTTCCCTGCGTTCATAAAAACGCGGGCCGCCAATAACACGGTAGTTAAGACCAAGAGTTACAAAACGATCTTCAAATTCACGCATTTGGAAGGAAGCACGTACCAATATCGCCATATGATTTAGTGCATGACCGGCTTGTTGGGCGCGTTCAATTTCTTCACCAATTGCACGCGCTTCCTCTTCAGAATCCCATGCTGCATGAATTTTTACTTTTTCTTCTTCACTTTTTCTTTGATCAGAAAAAAGTGTTTTTCCAAGTCTTTCTTTATTATAAGAAATTAAATGAGAAGCGGCTTTAAGGATATGTGATGTTGAACGATAATTACGTTCTAAGCGAATAATTTTTGCAGGAGGAAAATCTTGCGCAAAACGTAATATATTATCAACTTTTGCACCACGCCATCCGTAAATAGACTGGTCATCATCACCAACACAGCAAAGATTGACGTGCTGCCCTTTAGGTTGTTGTGCTAAAAGGCGAAGCCAAAGATATTGTGCTGTATTCGTATCTTGATATTCATCTACAAGGATATAGCGGAATTGGGAATGATATTCGCGAAGAATGTCTGGATTGTGTTGAAAGATAGAAATAGTATGAAGAAGAAGATCACCGAAATCACAAGCATTAAGTGTCTTTAATCGATGCTGATAGCTACGGTAGAGTTTACGTCCCATACCATTGCCAAAGGAATGGTTATCACTTTCTGAAATATGTTCTGGTGAAAGTCCTTGATTTTTCCAAGAATCAATCATCATCGCAAAGTTTTTTGCTGGCCACCGTTTATCGTCTAACCCTTCAGCTTGAATAAGTTGTTTTAAAAGTCGAATAACATCATCGCTATCAAGAATTGTAAAATTGCTCTTTAAATCGATAAGTTCTGCGTGACGGCGCAAAATTTTTGCCCCAGTAGAATGAAAAGTTCCAAGCCAAGGCATCCCTTCAACTATTTTACCAATAAGCATACCGATGCGTATTTGCATTTCGCGTGCTGCTTTGTTGGTAAAGGTCACAGCAAGTATTTGCTGAGGTGAGGCAAGTCCAGAGCGTAAAATATGAGCAATACGGGTTGTCAGAACACGCGTTTTTCCAGTACCAGCACCTGCAAGAACTAAAAGAGGCCCTTCTGTTGTCATAACAGATTGTTGTTGTTCGGGATTGAGCTGTTCTAAATAGTCGGCATTACAGTGTGCTTTTTCTCTTACATCATAAGCTGTATCTCCAGAGCTTTTTTCATGATGAGGAGGAGATTCATCTTCTTTAAAGAATGGGATATGATTGGAAAATTTTTTCATTATACCTTATGTGTAATCTTTTTTAGGTTTGAGTTCTAGATCTAAAAAGTTTTTTCTTAAGAAAGCACAACATCTTTTGTTAAATAAAAAAGATTATACAATAGAAATGAGGCTTAAAGCTGTTGGGTAAGAACACTCTGAAGTGTATAAATCCGTAATGCGGATGAAAGATTTACTTTTTGTGGTCTTTTGCTATCAATATCAGTAATGATAGAGGCTAATGATTGCCCTTTTTTGCGCGCTATAGCTTTGAGGGCGTCTAAAAAGGGTTTTTCTAAAGATACACTGGTTGCATGTCCATCAATTCGAACAGATACTTTTTGCAAAACCACTTCTGACCAATCAATCAAATTATTTACATGCATTGTTCTACTCTTCTTCACCATTTAATAAACGGTTTCGATCAAGAAATTTTTGCACTTTTAAGGATTCTTTTTTCTCAAAAAGCTTCTCAGCTTTTGTTCGTCCGAAACGATAACGATTTTCTTCTGCATGTGTTGTTTTTGCTAAACGCTTTTTTTGTTTGCGGAATTGGCGAAGATTGATAAGTTCACTCATGAGAAGATATATTTATTTTTTCCGAAAAGAATCCAAAGAAACAACATCAGCACTTGGTTTTGTATCATTGTTTGAAGATTCCTTATTTGTGGTAAGATTTTGTTCTTTTGGATGCATATTTTCTTTTTGGGGTTTGTTCGACAGAACGATAGGTGGATTTGAGGTGTTTTCTAAATTTTCATTTTCACGAGAGGTACGATTAGAGGGAAGATCGAACGCAGCTTCAAACGCTGCAATAGGGTCATAAAATACTTGAATAGAACTAAAAGGAATCACTAACTTTTCTGTAACTTCTCTAAAAGAAAGCGTAACTTCGAAGGCTGTTTCCGATACGCTTAAATCTCTAAACTGATGTTGTAAAACGATTGTCATTTGCTCTGGATAGCGACTTTTCAATCGAGGAGAGATTTTTACGCCGGGCGCATTTGTTAAAAAAGTAATAAAGAAATGGTGATTTCCTGGGAGACCCGCTTTAGAAACTTCCGACAAAACTTTACGGACAACTCCACGAAGCGCATCCTGAACAAGAATATCATAACGGATTTTATCTTGAACCATCTAAATTTATTCCTTTTATTTTACGTAAGCAGACAAGCATGAGTAACATTATGCAATGGAATATTTTTTAAAGCTAACAATATTTTGTCTATGATGCACCTAAATTAATTGAAAAAGAATACAAAATTTATGACAAATAATACTTAAAAGATCAATCAATAACATTAAAAAAGTGAAGGCTTCTGTTGCCAGGTGCCTTCGAACCCCGCTTAAACCTGCGATGGTTTAAGACTTAATTTGAAGCATACATATCGCCTAAGCGGCGAGACGCGCTTCCGCATAGTTGTCATTTGCAACTACTCATTTAGCCCGATAACGGTGGTACAATGCCGAGTAAAAGAGCGATCTTTACGCCTTTGTCGATCCTGTTTCGCCCCCACCAAAATATAATCGATAAGAATTATATTTTGGTGGAGGCGCCGGGTACCGCCCCCGGGTCCAATAGGTTTATTTCACCGTCTATTTATTACCATAGTTGGTAAACCAACCCCTTAAATATAGGTGAAGAATAGTCTTTCGGAAAGGGGGGGTTGTTAATATTTTTAATCCTCTAAATTATTAGAAGTTATAGAGTGTGGTTGTAAAATACAGCTACTTATTTTTGGAGAGGAGAGGGTGCAGAATGACAAATGATCTAGCAGATATTAAACTATATGATTCAAATCCTGATGAAATAGCAATAGAACGGCTTAGCCGTCGTTTAGCGTTGGTGATGAAAAAACAGGATGCATCGTTGGTTGCTACATCGGATCCAAAAGAACTAGAACGTGTTGAAAAATGGGTTCAAGATGTATTAGGGGTTGATGAGCAAAGTGCTAAAATAGCTGTTTCAAAAGTTGCAAGTATGATGTCTGGGGATCGTAGAAAAAGTCGTGTGACTTTTTATTATCTGGTAGCGAAGCAATTAAATGCACTTCATAAAGTTTAAACAATATAAAACTGTGTATTTATGGAATAATTATAAAAAAGCCCAATTTACTTGGGCTTTTTCATTAAATATGAAAAATTTAATATAATTAATTGTCTTGAAGATATCCGCCTTTACGCATATCCGGTACAAAGAGAAGCGCAATAAATGCAATGATCATTACAATGGTTATGTAAAAATAAAAGAAGGGTTCATGTCCCGCCTTTTTAAATTCAAGTGCTACATATTCAGCAGAACCACCAAAAAATGCATTGCCAATAGCATGAGATAAGCTCACTCCTAACGCGCGTATTGAAGAAGGAAACATTGCTGATTTTACAACACCAGAGATGGCTGTATACATGCTCATAATACAGAGCAGTCCAATAATGACTGAGAAGGCAACCCATGTACTGTGTGTGTTACCGATGAGGCTTAGTCCAGGAAATGTAAAAATAGCAGAGAGCACACTCCAAATGATAAGTAAAGTTTTTGTTCCAATTTTATCTGCTAGCATACCAGCTAGAGGTTGGAAGAGTATAAAAATAAAAAGTGCACCAGTCATGATTGTTGTGGCTGTATGTTTATCAAAGCCGGTAGTTGTAATCAGATATTTTTGCATATAAGTGGTGCAGGTATAAAATGTGAGAGAACCTCCAGATGCAAAACAAGCAATTACAACAAAAGCTTTTCTATGTTTTGTGAGAAGTTCTTTAAGACTACCAGTTCGTACTTGAGAGCGGCTTTCTTTAGTGGTGGTTTCATGGAGAGAACGGCGTAGATAAAGCGCGATTATTGCTCCAAAGCCGCCAATAACAAAAGGAATACGCCAGCCCCAAGTTTTTAACTGATCTTCAGTGAGATAAAGTGCTAAAATAAAGATAATAAAGCTAGCAAAAAGTTGGCCCGTGATAAGCGTAGCAGATTGGAAAGAAGCAAGAAGACCACGGTGTTTTTTAAGAGCAACTTCGCTCATATAAGTCGCAGCTGTACCGTATTCACCACCCGCTGAAAGACCTTGCATCATTCGGGCTAAAAGGAGAAGGATTGCTGCTGTTATTCCAATCGTTTCGTAGGTAGGAAGTATGGCGATGAAGAAAGAGCCACCACACATCATAAAAATAGAAATAAGCATTGAACGTTTACGTCCATAACGATCACCAATAAAGCCGAAGAACCACGCTCCAATTGGGCGCATAAGGAAGCCAATAAAAAAGACGCCTGCGGCTTTTAAGAGTTGTGTAACAACATCTCCATTTGAAGGAAAAAATTGTGATGCAAAATAAACTGATGTAAATGAGTAAACATAAAAATCATACCATTCTACGAGATTACCTGATGCACTGGATATGATAGCAAAAATACGTTTTCTTGTATCATGCGGTGTTAAAGTGGTATTGCTTTCCATGAAATGCCCCCCTTTTAGATTTATTATTTATTAAAGTTATTTTGTGATTTGTATCATAAAAATTCAATTTTATAATAATGATTTTATACAGGCTTATTGGGGGAGGATATTTTATTAGAGAGTAATATTTTGCGACATTAGCGCTAAAAGCGTAGAGAGAGGTTTAAAGAAATAAGTTCATAATGCATGCACTATCGGTAAAAAGGGCATTGAAAATGGCTGTTTGGAAATTTGAGGATAGGGTATTGAGAGGGAAAAGAAAAATTGTGTAACTTGTTATTATTTTTGTCGTTAATTAATGCAGATATTTGAGAAAATCTAAACAATATAGATTGTTATAGATGTGTCCTTCACCTTTTAAAAAAGGCAAAACATTTTTTTATAAGATGAATGACGAGAAGAAATATTGCATGTGATTTTCTTCTTTTACTGGGTTTTTGTAAATTTCTTATAAAAAAAGCTCAAATAATTGAGCTTTTTGTTATGTGTAGAAAATTTAATGGGCTTCATCGTCCTTAAGATATCCTCCTTTATCTATATCAGGCATTAAGAGAATTGAGATGAGTGCAATAATCATCATACCAATGATGTAAAAAAAGAAGACAGTTTCATGTCCCGCCTTTTTAAATCCAAGTGCTACATATTCAGCAGAACCACCAAAAAGCGCATTACCAATAGCAAAAGCAAACCCAACTCCAATGGCCCGGATTGAAGCAGGAAAAAGTTCTGCTTTTATGATACCAGCGATGGATGTATAAAAACTCATAATACAGAGCATGCCAATAATGACAAAGAAAGCAATCCATGTATTGTGGGTATTACCAATCATTTTAAGCACAGGAATTGTGCAGATAATGGAGAGGATGCTCCAACTGATCAGTGAAGCTCTTGCTCCAATTCTATCAGCTAGAGAACCAAAGAAAGGTTGGAGTAACACGAAAATAAAAAGTGCTGCAGTCATGATTGTTGTTGCTGTTTGTTTATCAAAACCGCTGGTTGTTATCAGATATTTCTGCATATAAGTGGTGTAGGTATAAAATGTGAGAGAACCTCCTGCTGTAAAGCCAACAACCAAAAAGAAAGCTTTTTTGTGGTTACGAAAGAGTTCTTTAAGACTACCAGCATGTTTTTGAGAGCGGCTTTTTTGAGTGGTTGTTTCATGAAGTAAGCTGCGTAGATAAAGTGCAATTATTGCTCCTAATCCACCAATGACAAAAGGAATACGCCAGCCCCATGCTTTTAACTGATCTTCAGTGAGGTAAAGTGATAAAAGAAAGATGACAAAACTAGCAAGAAGTTGTCCCGTAATGAGTGTGGTATATTGGAAGGAAGCAAAAAAGCCACGATGATTTCTAGGAGCAATTTCACTCATATAAGTTGCTGCTGTACCGTATTCACCCCCCGCAGAAAGTCCTTGTAACATTCGAACTAAAAGAAGAAGAACTGCGGCTGCTGTACCAATTGTTTCATAGGTAGGGAGTATGGCGATAAGGAATGTTCCACCACACATCATAAAGACAGAAACGAGCATTGAGCGTTTGCGTCCATAACGATCAGCAATAAATCCAAAGAGCCATGCGCCGATAGGGCGCATAAGAAATCCCATAAAAAAGACCGCTGCAGCTTTTAACAGTTGCGTAATGATATCGCCATTTGAAGGAAAAAATTGCGATGCAAAATAGATTGATGTAAATGAGTAAACATAAAAATCATACCATTCTACAAGATTTCCTGATGCACTCGAGATGACAGAAAAAATACGTTTTCTTGCATCATGTGGTGCGAGAGTTGTTTCGCTTTTCATTAAATATCCCCTTTTAAAGTTATGTTTCATTTTTTATTAAAATGGTTTACGATTTATATTACTAAAATTCAATTGTATAATATGAATTTCTTATAAAATTTCTTTAGGGTTGTATTCGTAAATCGTTTGAAGTCTTTAATTTTGTAGCCTTAAGAAAAAGACTTTTCGTATTTATTAAAAGGGATATTTTGATTTTTAAAAAAGAACAAAGTTAATATGGTTAAAAGAATAAAAATAGTTTTGAATATAAAAAAATTATAAAAGAGCAGTTTGTTTTTTATTTGAAGTATATGGAATTATGTATAGAACGCAAAAGCATTTTTTGTAAAATGAAGATAAATTCATGTATTATAATGTATATTGCAAAGAGGAGGGGTTTGTCTTATATTATTGTGGAAAAATAAAAGTTTATAAGTATTACACTCCATATATTATAGAAACAAAAAGCCCTAAATGCTGGGCTTTTTGTTTAATATAAACAAGTTAATGAATATTATCTTCTTGTAGGTATCCTTTTTTTCGAGCATCTGGCATAATAAAAATGGTAATGAATGCAATACTCATTACTCCCATTATATACAAAGCGTAGACAGATTCATAACCAATCTTTTTTAATCCGAATGCTATGTATTCAGCTGAACCACCAAATATTGCATTTGCAATAGCATAAGAAAGTCCAACACCCATTGCACGTATAGAGGCAGGGAACATTTCTGCTTTTACAATACTAGAGACGGAAGTATAAAGGCTTAAAATGCAGAACATTCCAATAATGGAACATAATGCAATCCATTTATTATCAGTGCTCCCAATTATTTTCAGTATAGGAATTGTGTAGACGATAGATAAGATGCTCCAAATAAGCAATAAAGTTCTTGTACCAATTTTATCGGACAGAAAACCAAAGAGAGGTTGGAACAACATAAAAATAAAGAGTGCGGCAGTTATGATTGTTGTCGCAGTGTGTTTATCAAAACCGGTTGTTGTAATCAGGTATTTATGCATATACGTTGTGCAGGTATAAAATGTGAGTGATCCTCCAGCTGTAAAACCAATCACTAAAAGAAAAGCTTTTCTGTGATTACAGAGAAGTTCTTTAAGACTTCCGGCTTGTTTTTTAGAGCGGTTTTCTTCAGTGCTTGTTTCGTGAAGTAAATGACGAAGATAAAGCGCAACAGTTGCTCCTAATCCACCTATGGCAAAAGGGATACGCCACCCCCACGCTTTTAATTGATCTTCAGTGAGATAGAATGCAAGAATAGACATAATTAAAGTAGCAAGTAATTGACCACCGATAAGTGTTGCAGATTGAAAAGAGCTAAAGAAACCACGACGATTTTTAAGTGCAACTTCGCTCATATAAGTTGCTGTTGTACCATATTCCCCCCCAACTGAAAGTCCTTGAAGCATATGTAGTATAATAAGCAGAACTGTTGCTGTGGCTCCAATTGTTTCATAGGTAGGAAGGAGAGCAATAAAAAATGAACTACCGCACATTATACAAACAGAAATAAGAAGAGCGCGTTTGCGTCCATAACGATCGGCAATAAATCCGAATAGCCAACCACCAATGGGACGCATAAGGAAGCCAATAAAAAGGACAATGGAAGATTTTAAAAGTTCAGTAACAACATCTTCATTAGAGGGAAAGAATTGCGATGCAAAATAAATAGATGTAAATGAATAAACATAAAAACTATACCATTCTACGAGATTACTTGATGCACTGGATATAATAGAAAGAACATGTTTTTTTGTATCATGCGGTTCTAACGTTGCGTCGTTTTTTTCCATGAGGCTACCCCTTTTATGTCTCATGCATGTTTTAACCCCTTATGTTTATTTTATTTCTGGAGTATTGGCAGTGTTTTATCTGTTGCGTCATTAAAATTTAATCGTATCATTATAATTTCTTGTGTAAGATGTTTGCTAAAAGAGATTTAAAGTATAATTTTATAATATTTATATCTATATATATTTTTTGTAATTACGAGAATTGGTCATAATGCTTATATGAAAACGTATCTTAGTCTTTTATCTCATGTGTTAAATAAAGGTATTGATCGTCCAGATCGAACGGGGGTGGGAACGCGATCGGTTTTTGGATATCAAATGCGGTTTAATTTGCAGGATGGTTTTCCCTTGTTAACAACAAAAAAACTACATTTACGCTCAATTATTTATGAGCTTTTGTGGTTTTTGAGAGGTGATACGAATATTGCATGGTTGAAGGAACATGGTGTATCAATTTGGGATGAATGGGCAGATGAAAAAGGCAATCTTGGCCCTATTTATGGCTACCAGTGGCGTTCTTGGCCTACTCCTGATGGGAGGCATATTGATCAAATTCGTGATCTTTTGACCATGATTAAGAAGATACCTTATTCTCGTCGTTTAATTGTATCTGCGTGGAATCCGGCGTTGATAGAAGAGATGGCTTTGCCCCCTTGTCATTGTTTTTTTCAATTTTACATTGCGGATGGTAAATTGTCTTGTCAGCTTTATCAACGTTCAGCAGATATTTTCTTAGGTGTTCCTTTTAATATTGCTTCCTATGCCTTATTAACGATGATGATTGCACAAGTGAGTGGTTTAAAAGTAGGTGATTTTGTTCATACCCTTGGTGATGCTCATCTTTATTCTAATCATTTTGAACAGGCTGAATATCAATTGTCTCGTGTCCCAAAGTCTTTACCGTTAATGCGTATAAATTCAGCGGTGACAGATCTTTTTTCTTATAAATTTGAGGATTTTGAATTGCTTAATTATGAAGCACATCCACATATAAAGGCTCCGGTGGCAATATGACTCTTCCTATTTGTTTAATTGCAGCTGTTGCACAAAATGGTGTTATCGGTCATGAAGGTGCAATGCCTTGGCATTTATCAACAGATTTACAACGCTTTAAGGCTTTAACTTTCGGTAGCCCTATTATTATGGGACGAAAGACTTGGGATTCTATCGGACGTCCTTTACCAGGGCGTACAAACATTGTTATTACGCGTAATGATACATTTACAGCTGAAGGTGCTGTTATTGCTCACTCTTTATCTCAAGCCTGTGCTATCGCAAAAAAAGTAGCTTCTCAAAATGGTGCAGATGCCATTTTCATTATTGGTGGTGGTGAAATTTTTCAACAAGGGTTTCATCTTGCAGATAAAATATTCCTTACAGAAGTTTTAGCGTCCATTCAAGGGGATAGTTTTTTTCCTGTTATAGATAAAGATAAGTGGACTCTTGTCCAAACACAAGATATTCCTCAAGGAGATAAAGATAGTCACTCGACACGTTTTGTAGTCTATGAGCGAAAATAATTTTTGTAATTAAGTGGAAAGAGTTTGTCAGTTGCATTGTAATTAGAGAAGAGGCACCCTATAAGATGACAATGAGTGATGAGCATTTGATTCAATGAGTCAGTTAAAGAGGTGATAATGCCCTGGACAAATCAAAATGGTGGTGGACCGTGGAACGGCGATAAAAATAAACTTGGTGGTGAGAAAAAAACATCGGCTAAGAATATCTTTGGCTCTGGTGGTCACAACGGTGGTGACAATAGCCCCAATCTTGATGATATTTTGCGTAAAGGGCAAGATCAGTTTAAACAATTTGGTGGCGGGGGCATTTTTTTTCTGTTTCTTTTGTTTATTGTGTTTTTTTGGTTGTACCAATCCCTTTATATTGTGCAGCAAAATGAACAAGCAGTGGAGTTGCGTTTTGGTGTACCTAAAGCAGAAATTATTAGCGATGGTTTGCATTTCCACTTTTGGCCAATTGAGACTTATATGAAAGTGCCTTTAACGGAAAAAACAATCTCTATTGGTGGTCAGCCTGGTCAAAGACAACAAAGTGAAGGTTTAATGCTCTCGAGTGATCAAAATATCGTTAATGTCAATTTCTCTGTTTACTATCGGATTGTGCGTCCTGGACAATTTTTATTTAATGTC
Source organism: Bartonella raoultii (assembly GCF_019659805.1). GTDB lineage: Bacteria > Pseudomonadota > Alphaproteobacteria > Rhizobiales > Rhizobiaceae > Bartonella > Bartonella raoultii. Next base: position 17,289 of record NZ_JAIFRO010000001.1, on the reverse strand, counting down.
AATGATCAAGAAGGGACTGTTCGTCAAGTTGCGGAAAGTGCAATGCGTGAGGTAATTGGTTCTAGGCCGGTGGATGATGTTTTACGTGATAAAAAAGAAGAAGTTGCAAGTGATGTTAGAAAAATTATTCAGTTGACTGTAGATAAATATCAACTTGGTGTGGAAATAAGTCGTGTGTCGATCAGTGAAGCTGCTCCCCCTACGAAGGTTGCGGCTGCATTTAATTCTGTCCAGCAGGCAGAACAAGAACGTGGGCGAATGATTGAGGAGGGAAATCGTGTGCGTTTTACAAAAATTGGTTTAGCAAATGGTGAAGCATCACGCACACGGGAAATCGCAAAAGGTGAAAAAGCGCAAATGATTGAGGAAGCAACAGGGCGTGCTGAGCGCTTTCAGGCTATAGCTCGTGAGGCTGCAATAGCACCAGAGGCTACACGCTATCGCATTTATATGGAAACAATGGGGCGTATTTTTTCTTCACCCAACAAATTGCTTCTTGATCAGGTGAATTCTCCGGTAGTCCCTTATCTCCCTCTCAATGATTTGCTGCGTAAAAATTCATCAAAACCAGAAAAAGAAACATCACTACGTTCTGTACCGTTCGTAGATTCTCGCACTTCTGGAGGATATTAATGATGCAGAAATCGCGCTTTGTATTTGTATTAAGTATTGTTGTGCTTCTTTTGATTGTCTTGTGGATGTCCATTTTTATTGTTTATCCTCGTCAGCAAGTTGCAATTAAGCGCTTTGGGCAAATTGTTAAAGTAGAGTCTAAACCTGGAATCTATGTAAAAATGCCTTTCGTGGATAAGATGGTTGTCGTTGATAATAGGTTGCTGCGTTATGATGTTCCTACACAATCTGTACAGGTTCGTGGGGGTGCTTATTATGAAGTAGATGCATTCTTTATTTATCGTATTACAGATCCTAAATTATTTTTACAGCGCATTGCTTCAGGGCGTCCGCAAATTGCAGCGCGTGAAAATCTTGCACCGCGTTTTATTGATGCTTTACGGGCTGTCTATGGTAAGAGAGAATTTAAAGCAGCTTTATCAGATGAGCGGGGGGCGATGATGGCTGAAGTTCAGCAGCAATTTTCTGTTGATGCAGGTTCTTTGGGTATTACAATTGTGGATGTGCGTATTCGAAAAACCGATTTGACCGATGCTGTTTCAGAAGATGTCTATCGGCAAATGGCGGCTGAGCGTGAGGCGGCTGCGGAAAATATTCGTGCTCGTGGTCAGCAGGAGAGAGATCGTATTGTAGCAGAAGCTAACCGTGAATATGAAGAAATTGTAGCAGCTGCAAAGCGTGATGCGGAAATTACACGTGGTGAAGGTCAGGCGGAAAGTATTCGCATTTTATTGAATGCTAGGAAAGTTAATCCATCCTTTTATGATTTTTGGTTAGCGATGGAACAATATAAGAATTTAGAGAAGGTTCCAATGGTTTTTTCACCAAATGAAGATTTCTTTTTCTACTTCCGTAATCCACGGCAAGAAAATAGAAAATTTCCATCAACAATAAGTCGTGATTTAGGAAAAATAGATTTAAAGTCTGGGGGAGAATAAATGAAACAATGGATTGTGGATACAACCTTTTGCATAAGAGGTATGTTCGTGGTCATTTTTTATGGTGAAAATGATGAGTGTTAAGCGATACTGATTTAATAAATTGGTTGAGGCTTTTGTAGCATTTGATTAAAGGCATGTCATGGGTAAAAATACGTCTTTGCGGTGTTTTGCCACAAGAGTTGTTGTTTGTGTGGTTTTATTTTTATTAGGACCAGTACATTTGTCTTGGGGAGAAGAGAATAATATACCACTTTCTGTTCCTGATTTAGCTGCTGAACTTTTAGAGACAGTTGTGAATATTTCTACAGCACAGACAGTTGAGGGAACTGAACAGGATGACAATACTTCACTACCCGTTATTCCAAAAGATTCATTGTTAGAAGAATATTTCACAGATTTTTTTACGCCTCAAGATGGTAAAAAAGATAGTCAGTTTCAAAAAGTTCGTTCTTTAGGATCTGGTTTTGTGATTGATGCAGAAAGAGGACTTATCGTTACAAATTATCATGTTATTGTGGATGCTGATGATATTGAAGTTAATTTTACTGATGGAGTAAAATTGAAAGCAAAATTACTTGGAAAGGATAGCAAGACTGATTTGGCATTGCTTCAAGTAGATGCAGGAAATAGAAAATTAAAAGCTGTAAGATTTGGTGATTCAGAAAAAGCACGCATCGGTGATTGGGTTATGGCTATTGGTAATCCCTATGGTTTTGGGGGAAGTGTGACGGTTGGTATTATTTCAGCACGTAATCGTGATCTCAATGCTGGTCCTTATGATGATTTTATTCAGACCGATGCAGCGATTAATCGAGGTAATTCTGGGGGGCCGTTATTTGATAGAAATGGTAAGGTGATTGGAATTAATACCGCAATTATTTCGCCATCGGGAGGATCTATTGGTATTGGTTTTGCTATACCATCAGATATGGCTCTTTCTGTTATAAATCAGTTACGTGATTTTGGAGAAATAAGACGTGGTTGGTTGGCTATTCGTATTCAACCAGTGACAGAGGATATTGCAAAAAGTTGGAAGCTACAAAATACTGAAGGGGCATTGGTTGCTGGCAAAATAGAGCAAACGGATGTTGATAATAGCCAGTTGCAGACGGGAGATATTATTCTGTCTTTTGGGAATAGTAAAATTAAACATGCCCGTGATTTGCCTCGCTTAGTAGCAGAAAGTTCGGAAGGAAACATCGTAGATGTGACTGTTTTGCGAGGTGGAGAGAAAAAAACAGTAAAAGTTAAGCTTGGACGTTTGATTGAAACAGATATAAATGAAGATACAGAAAAAGAATCTCATGATGAAAACAGCAATGCTGTCTCGAAACATGTAACGATGCAATTTGCAGGAATGACATTATCTGAATTGACAGAAGATTTGCGCCATCATTATTTAATTACCGACAAGCTTCAAGGATTGGTTGTAACATCTGTTGCACAAAATAGTGCAGCAGATAAAAAACGTATTCACATTGGTGAAGTTATTGTTGATATTAATCAAAGTTCTATCACAACAATTGATGATGCTAAAAAACGTATCCATAAATTACGTGAGGCTGGACGAAAAAATGCCTTACTCGTTATTGCTCATCCCGATGGGGAGTTACGAGTTGTAACGATTCCAATAGATTAATATGAGAGTATCATATTGGAGGGGTTGATTTGTCAAAAGATGTATTCAATGATTTATATTTTTGTGATTGTTTTAAAAGCAGTTGGCAAATAAGAATTTTCTTCGTTTTGTTTTTACAAGGGGTATGATGTAAAAAAGGAATAACAACTATAGTTCTTTTTAGAGATCTTATTTTCATGCTTCATGATTGATAAAAACGAAAAACTTGAAAAAATAACTTCTTAAGCTTTTATCAGAAATTAGAGTTTCTTATAATTCCCGTGTATTTTTATTATCATAAAGCTTAAAATTATTTCTTGTGAAATAAGATGCATATCATTTTTGTATATGATTATTATGAATATATTTATTCCTAAAAGAACATTATAGCTGCGTTTTCTCTTAAATAATGAAAGAAAGAAGATGTTTTGAGGCTTTTTAGGATTTTTTATTTATTATGTTTTTCTAAATGTTTGAGGCCTTTTTATCGTTATTTTTTTATTAAGCGTAGAGGTTTTATTTGTATTTTTTTTGAAAAATATGCATTCTAATCTTATAACGGAAAACACAGGATTGTGGGAAAATGCATGTTGTAATTGGTTGTTGAATGACCGATATGGGAACTTTTACTCATGGTACAAAGAACAATTACATTAATAGCGGGTCCCACTGCGAGTGGGAAGTCAGCACTTGCCTTAAAAATGGCACAAGAAAGGAACGCCTTTATCATTAACACTGATTCAATGCAAGTTTATGATGTTTTAGATATTTTAACAGCACGGCCAACAGAAGCGGATACTAAAATTGTTCCGCACTATCTTTATGGTTATATAAGTCCTACTGTTCATTATTCGGTAGGGCAGTGGGCTTATGATGTTGGTAAAATTTTAAAAGCAGTCACATCGAAATCAATTATTTTTGTTGGTGGAACAGGGCTATATTTCCGTGCGCTTTTGGAGGGAATTTCAGAAATTCCTCATATTCCAGATATTGTGCGGCAAAAATGGCGTTTTTTGCTTGATGAAGAAGGTGCTGAAAGCCTTTATCGTAAATTATTGCAAATTGATGCTGTTTTGGCTGAGAAAATTTCTTCGCAAGATGGGCAGCGTATTGTACGTGCTTTGGAAGTTTATGATGCAACTGGTAAAAAGCTTAGTTGGTGGCAAAAGCAAAAAACAGTTCCTTTGATTTCATCCAATAGTTCAGAAAAAATTCTTCTTATGCCCCCACGCCAACTGCTTTATGAACGTATTCATAAACGCTTGAACTCTATGATTGAAAGAGGTGCTTTAGAAGAAGTTATGGCAATGAAAAAGCTTATGCTTTCTCCTTTATTACCAGCGATGAAGGCTATAGGTGTAGCTGAATTTCTTGCTCATTTGGAAGGATATAGAAGTTTTGAGAATGCGCTTGAAATGGTGAAAACACATACAAGGAGATACGCAAAAAGGCAGATGACATGGTTCCGTCATCAATTTAATGACGAATGGATGATTCTTACTTAATAAAAGAGCTAAGACTTTAAAAAAGCAATTGAAAAGAAGATACTTTTTAATTGACGAATAGTATTGATAGAATTAAAATACATGCCCTAAAGAAAAGATTTTCCGTGAGGGTTATAGCTTAAAACTCAAGGGGGGCATACAATATATGCTTTTTGCGTGTAATGGGCTCTTTTGGAGCTCTTTAAAATGAGTTCTTCCTTATTTTATAAGCTCCTGCGGGAGCTTTTTTATTGTACTAAAGTGAGTGAGTGGGAAAATGACAGATCATCCAAGACAGCAAGAAAGTGCGGACGGAAAAAGAATGTCGGGTGCTGATATAGTGCTTCAAGCCCTTATTGATCAGGGTGTTAAGCATATTTTTGGTTATCCTGGAGGAGCTGTTCTTCCTATTTTTGATGTTCTTTATCAACAAAATTTACTTCAGCATATTTTGGTACGTCATGAACAAGCAGCAGGTCATGCTGCTGAAGGTTATGCACGTAGTACAGGAAAAGTAGGTGTTATGCTTGTAACTTCTGGTCCAGGAGCAACAAATGCTGTGACTCCTTTACAAGATGCATTCATGGATTCTATTCCTCTTGTTTGTTTTTCTGGTCAGGTACCGACAACCGTGATTGGAACAAATGGTTTTCAAGAGGCAGATACAGTTGGTATTACAAAGCCTTGTACGAAACGTAATTGGCTGGTTGAAGATGTGAATGATCTTGCAGAAATTATTCATGAAGCTTTTTTCATTGCTCAATCAGGACGTCCAGGGCCGGTTTTGATTGATATTCCTAAGGATGTTCAATTTTCTTTGGGTGTTTATAAAGCACCGAAAATGTTCGCATCTCTTCATCCTTCTCCACAATTGAAAGAAAAATCTGTGGCTATTGAACGTGCTGTTTCTCTTTTAGCAGAAGCTGAACGTCCTATTATTTATTCTGGTGGTGGTGTTATTTCATCGGGTCTTGAAGCTGTAAGGCTTTTGCGTGATTTGGTTCAATTGGGAGATTTTCCAATTACTTCAACATTGATGGGGCTTGGTGCTTATCCTGCTTCTGGAAAAAACTGGCTTGGAATGCTTGGGATGCATGGGACTTATGAGGCTAATATGGCTATGCATGATTGTGATGTTATGTTAGCTATTGGCGCCCGGTTTGATGATCGTATTACTGGACGGCTTGATGCATTTGCACCTCATGCACGCATTATTCATATTGATATTGATCCTTCTTCTATCAATAAAATCGTAAAAGTAGAGGTTCCACTTGTTGGTGATGTTGCTTCTCTTTTAGAGGATATAATGCAATATTTGCGTGCCTATCAAACAGTAAAGAGCGAGAAGCGTGACATATGGTGGCGGCAAATTAATCGCTGGAAAGCACGTAATTCATTGGCATATGCGAAGAAAACAGATGTCATTATGCCTCAATATGCTCTTGAACGGCTTTATACACTTACAAAAGATAGCAATGCTTATGTTACAACGGATGTTGGGCAGCATCAGATGTGGGCTGCACAATATTACCGCTTTGATGAACCAAAACATTGGATGACTTCTGGAGGGCTTGGAACTATGGGGTATGGTCTTCCTGCTGCAATCGGTGTTCAAATAGCACATCCTGATGCACTTGTTTTATGTATTTCTGGTGATGCTTCCATTCAGATGAATATTCAGGAACTGGCAACAGCAATTCAGCATGATACACCGGTTAAAATTTTTATTTTAAATAATCAATATATGGGCATGGTCCGTCAGTGGCAACAATTATTGCACGGCAATCGTCTTTCTCATTCTTATACGGAATCAATGCCTGATTTTATGAAATTAGCACAAGCTTATGGAGCAATTGGTATTTTTTGTTCAAAACCAGATGAACTTGATGATAAAATTCAGCAAATGATTAACTGTAGTAAGCCCGTTCTTTTTAATTGTCATGTTCATAATTTAGAAAATTGTTTCCCTATGATTCCATCTGGATGCGCGCATAATGATATGCTTTTACCTGATGAGGCGCATGATGAAGCTATCGCAAATGCTATTTCCGATGAGGGAAGAATTCTTGTATGAGGAGTTTACAATGACTCTTTCATAAATTTTCTAAAGGGGGGAGAAAATATGGCTTATGCAACCAATAAAGCAGATATTGATGATGCGATTTATGCTCTTCGTTTACGTCTTAAAATACTTGATCTCATTAAAAAAGCAAAATCTGGTCACACGGCTGGGAGCCTTTCCTGTATTGATTTTATTTATATCTTATACAAACATATTCTTCAAATAAATCCAAAGTATATCCATGATCCAAATCGCGATCGATATATCCAAAGTAAGGGACACGCGGTTGAAGCGTTGTATATTGTATTATCAGAAATGGGGTATTTTGCCCCTCAACTTCTTGATACTTATTTAGGCTTTGGTTCGGATTTTATTGGTCATGTCACTAAAAAAGTTCCTGGCATAGAACAAAGTACAGGTTCTCTTGGACATGGCTTATCTCTTGGCGCAGGAATGGCTCTTTCTGGACAACTTAATTCTCAATTTTATCGTGTTTTTGTGCTTCTTGGCGATGGTGAAATGGCAGAGGGCTCTGTTTGGGAAGCAGCACTTTTTTCAGCACATTATAAACTCAGCAATCTCATCGCCATTGTTGATAGAAATCGGTTGCAAATTACAGATACAACGGATGTCTTAATGAAAACAGAGCCCTTAGCAGATAAATTTACAAGTTTTGGTTGGCATGTTGTAGAAATTGATGGTCACGATATGACCCAACTGAAAACATCATTAAGATCACCTCCATTTCATCAGGATAAGCCAACAGCAATCATTATGAACACAATAAAAGGTAGTGGAATTTCTATCATGGAAAATGACATAATCTGGCACCATAAAATTCCAACAGATGAGGAATATAATCTTGCTGTCGAGGAAATTGAGACAAAAATTCAATTAATGGGAATATGAGTGTGGATCATCTTCATCAAAAAACACAAAATGCCGTGAAATTTTTAAACCTCGATATTTTAAATAAGACTCTTATAAGAATAGCAAAATTTGATAAAGATATTGTTGTTTTAACAGCTGATTCACGCTTATCTGGAAAGATTGATCAATTTGCAAAGCTTTATCCAGAGCGTATTATAGAAGTTGGAATTGCTGAACAAAATTTAGTAGGTGTTGCTGCTGGTCTTGCTTCATGTGGCAAAAAGCCTTTTGTTGTTTCGCAGGCTTGTTTTTTGACAACGCGTGCCCTTGAACAAATAAAGATAGATGTCGCGTATTGTGAAAATCCTGTTCGATTAATTGGTATTAGTGCTGGTATTAGCTATGGGCCACTTGGGGCTACACATCATGCTATTTCTGATTTTGCTTCACTTCGTGCCATTCCCAACATACACATTATGGCTCCTGCCGATAATAAAGAAACAGAAGCTGCAATTCTCTCGACGTTAAGCAGTCCTATGCCTGCTTATATACGTTTAGGAAAGCGTGCTCTTACAAATATTCATAAAGATGCTGCAAAAATTGATATCAATAAAGCTTCTGTTGTAAAAAAAGGAAAAGATATTCTCTTACTTGCCACTGGTGAAGCGGTGCAGATTTGTCTTGAAGCGGCTGAAGAACTCAAAAAATATGAAATTATACCAACAGTTGTCAGTGTACCAACAATTCGCCCTTTAGATAACGCATCTGTATTAGAATTTTGTAAATCCCACCGTTCTGTCATTGTTTGTGAAGAGCATAGCATTAACGGGGGGCTTGGAGATGCCATTGCAAGATTACTTATGGAATATGCTATTACATGTAGATTTGTATCGTTAGGAATACCCGATGAACCAATTTGTAATGGAAGCCAATTAGATATTTTAGCACATTATGGAATAAGTCGAGAAGGTATAACGAAAGTTATCTTGGCAATGAAATAAGATACAAAAAGTATTTAATTTACATGTAACAGGAAAAATAAGAGGTTTATAATATAATTCATTATTTTTTGATGGAATGAAAGCTTTGAATCTAGGAAATTTCTCTTCCTTAAAATTCTTTTGTAAAAATTAAAAATTGCATTTATCTATCATAAACGGAATTCATCTGTAGAGAAAAGCTCTTTAAAGAGTAATATATCTTTTACCAAATTATCTCAATGCAGAAGCAGTCTCTATCGCAAATTGAAAAATATGATAAAGGTTCTGGATTGTATCTTCAATGTGATATTTAATGCAAATGTGAATGATTCAACGATGAAATATGATCTAGGGGTAATAGACGTCTTTTGATTCATAAGAATTGTCAAGATTCTATGGGGGAGCAGCGAAAATGCTATTTTTTTTAGCTTAACCGAATATTCAATACCACCGTATGGATCATAAATAATATGGTTTAAAGCCTCCCAAAGATTGTCTCTTTCGATATTGCTCAACTCAAAAGTATTTTCATTTATCATTATAGTTTCCTCCCCAATTATATTCCCCTACTTTTTTATTAAGAAAAGTGAAAAAACAATCATTAAAATTAAAATCGACCATGTTAGTAAATAAGTGTCTGTAAAATCTTGGATTAAACCAAATAAGGGTGGAGCGGTCATAATTGCGATTTGATTGACAGACATTGCTAAACCCAGAGAAAAGCCAACGCTTTCTTTCGGCGAAGAGTCTACAATATAAGCAATCCAAGGGCCATACCATCCTAATCCAAAAAAACCTAACCAAGCAGATAAAAGAGTTAAATAAATTATGGACCCACTCATGCCCAAAATTAATATTAAAAATCCAAAAACGACTGCAATCATGCAAAACAAGACAGGAAAAAATCGTCCTTTTTTACAATGATCACTCCACGCTGCTAAAATAATTCTTCCCAAAGCTCCAGAAGCCTGTGAAATAAAAAACAAATAAGCACTTTTATCTAGAGATAGGTGATAGGTTCTATAAAAATAAATCGTTATAAAAATGGTTAAAACATATTGAACGATCACAAGTGAAACGCCTGAAAAAATAATATTCTTCATATGCGGTGCAGCCAACATCGCAAGACGAGACCTTACATTTGCATAGAACGAAACTCTTGCCTTGCTTTCTGGAACGATAGCGACAACTTTTGCTGGTCCGTGATAAAAAATAATAAAGATACATCCACCTAAAAAAGAAACGATGGCACCAACCAAAAACGCACCTTTTATGCCATAGACAAGTGCACTAGCAGGAAGAATTATTCCAGCTAATGCCCCACCTAATGGTAGCCCCGCTTGCCTTATTCCCATTGCAAATCCACGCTGCGATTGTGGAAACCATAAAGCAACAGATTTAGCGCCGCCGGGTTGAGCAGAACTATAAAATCCCCCGACAATGAGCAAACAAACCAAAAGGGAAATATAGTTATCTGCGATTGCTCCCAACAAAAGAGCAACAGAAACACCGACCGCGCCAACGCCAACAATATAGCGCTCGTTAAATTTGTCTAGTAATTCGCCAGCTATAAGTAACCCAATAACAGGTAGAAGCTGCGCTGCTGAAGACAGCAAACCTATTTGAGAGTCACTAAGCGAGAAATCCTTCTTAAAAAATTCAGCTAAAGGACCAATCCCTTGAACAAAGAAGCAGGCTGATGCTTGAGCGATAGTGGCAACAAGCAATACAATCCATCTATAATAATTTTTTTCTATAAATTGATGATTGCTCATTATGCCCCCCTCCCATGGGAGTGTATTCGTAGCCTTTTTTTAATAATGATTGCAACAATAAATGAGGTATTTTATGCGGATGACATAAAAATTTGTCAATATAATTGGTATGAATATGAAAGCTAAGGAATATGCTTAATTAAAGAAAATAAGCTATTTTGTGTCGTGCAAATTTGATACGCTAGCGATATAAGATAAATATTTACAAATATTGACTCAGCCGGCATTAAACGCTCTTCATAAAAGACGCTCTATTTTGGCAAGCTTTTTCAATATAATTCTCAAAGTTTTCTCCAGTCACATAGCAAAGATGCGGTGTGTAAAGAACTTTCTCTAATTGCAATAATTTGCTCTCATATACTGGGTTGCTGTCATAAACATTCCGTGCAAAGTAAGTTGAATTTCCCAAACTTAGTCTTTTTTCTATCGCCCCTTTTTCAACCAAAGTTGAACGCACTATATTGACAAAAAGAGCATGAAGTTTCATGCGCAATCAATCATCTCATTAAATGATTTCTCTTAATTGCTCTCCTTATTTTTTAGTTTCTTTTAAGTATGTATAATTATTTATTGGATTATTGTAAGGGGGTGCGCACTGCCATATTTCTCTGATTTGCGTGTCATACATACTTGAAATATGCATATGTTGAGAGTTGTGATGCGAGGGAGAGTGCTAGAAGATTTTTGCTGTCTTTGATAGGGTTAAGCAACTGTTGTTGAGATTTTTTTATTTCCGGTTCTCTTTTTTTCAAAAAGCTTTGACAGCTTTATTGATCATGTTCAATTTCTTTTCATTGGATATGCGATGCGTGTTTTGTTTTGATGGGAAAGGGGACTGATTTATGGCGAAAAGTATGGAAGATAGTTCATGAGATTATACTCTTCATACCTTGTATAAGGGAATGTTTTGTTATGAAGAATTTGCAATTCCATATATTGAAAGTTTTTCTTTAGCTATTCTCTTTAATTCTCCATATGAGGCAGCAGAAATGTATATGCTGTTTTCGTTTATTGCTTATATTTAATGCATTTGTTTATGTATCTACTGGAGGAAAGAATATTTTACTTCACGGGTATGTGGTAGAAGGTTAGTATAATTTTTTTGGGATATCAATTTAGATTATTGAAGTGTTTGAAAGACAAACCATTGCTACAATGATTGTTCTGTGAAAGGAATGAGATGGCTTGGTATAAAAATGTTTATATGATAAAGATTTTTCTTGAAAGTGGTTTTTCTGCCAAAATACTTGCTCTTTTTATACGAATCTTATTTTTATAAATTATGCAATTTTCACGAGAACAGGATAATGCATTAAAAGCTGTTGCTGCATGGTTGAAAGAAGGGCGTTCTCCACTTTTTCGCCTTTTTGGCTATGCGGGGACAGGGAAGACGACGCTTGCGCGTCATTTTGCTGAAACAGTTGATGGTTCTGTCCAATTTGCTGCGTTTACGGGTAAAGCTGCACAGGTTTTACGCTCTAAAGGAGCAAGCAATGCTTGTACTATTCACTCACTGATTTACTGTCCTCGCGGAGAAGAAGAAGTTTCCGATGAAGTAACAGGAAAGAAATCTATTGCACCAACATTTGCATTGAATCGAAGAAGTTTGGCGGCACAAGCTAAGCTTATTATTGTTGATGAATGCTCGATGGTAGATGAGCAGTTGGCACGTGATTTAATGAGTTTTCAAACGCCTATTCTTGTTCTTGGGGATCCAGGTCAATTGCCTCCTATATCAGGAGGTGGTTTTTTCTCCAATGCTAAGCCAGATTTTCTGCTCTCAGAAATTCATCGGCAAGCCCGGGATAATCCGATTGTTCGTCTGGCTATGGATGTGCGTGAAGGACGTGATATCGCTTATGGTGATTATGGAGCAGCGCGCGTTATTACACGTAAAGAGGTAGATCAACAATTGGTCTTGAGGGCTGATCAGATTTTGGTAGGAGTTAATCGAACACGACATCTATATAATAGACGTTTGCGTGCATTAAAGGGATTTACAGCAGATTATCCTCAAGCAGGAGATAAGCTTGTGTGTTTGCGTAATGATCCTGTTAAAGGTTTATTGAATGGTTCTTTATGGAAAGTGATGACTTCACAGAAAGAAACTGTTAAACTAGCTATTAACCTTCTCGTTAAACCTGAAGAAAACGAGCGTGGAGTAACAAAAATTAAGCTTTTAAAAGCAATGTTTGAGAATCCTGATAATGAGATTTCATGGGCATTAAAAAAAAGATATGATGATTTTGATTATGGGTATGCACTCACCGTCCATAAAGCACAAGGTTCCCAATGGAATAATGTGGTTTTATTTGATGAAAGTTTTGCGTTTCGTGATATGTCTACACGTTGGCTTTATACAGGAATTACGCGTGCTGCAGAGCAGCTTATAATTGTTCGATAAAGAAAAAGAGAAATAATATAGGGTGAATATATTTTTAAAACTATATACTAAAAATGGGAATATGCATGGCAGTAAAACTTTCAGTAAATCTTAATGCTATTGCTGTTTTGCGCAATCGGCGTAATCTTCCGTGGCCAAATATTCGTAAAATTGGGCATATAGCCCTTTCAGCAGGTGCAGCAGGTTTAACGGTTCATCCACGACCTGATGAGCGACATATTCGTTTTGCTGATTTACCAGATATACATTGTTTAATTCACAGCAGCTTTCCTAGTGCTGAATTTAATATTGAAGGTTATCCAAGCGATAAATTTTTAGATATAGCAGAAAAATATGCTGATCAAATTACGCTTGTTCCTGATGATCCAGCGCAATCAACTTCTGATCATGGTTGGGATTTTGCTCTTAATGCAAAATTTTTAGAGCCCATTATTCAGCGTTTAAAAGAAAAAAAAATTCGTGTATCACTTTTTGCTGATCCTATCGTTAATGGTCTTGATATTGCTAAAGCAATAGGTGCTGACCGTGTGGAATTTTATACAGGACCTTATGGGGCTGCGTTTGAAGATAAGATAAAACAAGATAGAGAATTAAAAAAACTTGTTTTAGCAGCAACAAAAGCTAAAGAATTGCAGTTAGGTATTAATGCAGGTCATGATCTGACAATTACTAATCTTTCTGCTCTTATTAACAGTATTCCTTGGCTTGATGAGGTTTCTATTGGCCATGGGCTTATTGCTGATGCGTTAGAGTATGGAATGTATGAAACTGTTCAGCGTTTTATGCGGTTATTTGTATGATTTTTTTGTCTGTATAGCTGAGAAGTGCATTTCTATGAGGCTTTGTTCGTTTTATCTTAAGAGTTTTTTCTATATTGCAATCAATAATAGCACTTGTATAAAAAACTTTGGTTACTAAGAGATATGCTTTTTTGTGGTAGATAAAATATTTTATTCTTTTTATAAGATAAAAATATGCAAAGCTGTATGTGTAGGACAACTCTCAGAGAAGATTTTCTTGTAGAAGAAAAATGAGTCTTTAAGTAAAATATTTATTGCATATATAATGAGGGCTTCAAATCTAGGAATGTCCTGAATGAGTTTTTTATTGTGAGATAAGGGAAAATTAAGTTTTTACATTGGAATATAAAAGTCCTTATGCCCATAATAATTTGTCTTGCTATCTATTTTGATTTAGTTCATGTTTAAGCACGCATGCTGTATTTCAATTTGAAAAATACAGAAGTATTATTATCCATAATAAGAATAAAGTTTAGCTCTATAATTTTTTTCAGAATTCTTATTTTGTATAATATATTATTTTTTGTTGCGTAACAAATAGAAACTATAGGGAAAGCCAAATAGTTTTTTAGAAGGTTGGGGGCTTGATGTGTTTTGGTATGTAGTGTGTAAAACTGAAAAGATTACTCGATTGCTCTGTTTGTGTACGTAATAATTTTATTATTTATAGTATTTGAAGCACTCAAGATAGATTTTTACTCATTTATGAAATAACAATAATCTGAAATTCATCAGTTTAAAGAAGAAGGAAGTATTTTTATGCGTGTTTATTATGATCGTGATGCAGATATTAATTTAATTAAAGGAAAAAAAGTAGCCATTGTTGGTTATGGTTCACAAGGGCGTGCACATGCTTTGAATCTCAAAGATTCTGGTGTTCAAAATGTACAGATTGCTTTACGCTCTGGATCGCAAACAGCTAAAAAAGCTATCGCAGATGGTTTTGAGGTTGTTAGTGTTGCTGAAGCGGCAAAATGGGCAGATCTTATTATGATGGCAACACCTGATGAGTTACAAGCTGATATTTATCAAGAGCATATTCATGACCATTTGCGTGATGGAGCAACTCTTGCTTTTGCTCATGGTTTAAATATTCATTTTGGCTTAATTGAACCTAAAAAAACAATTGATATTGTGATGGTTGCCCCTAAAGGTCCTGGTCATACAGTGCGCAATGAATACCAACGAAATTGCGGTGTTCCTTGTCTTATTGCCGTCGCACAAGATGCTTCAGGACATGCTCATGATGTTGCATTATCTTATGCTTGTGGTCTTGGTGGTGGGCGTGCTGGAGTGATTGAAACAACATTTAAAGAAGAGTGTGAAACGGACCTTTTTGGCGAACAAGCTGTTCTTTGTGGTGGCCTTGTCGAGCTTATTCGTGCAGGCTACGAAACACTTACAGAAGCAGGTTATGCGCCCGAGATGGCTTATTTTGAGTGCTTACATGAAGTTAAATTAATTGTTGATCTCATTTATGAAGGTGGCATTGCAAATATGAATTATTCGATTTCCAATACAGCAGAATGGGGTGAATATATGTCTGGTCCACGTGTGATTACTGATGAAACAAAAGCGGAAATGAAGCGTATTTTAAAGGATATTCAAACGGGGAAATTTACGTCAAATTGGATTCAAGAATATAAAGCGGGTGCAGCACATTTTAAAGGTATGCGACGCTTGAATGATAGACATCCTATTGAAGAAGTTGGAAAAAAACTTCGTTCTATGATGCCTTGGATAAAGTCTAACGCTTTGGTTGATAAAGAGCGTAATTAAAATGTATATAAAGTATATGTAAGTAGAATTCGTGCTTTATTTATAAAAAGGGTAACTAAAGTTACCCTTTTTTTGTGTGTATTGTATATAAATCTTATTTTTCAATCTTTTGCGTTTGCCAACTTTTTCTTCCAAAAAGGAAATATACAATTCCTAAAAATACAAACCACAAGGGGGTATATTTTAAAGCGATAGCAGTATCTTCTTCTAATGACAATAAAAAGATAATGAATGCAAAGAAAAGCAGAAGAATACAACACATAAAAACTCCTCCTGGCATTTTATATGTTGATACAGCGTGCTGAAGAGGACGTTTATAGCGGTAGACAATATAGCTTATTAAGATTATAGACCAGACAAATATAAATAGGATTGATGCAATTGTGGTAACAATTGTAAAAGCGCTTATGAGGGTTGGAGATATTGAGACAGCTGCATATGTTAATAAGATACATAAACATGAGAAGAGTAGTGCGTTGGCTGGAACGTGTTTACTAGACAACTTTCCTAAAAATTTAGGAGCACCTTTTTGAGCTGCGAGCCCGTATATCATGCGGCTTGTAGAAAAAATCCCACTATTTGCTGATGATGCTGCTGCTGTGAGAATAACAAAATTCATCAAACCAGCAGCAATAGGAATACCAACAAGTGAATACATGGTCACAAAAGGGCTTTTTTCTGGACTGATTTGATTCCAAGGAGTGACTGACATAATCACAATAAGAGAGAATATATAAAAGAATATAATGCGGATTGGTATTGAATTTATTGCTTGTGGCAAAGCTTTTTGCGGTTCTTTTACTTCAGCAGCAGCTGTTCCAGCAAGTTCAATACCTACAAACGCAAAAATAACAATTTGGAATCCAGCAAAGAATCCTGTTATTCCTCGAGGGAAAATATTTCCGCCATTCCATATATTTCCCAAGGAGGTAACCGTACCGTTTGGAGAAGTAAAACCGGTGAAGATCATATAAAATCCCACAACGATTAATGCTAAAATTGCTATAATTTTGATAAAACTAAACCAAAATTCAAGTTCACCAAAGAGTTTTACAGCTACAAGATTAAATATTAAAAAGGATAGAATACTTAATAATACCGGAATCCAAGCATTAAGCTCAGGCCACCAAAAGTGTGTATAACTGACGATAGCAATAATCTCAGCACTTCCTGTTACAATCCAACATAACCAATATGTCCAACCGATAAAGAATCCGAAACCAGGTCCAAGCAGATCAGCTGAAAAGTCAATAAAGGATCGATAGTGTGTATTAGAAAGCAATAATTCTCCCATGGCACGCATCACACAATATACAGCACAACCAATGATGGCATAAACCAGTATGACTGAAGGTCCTGCTACGCTGATGGTTTTTCCTGATCCCATAAACAGGCCTGTTCCAATCGCTCCACCAATGGCTATAAGTTGTACATGGCGATTATCTAGACCACGTAGCAATTTCTTCTTAGTCTTTTTTTCTAGATTTTGTTTATTCATTTTTGGGAAGTTCCCCTTCATTATTTTAAGATAAAATTACCTAAAAAAAGGTAATCATTTGTATCCAAGCATGATATGCCTAAGGAGTAAAGAATTTTTTTTAAAAATTACTTCATCTAGATAAAGAAAAAACATATGAAATTAATAAAATATATGATTTTATATTCCTAATAATAGCATAGAAATATAAATAGGAGTGTAGAATGGGGGAGATATAATTAAGAACTGCTTTCTATTATATTGAGAGAGTTATTTCTTAAAAAAATCTATTTGATTGTCTATACAATAACTATCCCCAACAGTTGCGTATAACAGTAGAATAATTTCTTTGAATAGGCTTGGTGCTCTTGAAGGTATATATGCTGAACAATAAGAAATTCGCTATAGATAAATATGCAATATAATCAATAATTTTAGTGATTTATTTTATTTAAATCCCTTATAA
>NZ_JAIFRO010000019.1 GCF_019659805.1 Bartonella raoultii | reverse complement strand
GAGTTATTCACAAGCTTATGATGATGATATAGATCGCGAGTTAGAAAAAGCACTTGATATTCAATTGGGTAAATATCAAAACAGGAAAAAATGCAAAAAATAAAAAATACGTATTGACTTTAAAGGCAGGTTTGTTTAAAAGGATTGGCAAGTGCTTAAAAACCACGAAATCACAAGCGGATAAACCACGAAAAGGTTTCTCCCATTTCTTAAAATACTGACTGTCTTTTGTGCTTGTTAAAGCGTATAATGATTTATGTCGGGTGTAGCTATACTATACAATACCCTTCGCGAGGGAAAAGTATAGCGGCGGACTTGTGACCGTGTTTTTAGCACCCGGCGCCCTTATGGGGTTATCAATTAAAAACTTAATAATCACAAGGAAAACAAGCATGACTGCTACAGTTAAAAAATTACAAGATACCATTTCCTCTTATATTCAACATCATAATGATAACACCACGCTTCAAAAGGAAAATCTTGAAAAGAAATACGAATTCACAGGTGAGACAATAGAGGTTGGCTTTAATACACTTCACAGAATTAGAGCTTTAAGAGATTTTGGTGATGTCAAAAAAGGTGATTTAGGGGGGTATATAAGTAGTGAATACAATTTATCACATGATGGCAATTGCTGGGTTGGAGGTAAAGCTAAAGTTTATAGCAATGCACGCGTCTACGATAATGCCGTTGTAAGTGGTTATGCCCATGTGAACAATGTTGCTTGCATTTATGAAAATGCACGGGTCTATGGCAAGGCTGTTGTAGCCGGTAATATTTATGGCAATGCAGAGGTCTATGGCTTTGCACGCATTTATCCTGATGCTCATATTTTTGAAAATGCGCGCGTTCATTATTACGCTTGTGTCTTTAATGATACACAAATTTATGGCAATGCGAAAATCTCTGGATACGCTTGTATTTTTGCAAATGTAAAGATTTTTCGCAATGCGGTCATTAAAGGTGACACTTGGGTTCGCAATAATATTGAAGTCTGTAGCAAAGAAATTGTCTATAACGATCAGTCATTAAAAGAAGCTGCTTAATTGAACGCGCGGGCGTTGCGGGGGCGCCTCTCTTTAAAAGATTTCCATTCACAATTTAACGAATATTAGATTAGGGAGCAACCTATGACCACTACAAATGTATCTAAAAAATATGAAATTACAAATGAAACAAAACAAGTTTACGATGCAGAGACTCATCAACCGAAGCATTTTTATCGCATTCGTGCTTTAAGGGATTTCGATGATGTAAAGGCGGGGGATTTAGGTGGTTTTATTGAAAAGGAAAGCAATCTCTCTCATGATGGCAATTGTTGGGTGTATGATGATGCTATAGTTGCATATGATGCTATTGTGAGTGAAAATGCAAAGGTACGTGATGAAGCCGCTGTTGCTCAAAATGCTAAAGTTTATGGGAATGCTATAGTTCGTAATAAAGCAAAGGTTTATGGTCGTGATACCCAAGTTTATGGCAATGCGCAGATTTTTGATAATGCTAGTGTTAGTGGTACTATGTGGTTTCGTGGCAAGGGGTGGGTTTATGGCAAGTGCGTGGTTAGTGATAATGCCAAGGTTTATGGGAATGCAAAAATTTGTGGTCAAGTTTGTGACAATGCCGTGGTTTATGGAAAAGCCTTTATTTCTATAGAAGCAAAAATTTATGACAATGCCAAGGTTTGGCATAGTGCTTATGTGAGTGGCTTTGTTTATGGGAATGCTAAAGTATCAGGGTCTTCTTGTGTATACGAGGGTTCTCATATTTATGATAATGCTAGGGTTTATGGCAAAGCGCTTGTTTACAAAGATGTCAAGATTTATGGCAACGCTCGTGTTTATGAGAATGCTCGTATTTATGAAAAAGTAGAAATTTATGATGACGCGTGTGTTTCTAATAGATCTATTATTGCAGAGGGCGTAAAAATTTATGGTAATGCCGTTATTAATGGCAAGCAAAGGATTTGTAATGATGTTAATGTTAGTGAAGAAACTTTAGAAAAAACAGCATAAATAAGGGGTTGGGGGTCTGGTCTTAAACAGAAAAAAGAAAGCCGTGTCCTTAATGAACGCGGCTTTTTACACAATACACAATATTTAATCAATATCAAATTTATATTACACATTTTGTGTATAAACGCAAGCATGATTAAGAAAAAACCGTATCAAAATGAAATGATACGGCTTTGAATCTAGAGAAATATGAAAAACTAACTAACAATAAAGGAGGTATCACTTTAGTGACACGGTTCTAAATTACATATTTTATGTATAAACGCAATACAATTTTTATCAAATTGCTCTTAAAGTAAATGATGCTTTCTTTTAATAGCGACGTTATTCTAA
>NZ_JAIFRO010000018.1 GCF_019659805.1 Bartonella raoultii | reverse complement strand
CTCGTTTTCTTGGTTTTTTCTTTCTCTATATGAAGCTGTATTGGGATTTTGAGAAAGTTTTTGTTCCCTATCCTGTAAGATATGAGACCTTACACGAGAAATCATAGCTTTATCGCCTAAATTAATATTACGACCATTAAGGGTAGCTGCTCTTTGGCGAAGTTGATTAGCGGCATCGCGCTCTTCATAAACATATTGATCATCAAGTGCTGTTGTTGGGTCATCAATAGCGAATTGGTCTTGCATATTTGCAAGTGTTTGGAGTCTCTCAGCCATCACTCTCGCTTCTATTTCGGCAATTTTCATTTTAGATGTAAAAGCGTTTCTGGCTTTATCACTACCATGTATTCTTTTGTAATCGTCCCAATCAGAAAAGTCTTTTTCTTCTTTTTTAAATTCCGGATAAACTACCCCTCCTCCAACATCTGCTGCGCATTATAAGCCGCGTAATTCCAACATTGGTACCTTTTTTTCCATTAGAAAGTAATTTTTCCTGTGTAGCATGATCATTATCTGCAACAAACAAAATTACTCGATCTGGATATTTATCACGCATTACTCTACCTACACTTTTAAATTTCCAGAATCAAAGCCGCTACTACTGGCATATGAGTAATTTGTGCTACAGCAGAAGCTGTGCATATCCTTCTGCAATAAGGATAGGATTTTCTAAATCATTATTAAAGCGGATATTTCTACATTATTAGAACCGACAATCGTAAAACACTCATGTTTTTTCCATCTTTCATAAAAGACTTAAAGGTAGGATTAACCATTTGAAGCGTACTTAAATTATTATCTTTATCCCATAGTGGAATAATTAAATCTCCTGCAAAAATGTGCGTATATTAGGATTGCTTTTCTTTATTATTTTGCTTCCTCAACAGATTTTGCAACTCTCACACCTTGCTTTTTAATATCCTCTGGAAAATCGTCTGGAACCTCTCTTAAATCACTTGTCTGATTTATACCTTTAAGCTTACAATATGCATTATCTTGAGTTGCTATTTTACTGGCTTTCCATATTTGAGAAGCTAACATTGCTGTGTTATTTTGTTTTTCAACAATCTCTTTTTGTAAAATTTCTTGCCGCTCTTTAACTTCTGGCCATCTTTTTTCTTCTAAAGATAAGAAGAAATAACTTTTTCTGGTTTCCAGTAAATTTTTCACCACGACGAAAATTTTGAATATAGCCTCCTCCTAGCGAAGGATAACCAATATAAGCACCACTTTTTGATTTTTTGTCATTTTCAACAGAAACACGATGCAATTTTCCATCCATAAGTGGATTTTCAACAATTAAACCAGCAGATGAAGCGCTCCTTAAATGTTGTTCCACGGATAAAACTGTATTTAATTTTGAATTATCATGAGAAAACGATCAAACCTTTTCAACTAAATTTGTACCAGCAGGAACATACCAAGATTTTGCATCTTATCCCACTTAGCCTAATTTTTTTGCTTCTTCTTTTGGGAATAAGGAACATCTAAAAAATCTTTTCTGTGTTATCTGCTTTATGATCATAATCAACAGATACAGATGGCTCTTTCTCAACATCAATAACTTTAATAGTTTCTAACCCATGATAAAATTTTTGATTTTTTCTGCTTCAAAAGCAGCTCTAAAATTTCTTTGATTATTTTGCATAACTTCAATCCATGAAGAAACATATGAAACATTATTACCGGATCATAACCTATACTCAATTCTTCCCAATCAGAAAGCAATAGTTGTTTTAAGCTTTTCTTTAGCATATCCTAAAGAACCTATAGTCATATCACGATTAAGCCTTGAAGTATGTCCTGTCCAATGTCAAGTTCATGTAATGCTGTGGCATAAAAGAGTCTTTGAATCAAATTGTTTTGTTTCTGGTAAAAGAGTATCAATATCACCACCACGATAAAGCGTGCTTTCTATCACCACTATCAATTTTTGCACCTGATGCAGCTAAAGTGCTTCTGCTCGTGCATATCTTATTTCCTCTGATAAAATAGGACGGATTCAATTGAGGTAATCCATCAATTTGTTCAGCATTAAATACTTTTGCTAAGAAAATACGAGGTTCAGAGTTTTTTAACGTCTCGTATTTTTTCCCATCTTCATCATAAAAATAAGTCTTCTCATCTTGTTTCCAATAAATAATATTTGTACTTTTCATACCTTTTTTAATTCTACAACCCATTTCATTCGCTTGCTGATATGTAAGCCAACGTGGATCAGTATATTTTTGGCTTGCAAGCCAAAGGCTATTAATACCGCTATATTTTTTACCTGTTTGTGGATTATAAGGAGACCTCGCACATCCAGGAGACAACGCTTGTTGCCATGGTGCTATTCCTTGTTGAAGTTGTGTGATGAAATAATCTGTTACGGTTTTAGCATATTCAAAGCTCATCTCTCCCCCTATTATACGTTATTAGAATTTTTAATTTAAGAAAAATCTGTAGCACACGAATCCCAAGCGTCTTCTTCTGAAAGTGCTGTTTCTGAAAAAACCCCATAACTTTCTGCTTCTTCTAAACTCAATGGAATTTGTACCCCGGGTATAAAAGCATCATTTACAGCTGAAGAAAGTATAGGAA
>NZ_JAIFRO010000017.1 GCF_019659805.1 Bartonella raoultii | reverse complement strand
AACTAGCTCTACAAAATATATTTTCAACCTTAGATTGTAATAATTCTTCTAAGCAGCCTCATCACTTCACTCAAAGAACTTTTCTTCATAATTTTTTTGATGTATTTTTAATCGAGAATATAAGGAAATTCCTGGACTTCTTAAAATTTTTTTATCAAATAAAAAAGTAAGACATCATAAACTATAATACAAAAAAAGGTCCACAATCTGTTATGAAAAGCGAATCTGCATGCTCTAAAAAATTGTTTATGCTTTATTAAAGACTTTTAAAAGCAATTATACATTTGAAAGATAACTATACTCTTATAATTAAAAACTACAGCGTATCCCTAAAATACCTTGAAGGGACTGTTTTTTTACGTCCTTTAACATAATGAGCCTCGCCATATAACTTTAACTTCTCACTCAAAAAACTGCTTAGACCTATGCCTAATTTACCTGCATTCCCTGATAAATTAGTGGTGAATGAATGGTGTTCATTAATTACCGTTTGATTGTCATCCTTATTTTCACGCAACCATGCTGCTGTAATATACGCCTGTGAGGAAGTAGACATGCCAGAGCCAAATTCATACCCTAAAGATAATCCAATCTCACTGCGCAGTGAAGTAAAGGGCGGATATCACCGCTCATGTCATTCGATAACTTGATTTCTTTTCCCTCAACTTGCAACCATGTAATTTGTCCATAAGGCTGCAACCAACTGCTCTTGGACGTCTGAAGTCGATACCCTGCTTCAAAGGAGGTTCCCACCGCCCATTGCTTATAACTGCCTTCAATCCCTGAACCATTTGTGAAACCGCCTTCAGCGTATTTTGATAATGATTGTATTTTAAAAGAGCATCCAGATACCATCCACTATAATCCAGATACGTGACATAAGCCCCAATGCTATAACTATTGATACCGCTGGTGCCCCGTGCATGCGCAATACGGGCGTGGTCATAACTGCCAAAACCACCTATATAAAATTCTCCATTTTCCCACTCGCTTAAGCCATTGATCCCTAAAACGATCCCTGTCTGATCGAGCTTAAAATCTATATGCTCTGTCGCAATGCTTTCTTTTGCTTTAATCGCATAGCCCCATAAAGCCGTATTTTTTTTGCTTTTATCTAGAATTCCTCCTCTTCCCGCACGCACGCTTTGCATTTCATTGTGAAATACTATTGCTGGGGCTACAGACATAGATAATACCGCATCTGTAGAAGGTGTTGTTAAAAACTGAGAACCTGAAAGCTTCTCACCCAATTGTGGAGAAGATTGTTCTTGATTGCTTGGACGCAAAATCATCTGATCGGCTAAAGACTGAGAAGATACTGAAATAGCCCTCTTCTGTGTGTCAGTAGAAAGAGAATGTGGAGGTGATGGAGGCAATACCACATGCATCTGATTTTCTTGAGATGAAGATACCGAAACGCTAGAGACACTTTGTGCTTCTTTTAAATGACGTGGAGGCCGTTTCTTGGCTCCTCTTTCCGATAGACTTCTGAGAACCGGTATTTTTCTTCTAGAAGGAGTACTTTGATCAGATTCAGATAATGCAACAGGAACCTTCATTTTCTTATTTACACACTCTACTTCAGAATTAGTACGTTCCGTACCTTCAGAGACTCGACTTAAATACCAAGTTGCAGAACTACCACTAGAACTAGCACATCGACCTCTCTTCTCCAATTGATACTGATAAGTTCCTCCATCAACAGCTGTAATCTCTCCTCCCCGAAAGATCTGCCAGAGTAAAGTTAGCTCCTCCATCTTGGCTTCTATCGGTAACTAACGGAAGCTCAGTAACAAAACTACTCCTTTGTGAGAAGAACCTGTAATTTCACGACCAGAATCCGCAACATTTATTTTATGACTACCTGAGCCCTCACCAACCGTCAAATAATCACTCAGATCCCACGCAGCACTAATATTGAATCGAAAATGTAAATTACCAAAAGCTTTTGAACATGAAGTGAAATATGACGTGGATCATATGGAATGAAGTAAAAATAACAGTTCCATCTTGTCCCCCTAAATCTTCAATTTTAATCTGAGGTTTTTCCCTATATTCCGTTCACCAACCTCAAATATTATTTCATCGGGTCTGTCCTTTATAGGAATATTTTTCCTAGTAGTATGATTTATCCTATCACCAGCAAACAAATAAAGCTCTCCATTACCATTGACCCTTACTTCTCCAGTGACATCTTTTGCGCCAACATGTAGCACGATTTGGCATGATCCGTAATTGTTAAAGTATTCACCCCCCTCTAGGATAGACAACTTGAATAGCTTTTCCTTCAAGGTCGTTTCTACAGACTCTCCAAGTGCTAGGACGTGCTGTCGGCCATTATCAGAGACTTCTGTAGCTGTCGCTCTCCCTCCTTCTTTTCTTTTCCCCGCATAAAGATTTTGTTCTCCATTTTTTCCTACTTTCGTATACCAAGCATATCCCCCATCATACACATTCTGCTGTCCTATTGCTCCATCTCCACCCGTAACCGTGGCATTATATGCACTACTTCGTCTAACCACGCGTGTAAGATCAATATTTGGCTCTTCACGGACAAACTGCTGACCTCCAAGAATTTTAGCTTCCAGTGCATTTCCTGCACGTGTAACTATTGCATTCCTCCTTTTTTAATAGTGGACCCCACGGAAGTTTTTCCATTATCAACAAGCTCTACATCTCCATATTCAATCGTAATATTATTTTTGAAAAGACGAGCAATTAATTCTAATTTTTTTCGTTCCTCTTCTCCATTTCCTACATGGGTTGCTCTTGTTCGCTCTCTATTTCTACTCTCAACTGCACTTGTAGATTGCACAAGACAACTACTGATCATCAATACTGAAAAACTTAACTTGTATTTATACCTCATTATCCACACTCCACTCTCAATTATTTAAACAAATACCCCGCGGCTACGCAGGTAGTTCATTTTAGAATGTATCATAATGTGTTTTATTTATGTCTAAATACAATTTTTTGTTGCATTATTTTAATTTAAGCAACTTTTAGTTGTATATATAAGCCACTAAAAAACGCTCCCTGAAAGCAGAAAAACTGAATAAAACTCAAACTGTTTACTTGAATTCAAGAAATAATTCACAGATTTGTATCTAAAATTATGGATGAAAGATGCCTATGCCCTTTAATGGGACCACCACCCTCACGTAAAAGAGAACGCCATTGCGATAGCTCACGCGCTTGTTTGAAGAAACATCTCTCAATACGCCCCAGTCCATTTTTTAACTTTGTCAGTGAATGATATAATGGTAAGTCCATTGAACGCTACTATTTTTACGCTTATGGTAAAGAAAGTCGGCTCCATCACACACTTTACCAGTCTTAAAATGTTGCGATAGTCCTTAGCACGTAAAAAGGTTTATAAAAACATTTTGAGTGCTTTCGTGTGAATTTATTCTACACGGCTTTTCCCCTTGTGACATACAAAAGTGATTTTGATTGATCAAAATGGAGTAGATTTGGAATAAGAAAATCGTCTAATGTTCAAGACTCTCATTCAACATACAAAACAATGAACACTCTTTAGTAAATTAATACCTTGCCTTAAAAGAGAGTAATAAAGGCATCCTTACAGTTTGAAAAGGTCTCTATATCTCCAAAAGGCATCGCAAAGCGTTATCTGTTTAAGCTTGCAAAACAATAACATTTGTAAACTTAATCAGCTGTGTAAAGATGTCTTTAGAAACTGTAGCGTAATCCTAAAATACCTTGAAGAGCATTTTTAATCTTATGTCCTTTTAAATAATATGCTTCCGCATAAAGTGTTAGATTATCATTGACCAAACTGTTTAAACCAATTCCTAATTTACCCGCACTACCCGATAAGTCTGTGATAAATTTATGCTGGTTATTAATTATCGCGTGATTATTATTTATATTCTCACGCAACCAAGCTGCCATTATATAAGCTGTTAATGAAGTTTCTGAATTCACAAAAAATTCATGTCCTGCTGTCAATCCAACTTCACTACGGAATGAAATCGATGGACTTAAGTCACCGATCATTCCATTGGAAAGTTTTATTTTTACCTTCCACCTGGAACCTGTTAGCTTGATATAAGGCTGCATCCAAGTATTTGAGCTGGTTCAAAATAACAACCAATCTCAAATGATCCACCTATCGCCCACTGATTGTAATGACTTTGTATTGATAAACCATTCGTTGAGATGGCTTTCAAATTATCTTGATAATAATTATATTTCAAAACACCATCCATATACCATCCACGATGATCAAAATAAGTTGCGTAAGTTCCGATGCTATAAGAGCTTAAATTACTCCCCCCTCGTGCATGAAAACGTGCTTGATCATAACTGCCAAAACCACCAATATATAATTCTCCATGCCTTAATTCATTTAACAGATCAGCACCAACGACTAAACCTGTCTGCCCAAGCTTAAAGTGTGTGGCCTGTCGCAATACGTTCTCTGCTCTTAATCCCATAAGTCCATAGCTCAATATCGTTCCTATTTCTGTTCCAAATTTTTCTACCATTTCGTATAATTTGCAATTCATTGTTAAAAATAAGTCCAGGAACGACGGATAATGTTAACACTGCATCCGTAGAGGGAGTGGTTAATGTTCCACCAGGAATAAATGGATCTGTAGGATCTGGAATAGAGTTTTCTGGTCCACTAAGGCGATCTGCCGATAAAAACCAAACTTTTCCATTTTCATCCTTTCTTTCTTTTAGACCATACATATAAGTTCCGCCATCAATGGCGTTAATGTTTTCACCCTTAAGATCTGTCAGCGTAAAATGCGCACCACCACTTTGATCCGTAATTAAATCACGCTTATGTGAAAAAGGATCTGTGATTTCAACGCCAGAATCAGCAACACTTATTGTATGATTCCTGCGCCTTTCTCAACGAAGAGATAATCTCCACGGTTTTGGGCAATCGTGGTATTGAATGCGAAATGTAAATTTCCTGAAAGATTATTCACATGAAGCTGAGAATAGTAGGGATCAGAACCCGTAAATGCAAAAATAACACTCCCTCACCGCTTAATTTTTGTATCAAAGAGCTTTTTCCATCAGACTCATCCGTGAGTGAATATAGTTTTGTCTCTTTTCCATTTAAAGAATATCTTCTACTGTGGTGCGATGTTGCTCATTCCCAGCATAAAGATGAAGCTGTCCAGAATGATTTACTTGTGTTTTGCCTTCTAATATCGCTCCCGCATGTACCCATGATTTTGTTTCATCATTCATTGTTAGATTTTTACAGATCCATCCGTATATATTTCCTGAATAGCGCTCTCATTTAAAGTAACTCCAATGGCCTGACCGCCTTTTAAGATACGCTGCTTACCACCAGCAAAACTTCTGTATCAAATGCAAAACCACCATTTTTTGCATCTTCAGACTTTGTTCCAACCTCTTGGACGCCTCCTCCATAACTTTTGTATTCCAAACTTTACCCCCGTCATATACTTTTTGTTGACCTAATGTTTCCTCTTGACCATAAATGATTGTATGATAAGCGCTACTCCCTTTAATCTCTCCTCCAACATCCCCCTCCCCGAAAACAAGCTGCTCCCACCATAAATTTTAGTCTCCTCTACTTTTCCTCCATTTCCAACAGTTTGCTGTCCGCCTTCTTTAACAACAGCATTTTTAGAAAAGCCTTGTTTTCCCTTTAAAGCCTGAACATTCTCAATTCCACCATGTTCAATTTTACTATTCTCACTCAGACCTCCTGCATATACATAAAGCTCTGCACCATTCTTTACTGTGTTATCGATAGACCGTCCCGACTATCAATCTCACCATCATTTGAAATGTATGCTTTACCTTCATGATCAAGGACATAATTTTCAAGCCGTGCCCCATCTTTAATGAAGATAAGCTCAGGTTTTTAAGAAACGTAGTCTTTTGTTCTTGTCCATTATCTCCAACATTGTCACGATGATTGCCATCAAGCTCCTGCTGGCTCGCAAATATTCTAGCACCCTTAACAAGAGTAAAATTGCTAGGCTTTTTTAAAAGCCTAATTCATTTTGTGTTCTTACAATGAAATCATTCGATGCTCAAGGATGCATCTTCCTGTTTTCATATCTTCATTATATTGATTGTGAAATAACTGACCGTTTTCATCACTTGAAGATTGACAAAAAAGTGGCATCCCCCCCTCATTTGCAGCTGCTGCCTGTACAAAACAGCTGCTCAACAAAAGTACCCAAAAATTGCGTTTCCATTTATATTGTGTAGCCATATCCTCCCCCCTCTTTACGCCTGCATAGACACCAAACGTAACTAGCTCTACAAAATATATTTTCAACCTTAGATTGTAATAATTCTTCTAAGCAGCCTCATCACTTCACTCAAAGAACTTTTCTTCATAATTTTTTTGATGTATTTTTAATCGAGAATATAAGGAA
>NZ_JAIFRO010000016.1 GCF_019659805.1 Bartonella raoultii | reverse complement strand
GAAACCGTCCAGAGACCTATAAGCATATTTGGGAGGGAGCTTACCTTACAGCCGTTCAAGGTGCTTATTACCAAAAGGAGATGTTAGCAGCTGAACAGGAGGGGCGGATAGGGCGTGTTGCACGTGATCCTTTAATGCAGATACGCGCCTTTTGGGATATTGGGGGGACAGGAGCCAAGGCAGATGCAACGGCGATTTGGATAGCGCAATTTATTGGCAGAGAGATCAGAGTGCTGGATTATTATGAGGCACAAGGGCAGCCGTTATCCGAACATATCGGTTGGTTGCGTGCAAATGGTTATGAGAAGGCATTGATGGTTTTGCCCCATGATGGTGCAACGAGAGACCGTGTACACAATGTGAGTTTTGAGAGTGCTTTAAGTGATGCGGGTTTTGAAACGCAAGTGATCCCTAATCAAGGGGCTGGTGCTGTCAAAATGCGGATAGAGGCAGTGCGGCGTATTTTACCTTCTGTATGGTTTAATGAAGAGACGACCGTAGCGGGTCGTAAGGCACTGAATTGGTATCATGAGAAATGGGATGAGAAGCGGAATATAGGGTTAGGGGCAGAGCATGATTGGTCGAGTCATGGGGCTGATGCCTTTGGATTGATGTGTGTGGGTTATGAGCAGCCGATACAGAAACATAAGAGAGCAGCTTATAGCGATAGAGAAGCCTATGAGAGTACGTCATGGATGGCACAATGATGCATGATGAAGAGCATATAGAGCAAGAAAGTCAGGTTTCAGATTTCTCAATGGAAGGTTTGTTTCGTAAGCTTTTAAGCTGGTACAAAGAAGATGTAGAGCATGTGAACAAATGGCGTGAGCAAGCGCGTGAAGATTTTCGTTTTTACAATGGCGACCAGTGGAATGAGACTGATTTAGCCGCTTTAAAAGAACAACGCCGTCCTGTCATGACGTTTAACCGCATTGCTCCACTTGTGAATGCGGTTGTTGGATCTGAACGCAATAATAAGAGAGAAGTGCAGTTTATTCCTCGTCAAATAGGCAAGGCCTTGCCTAGCGAATTGCTCACTGGTGCAGCAGAATGGTTTCGCGACATGGCCCATGCGGAATATGCGGATTCAGATGCTTTCCAAGATGCTGTCATTTGCGGTATGGGCTGGACAGATACAAGGCTTGATTATGAGAGTAGTCTAGATGGGGAGCCGGTTATTACACGTTTAGACCCCTTAAAGATGGTTTGGGACAGCGCGGCCATACAACCGAATTTAACCGATGCACAACGTTTGTGGTATGTAGACCGTAAACCTTTGGAAGTTGCAAGACAAATGTTTCCCAAAGCGCATTGGAGTGAACTAAGTGCGGATTGGGCGCGTGATGGGAGTTCTTATGAAGGGGTTCATCACAATGCTTTTGAAGCTTATGATGATGAGAAGGGTATTGATGTTGAAAATGGCCGCCGGATGGTCACGCTAGTTGAATGTCGTTGGTTTGAAAGTGAGAGATATTATAAAGCGCCTGATTTAGAAACGGGTGAACTTCGTGATTATAGCGAGGAAGAATTTAAGCAACTTCAGTGCATGATGCCCGATATTCAAGGAGCTGCTTTTCATAAAAAGGTGGTTAAGCGCGCTTTTTTAGGCAGGAAAATTTTGCTTTGTCCAGACCAGCCTTTGGTTCCCGCCGGTCAATTGGGTTGGGAATGTATAACGGGGTATTTTGATAAGATAGAGCGTCAATTTTATGGGGTTGTTCGCCCGACCAAAGATCCACAACGCTGGGCAAATAAATATTTCAGTCAAGTGATGCATATTCTCAATAGCCAATCCAAAGGGGGGATAATGGCAGAAAGAGGTGCATTTGAAGATGAGAGGGAAGCGGTAAGGAGTTGGAGCAGAGTTGATAGTATCACGGTGCTTAAATCAGGAGCGCTTGCCGGTGGAAAGATCCAACCCAAACCGGTCACTCAGTTTCCAACAGGCTTTTTCCAACTGTTTAATGAAGCGAAAGAAGCGATTAATCAGGTCACGGGTTTATCGCCAGAGTTTATAGGGACGAGAGAAGTTTCACAAGCAGGGATTTTGGAAGCACAAAGGCGTCAATCCAGTCTCAATCTGCTTGCTTGTTTGTTTGATGGTTTACGTTTGTATCGTAAGCGTCAGGGGAAGCTTATTTTGCACTTGATCCAGAATTATTTATCCGATGGTCGCTTGGTACGGATTTCAGGAGAGGAGAATGCGCAATATATCCCCTTAACCCGTGAAGCAGTGATGCATGTTGATTATGATATTGTCGTTGATGATGCGCCCACCAGTCCTAATGAGAAAGAGCGTACCTTTGGTATTATCACGCAATTGTTACCGTTGCTTCAAAATGCGGTTACACCAGATATTATGCTTGATTTGCTTCGTTATTCTCCCTTGCCGGCCTCTCTGCTTAATCGTGTAAGTGAGAAGGTACAACAGCAGCAACAAATGGCGCAACAAGCGCAACAGCAGATGAATCCAGAGCAGGAAATGCAGTTGCAAGAAAAGCAGCAAGACATGGCGACGAAAACCCAAATGCAACAGATGGATTTACAACAAAAGCAGATTGAATTGTTCATGCGTCAAAAAAGAGCGGAATTGGAAGCAGAATTGATGCAACAGCGCCATGAACTTGAACGGCAACGCATTTACAATGAGCAGATGCAAAATCAGATCATGCGAGAAAGAGCGGCCAGTTATAGAGGAAGAAGCATTTGAGAAAGGTTAAAGAATGAATGCAGAACTGAATGAAGGACTGAATGAAGATTATGGAACAGAGGCATCCGTTTTTGATGATGAGGGTTCTTTTGAGAGCGCTCATGATAGAGGAGCGGTTGAAAGTGATGATGTCTCTTCTTCAGAGCCGGTTGTAGCAAAGCCTGTTCAAGAGCCTTCAGAGATTACTATCCCTAATGGAGAACAGCAACGTGCTGTAGAACAAGCCAATCAAGCCCGTGAAGCACTTACGAAGTTTTATGAAGCGCAATCCCAGATGTCTCAGGTTGATGGCAAGGAAACGCCTCCCAATCCTAGTGAAGATATTATTGGTTATATGGGGTGGATGGGCAAAAAGCTTCAAGAGCAGGATGCGTATATTAGAGCGCAGCAAGATGTGCAAAGGCAAGCGTTAGAATACCAAGAATTTAATGGGCATTTAAATCAGTTTTTAGAAAGTTCCGTTACCTCGGTCAAAGATAAATACAGTGATTTTGATGCGGCGGCAGATTTTCTCTATGAGACGCGCGCCAAGCAATTGAATGCATGGTCTTCTATCTATCCCACTTATGCCCAGAAGAGCACGATCGATGCGATTATAGGAGATGAGTTGCGAACGATAGTAGCCACTTGCGCACAAAAGGGGGTTAATCCGGCAGAAGAGCTTTATAGGATCGCGCAAAATCTTGGCTATCAAAAGCAAGCCGTGCAAGCCAATGATCAAATTGCAGCACTCCAGAATCGTCAGAATTCAGCGCGGACATTAACGGGCTCTGGTGGTGGAGGCCGTGTTGGTCCTATGACCAAGGAAGTTCTTGCGAATATGTCAGAGAAAGAATTTGATGCGTGGATATCCAATCCAAAGAATGAAGCACGTTTTTATGAAATTATGGGTGTAGATCCTGATTAGGTAAGAGGTTTTTCCACATAATCCGCCTTTGATGCGGGTTTTCCACCGGCTTTATTCAGCCGGTTTTTTTTACAGCAAAGAAAGGTGAAATCAAAAATGGCAACAACACATATAGGGACCCATGATCCGCAAGCGGTAAAATTGTGGTCACAGAAATTAGGCAATGAAGTTTTGAAGGCGACGAAAATCGCCCCCTTGATAGGGAAAAGTTCAAACAGCATTATCCAGCTTTACAATGAAACCCATAAGAGTGCAGGGGATAGCGTTACCTTTAGCCTGCTGGTTAATTTGTTTGGAGATGGTGTCACGCAAGGGGAAACCTTAGAGGGCAATGAAGAAGCGCTTCAATTTATGAATGACCGCTTGGTCATTAACGAGCTCTTACATGCAGCGCGTGTTGCCAATACGGATTCGATTGATCAACAGAGAGTCTTACCGAATTTGCGCAAAAAGGCCAAGGAAGGTTTGGTTCGCTGGTATGCTAATCGTTTAAGCATCATGTTCTTTCTTCAAGTGTGTGGTTATACAGCAAGCACGCTTAGTGTTGATGGTCGAGAAGTTTATATTAAACCGGTTCATTACGGCTTTAATCCGATCATGGCGCCCAGCAGTGAACGCATTATCCGCCCCGATGGCAAAACCAAAGATGAAGAACTTACCGATAAAGCCAAACATAGCTTTAGCCTTAAATTGATTGATGAAGCGGTTAAACAAGCAAAGCTTGCCAATCCGCAAATCTCTCCTGTTCACGTCAATGGTGATGATGTGTATGTTTTGTATTTGCACCCTACCCAAGTGATGCAATTGCGCACCAATACAGCCGCTGGTGAATGGTTAGATATTCAAAAATCAGTTTATGCAACCTCACGTGCAAAGAACCCAATCTTTGATGGATCTTTAGGTATGTATAATGGCGTTGTTTTACGGGAAGCTATCCATGTGACCCATGGTGTTAAATCGACAGATTCTACAGCCGTAAAAAGCGTTCGTCGTGCTGTGTTCTTAGGAGCGCAAAGTGCTGTGATCGGTTTTGGACAAAATCATAGTGCAACCCATTACACCCTCAAGGAAGAATATTTTGATTATGAACGTGAATTTGGCGTTGCCGCCAAGACGCTTATTGGCATGAAGAAAACCCGTTTCCAGATGCCTGGTAGTGCACAAACAGCCCAAGATTTTGGAACGATAGTTATCCCCACCTACAGTGGTGAAGCAGCGTAATTTTAAAGGAGGAAACAAGAGATGGCAGATCATTTACCCGCCCCATTACAGGGGAGAAATCTTCATACGCAACAGGTAAGCTTTTTACGCTTAAATATCTCGCATAAAGAGAAGTCCCTTACGGAGAGAATAGGGATTTTACCGCGTGGAGCTGTGATTACGTCGATCAAAGCCTTTGTGAAGACAGCGTTTTCGGAAGCCAAGTTGAAGATAGGCAGCAGTTATGGGGGAAGTGAATTTGGTGAGAAAGAGATCAAGACCCAAAGCACACAAGACTTTACACCCACAGATCAGAAAGTTTTTGTTGGAGATGATAAGGAAACGACTCTTTACGCTACCCGCGACAAAGCCACAGCAGCAGGTGAATGTGTTGTGGTTGTGCAGTTCGTGACTAATCACTGAAACTGAGGGGAGAGATGTATTAACTCCCCCTTAATTTATGAATTGCAAGATTGTACAGAGAGTTGCAAATTAAGGGCAGATAATACAGCCACTAAGGTAGAAAGCTTGGGGTCACCCGTTTTACTTAAGGAGCGGTATAATCCACTGCGTTCGCGGTTTGTTTCTTTTGCTAAAGCACTCATATTTTGGGCGCGTGCAACGATACCAATAGCATCAGCAATATGAGCGGCATCACCGGTTTTAAGAGCTTCATTGAGAAAAATTTGCTGTGACTCAATGTCTTTAAGATATTTTTCGGGTTTAAATGGGGTTATTTTCATCACTGTACTCCTCTTTTAACTTTAACGCTTGTTCAATATCCCTTTGCTGCGTTGATTTATCTCCGCCGCATAGCAAGAGGATAAAATCAGAGCCTTTTTGGGTAAAATAAATTCGATAACCAGCACCATAGTGGATACGTAATTCACCTATGCCATGAAAGAATTTAACATCACCGAAAAGTCCTTGTTTTAAACGCACAACACGTTGAAGAATAATAGCCTTAACGCTTTTATCTTTAAGTTTCTTAAGCCAAGTATCAAATTCTATCGTTTTATGAATGAATATCACATGAGCACTATAGTGCACATAGTGTATCATGTCAAGTTCGTTTCAATTTTTGTATCACTGAAAAGGTATTTTGATGGCACGTCATTATATAAGGATTAAGACAGGAGGTCCTGTCCAAGAAAGGCAGGATGTTTTTCGTCATAGAAGAACCCTTTCTCATCTTGTGTCTGTCATTCAAGACGAAATCGATGACATCACGGATGAATATATTGGACAAATCCAAGAGAGTATTTTTGCTGCTATTCGTTTTTGCGAGCGGGAAAGTTTTTACTTTAACGAAAGCCGTGATGTTGTGTTTAATACACAAGCGGGAAAAGCTCTTTATGATGCAAGTGATACCCCCCACCTTGAAACGGCAGTCAAAATCAAAAGCGTTTATCTTTCTTCAGATCAATATCACAAGGTTGCCTTAGAACAGAGAAGTCCTTTTGCGTTAGAAGCTTCGCTTTCTTCAGCACAGCAAGGAAGACCTGTTTGTTACAGTTACTTTGATAGGAAATTGCATCTTTATCCCACACCGGATCAATCCTATCAGGTTCAACTTATTCTCTCTCCAATGCGCTTGGAAGAATTAGAGAATGCGGATCAAGAACATCCATGGTTTGTGCACGCGTTTGATTTGATTAAGGCGCGTGCAAAATATGAATTGTACAAGAATATCCTTAAAGAGCCCGATTGTGCAGCCGCGGCTTATAATGATTTTAACGAACAGTTGCATGCCTTGCGTGCAGAAACGTCAAAACGTCATAACGATATCAGAATCATTCCAACGGATTTCTAATATGGTTTTTTTTCCAGTTGCGGATTACCGCCCAGATGTTGCGGTTGTCAACGGCAGCTTTACAGATACACTTGTGAATGTTTTACCAGCAGATGGTGGCTACATTCCTATGCCTAGTGCAACGGTTGTTTCTAAGTTGCCTTTGGAAGAGAAGCCTTTGGGTTGTATCGCCTTTAGAAGTGGCAATGGTGTCAAGATCATCGTAGGAGGCAAGCAAAAGCTTTATAGTTATGATAGTCAAACGCAAGGTTGGAAGGATGTAAGCCAAAGTGGTGTGATGTATCATGCGCATGAAGATAATCAATGGTCTTTTGCGTTGTTTGGAGAAAGCATCATTGCGGTCAATAAAAATGATAAACCGCAAGTCTTTAATGCCCATAGTTCTGAACGGTTTGAAGATTTAGGCGGCAATCCACCGAAAGCAGGGTTGGTGAAGGTTTGGGGACCTTTTGTTTGTCTGATGCAACTCACAGACCACCCCAATCGCATTCATTGGTCTGGTTTGGAAGATGCAACCCATTGGACCGTTAAACAGAAAAATTGCGATTTTCAGGATTTTCCGGATGGAGAATATGTACAGGGTGCAACGGAATCTACCAATCCGCTCATATTTATGCGTTCTGCTGTTTATGCAGGAACTTTTGTTGCGGGTTCTAAGA
>NZ_JAIFRO010000015.1 GCF_019659805.1 Bartonella raoultii | reverse complement strand
GTTTCAAACGATTAAACGTTCATTTAGAAATGCTATGCATATTTTCACTTTTCTTTAAAATCTAATTTCTTTAAAAATTAGCCGGCTCAAATTTGAGTTGGCAATATTAACCATCTCAATTCTGGGGGCGTGATTTTTAAATAGAGCTATCTTTAAACATTATAGCTTTTGACTCAAAATTGAGTAAAATCCTATATTTTGAGATTATAACGGTTTTGAATTTTTCTTGCTTATCTTAAAGAGCTGCCCCCAATTTTGAGGTGAGTGCTTTTAAAACATTGGTTGCCCTCTTGCTTGCATACGTCATAAAAAGGCTTTCAAATTCATATGACATAACGTTTTGAATTTCATACCTGCTATTCGTACCTCGGTAAAAAAATACCGTGGTTATAAAAACGATATTGTCTTTAAATCTTTTTATGCAATCTTATAAATAAAAACCTATAAGCGTATAAAAGTTTCAAACGATTACTTTATTAAGGTTACTATAACATCTTTAGATTTTGCGCTCGTCAATTTTGGCGAACTTTAATTTATCTCTTTTATACGATTAACAATCCAATCTTTAAAACAAGCTGTGATCTTTAAACGTATGTTATTAAAAATTTCAAACGACTAAATTTTAAACAATGCGATTTGTGAGTATAAAAACGTATCATAAAATTTATGAACTGTTATGAATGATAGCTACTTTTCATTTCATTTGAATATACACATGCGTTATAATATTCGTATCATGATTTGCTTTTTATGGTCTATTCATACATGGCAATTGTTTATAAAAAATGATCAAATGAATCACGTATAAAAGGATGGATTCATATAAAATAATTCCACTCAACATATTGACTTTATTGTATTTTTTGTATAATACGTTATACATTTGAAACAGTATTAAGCAGTGACCAACCCGGATTTATAAGCTGCATTATTAATCGTGATATTCTCTCTGATAATGGCCGCGTCGTCCTCATTGATAAAGGAACACAAGTGGTTGGCGAATATCGCGGAGGGCTCAAAAAAGGTCAATCTCGCCTCTTTGTCCTCTGAACCAGAGCAAAAACACCAAATGGTATCATCATTCCTCTTGCCTCACCCGCAACCGATAACTTAGGAAGAGCCGGTTTTGATGGCAATGTTAATACACATTGGTGGGAACACTTTAGCTCTGCATTGTTGCTTACCGTTATTGATAGCGCAACAGCCACCCTAACAAATAATATGAAAGATAATCCCAATGCAGGAGGTTCCAGTGGCTCTGGAGCAAACAGCCTTGGAAAAGATGCCGCAAGTATTGCCCTTGAAAATCAAATCAACATCCCCCTACCTTAGAAAAATACCAAAGGGAACTCGTCAATATTTTTGTTGCAAGAGATCTCGATTTTTCATCCGTTTACAAATTAGCCATAACAAGAAAACATTATAATACTTTTGCACCTTCTCCCTTTGGCTACTCCTATCATTCTCAAATTCAGTAAAGAGGAATCATGCAAACAACAAAAAGTTTAGAACGCGCCTCTATCGTTTTAACCAAATTAAAAATATTAGATGACTATCTCAATAACGAGAATTTATTTGAAATTGTCATCAATCGTCCTGGTGAAATTATCGTTGAAGGACCCAATGGTTGGCAAACCCATACCATTAAAGAATTAACCTATAGCGAACTCGAAGGAATCGCAAAAGTTGTTGCTGCCTATACCACACAAAAGATCAGCGTAGAAAATCCCGTTCTTTCCGCAACACTACCCAATAATGAACGTATACAAATTGTTATGCCCCCCGCCGTTGCTCAAAACACTATCAGCATGACAATTCGTAAACCTGCATCACGCACTTTTTCGCTCGAAACTTTACACGAAAACAAATTGTTCTCTGTCACGCAAAATGTTAGTTTTACACCCCTTGAACAAATACCAAAACGATCAGATGAACTCTCTGATACAGAAAAAGAATTAACCAATCTCTTTATAGCCAAAGACTTTTGTAAATTTTTAGAAAAAGCCGTTGTTACCCAACAAAATATCTTAATATCCGGAAAAACCGGTTCTGGTAAAACAACACTCTCTAAAGCTTTAATTGCAAAAATTCCTGACTATGAACGCATCCTCACTATCGAAGATATCCCTGAACTTGTTGTCCCCCATTCCAACAAAGTACAACTTTTTTATTCAAAAGATAACCAAGGATTAGCAAAAGCCGGAGCAAAAGAACTCCTTGAATCTGGCTTGCGCATGCGCCCCGATAGAATCCTTCTACAAGAATTGCGTGATGGAACAGCTTTCTACTACATCCGTAATGTTAATTCCGGTCACCTCGGTTCAATCACAACAGTTCACGCTTCAACAGCACTTGCCGCCTTTGAACAAATGACACTTCTCGTAAAGGAAAGTGAGGGGGGCGGTAATCTCGCACGAGAAGATATCCGCAGCTTATTAATTTCTATGATAGATATCATCATCCAATGCAAGCGCCTTGAAGGAAAATTTCGTGTCACAGAAATTTACTATGATCCATTCAAACGCCGTGATGCTTTTTAATACCCTCCCCTTATGCCAATAAAGCTTTTTTTGAGAGAATTTATCTTGATTTTGAAGCTAAATATACAGAATTTGATGGTGAAGGCGATCCTATTCATCTTTTTGGTAAATTATCCACCAAAAGGAACCATCTCTACGCTTGTGAATAAATAAAAGAACATTCCTCATAAAATGTTAAGGAAAAAAACTCTCATCACGCAAAAAAATATGGAAAAATAGACTGTAGTCATCTTCTTCTTTTTCTAGCAACGGTGAGGAAATACATTAGTCTTCTTCAATACATCAAACAACAGAAAACTCCGAATAATAAATATTAGAACCTATCGTGAAAACATTGATTATTCTAACCTCTTTCAAACTATTGAAAATAGCATAAGATCATAGTTAAGAAAATGCTAAACGCAATAGGAGCACATCATATCCCAAAGCCTTTAACGTTAAACGCACTTTATATTATATTTTTCTTTGAATAACTACTATCACGGACAGCATCAAAACTTTTTAAATAAATAACCGCTTCTTATGAAAAAATGGGGCCTCAATTTTTAATGATGCACACGCGCATGTAAATCTATCCCATATGTTCGTATGAATTTTGACACAATGATTGAAGCTCGTTAATAGTAAAAATTGTAAAAAGAACATTCATTGAAAATATTACAGAAGAAATGCGCTCTAATAAAAGTTTAAGCAGCTTTTATAAAATCTTTCGATGTTCTCTTCTTTTGTCTCTAAAAAAAATCTGACCACTTAATTGATGTGTTTCAAAGACCTTCATTCTAAATCAGATCAAAGATTTTAATAACCATATGTTAAGAATCTCTTATACCTTGCTGTAAAAGAGATCACAGATATAATTTATGCATTAAATCTTCATTGTATAGATATTTTTTTGCATTTATACACATCATAAAATAAATTTTAAAGTAGCCATTAAAATAAAACTTATATATCATGAAATGGTCAAGAGCATACACATATTT
Source organism: Bartonella raoultii (assembly GCF_019659805.1). Lineage (GTDB taxonomy): Bacteria > Pseudomonadota > Alphaproteobacteria > Rhizobiales > Rhizobiaceae > Bartonella > Bartonella raoultii. The sequence goes on along the minus strand of NZ_JAIFRO010000015.1, from coordinate 9,108 downwards.
TTGAGACACTCATTATCTTTATAAGAATAGTTATCAATATTTTTTATTTAAAACTATCAATATATATGTAATTTATAAAAAGAATTACTATTAAATTTGTTAAAATATATTAAAATTTAACATTAAAAAATAAAAATATTCTATATTAGAATCATTTTATATATAAATTAGGTTATTTATTAATGATTTTTACTTTAAAGTTTTTATAGACATTTTATAACAATATTCCATTAAACCTCTTCGTGAATTTATTTTTTGAACTAATTGAGGCAATTAGAGAGCAAAATAATGGATATTTAAATTAACTATAGATTTCTTTACCCAGGTATGTATAATGCGATATGTATTTTAAATATTGATTCTAAATAACTTAATGAATATAAAATGTTTAACCTTTATATCTTTTTTTGCTTTAATAACAATTTTTATGTTTCAGGTATTCATTGTTGTAATTCTTCAAGAATTAATTCCTGTTATTTTATCAAAGATTGTAATCTCTACTTTTCCTTATAAAAATTTTATCTTGATAAAAAATATGTTTTGTAAGTGATACTGAGACTTCTAATGCAAGAAATGGATATAAATCAATGAAGAGGATAATGAAAATACAATGATTGATTATACCCTTGATATTGATATGAACTTTTCTATAGTCCGCAATTTTTCCATGCATGCTGAATATTGTTATTCAGATTTTTCTTAAACATAGTGCACGAAAGGAAAATCCGAACTTAGCTAAAGATTTAATATGTTTTGTCATAGTATATTTTTGAATTCTTATTAAACAGATAAAATTATATCAATTGGTTTTGAGGGCAATGAGAAGTAAATTTAATTTTATTGGGCTGTTTTTATTGTTCAATATGTTTCTATAAGAGCGATTTATTATAAAATTTGTCCGTAAGGTTTATGATAAAGTATTCCACACATTACTCAGAAGTAAAAATCTAGAAAAGCATGCTGCTATTTTAGATTATTGTTATTTTTAATAAAAAGGAGGCAATTGCTACAGAACGGGTGATATTTAATATCATCTTTTGTTCCAGTAACAAAGCGATACAGATCTGTCCTCTATCGCGGAGTTTTTTAAATTTATAAAACTATTTTTCTGCTCCATTTTTGAGAATGGAGAACGTGTAAGTTTTAAATTTTCAATTCATATCCTACTTTGCGTAGGTTTTTTATGGGATCAAAAATAATGCGAAAAATATCACAGGAAGGACTTGCATTGATTAAACAATGGGAGGGTTTGCGTCTAAGTGCCTATGAGGATTCTATTGGCGTATGGACAATTGGTTACGGACATACAAGTGCTGCTGGTGCTCCATGTGTTTATCAAGGCATGCAAATTACAGAAGAAGAAGCAGAAAAAATTCTTTGTAAAGACTTAAAACAATTTGAATCTTTTGTCGCACAAACTGTTAATGTTCCTTTAAGTGATGAGCAATTCGCTGCGCTTGTATCATTTTGCTATAATATTGGAACAGAAGCTTTTCATCGTTCTACACTTTTAAAAAAGCTTAATAAAGGCAATTATGAAGCTGTTCCCATTGAGTTACAGAAATGGACAAGAGCAGGTGGAAAACAAATTCAAGGACTTGTTAATCGTCGAGTTGCCGAAGCAGGATTATGGGCTCGAGGTGCTTATGTGTCTCCAAATTATCACAAAGTAGAAAAAGAAGGTGTAACAGGTATTTATAAAGCAGAAGCCCTTGCACCAATTGTAGGTTCTCTTTCAGGGCTGGGAGGACTTTTTGCAGGAAATGGTCCTGTTCAATGGGCTTTAGCAGGCATTATGGTTTTGGCAGCCTGTACTGCCATTGTCTTTCTCGCTAAACGCTTTCAGGAGCACCGTTTATGATTTTATGGATAAAAAAATACTTAACTTTAATAACAACGGTTTTCGTGACTTTTTTCATGGCTTTAGCAAAAGCCTTTTTTCTTGGAAAAAAAAGTGAGCAACAAAAGCAAATGAAGAAAAATTTAGAGACAGCAAAAACACGGCTTGAGGTAGAAAATGAAATTAATAAAAAAAGTGATGCTGGTGTGCGTACTGAGCTCTCTAACTGGCTGCGCGACGAGTGAAAAAAAATCTTGCCTTGGATGGATGCCAATTTATTTGAATAAGCAAGATCTTAATGTCATTAGCCCCAATTTAGCAAGAGATATCCTAAAGCATAATAAGCAAGGTGAGCGTCTATGTGGATGGGGATATAGAGAGAAAATAAAATAATAAAAATACAAAATTTATAGAATCAAAGCAAAATTTTTCCATAAGGTAATTAATATTTATCAAAATTGAAAATATTGTTTTTCTCTAGAAAATAAAGTCTATACATCGTAATTTATATTAATATCGATTTTAAATATCAATATTAATGATAAGGATATTCTTGTATGTTTAGAACGCTAACTTTTAAAAAATAGTATTTTTTTATAGATTTAGCGCGATTTTTTTCTAATCATCCGTAAGGTGAATGTGCTCATTGAGCCTAGAGAATTCTTGTAAAATTTCTAAAAATTTTAAAAATCTATAATTTTAGAGCTTTTTAAAATTGTAGAACTTATAAGCGATACTAAAATTTTATGATAATTGAAAATACACTTTCAAGTTAAAAAACAGAGATTTTTATTCTTTCCATAATTTCAGACAAAATATCACGCTTTTTATCTAGCATATTTATAAAAACGCTATCTACAAGTCATACAAAAGGTGATTAGCTAACTTCATTGAACACTTCCGTAGATTTTTTCTCAAACTACCAATCTTTTAACCATAATTTATATCGAAATAAAAAACTTATATGCACTATCAAATTGTGAAGAACAATAAATTCATACAAGCTTTCTTTGCTCGTAAACATAAATCAATACTATAGCAATACATTTAATTATTATTTCGTAATTAATCTTTTTTCTTCTTTTCAAAACTGTACTCCTTTATAAGGAGAAGATAGCTATGTTTATAGAAGTTAAGAATTGCGCTCCTTTTCCGATATTTAAGATTTTTCAATCTTAAATTGTAAAAATATCATTATAAACGGTATAGCTTTCAATAAAAGACAATATTATTTAATAATAACGAATATAATGCTATAATATGTTTTTATCCTACCAATTGAATATAGAAAATATAGATTTATATAGATAACCCCCAAGATTGAGATATACAATTTTTGCTTTCTGAAATAGGGATATTATATTTTTCCAAAATATATTATGGTCACCTGGATGAGCAGGAACGATAACTTTATTAAGTAAAAAATGAGTCTGTTCATTACAAACTGAATCTGTCACAAAAATCGTAGAATCCACAGTAATAGATGTTTTTTCTTGAAAATCTGTCACTTCAGATGCGTTTGTAACAAATGAAAATAATCAAATAATAACGCATATAGCAAAGTAATATCTTATATTCATATCTTTTTGTATATTTACCTCCTATTAAAATACGGATTGTATATATAATGTTTATGTCTATAGTATAAATTACCATATAAATATTTTTTACTTTTGCTTAGCTATTTAATCATCAATTATAAAGCATTTCTTTTTTAGGATCATCATTAAATAATATAAAATAAGATTTTATTATATTGTGTCTTCGATCGTATAAAATTATAAGCAAAGATGAGTGATTGTATATATTACTACTTTCTGCATTCTTATCTATAACATCTATAATATAAAATTTTCAATCAAAGCAAAAAACTACTTTTTCTTTGGATGAATAAGAGGAATAGATTTTTTAATTACAAGTGCAACAAAAGATGCAATCAATACTTTTATGCCATCACCTATCAAAAAGCCTGATGAAGCTATTAAAGCTTTTAGTACAGAAACTCTTGTCATATATGCCATCCATGGCACACCGAAAGCATAGACAACTCCTATACCGCCCACAATATTTATTATACATAATGTTATAAAATTTAATCGTTGCCAGAATAATTCAGCCATTAAGCCAATAAAAAATGCAGCAAATGGAAAACCTATGAGATAACCACTAGCAACTCCCGAAAAAACGCTGATTCCACCACGACCACCAGGCAATAGAGGCAATCCAATCGCAACAAGGACAAGAAAAAGAAGTGATGCTAAAGCCCCTCTTTTTGCCCCAATTATAGCCCCTGCTAACATTGGTCCCATTGACTGAGCTGTAATAGGAACCCCAAGAAAAAAAGGAATATAAATGGGAGGAAAAAGACCCAAAACAGCATAAATAGCGGCAAATAAAGCAATATAAACTAAATCTTTTGTATTCATTTATTCTTCTTTCATTACGCAATAGACTTTATTATTAGATATTTTATCAACATTATCGGTATCATAAGAGCGCGCTTCCAATGCTTCAGCTACTTCTGAAGCCATTTTTATAGTTCGTATAATTAAAGGTATTGCAAGAGCGATAATATTCGTATTAAGTCCACGCGCTTGCTGTGCTTCGTGTACTTCATTAAATTTTTCACTCAAAAGAGGAATGAAGCGGATAGCCATAGAGATAACCATGCTTATTTTTGATGGATTTATACCAAAGCATCGAAAAGGCTGAAGCCCTACTTCTATAGAAGCCACCATATCTGAAACTTTTGTAGTAAATGAAATAAGTGATGATAAAGAAAAAAGAATAATAAGACGTAATATGACCTCGACACCTGTAAGCCAACTGCTAAAAACAGTCTGAAATAAAAACAAAAGAATGAAAAATAATCCCACCGCTTTAAACTGCTTTATCACAGTACTAAAAGGAACTTTAGCTATTCTATAGAATAAAATAACAAATAATAAAAGTAGCCCAAGAAGAGGTATGGATGAAACCATTATTATAACAGTTCCACACCCCATAAGAGATAATAATTTAAACCCTGGTCTAAGCCTGTGAATAAAGGTATCCCTTGGAATATATAAACCGATCATGACATTCTCCTTATATATTCCTTGATAGCAACAACAGGGATATCATCAATTGCTATCTCACCCTTATCAAAAACTAATACTCTATCAAACTTTTTGAGAAACTTCAAATCATGCGATACAACGATCGCTGTTTGTGATAATTCTTCTATTACCTGTGTAACACGGCGTTTATTTCGCAAATCAAGCAATGTCGTTGGCTCATCAAACACTATATAGTCTGGTTTCATTGCTACTACACTGGAAATGGCAACGAGTTGTTTTTGTCCACCGCTTAATAAATGAACTGCATGATTTCTAAAAGCTTGAAGATCATAACGCTGTAAAATTTCATCTATACGCTTCTTAATTTCATCTTTACTAAGTTTTAGATTTTTGAGGCCAAAAGAGAGGTCTTCTTCTACTAATGGTAAAACAATTTGATTATCAGGATTTTGAAAAACAAATCCTACTTTACGCTTTACCGCCTTTGCATCACGCTTGGTATCAAGCCCATCAACGCTTACAGAACCATAAGACGGTAATTGTAAGCCATTAATAAGACGAACAAATGTACTTTTTCCAGAACCATTCGCACCAATAATAGCAATGCGCCTTTCAGTAAGCTGTACAGTAATATTCTTCAACACACACAAATCATCAAAGATTTGTGTCACCTTATCAAACTTTATAATCCCCAAGACTTATTCCAACCAATTCCTTTCATTCCCATACTTATCGTACGCGCTTGAGTTTATAAGCGAAAAGTAAAAACAAGCACCACAGGGGAATAATAATAACTGCCAAACTCATATCAGGCATCTGTGCAGGAATATAAGTTTCAAGAGAAGGCACTCTTATTCCTATCATATTAAAAAGTTGGGACATTAATCCATTCTGACCAAAACCGCTTATAAACATAATACAAAATAATAAAGCAAGAAAAAAAAGGCAAAGATAATTAGCATAAGGATACAAATTGAAAGCATAAATAAATGATCCTTTTCTTTCCTTATGTGCTCTTCTAAATTTCAAATGTACAATAATAATAATAGCCCAAGTAATAAGTGCTGCCGCTGTTGCAAGAGCCATGATCCGCATAAAACTATTATTAGGTACAAGAACATTCACCACAACAATTATCGCAGTACAAATTGATGAAAAAAGAATAGCCATATACGGCACACGAGAAGCATTCAATTTACTAAAAATATGCGGCGCATTTTTTTGTATAGCTAAATTATAAAGCATCCGTCCATTGGAATAAATAGCACTATTGTAAACCGAAATAGCTGCCATAATAACAACAAAATTTAAAATATGACCTGCTGCGGGAATTCCTATAGTTTCAAAAATTGTAACAAAAGGGCTACCGTTTTTTCCAATTATATTCCATGGGCTGATTATCATAATAACACTGATAGAACCAATGTAAAAAACTATAATTCTCCACATAACTTGACGAATAGCTGCTGGAATTGTTCTTTGTGGATTAGATGTTTCTCCAGCAGCAATGCCAATAAGTTCGGTCCCACCAAAAGAAAACATTACTACAGAAGTAGCCAAAATAACTCCTTTTGCTCCATAAGGAAAAAAACCACCATGTTCCCAAAGATTATAAATGCCCGCTTGATTTTCACCTATTCCCGTAAAAATAAGAAAAATACCAAAAATAATCATACCAATAACAGCAGCAACTTTAATTAAAGCACAACTAAATTCAAATTCTCCATAAAAACGCACATTAAACAAATTAATGAATGTAACAAACAAAAGCACAATAAAAGATGATTTCCAATGATCAACCAAAACCCAGTGATCAAGGTAAAATCCAATCACTGTAAGTTCGGTCATACTCACAAGAATATAAAGAAACCAATAATTCCAACCTGTTATGAAACCGGCTACACTTCCCCAATATTTATAAGCAAAAAAACTAAAAGCACCTGAAGAAGGTTCTTCTACGGACATTTCACCAAGCATTCGCATAATGAAATATATAATAAGTCCTCCTAAAAAATAAGCGAAAATAGCAGCAGGACCAGCTAATTGTATAGTTTCTGTTGACCCATAAAAAAGCCCTGTTCCAATAACGCCTCCCAAAGCAATCATTTGAACGTGGCGATTTTGAAGACCGCGCTTCAATTCATTGTATTTTTCCTCAATCATCCCTCTCATTTCCTTATAAAATTCAATATAAACCTTCACCAAGAAAAAACATATTTTTATGGATTCCTCTTCGAAAAAACACTAAAACGAATGTAAACTTTTCTTCTTATTATAATGCAACTCCTTGTTCTTTAAAACGTTAAATGAATATTCCGTTAAACTGATAAGAAGAAATATGCTCCGCTTTTTACTTAAATTAATAGCTTTTATTTTTACTACATTGGCTATTATAATATCAGTCATTGATAGTACGCGTTCTATTTCCGCAGCACATTGGACAACAACACCTCTCAAGACAATTTTAGTAAATCTTCTAAAAACAGATATTTATAACCTTGACCAAGCTCTATATAATGCCCTTCCAGCTTTTCTGTCCTCAATTTGTATTATTCTCATTTCTTTACCTGCTTGGTTTATATTTGCTGCTTTAGCAATAATATTTTGTATTTTAAATTATGAAAAACAAAAGCCTTTCTATAAAACTTCGTATACAAAAAGACAATATATTTAATATTGAAATATATCCTTTTAAAATCTTCTGTACATAATAAAACACCCTCTAGAAAAGCTTCCTCTCCCGAGAACGCTTGAAAACCCATTTAGACGTGCTTTCATTATGAGTATGTCAACTAACACACAAAATTACTGTAGGAATCATAAATAATGATATATTTTTAACCATAAAAATAAGTTCTTAAAATTCAATTTTTTCTTCTATCTATAAAGAAAAATCTGTACGAATAAAATTGAAATTAAATATTTTTTAATGGCTAAAACTGCTCATAAACTCTATTCTTCTTCAAACACTTTATTTATTTAGAACTGTGAATTATATACAAAAAATGTCAGCTATAATCTCAATACTTCTTAAGAAGACTAAAATTTTTAAAATTCCATAGAAAATAACGAAAGTTTGATAGAATATTCTCTGCCCCCTCTTTATCATATCTTGAAAAGATCAAGAGAGCATTATTCGAAATAACTTAAAAATGTTAACAAAATTATTAAATATCTCTCTTAGGTACGAGAATGTGCAACAATGTCCGCAGAAGAAACTTTGCGCTTATAAATCTGAAAATCACAGTGTTAAAATATTAAATTTTTGCTATATCGCATCCAAAATTTTCCATTAATCTGTTACTATACGAAACAATGTTACAATAAGCTTTTCTTGATAAGTTAACGTTATTTCTCGTTCTATCAGGCGCCTTTCATCCAACAAGAACCGTTAAATCTATTTAAAATATAAATGCATCTTAATGCTATTAAATTACTTCTCTTAATCTCTATTCCTATAGAAATGAAAAATAACTTTTCCAACATATTCTCTTCTTCCATAGAAGCCATAGATATTTCTATATAGATTGAGACATTATTTTCCTAAAAATGTAATTTTATACCACTTCTAAAGCTAAATGCGATCATAACTCATGAAAATATTCATCAGTATCTTATTATCTCAAGATATTCTCTTGATTTCTCATTCTCCATAGTTTCCCTTATCTCAATCGCTTGATACAGCTGATCGAGGCTGAACAAAATGTAATACTTGCTTTTGTCTATTCTTTTAGCTATTACCCTCACACTAACTATTTATTTCATTTATGGCAAAGCTTTTTGCCGCATTAGCTCAGTTGGTAGAGCACATCATTCGTAATGATGGGGTCGCTGGTTCGAATCCGGCATGCGGCACCACTTTTTGTGCTTAGTGCACTGAAATATATAGATTTTCTCTTTAATTCTTTGTTTTTAGACCACCTTTTAGTCCACCTATTGCAGTTTATACAATTTTGTCTAATTTGTTGTTATTTGCTCCGTATTTTTCTTTGGAGTGAAGGCTAGAATCTCTTTTTTTCTCCATCTCACTGCTCTCCCCAACTTGTATGGCTTTGGAAAGACACCTTGAAGAACCCAATTGCGAATCGTTGTCGTTGATACACTAAAAAGCTCTGCACATTCACGGGTTGTTACATATCTATCGCCATCATCAAATATCATTTCATTACCTTTCTATTTTTTATGTTATGTAAATGGGTGGGTGGGGAC
>NZ_JAIFRO010000014.1 GCF_019659805.1 Bartonella raoultii | reverse complement strand
ACCCAGCAATTACCCTTATGAGAAAGGTTGCTTTCCTTTTCAATAAAGCCCCCTAAATCGCCAGCTTTAACATCAGAAAAGTCTTTTAAAGCTTTAATACGATAAAGAATGATAGTTTTTCTTGTAATATCATGTTTAATTTTTTTGATTTTACTGGTTAACTTATATTTTTGAGACATAAGGATACCCTCACAATCTAATGTGATAAAGAGTTGATAAAATTTGGAATGGAAATTTGAGAAAAGCAGGCGCCCCCGCCGCGCCCGTGCTTTATTTAAGCAGCATCATTTTCATATTCGCTATCATTATCATCATAATAACCTTCAAAATCAGCATAATATTCATCACGATAATAATCATCTTCGCTACCAAATTCAGGATATTCGTTATCACAGATATCTTCATTCGCTTCTAAAAAGGCATTGCTATGTATATAAGAATTTCCAGAGATAAGAGCATCACAAATAACGGCATCATCGAAAACACGGGATTCATCACAGATATAAGCAGAGCCACTTATTTTCGCATTGCCACCGACATGAGCATCATCACAAATGACAGCATTATCCGAAATATGAGCATGATCAGTGACACGGGCGTTATCATAAATTTGTGCATTGCCTTCAATTACAACGGCGTTACTAGCATGTGCATTGCCAGAAAGCTTTGCATTGTCTTTTAATGTCATCCCTTCAAAAATAGCATTACCATAAATTTGCGCATTGCCATAAACGTCTACAAAAAAGCTTTTCACTTTAGCATTTCCGAAGACGCGTGCATTTTGAAAGACACGGGCTTTATTATACACCCAGCAATTGCCCTCATGCGATAGGTTATCTTCACTTTCAATATACCCCCCGAGGTCACCTTTTTTGACATCATCAAAATCTCTTAAAGCTCTAATTCGCGTTAAGAAATGACCATCTACATAGTCACCGTCATTAATAAACTCGTATTTTTTTGCGGGCTCTTGTTTGTTAGCAGGTACAGTTTTATTAGCAATTTTAGAGATAACGGGGGTGTTTTTTGAGATAGTTGTCATAATTAAACCTGTATGTTTTAAAAAGTTTTGAATTGGCAGCCTATAAGGGCGCCGGGCGTTCAAAACACGGCATACAGTCCGTTGCTATGCTTTTCCCTCGCGAAGGGTATTGTATGGCATAAGCACACCCGACATAAATACATACACTTGTAGCACAAAGCGTTGTAATAATCGAATTCTTTAGAGGAAGTAAACAATTTTGGTTGTTTATCCACTGTATGTTTAGTGTTTTGATCACTTGATTATTTACATAACAAAATACGTATTTATTGTCAATTAATTTATGCGCTTTTTTGATATTTTTTATGTTTTTTTAAATGCATTGTGTGTAAATATTTATCATATGCTTATAAAACACTTCTTTTTTATTATATGCTGTTACAGCTATATTATGGGCTTTTTAAAACTATTACGTTCTTTTTTGAATATATACTTTATAATATTTATAAACGCTCTCATCATGCGTATTTTTATGTTTTATAACCTATCATATTTTTTACTAAATGGTTTTTAAGATTTCTGTTAATTTCTTTTATAATACATTTGCAATTTAACAGCCTTTTATAGGGGCTGTCTTTATAACCACCGCATCATTTTTCATTTTCATAAGAGAAAGGATAAATAGGATAATTGCGATTTATAGTCTGTTATGAAAACATTTTAAAAGAGAGTGATCATTATAGAAATTAGCAAAATCCCTTTTAATAGACTTTTGTCAGTTCTTTTTAGACCCTATAGTGTTTTTTTAAAATAAGAGAAAATTAAAAGCATTATATTTCAATGTGTTAGCAGTTTAACGATACAACTTATATCTATAATATAACCTTAAATACAATTAGTAATATATATTTGTCAGTTATGTGTCAGTAAATTTAACCGACAAAACTTAATGATTTTAGTGAGTGATTAAAACACGTCTTTAAAAAGCATGTGATCTTTTAGAGTATTTCAAAAGACAGTTTATAATCATAAGAAATGCTATAAAGACTATTATGATTATGAGTTTTGAACGTTCTTCTTTACTACTCTATTATATTTTTTTTAAATAGAAAATAAAAGTTGTTATATTTCAATAAGTTAATTTTTGAAAAAAACAACTTGTATTAATAATATATTCGTAAATTCAACTAATAGAATATGTTTTGAAGGTATTTTGAAGGCGTTAAGAACCTTCAAAACCTATAGGAAAATGAAGATACATAACTTTCTTTCAAGAGGTTTTTTTGAAAGCTATAAAGCTATCATTTGAGATTACGGTATAATCTTTTAAAGGCAATCCAAAAGAAGCGTATTCACTTTAAGATGGGATTTCTTATAAATCTTAAAGCAATCCAAATAACAGTGTTTAAAAGTGCAAAAGATTTCTTCTTAGAATAACGCATATAAATACTCCTTTTAAGATTGTATCTAATAAACTTACAAAAGAGGTATAGATTATGGTTATAAGACTCTATACCCCTTATTAGTATGCCCATTATAAGCATGCTTTATAAGCTTATTTAGTTTCTCTAATTTCTAATTTTGGTAAGTTCTTAACAATCTTCATTGTTTCTAAACTTACAGTAATAACCCTTTGAAACAATTCTAATGGATAGGCAGGATTACCAACGGTTTCAACAGCATAGCGATTAGCATCATTCACAATACCACTCTTTTTATCAGTTTTAACGCATTGACGCCCCATAACCCATTCAAGAGCAGGCTTGCCATTAACAATATACTCATAAGCTTCAAGAGGGATATCAGTCATCGTGATATTGCTGTTATAAATAACTGTCGATTTATCCTTTTCCTTACTATCCTTAATTTTTGCGAATTTCATTTCTTTAACATAATAGAATTCTTTAGGATTAGGAATATCAGTCTGTTTAGGATTGCCTTTTTTAAAGGTTACTGGATAAGGTTCCACATTTTCATAATTTACGTGTAAATGACCCAATTCACGCCCTGCTGTAACAAACTTCCAAAAATCATCAGCAGTTTTTACACAAGGGATACGAGGCAATTCTTTGCATAAATTATCAGCATAACGGGCACGATAATCTTCCGAATGTAATAATCCATAAACATAATAAAACAGATCATCTTTTGTTATATTCTCATTAGGATAAGTTGCTTTAAAATGAGCTAAACCCTCATCCGTAATGGCATCACGCCTTTGTAAACCATTATTTTTGCTTTCTTCTGTAGAGTTCGTAAATAGATGAGACTGGTTATCATCTTTATTTTTTAAAGATTCAATTTCCTCATAAAGATATCTTGGAAAGCATTGACCTGTATCTATTGCGTGAAAATTAGGTAAATCCTTAGTCATAAGTACAGAAAAACCACTCCTTGCTCCTATAGCAGAAACTTGTATCACCTTATTGTTAATCGTTTGTTTTATAGGAAATATACGATGCATTAGAGAAATTGCTTCATTAAAAATACGATTATAATAAAGCCATTGACGTGTAAAAGGACGGTAAAGGCTTTGCATAAAACATGTATTTTCAAATTCAAAAACCTTTCTTCTCATTAAATGTTTTTTAAGATTAAGACTCCAACTGATTTTTTTTGCATCAGAATTGACAAAATCGTTTACAGCATTTGTATGTGTCTTGTGATCAGCATGGGGATATACAATATTAAAACGTTCTACTTCGCTATTATAGAAAGTAATCATATTACTCATATTCTTCGCGAGAGCTTTACGACTTGAATTGTATGCCCAAGCATCACGACTTGTTACGATACCACATGAAAACGTTTCAAAGAGCTTTTTATTATGCTTTTTCTTATAACTCTTATAACCCATGGCTAAAAATTCTTTAAAACTATCATCACGTTGATGTATCCAATCCCCATGTTTGTCTGGTGTAATTATTTGCCAACCCTGTTCACTCCGTGTAATGCCACCAACACTACCAAAATACTCAAGAGTCGTAAGTTTTTCTTTTGTTGTGAGATTATTACCAATGTCATGATAGTAAATTTTACATTCTCCAGAAGCATTAGGATTTTTGATAAACAGCGTCACAGCAATGCCGGTCATGCTACCATTACCAAAAATATTTTCTCCTTCTTGAGCTTCCCCATTGCTTAACATATTTTTACGAATATCCCCCCGTAAATTAAGCACATAAATACTGGTAAATTCTTTAGCCAAAGATTTTCGTAAACCGTCCATTGTCGACTTTTCTACGTAACCAGAACCAGAAACAAAACCGATTATTCCAGCATTATTAAGACGGTCATTAGCCCAGCGAATAGCACGAATATAACTATCATACAGATTTCGTATAAGACTTGCTTTTGACTGAGCAGCATATGTTTCAGCAATACGTTTATCTAATAGAGGATAAGTAGTATTTTTCGCATTATCATTAGCGCTTTTTTGTCCTACCGAATAAGGAGGATTTCCAAAGATAACTTCGATATTTAGATTTTTCTGATGTTCTAAATATTCGCTGTTTGCTTTAAATAATTTTTGCAATAAGTCTTTCTTTTCAAGCATACGAAACGTATCAGTTAAACCAATATGCTTGAACGGTATATAATCTCCTTTCACAAGACTATGATAGGTCGATTCAATGTTAATGGCTGCTATGTAATAGGCTAAAAGAACAATCTCATTGGCATGGATATCATAACGGAATTTATATTCCATATCCTCTGGTTTTATAAGATTTGATTGTAACAACCGTGTGATAAAGGTTCCAGTTCCAGTGAAAGGGTCAAGAATAGAAATACCTCGTGACCCCAAGCTTTTTCCAAATTCATTGCGTAAGACATCATTAACAGAGTGAATGATAAAATCCACAACCTCAACGGGGGTATAGACAATCCCAAGCCTATCCGTGGTTTTCTTAAATGCTTTGGTAAAAAAGTCTTCATAAAGCTTGATAATAAGGTTCTGTCTTGCTTGGGGGGAAGTAATTCCAGAGGCACGGAATTTTACGCTGTCATAAAACTCTTGTAACTCTTTAGAGACTTGCTTGATATTGGTTTTATCCAACTCAGCTAAAATCTTTTCCATCGCTTGTGAAATAGCATTGTTTTGGATAAATTCATTGCCATCAAACAAGGCTTCAAACACGGGACGCGTCACAAGATGTTGAGCTAACATCTCAAGCGCTTCCTCTTGTTTGATATCACTGTTTAAGTTGTTTTGTAATTCCTTATGAAAGCTCTCAAAAGCATGATAGGCTTCACTGCTTTCATCGGAAAGAATGGTTTGAAGGCGTGTAATATGGTTTTGTGCAATTTCAGCGACATTACCAGCCCAGATGCCCCAATAATCCGCAAGGGTAAATTTCTTAGCCAAAAGGGTTTTAAGGGCATTAGGAAATTCTTTATAAAAGGGTAATCTTCCTGTTACGCTATGAATGTATTTTTGTGGTTCATAGGCTGCTTTTCCAATATCAAGCCCCGCGCTTTCTGGTTTCTCATAAACATGGATTTTATCTTCAACCGTCGTCATACTCTTTAAGGCTACAATCTCTAAAGTATGACTAACGTCTTGACCTAAAATCATCTGGTTAAGGGTTACCTCAAAGTTCTCATCATGGGAAAGCAAAGCATTGATCACTTGCCAAACAACACTGTATCTCTTGTTGTATTTTAAAGCCTCTTCAGCAGAAATCCCAGCCGGTACCCCAACGGGTAAAATGATATAGCCTCTCTTCTTGCCTTTGGCACGGCGCATGATACGCCCCACCGCTTGTATCACATCCACTTGGCTTTTACGCGGGTGTAAAAACATAATGGCATCAAGAGCAGGAACATCAACACCTTCAGAAAGACAGCGTACATTGGTGAGCACACGGCAAGTGTTTTCCCCCGCATCTTCCTTTAACCAATCAAGGGCTTCATTGCGTTTCTTGGCACTTTGTGTTCCATCAATATGGGCAAAGCTACATTGAAGAGGCGGGCTCTCTTTATAGAGCTTATGAATACCATACAATTCTTTCTGTATCTCTTGAGAGTTGAATGTATCACGGATACGTTCAGACGTTTTTATGTCTTTACAAAAAGCCAAAGCCCGCCGCATGGGATTGGGGTCATCACTTAAATCAACCTTCAGATCTATTTTACTCAAGGCTTGATAACAGCCTATGATCTTGGTTTTATCATCAAGGGTAAGTTCATAATTCTCATCGGTCATCAGATGTTGAATGGATTCACTCACTTCCTCTTCATTAACACCTAAGACAATAATCTTATAAGGAACTAAGAGTTCATTCTTCACGGCTTTAGAGAATGTGTAGGTGTAAAGCTCTTTCCCATAGAGTGCTTCATCATCCATAGACGCCAGAATACCATTCATCTCATGGGCTTGCTTTTTGGCACTATCAGCAAAGATCTTAGGGGTTGCTGTCATGTAGAGGCGTTTTTTGCCTTGAATGATGCTGTTATCATGAACCTTGATAAATTCAGATTCATGCTTGTCTGTTCCTAATACAACCCCAGTTGTACGGTGTGCTTCATCACAAATGATCAAATCAAATTCGGGTAAATCATATTCCTTTTGCGCATCGGAAATCACTTGAATGGAATGATAGGTCGAAAAGACCACGGTCATCACATCAAGAGAGGTTTTATTAGCTTTACGTGCAAGCTCTTCAGCATCCGTTGTCGCCGGTAAGACAAGATCAGAGGCATCAAGACCAGATTCATCATCATGTTTCCCTTTACGACGCTTGCCCACTTGTGTATCCGAACACACGGCAAAGGAACGCAAGGGGATTTCTGTATCAATGGTCCATTCACGAATTGTTTGTGACATCAAAGCAAGGGAGGGTACCAGAAACAACACACGCTTGCCTTTTCCTGCTATGGTTTCTGCTATCTTAAGACTAGTAAAGGTCTTCCCTGTACCACATGCCATAATAAGCTTGCCACGGTCTGCTTCTTGCAAACCTTCACAAACTTTCTCAAGCGCTTCTATCTGATGATCTAAAAGTTTTTTTTTCGGTTGTTCTTTAAGGACGGCTTGTCCTCTTTCTTTATAAGCCCCCCAATCAATTTGACTGTTTTCTAAATCAAACAGATTAATCTGTTGAATACGAACTTCTTGTCCATCACACGTGTTGTTAGCATTATCACTCCAATTGCTCTCAGTACTATCAACCAGAATGCGACGCGTGAAGATCTTTTTGCCAGAAGCAGCAATAAAGCTATTAATATCTTCTTTTTTAATGATGTGAGAAGCATCATAGCATTTACATTGAATAGCCGCATAACCTCCCTCATCACGGATTGTAGCGACCAGATCAATACCGATATCACGCCCATCTTCATCATGTTCCTTAGCCCATTCCGAATAAGTCTGAACCTTTTCGTATTCCTGCTTTTGTAAAGGGTCTTCAGATAAATAAGCCTTCACAAGGTTTTCAAACAGCGTTCCCAATTCACGGGGTGATTTTGCTTGTTGACGGTAGAATTCTAAGAGAGAGCGTAAAGAGACGTGTTCATGATCAGGCTTAATAGATTGCAGCATATTACAACAGAGCTCCATTTTGAGATGAGAGGGTTAATTCTTTTCAAAAGAATCAAAATGAGGTTTATTAAATCCATTTTGAACGAAATGAGAAAAAAATGCAGAAAAAGCGGATAATTTTTTCAAAAGGGGTTTTAAAGGCACTTTATCCACAGCCTATGACGCAAGCCAGATGAGCAAAGAAGTGAAATTTGCTTATCGTTTGACGTGTTAATCAAGACAAATGCAATACGTGTTTAAAAACATCAGAATGAGTATTTTGATAGGTTTTATTACAAATTTTATAGAGAGGTTTTGAAGGTTTCTCAAACCCTCAAAATACCTTCAAAAATATACTATGGGTTGAATTTAGGGTTATCTTGTCGATATAGGTTGTATTATTAAAATAATAACATATTGAAATATAATAACTTTTATTTTTTTTGATTGAAAAAAATATATAAGGGGGCGTAAAAGGAACCCTCAAAATCTTCAAAATCCTCGAAATTAAGAGATAAAAAGACTTTGAAGGTTCATGACACAAATAAAGGTTATAAAGTTTAGTGTTTTATAAGATTTTCAGATTGCCTATTGTGATATCTTATCACTTTTCACTAAAGGATGCCATTCATAGCGTATAGTAGGTCGACCGCTTTTGGAGTTATTGTCTCCAGAGATTTCGCGAATATAGTTACAACGACATAAAAGCTCTAAAGCTTGCTTAACGGCTCTATTGTCTTTTAAATGCGTCCAACTTCTTTGATGAATATCACGTAAAGTAAAAACATCGGGCAAACAATCACAGCGTTCAACAATCAATTTTGCACGCTCTGCTGTTAATGTATCCCCAGCCGTATAAAGACGTTTTGCGTGACTTATCAGATATTTTTCCCAACGCAATGCTGTTGTGATGGCATAGAGACCAATTTCAAAACCACCACTATCAAGAAGTTCAAAAATCAACGCAAGGCTTGCTATGGTCTTAGGCATTTTCAAAAGATGTGATTGTAAGCTTTCAGAGAAACAACCACTTTTTGCCTCTCTATGAAGATTTTCTAGCCATTCATAAAATTTCTCTTGTGCTTTTGGTATAAAACGCATGGTAATGGGCTGTTCTGGAGAACCTAGCCGTTTATCACGAAAAGAACGAAAAACGCTTTCATACTTTTGCCAGCCCTCTTGATTGGGCGGTCTATCAACCAATTGCCACTCTTGATTTTCATCGGGCCACACCAGCATTTGAAACCGTTGTAATAAACCGTCATCGTTTATTCCACGGTGTATTGCTTGAATGATAGGAATAATTCGTGAAGGTTGAATGCCTCCAATCATTGATAAAGTTACATGGGGAATAAAAATGGTTCCACGCTCTATACGGTCATAGGTAAATTGATCATCTCCATTGAAAGCTGTTAAATAGAAAGAACGGTCTGTTTGATATTCCTTTCTCTCTAGATTGGTTAAAAAACCAGATAATTCATCACGAACCATCAAAAGACCACGAGGGTTTTCTTTTAACAATTCCCCAAGCTTTTCAACCGTGACATCATTGACGATAAAACGAGAGACCTCATCATCATGAGCACTGTCTTTAGAGAGCGTTTCAAACAACAGAGCACGGGCTGTTTCACACTCTCCTTTTTTAAGCGCTTTATTGGCTTGTCTTTCTTTTTCTCGTTTGTCTAAACTCTCTAATCTCTTTTCAATTTCTTGTTTTTCTTTCTGTTTTAACCACTCTTTATACCATTGCTTTTGAAGGCACGTGATAGGCGCTAAAGCGGCTTTCATGGCTGGTGTTTTATATGTTGATGATTGACCAATAAGAGCGCCCCAAAGATTAGGAACAATTGTCCAATCATCATATTGTTTTGGAGCAACCCGCACGCCATTGCCAATGACAGCAGCCAAGCCACATAAAGCAGAGACAGCAATAAAATCGAGAGGGGCTTGTTGACGCTCTGAAACGTCATAAATATAGTCCATGAATGGGATTGGGAGCTGTAATGGATTAAAAGGTTCGACAGGTAAAAGAGCCGTAGCAATGGGTTTTAATTCCCCCCAACCATTTTGTTGCAAGGCTTGTTCATAAGGAATGGCTTTTAAACAAGCATTATCGTTATCATTGACGGGGGTATTTTCATTGTTGTTTTGTAAATTACACTCTTTCATAGTTCCCTCTTTTGAGAAAGTAATACATTATTAAAGTCCATTCCTTTTGGAGCTTGCATGATAAAGACCTCAAAGCCTTGGCTATAAGCACGCTTTGCAAGGGTAAAACCTGCTTTACGACCCGCATCATCGCCGTCCATTGCGATTGTCAGACGTGCTTTTATCAGGGGTAAATTCATACGCATCATGCCACTAGTCGAAAGAGACGCCCATACATTCACGGGCTCTGATAACAAACCAGACAGCAGAGAGAGACCGGTTTCAATGCCTTCACAAATGACAAGATGTTTTGGATTGTCTTGGCTTAAATGCACAGCACCACCCATGACAGAACCCAACATGGCTTTTGCTGGTTTCTGATCTGTTTTGCAGCCATTGGTTTGTAAAAAGGTTCTATGAATGGCAAAAGAGCCAGCTCCCTTAACAAGAGCAACCAACGCGGGCAGTGTTATCCCTAATGGGTGTGGACATTTGTCGTGAAAACGTAAATCAGCAGGCAATTCACAAGTAATCCCCCGCATACGTAAATAGATTTCTGCTAAAGTATCTTTTATTGGTTGACCTTGTTGCCAAATCTCTCTTGCTCTCTCTGCTTTCTGTTTTGTTTCTTTGAGATCAGCAGAAAACTGTTTTGAGAAAGAGAGCCTATGATCATAAGCTTTATCAAAAAAGGCTTGTTTCCCAAGCAAGCCAATTCTTCTAAGCGCTTGTATGATCTCTTTAAAAGAGCAGCCAGCATAACAAGTGAGTAAGAGACGCCCATCATGTCCATTAGAAAGAGATAAGCTAGGCAATTGATCATCATGGGCTGGACAACGGGCACTTCCATAATGCCCATGCCAAACCCCACGCAAGGCATTTGTGATGCCCTGAGAATTTTCATAAAACATATTATTGTCCTGTTACTTGCGTCACAGAACGGATTTTTCTATTCATTCTTTGAGTGAAAATGGAAAGCCTTGTCTGTCCTTACGTGACAAGGTTTTCTTTTATGCGACGTCGTTATAACGTTGCTGTTTTGCTTGCTCTATTACATTCAAAAGATCTGATTGTAACCAACGCGATAAGAAACCAAATTTTAAAGGCTTTGGGAGAGAGCCATTGGTCACATGACGGCGGAATGTTGAAACACTCATATGAAGTAATTTTGCACTTTCACGGTCAGTTAAAAGAATATCGTTTTCTATCATTATAAATCCTTTCAAGAGTAAAAAAATGAGAACAAATCATGCCTATTTATTAAGCACATTTTGGTTGTTTTTTGAAGGTATTTTAATCATAGAAAACAGTGTTTTATTATCCATTTTCTCATGTGATAATTTATGAGAATTATTGAAAGGAAATGAGAGAAGAGAGAGAGCAAGTTATCCACAGATTATGGGGTATTACACCCCATATCTTAAGATTGACCGGTGACATAAGCCGCCCATTTATCCATATAGACACGGCGCTGTTCTAAATAATCAGTCCGACGATAGGCACGCTCTACTTTACCGCCGACCGTATGAGCTAGAATGGTTTCAGCGACCTCATAGGGGGCATCGGTTGTTTCAGCAAGCCAATCGCGTAAACTAGAGCGAAATCCATGCGGGCAGGCATCACGTTTATTGTCTCTCATATACGTAGCCATACACTTAGCAGCAAGGGGACCCCGACCAGTTGCAGAAAAGAAGAAATCATTACGAGAAAGCAAGCGCGCTTGTTTCAAAATGTTTAATGCCTCTGTTGATAAGGGCACGCGAAATTCTGTTGTAGCATCACGCCTTCCTTTCATATTCTCAGCAGGGATAGTCCATATATCCCCCTCAACTTGATCTTTATGAATATGGCGTATAGGATTTGTACGAACACCTGTCAGAATAAGCAGCCGCAAAGCCAGTTGTGTTAGGGTTGATGCTTCACAAAGTGTTTTATAAAAAGCAGGAACCTCTCTCCAATTCATTGCTGGAAAGTTTTGTGCTTTATGGAGTTGTTTACCTAAGAGCGCGCGTGCTTTTTCTGTTGCCTGTAAGTCAACATTCAATCCCAGAGCAGCCGCATGTTTGAGACAAAGATTAAGACGGTTTAGTGCTTTACGAGCTGTATCAGCTTTTGTATGCCAAATAGGGACAAGCGTATTGCGTATTTCTGTTTGTGTAATCTCAGAAACGGGCAAACAGCCTAATTTAGGGAGAATATAAAGGCGTAATGGTAAAAACCAACTTCCATTTTGACCATCCCCTTTTAATTCAGCTTTACGAGTTTCAAAAGTCTCTAAAGCAATATCTTTTAGATAATGGAGATTGCTTATTGCTTCACGTTTTTGTTTTTCACGTTCTTTAATGGGGTCACGCCCTTCACGTAAAACAGAACGCCACCCCGTTGCCAATTCACGGGCTTGTTTTAAAGAGACATCTCTTAAAGCCCCCAAGCCCATTTCGCGGCGGCGCCCATGAATGGTATAACGATAAATCCATTGAGCACCTCCATCTTTACGCTTATGAAGAAGCAAGCCGGCACCATCATTATATTTGCCAGCCCCCAATGTTGCGACAGATCTTGCATTAAGACGGTTCATAAGAGCCATTTTTAGTCCTTTCTTATACAAATTTAATCCACACACTCATCCCGCTTGTGATGTGCAAATGAGTGATTTTAATTGATGCAAGATAAACAGATTTGAAATGAGAGAATGTTACGTTATTCGGGACTCTTATTCAATATGAATAACGCTAGATTATCATTATAAATCAATACCTTGTACTTATATAACGTCCGCTATGCAATGGGGCATTGACCATGAAGAGGAGGCTCTAAAAGAATATGAATTCATTTATGACACAAATGTTACAAGATGTGGTTTCATACAACATCCGACAATAGGAATGGCTGGTGCTAGCCCTGATGGCTTTGTTGGTGAGGATGGTTTAGTTGAGGTCAAATGCCCACAATCAGTTCACCATCTGCGCTTTTTTATGGATGGTAATATTAAGTCTGAATATATCGCACAAATGCAATTCCAAATGGCTTGTACGGGACGCAAGTGGTGTCATTTCATTAGCTTTGATCCGCATTTTGTAGGCAGATCATCTCATTTGCGCATGAAAATCAAACGTATCAATCGTGATGAAGAACAAATTAAACAGATCAATCAAGCGGTTCAGATGTTCTTGGAGGAAATAGAGCAAGATATGAAACAAATCTTGACACAAGCTGCTTGATGTTATGGGGGCGCTTTCTCCTC
>NZ_JAIFRO010000013.1 GCF_019659805.1 Bartonella raoultii | reverse complement strand
TTATTCGATGAACAATACGTTAGCGAGCTATTTTGGTGGCGGAGCTGAGTATAAAGAAGGCAAATGGACAGCTCCAAGCTTTAAGGTTAATACAGCAAGTGCAGATGGTGGCAAGGCTGAAGAGCAGAGCTATGATAATGTAGCAAAAGCCTTTGCTGGTGTTGGTACATCTTTCAGCAATCTTCATAATGAAGTGACGAATGCTGTTACGGATATTAATAATCACATCAACAATATGGTGAGTGATAGTCTTGTTAAGCAAGATGAGAAGACACATGTTATTGCCGTTGGAGGTGAAAAGAGTGGCACTGAAGTTACGTTTGCGAATACTGATGGAGCATCACGGACCCTTACAGGTGTAAAATCAGGAGCGCTTACAGAAACATCAGCTGATGCAGTAAATGGTTCACAACTTTTGCAACCAATCAAAATGTTACGACAGTAACAAATGATCTTAAACGGTTCTTGAGAATACTTCGAAATTCTTAGAGGTGGAGCAGATATATTGAAAGGTGTTGCACCGACTTATACAGTTCAGATAAGAGTTATCAGAGTGTAGCGGATGCATTTGTTGGTGTTGATCGTTCATTCACAGAGCTTCATGAAGAGATTGCAAAATACGAGTGATCTTTCAGATACGATTAAGCAGAATGCATTGTTATGGAGTGATAAAGATCATGCGTTTGTAGCGATCCATGGGCCTGATGCTGACAAGAAGAACAGCAAGATTACGTCACTTGCCAATGGTAGCATCACTGAAGATTCTACGGATGCGATCAATGGATCACAGCTATATTCCTTGAATCAGACGCTAGGCGAGCTATTTTGGTGGTGGTGCTAAGTTTGAGAATGGTCAGTGGGTAGCACCAAGCTTTACGATATTGAGCTTTAACGAGGATGCAGTCTCTGAGGAAACGAGTTATAATAGTGTTTCTGCTCTTTTGCGGGTGTTAATCAATCATTCACAAAACTTCACCAGAGAGCTTTCAGAAACTGTTGAGCAGAATGCGTTGTTGTGGAGTGAAGCGGATGAATCCTTTGTAGCGCTTCATGGGACAGGATCAGATAAGCACAATAGCAAGCTTAGCCATCTTGTTGACAGGATATTTCTGCGGGTTCGACAGAAGCGATTACGGTAACCAGTTGTATCAGTTGAATCAGACGTTAGGGCTTATTTAGGAGGAGGAGCGAGCTATCAGGGAGGAGAATGGACAGCGCCTCATTTTGAAGTAAGACAGTTCAAGAGTGATGGCAGTTCTTCTGAGAGTAAGAGCTATGATAATGTAGCAGGTGCATTTGAAGGAGTTAATGGCAGTTTATCAGGTCTTAATGATCGTCTTAATAGTGTAGCGCAGGATGTTAGCTCGAACAGTTTGAACTGGAATGATGATTTAGGCGGCTATGATGGTCGTCATCATGGAGAAGACAGTAAGATTACGTAGTAGCGGATGGTGATGTATCAGAAGGTTCGAAAGAAGTTGTGAATGGAGGACAACTTTGGGCGACAAACCAGAAAGTATCAGCGGTTGAGAACCGTGTAGAAAGCCTAGATCAGCATGTTAAGGATGTTGAAAGTGCTGTTACGAACGACAGTTAACTATGATAAGGATGATTCTGGTCATAAGACGAATAAAGTTACGTTGGTTGGAGGCGATGAAAGTGCCCTGTGTTGATAGATAATTTAGCGGAAGGTCGGATAGAAAGTGGTTCGAAAGAAGCGGTTACGGGGGGTCAATTAATGGATTATACGGATCAACAGATGAAGTTAGTGCTTGAAGATGCGAAGAAGTATACGGATGAACATATTACTGATATAGTCAACAATGGTGTTAGTGAGTCCAAAGCTTATACAGATATGAAGTTTGAGACATTAAATTATGCCACTGAGGATGTCCGGAAAGAGGCAAGACAGGCTGCGGCTATTGGATTGGCGGTATCTAATTTGAGTTATGACGATACACCAGGAAAATTAAGCTTTTCATTTGGTACCGGTATGGCGCAGTCAATCTGCCTTTGCTATTGGTGCTGGTTATATGTCTGAAAATGGAAAGATCGTTCTAACGTGTCAGCAACGAGTGCTGGAGGTCATTGGGGCGTAGGTGCTGGATTTAGGATCACATTGAACTAATAGTAAAAAATTTAAAAATAAATTTCCCTTCTTAAAACTAAGATGAAGGAAGTTTTTTAATACTTACGAATACCGATAGGGAATAAAGGAGTATTATCAACAAATATATTTATTTTTTACTGGTAAGCGTGTTGTGAAAAAGTTACTTATCATATTAAAGGGGAATGATTTGAGTAAGTTGTATTTTTCAGACTTTATTGTTGTATGAAGAGTAGCTTTGGGAATTTAAAAGTTATCTTTTTATTAAATGTTTTCTTTATAATAAAGATAGAGATAAAATAGCGTTTTTAGTCATAAAGGGGGATAAAATGCGCTGTATGTTATTTTTATGATGTTACTAATGATCAGATTATAGGGAGGCAATTATTATCAGTTTCTATTTTTACTCAAGACTCTTTGCATGATTATACGGATGAGCGCTTTAACGATATTGTTAATAATACAATCAATAATGCTGTTAATGAGACAAATATAAAGTTTGAAGCGTTAAAGTATGAAATTAAGAGATTTGCAAAGAATCCAAACAGGTAGTAGCGGTAGGTTTAGCGGTATCGAATTTGAGTTATGAAGATAGACTGTTAATTTATCGATTGGGGTGAGTATATGGCGCAATCAATCAGCTTTTGCTGTTGGAGTAAGTTTAAGAGAAAAACTGAATTGATAGAGAATCGTTAAGATTGCTGATCTGTTCTACATTTACACTTATGAAGAATAGTTATTCATAAATATAGTTATTTATAAATTGAGTTATAAATTTTCATATTTTTCTAAAGTACTTTACTTAAATTGTTGAAAAAAGATCACACAACTCTGTAAATATATCCAATTGATAAAAAGTTTTATTTTTTATTGCTATTTTATTATAGAAAGAATATGACTCGTAAAGTATCTTAGTAAGACTCATTTTGATCAAATAACAATTCAAAAGGGGGAAGTAATGCGTAAAAGTTGGAAATATATCAAAGAGCCAAATTCACATATTTGCATTACGCTAAATAAGAACATGTTCTAGCAAAAAAGCCTTCCAAAAATATTGAGGCATTTAAAAATGTAACCCTCTAACTTACAAGACTAAAAAATATTATTCTTAATGAAATAAAATGAATAAATAAAGACATTACTAAAACTTTCATTAAGTAATCAGATAATTTAATAAGAAAATGCTCTTAATATTTAAAAACCAAAAATCTCCCTTCAAAGCTAGAGAGTAAACCGTAAACTTAAAATTTATTAGAATCTAAATGAGTCCTTTTATGTCCATATAAACATATTTCAAAATTTTCGCATTTAGACGTTATTACAGAAAGCACACATAAAACATACACAAAGACTCAAAACGCCCTATTTAAATATCCACACTCAATTCCCAATTTATCTGAGTAAATGGATAACAATAAAATATGTCTTTTTGTGTCTTGGTGTGTTTTCATATTTTTCATTGGAGAGTTTGTTATGAAAAAATTGCATGCCACATCAAAGAGATCTAGTTTGAATGCTATGCCTATTTCTCGACGTTTATCTTTATTTGCAAAGCTTTCGTTGGGAACGGCAATGGCCATACTCTCATTGGGTGGATTTCTGTGCTGGCTTGAATCTTGCGATAACAGGAGCAAATATTTTAAGCGACAACGCTCCAGCGGTACGTTATTCTAGAGGCAGTCATGGTAGTGTTGTTTTTTCTGGTGATGATGATTTTTGCGGTGCGGATAATGTTATTGGTCGGGAGGAGTCGCTAACCGTGGTGGGAAGAAAATAACTGCAGAAGAAGAATATCAGAGATTTCTCGAAGAAGTAAAGTTTGGAAATTTTTCTCCTATAGTCAGAGCGATAAGCAACAAGTTTGGACTGGTAATGGGCGAACCAGTGGGGATATTGGTTATATGGGAGCTTTGACTGGTGGTGATACGAATATATTGCCTGAGGCTTTTGGTGTTTATTCTTTTGCCACCGGTTGTGGATCTGCTGCAATGGGGAGTTATTCAACGGCATTTGGTGCAAATGCAACAGCACGGACTGGGGATCGCAAGCTTTTGGTGTTGCTGCACTTGCAAATGGGAAGGTGACAGTTGCTATTGGTATGGGCAGAAGCATCAGGAGATGCTGGGGTTTCTTTGTGGACTGACAAAAGCAAGTGGTGAACGTAGTGTTGCTATAGTGAGAAGGCAAAGGCAACAGGAAAATTCGGTATAGCTGTAGGGAATGAGGCAGAGGCATCAAACGAAGATAGCATGGCTATAGGCGTATGGCGCATGCTTTGGGAAAAGCAGTGTTGCATTAGGTCCTGAATATAATGAAAAGAGTGAACATGAGAATGATTATACCACTGCCAAAGCTGATTATTCAACAGCTTTGGGGCTGTTTCTAAAGCTTTGGAGTATGGTTCAACGGCCGTTGGTCATCGTGCATATGCAACGAAAAAATACGCAGTTTCTATAGGTTTATTCAAAAGCAGAAGCAGATAACGCTATTGCTTTAGGTATTATTCTATGCGAATGTTGCTGCTGGTGTTGAAGGTTATCTCTTCTTTGAAGGGGGCGGCGACAAATACTAATTTGTATGGAAAAGCACTTACGGCGCTGTGAGTGTTGGTGATATTGCTAACGGTAAAACACGACAAATTGGAGGAGTTGCAGCAGGTAGTGCGAATACTGATGCAGTGAATGTTGCGCAGTTAAAGTCATTACAAACCTATGTGGATAAGGGCTGAAACTCTCTGTTGATGGTAAAAATGCTAAGGTTGTGGGAATAGACGATACAGTAGATTTTTCAGCTGGAAGTAACAACCTTAATATTACCAAAGGCGCAGAAGACAATAAGGTAAAATTTGATTTAGCAAAAAACTTACACTGGAAAGCGTAACAGCAGGCAGAATATTTTTGATGCCACAGGCTTTAAAATTGCGAATGGTCCACAAATGACCACTACTGGTATTAACGCAGGCAGTAAAAAGATTACAAATGTAGCAATGGGTACTGATGATAACGATGCTGTGAATGTTGCCAGTTAAAAAATGCTGTATCTGCAGCGTCATCTACAGACGAACTTTCTGAATGGACTAACAACAGAGTAAGATTGGGTGTGCCTGATTTCTTTACCTCGAGAGGAAGTGTTGCGATAGGAGCACACTGGCAGGAAAAGCATGGTGATGGTGCTGTTGTTCAAAAGGTCCCACGACAAAATCTGATTTTGCCATAGCTATAGGGACAAACACTTCAGTTAACGATAATCTGAAGGTGGGATGGCTATTGGTTATTTTGCGACAGTGCAACCTAATATTAAGGAGCTATTGCTTTAGGTGCTAACTCCTGCTAAAATTGAGGGAATATTGCTGGTTATGATCCGAAGACAGGACAAGCCTCAGTATCAACAGGTATTGAATGGAGATCTAAGGAAGGTGCGTTGAGTATTGGTAACCCAGGACTTTTTACACGGCAGATTGTAGGTGTAGCCGCCGGTACTCAAGATACTGATGCTGTAAATGTTGCGCAGTTAAAAGTTTTAAGAGAACTGATTACAAAACAAGGAAGTTGGGAGCTTTCTGTTGACAATGGGGAGAATACCGTTATTGGTAGTGGAGATGTCTTAGGATTGACAGCCGGTAGTGAAAATCTCAGCATTACAAACGACACTAAAAAGAAGAAGGTTACATTTGATTTAGCAAAGAACCTTACGCTGGAAAGCATAAAAGTAGGGGATAATACTTTAGATGCCACAGGCTTGAAAATTGCGAATGGTCCACAAATCACGGTTGAGGGTATTGATGCAGGCAGTAAAAAGATTACAAATGTAGCAGATGGTACAGATGCGGCAGACGCTGTGAATTTTGGACAATTAAACAAAGCCAAGCAAGAAGTCCAAGAACAAATCGAAAAGCAAGTTGCATCTAATAGTTTTGTGAAACAAGATCCTGAAACGAAACATATTACCATTGGTAAGGAAACAGATGGTGATAAAATTGATATTACCAATAAAGATGGTAGGCACGAACTTTTCTGGTGTGAAAGCTGGTACAGGAGAAACGGATGCAGTGAATTTTTCACAGCTGAAGGAAGTCAAGCAAGAGATCAAAGACACAGTACATGATGTTCAAGAGCAAATAGCTGCCAATAGCTTTGTTAAGCAAGATGCTGATACGCAACACATCACCATTGGTAAGGATACCGGTGGTGATAAAATTGATATTACCAATAATAACAAAGAGACACGTACGCTTACGGGTATAAAGAATGGTGACATCTCAAAAGATTCAAAAGAAGCAGTCACTGGTTCACAGCTGTTTGAAACAAATCAAAATGTAAATACTGTTTCCAGTAATCTCCAAACTGCTGCCACAGATATAGCCAAGTCCTTTGGTGGTGGCGCTGGATATAAAGATGGCAAATGGACCGATCCAACTTTTACAGTGAAAACTGTTACCGATGAAGGCAACGAAGAGAATGCAACTTATCATAACGTAGCTGAAGCTTTAACAGGGGTTGGAACGTCTATCACGAATGTTAAAAATGAGATTACCAAAGAGGTTAATAATACGATTAACACTGTTAAAGGCGATTCCTTATTGTGGAGCGAAACTGATAAAGCTTTTAGTGCTCAGCATGAGAATGAGGGCGCAAAGCCAATAGCAAGATTACACATCTTTTGGATGGTAATATTGCGTCTGGTTCAACAGATGCCATTACGGGTAATCAACTTCATTCTTTAGGTGATAAGGTTGCGACCTATTTTGGTGGTAATGCTCGTTATGAAAATGGCGCATGGACCGATCCAACCTTTAAAATTAAACGCGTTAAAGCTGATGGTACAGAAGATGAACAAAGTTATACAAGTGTAGCCGCAGCTTTTGAAGGTGTTGGTACTGCTTTCACGAATATAAAAATGAAATGACCAACCAGATTAATAATGCGATTACCAATGTACAAGGTGATAGCCTTATTAAGAAAAATAAAGAAACAAATCTCATCACGATTGGTAAAGAAGTAGCAGGTGATGAAATCAATATTGCCAACAACAAGAATAAGGCACGAATCCTTTCCGGTGTTGCAGCTGGTACTAGAAGCACCGATGCTGTAAATTTTGCACAGCTAAAAGAATTAACCAAAGGGTGGAAAATTGACACGAGTAGAATGGATTTTGAAGATCCTATTGCTGATGGTACTGGTTCAATTGCTATAGGTTCTACGGCATCTTCACTTGCTTCCTTTTCTGTGACTTTAGGGCTCCAATCACGAGCAACGGTGGACGATGGCGTTGCTATAGGATCACATTCTGTATCGGATGTTAGTGCTGGTATTTGGGGTTATGATCCTTTGACAGGTGGATCAGCACACAGTACAAGTTCTGAGTGGTTTAGTAGTTCTGGTGCCGTTAGTGTTGGTGATATTGCTAATAGGATTTCACGGCAAATTACAGGGGTAGCAGCGGGTACTGAAGATAGTGATGCGGTGAATGTTGCGCAGTTGAAGTCCTTACGGAATTACGTAAATCGAGGTTGGAAACTCTCTGTTGATGGTAAAAATGCTCAAACTGTAGGGATAAAAGATACAGTAGATTTTACAGCTGGAAGTAACAACTTTACCATTACCAAAGGCGAAGACGACAATAATGTAAAATTTGATCTCGCAAAGAGCCTTACACTGGAAAGCGTAACAGCTGGCGAGAATACTTTTGATGCCACAGGCTTGAAAATTGCGGGTGGTCCACAAATCACGACTACTGGCATTGATGCTGCCGGTAAAAAGATCACAGGAGTAGCAGAGGGGACTGATGAGACTGATGCTGTGAATCTTGGACAATTGAATAAAACCAAGCAAGAAGTCGAAAAGCAAGTCGCGGCGAGTAGCTTTGTAAAACAAGATCCTGAAACAAAACGTATTACCATTGGTAAAGAAGTAGCAGGTGATGAAATCAATATTGCCAACAACATGAATGAGGCACGTAGGCTTTCCGGTGTTAAGGAAGCTGTAAATGATAATGAAGCTGTTAACAAAGCTCAGCTTGATACAAACATCAAGAAAGTAGAAGATAAATTAGCAGAAGCAGTGGGTAATGTTACGCAACAAGTTCAGGGTGATGCCTTATTATGGAGCAATACTGATAATGCATTTGTTGCTGATCATAAGAAGGATGGAGAAAAACAAAGAGTAAGATTACGCATCTTTTGGATGGTGATATTGCTTCTGGTTCTACAGATGCAGTCACGGGTGGACAACTCTATTCGATGAATGAGCATCTTGCGAGCTATTTAGGTGGTGGCGCCGGCTATGATACGGAAGGCAAATGGCAAGCGCCTAACTTTAAGGTTAATACAGTTAACGCTGATGGTAACTCTGAAGATAAGAACTATACCAATGTAGGGGATGCTTTAGCAGGCGTAGGGACTTCTTTTACAAATGTTCAGAATAAGTTTACCACTGAGATTACCAACCAAATTAATCGTCTTCAATCAGATGATTCCGCCGTTGTTCACTATGATAAGAAGGATGGCGCCATTAATTATGGAAGTGTAACTTTGGTGGCAAAGAGAAACTCTTACAGCTCTCCACAATGTTGCTAATGGTATGATTTCTGATAAGTCGCATGATGCGATAAATGGTGGTCAGATTTATAAAATTGGTGAAGATATAGCAAAATTCTTGGGTGGAAATGCAGCTTTTAACAATGGAGCTTTTACAGGTCCAACTTATAAATTATCGTATATTGCCAAGGATGGCGTTGTAACAGAAAGTTCTCTTGACAGTGTTGGAACAGCCCTTGCAGGTCTTGATCTTAGTATCAAGAATGTGAATGATCGTATTAAGGAAGTCTCAGAGGGCGTTGCACAGGATTCTTTATCATGGAGCAAGGAAGACAATGCCTTTAGTGCGCAACATGGAGAAGAAGAAAAACCAATAGCAAAATTAAATTCCTTGCTTCTGGAAAAATTTCTGCTGCTTCAACAGAAGCTATTAATGGTTCTCAGCTTTATTCTTTAGGCAAAGATGTTGCAAAATATTTTGGTGGTGGCGCTGAGTATAAGGATGGAGATTGGAGCGCACCAAGCTTTACACTGAAAGCTTTTAGTGAAGATGGTAAGGAAAGTGAAAACAAGACATATAATAATGTTGGTTCAGCCTTTGCAGGAATTGATAAAAATTTCACAAATGTAAATAATCATCTGACCAATATTGTTGAAGACTTTAATAAAAAGTCGATAACATTAACAAAGAAGTTAAAGGCGATGCTTTGCTATGGAGCAATGAAAACGATGCTTTTGTTGCCCTTCATGGAGAAGAAGAAAAACCAATAGCAAAATTAAATTCCTTGCTGCCGGGGATATTACAAAAGACTCGACAGAAGCTATTAATGGTTCCAGCTTTTCGAGACAAATAATAAGATTGCGACTTATTTGGGCGGTGGAGCGAAATATGAGAATGGCCAATGGTCTGATCCAAGTTTTAAGGTTAAAACCGTTAATGCTGATGGAGATAAAGAAGATAAGAACTATACCAATGTAGCAGCAGCTTTTGAAGGCGTTGGTACTTCTATTACAAATGTCCAGAATAAAGTTACCAACGATATAACGAATAAGTTCAACGAGTTTACTCAAAACATAACGAATATTACGCAACAAGTTAAAGGCGATGCTTTATTATGGAGTAGGAAGATCATGCTTTTGTTGCAGATCATGGCAAAGATGATGAAAAGGCAAATAGTAAGCTTACGACCTTTTGGATGGCACTATTTCACAAGACTCAACAGATGCCATCACGGGTAAACAACTTTATTCTTTAGGTGATAATGTTGCACAGTACTTTGGTGGTGGTGCAAAATATGAGAATGGGCAATGGGTTGATCCAAGCTTTAAGGTTAAAACAGTTAATTCTGATGGCAACACCGAAGATCAGACTTATCAGAATGTAGCAGCAGCTTTTGAAGGTGTTGGTACTTCTATCACAAACGTTCAGAATAAGTTTACTACTGAGATTACCAACCAAATTAATCGTCTTCAATCAGATGATTCAGCGGTAGTTCACTATGATAAGAAGGGAGAAGGTGAAACTGATTATACGAGTGTGACTTTAGGTAAGGGTAAGGATTATAAACCTGTTGGTCTTCATAATGTTGCTGATGGTATTATTTCTGATAAATCTCATGATGCGATAAATGGTGGTCAGATTTATAAAATCGGTGAGGATATAGCAAAGTTTTTAGGTGGGGGTGTAGCCTTTAACAATGGAGCCTTTACACAGCCGACCTATAAATTATCCAATGTCGATGCAGATGGTAAAATAACAGATAATACCTTCAATGATGTTGGTTCTGCGTTTACTGGCCTTGATGAAAATATCAAGAATGTGAATAATCGTATTAAGGAAGTCTCAGAGGGCGTTGCTCAGGATTCTTTAAATTGGAATGAGAAAGAAAAAGCCTTTATTGCTCAGCATGGAAAGAAAAAACCAATAGCAAAATTAAATTCCTTGCAGCCGGGGATATTACAAAAGACTCGATGGAAGCGATTAATGGTTCCCAACTTTATTCTTTAAATCAAACGGTTGCACAGTACTTTGGTGGTGGAGCGAAATATGAGGAAGGCAAATGGCAAGCGCCAAGCTTTACACTTAAAAGCTTCAAAGATGGTAAGGAAGATGGAACAAAGACTTATCATAATGTAGCGGATGCGTTTTCCGATATTGATTCTAATTTTACAAATGTCGTTAATAACTTTACTGATCAAGTCACGAATATTACTCAAGAAGTTCAAGGTGATGCTCTGTTATGGGATCAGAAAAGTAAAGCCTTGTCGCCCAGCATGGAGAAAAGAAGGTAAAAAGAAAATAGTAAGATCACCTCTTTGCGAATGGAGAGATTTCCAAAGTTTCTACAGATGCAGTGACAGGCTCTCAGCTTTATTCTTTACAGGATCAGTTTGCAAAATATTTAGGTGGTGGAGCAGGTTATGATATGCAAGGCAACTGGACCTCTCCGACCTTTAAGGTTAAGAAATTCGATGATAGTGGCAAAGTAACAGAGCAAGAATATAAAACTGTCGCTGAAGCCTTTGACGGTGTTAATCAATCATTCACGAATATTCATAATGAAGTGAACGAGCAAATTAACCAAGTTGTAGGGGACAGTCTTGTTAAACAAGATCAAGAGTCGCGCATTATATCTGTTGGTGGTGAAAAGAGTGGTACTCAAGTTAATTTTGCCAATGTTGATAAGGCTGCTCGGACGCTTTTGGTGTAAAAGATGGTGCGCTTTCAGCAAAATCGACAGAGGCGTAAATGGTTCACAGCTTTATTCGATGAGCAATACCCTTGCGAGCTATTTTGGCGATGGAGCAGGTTATAATGAAAAGGGAGAATGGCAAGCCCCAAGCTTTAAGGTTAATACAGTTAAAGAGAATGGTAAATCTGAAGAGAAAGAGTATAAGAATGTAGCAGCAGCTTTGACAGGCGTTGGTACTTCTTTCACCAATATAAAAAATGAAATTACCAATCAGATTAATCATCTTCAGTCGATGATTCAGCGGTAGTTCATTATGATAAAAAGGGAGAAGGTGAAACTGATTATACGAGTGTGACTTTTGGAAAGGTAAGGATCTACACCTGTTGGTCTTCATAATATTGCTAATGGACAGATTGCTGCAAATTCCCGTGATGTAGTTACAGGTGGTCAGATCAATACCATTGGTGAGAGTATTGCTAAGTTTTAGGAGGTGAAGCGGCTTTTAAAGAAGGTGGTCTTACACAACCAGCCTATAAATTATCCGAGGTTTCTACAGAAGGTCACGTAAAGATAAGTCCTATAACGATATTGGCTCTGCTTTTGTCGGTCTTGATGAAAATATCAAGAATGTAAATAATCGTATTAAGGAAGTATCAGAAGGCGTTGCACAGGATTCTTTGAATTGGAATGAGAAAGAAAAAGCCTTTGTTGCACTTCATGGAGAAGAAAAGATAGTAAAAACAGTAAGCTAAAGTTCCTTGAGAATGGGGATATTACAGCTAATTCAACTGAGGCTGTTACAGGTAATCAGCTTTATTCTTTGGGTGATAGGTTGCGACATATTTTGGCGGTGGAGCAAAAATATGAGAATGGGCAATGGGTTGATCCAAGCTTTAAGGTTAAAACAGTTAATACTGATGGCAACACCGAAGATCAGACTTATCAGAATGTAGCAGAAGCTTTGACAGGCGTTGGTACTTCTTTCACTAATATAAAAAATGAGATTACCAACCAGATTAATCATCTTCAATCAGATGATTCAGCGGTAGTTCACTATGATAAGAAGGAGAAGGTGAAACTGATTATACGAGTGTGACTTTTGGAAAAGGTAAGGATTCTACACCTGTTGGTCTTCATAATGTTGCTAATGGACAGATTGCTGCAAATTCCCGTGATGTGGTTACAGGTGGTCAGATTAACACCATCTCTCAAGATGTTGCCAAGTTTTTAGGGGGAGATACATCTTTTGAGAATGGTGTCTTTACAGGACCAAGCTATAAATTATCCGAGGTTGATACTCATGGTCAGGTAAATTCAACAGAGTTTAAAGATGTAGGCTCTGCGTTTGCAGGTCTTGATAAGAATATCAAGAATGTGAATGATCGTATTAAGGAAGTCTCAGAAGGTGTTGCCCAGGATTCTTTATCATGGAGCAAGGAAGACAAAGCCTTTAGTGCGCAACATGGAGAAGGAAAAGACAGAACATCTAGCAAGATTACGCACATTTTGGATGGAGATATTACAACTAATTCAAGTGATGCAGTAAATGGTTCACAGCTTTATTCGATGAACAATACGTTAGCGAGCTATTTTGGTGGCGGAGCTGAGTATAAAGAAGGCAAATGGACAGCTCCAAGCTTTAAGGTTAATACAGCAAGTGCAGATGGTGGCAAGGCTGAAGAGCAG
>NZ_JAIFRO010000012.1 GCF_019659805.1 Bartonella raoultii | reverse complement strand
CCAACCCTGTAATAATCCTTTAAAAAGTCATGGGCTTCAATAGCACGCTTAATCTCTTCCAAGGAACTTTCCGCAAGAGAATTTTGAAACTGACGTGCACAAAGAATGGTCCCCGATATCCCTCCTATACCAAATTGATACCCCTTTAACGCTGCCATCAAAGCAAAAGATCTTGTCTTTCCAGACCCGCGTCCACCCCAAGCCGCTCTGACCAAAGCATCCCCTGCAAAAAGAGAAATAAGCTTTGGAACAATCTTAATCTGTCTTGTCGTCATTTAATAAAGGAGCTATTTCTACACGCCCTATGATCTTCACGGCTCCCCCATTCTCTCCTGTCACTTGCAAGGGCAAAATCTTCCCAAGCAGTGCTAAATAAGCCGCGGGGCAATCCATTGCCTGCTTTTCTAAATAAGACACCAAACCCTCATTGCCTATTCTATTACCAGCATTTTCTGCTGCCTTCAGTACTGCTTCTTTAAGAACACGCGTGATTTTATTAGGGACACCTTTTACACGCCCTATGCCTGCTCTTGGTGGAATACGTTTTTTTATGGGCTGTAAAACCTGCTCTGTGTTTTCGGATGTCATAAATTCCTCCCTCCAGATAATAAAAAACCCCGCATTTGCGGGGATTTTGCACTGTACATCACCCTCATTTAGATACAATACACCTAAGTACAGCAATGTCATTAAATACAATTCGTTACAACTTGTCAACACAAAAATAACACATATTGATAACTTTAAAGGGAATCTGTTACAAGAAGTATGGAAATTTACAAGAAAAAGAAAAAATGACGATTATGAAAACATTAAAAATAGTAATGCTAATATTGATAATAGGAACTTTTTTTGGCCATTTTGCATATTTTTTTAAAGCTAGTGACAATAAGAAACAACGAATACCCTATGTTTAAACGCTTTATTTTACCAGGTATAATAATTATAGGAATGTTAGTTACTAGTTTTTATATCTTTAATAACCAAAATATTAGCCCATGTGATAAACTAGTAAATAAATTAGGAAATATTTATAGAAACGTATTTCAAAAGACTGATATCCCTATATATAAGGAATCAAAAAGCGGAAAATGTTATCGTCTCCGTAATGTTGATGAAAAAATAAGCGATTTTGATAAAAATATAACATATTGGTTTATAATAGGATTTATGATAGTCGCTATAATGTCTCTTCCCATTAACATACTCTGGCGATTTAGACTAAAGATTCCTGCATGCTTATTCGCAATAATGACGGCATTATTTGTTTTCTCAATACCCTATATATTGGGTTGGTAGTACCTACTTTTGTAAAAAATACTTATGAAGCGCATTAAGAGCAACCTTTAGTGAACTTACAAGATGCGGTAATTCTTGATCCTCTATAACGAGGTACTGTATAGAGGCATAGAGGTTGTACTGTCTATAGAGACATTGTGCTTCTTTTATTGCCTCTTGTGTGTTTAAAAACTTCTCTGTCGCAAATTTTACCCATTTATCTCTTGCTGTATCATCAGCAGATGATGGCATTTCATCATAAATCGCGTTTGGTAATCCCTTTGCACATAGATAGTCATTTCGTATCTGTAAATATTTTTGAGCAGCATCATATTGCTCTTGAGTAAGCACGCCTTGCAAACAAAGCCGCCCTATGTAAGTACTTGCAAGTGGATTTTTCGCATCTTGTAAGCTTAAACCGAAGCGCTTTGCACGCATTTCTATAGCTAATTTATCAACAGCTTCACGAGGTGTTTTTGACCGTGATAGACGACCATTGGCTTCTCTTATATGCCCTGTGATTTTAGGGCGTCCCCTCTTTTTAGTTTTTTTCACTTATACCCTCTGTTTAAAAAGAAACGCCATCATTTGCTACTGTAGGCATATCAAGAGGTCTGTAAATGCTTCTCTCATAAGAAGAGGACTGCTCTTGATTATCATCATTTTTGCTATCTAAGAGCTTTAAATCCCCTTTGTATTTTGGTAAAATAACCTCTGTTATATAACGATCAACACCGTTTTTATCTTGCCATTTACGGGTTTGCAATTGCCCCTCTAGATACACTTTAGAGCCTTTGTGAAAATACTGAAGCGCTATTTTTACCAATTGTGAATTAAAAATAACAATGGAATGCCATTCTATTTTGTCTATTTTCTTATTACTTGCCTTATCGGTATAGCTTTCGGTGGTAGCTAAACGAAAACTCACCATTTCGCTACCAGTAGACATTATTTTACTTTCAGGATGAGAGCCAATATAGCCAATTAAAATCACTTTATTAAGCATTCGCTTTAGATCCATTAATAGGAATAACACATAACAATACAAAGAACGTATAACCAGCCATTATTATAACACATTATAGGCTATAGTTACAAACGAAATTATTGTTACAAGCTATTGAATATAAAGAATGAATCCCATTTTTAGTTTGCTTGATTTATTGCTTTTTTATACAAATTATGTATTATAGAGATATTCGTCTCATTAGGATGTCAAAAGGACATCACGCATTACAAAACAGAAGCCGTGTCAAAAGCAATTGATACGGCTTTGTTGCATTTGCATATAATTAAGAAAATCAAGATTTAAGATTATGATGATGTTAGATAAAAAGAAAACCCTTTCACGTAATACATGAGCAAGGGCTTTCCACTTTTTAAATCTGTATGTTGTATAGCAGATTATGAATAAATTGGCAATATTGAATTCACAATGATATCTTAAAACGAAGATTTGTTTTTTACTAAAAGGAAAACACTTAGAATAACGTCGCTATTAAAAGCAAGCATCATTTACTTTAAGAGCAATTTGATAAAAATTGTATTGCGTTTATACATAAAATATGTAATTTAGAACCATATCACTAAAGTGATATCTCCTTTATTGTTAGTTAGTTTTTCATATTTCTCTAGATTCAAAGCCGTATCATTTCATTTTGATACGGTTTTTTCTTAATCATGCTTGCCATTATACACAAAATGTGTAATATAGATTTGATGTTGATTAAATATTGTGTATTGCGTAAAAAGCCGCGTTCATTAAGGACACGGCTTTCTTTTTTCTGTTTAAGACCAGACCCCAAACCCCTTATTTATGCTGTTTTTTCTAAAGTTTCTTCACTAACATCAGTATCTTTATAAACTCTTTTATTGCCTTTAATAACGGCATTCCCAAAAACTTTTACAGAGAAATAAACCTTCACTTTTCCTTGAATGCACGCATTATCATAAATCTCCGCCTCGGGATAAATACAAGCCGACCCCGATATTTTTGCATTCCCATAAATAAAGCCACCAACACAAGCGCTATTCAAAATTTTTGCATTGTCATAAACCTTTGCTTCTGGAGATACCATGGCTTTATTACAAACAATGGCATTCCCATAAATTTCACCACAAATTGCTGCATTATCACATATTTTTGCATTACCGTGAATATAAGCAGTCTTTTCAAGAACCCGCGCCTTATCACTAACTACTGCATTTCCTGCTACCCTTGCTTCCATAAAAACACAAGCGTTATTACGTATTTTTGCATTTTCACTAACAATAGCACCATGTGAAACGGCGGCATTATCGTATATCCAACAATTGCCATCATGAGAGAGATTGCTTTCATTTTCAATAAAACCACCTAAATCACCAGCCTTTACACCATCAAAATCTCTTAATGCTCTAATTCGGTATAAAGTAATCCCTTCAATATCGTAAGTTTCATTAGTAAGTTCATATTTTTTAGATACATTTGTAGTGGTCATAGGTTGCTCCCTAATCTAGTATTCGTTAAATTGTGAATGGAAATCTTTTAAAAAGAGGCGCCCCCGCCGCGCCGTTGCTTTTTTTACGCGGCTTGCTCTGAAAGTTTTTTACGATCAGTAATCACAACATTGTCACTAACATTGTCACAAACGCTAGCATTTCCACAAATTTTTGCATTCCCATGTATCTTTGCAACGCTATAGACAGAAGCATTATCAAATACCTTTGCATTTCCAAAAACCTCTGCACTGCTTTCAATACTCGCATTGCCAAAAACATGCGCATTCCCATAAACCTTGCCATTTACCTCTGCTTTACCATAAACTTTAGCATTATCAAAAATACGAGTGGTGTAATTCGTTTGTACATCACCAAAAACCTCGGCATTCCCATAAACACAACCGTCTATCCAAGCCTTGTCATGTATTTTTGCATTATCGTAAACACGAGCGTCACCATAAATCCACGCATCACCAGCGATTTGCGCATTCCCATAAACACGAGCCCGCTGACAGACACGAGCATTATCTCTAACCCAGCAGTCACCATCATGTGAAAGATGTTCGCTGCTTTCTATAAAACCACCTAAGTCGCCTGCTTTAACATCTGCAAAGTCTCTAATAGCTCTAATGCGTCTTAATGTGTGAATACCTGCAACAATCGTCTCGCCCGTAAATTCATATTTTTTTGGAACGCCTTGCTTTTTAGGAGGAACGGGGCCAGTATCAGTTGCTCCCATGTTATCTGCAATAGCTTTAATAAGAGCGTGACGAAAACCATTCATATATGTCATGATATTTATCCTAGTTATTTAGAGTTTTTAATTGACAGCCCACAAGGGCGCCGGGTGCTAAAAACACGGTAACTAGTCCGTTGCTTATACTTTTCCCTCGCGAAGGGTCTTGTATAGTATAAACACACCCGACATAAATCATTATACGCCTTAACAAGCACAAAAGACAGCCAGTATTTTAAGAAATGGGAGAAACCTTATCGTGGTTTATCCGCTAGTTATCTCGTGGTTTTTAAACACTTGACGCCTTTCTAAACGAACCTGCCTTTAATGTCAATACGTATTTTTTATTTTTTGCATTTTTTCCTGTTTTGATATTTACCCAGTTGAATATCAAGTGCTTTTTCTAACTCGCGATCTATATCATCATCATAAGCTTGTGAATAACTCTTCTCCCCTTCATTGCTAATCTCACAAATCAAACGGTCTTTCATTGTGCGTTTTTTGATTTTCTTATTAACCTCATTAATCAGCGCTTCACAACTCAATACGCTTCTTGGCAAATCACCACCGTATATCCACGCTTTCACTTGCGCCTTGCTACTGTAATCTACAGTTTCAGGCATCTCATGATATTGGCCACCTTCAAATTCTTCGTATTCTCTCATTCCATCATCATATTCGTAAAGATTGTAAAAATATTCTGCTACTCCTAACCCCCACGGGGCATGCCCTCTTATCGTTGCAACAAACTTTTTTTGCATGGGCGGTTTATGATTTGTTAAGAATAAATGTTTAAAAAAACCCATATCTTTTAATTCCAGTTTGTATTTTGTCGCTATAGTCTATTTACCTTAAATTTAACTGTACAAAGCGTTTTGTAGTTTTTACGTATCATTATCAAAAAATTAAATAATCGCTTTGTACGGTGCCTTTTTATCGATTTAAACGTATATCCATACAAATAGCCTCTCTACTTTTCAACATTTTGCTAGCTAATCAATGGTTTTTATTATGCCTCCTATCCCACTTAAAACCTGTTCAAAATTGTGCTTTTGAATAATGCTAAGCGCTTTTGAAGCATCGCTTGCTTCTTGTGCTTTCAATGCCTTTTCACGGCTATTCAAAACAGCTTTGCGTACAATATTGGCTTTTCTCAAAAGGTTATCTTCCAAATCACGACATAACCTCACAAGTTCACGCGTGCTCGGAAAAAACGTATCCGATAAACCGTCTATCTCATCACATAAAATCCGTTTAACTGCTGTCATTAGTGACCATGCTGAAACTTTTTCTAAAGCCATTCCATAGGTTAATGCCATTCCCTCATGATCAGATTGTTGCGATATTTTTAAACCACATGACAGCATGCGAATAGCTTTGCCTATATCCTCTTTGCTTGCTTTCACTGCGAATAGCTCCTGCAACTGATCAGCAGCCTCTAAAGCAATCGCTTCCTGCTGTTTTGTTAATTGGCTGCCATCCTTCAAAACCAATGGGAACTCCTGTGGTGGTATCATCGCGTGAATGTGCTTCAAAGTATCCTCGATTTCCGATATCAAGCAGGCTGTCTGCGATACGTTCCCCAATGCTTTTTTGCTTTTGAGTGTAATTTCCATAATTTTTACCTTGTTGATTGATTTCGTATTTTTTTGAATTTCTTACCCAGTTACGCCATGTCGCTTGCCAATCGGTTTTGGCTGCATTAGCACCCGCTTTTGAACGCCAGTAATCTCGAAATTTTGCAATTTCGACTTTCACACGCTCTGGAGGCAACCCTTCCGAAAGGGCAAAATCGTAATCCGGTTCGAAATCAGCAGGCAAGCGACAACCTCTATCGGTTTTAACCCGCTTGGCTTTTTTCAAAACGTTTTCTTGCTCGTGAATGGGAGGTTGGTTTTCTGATGATGTTGCGATTTGTTCTGATTGAACATCATCACCCTCGATTGGCTCTTCAACCAAATCGGTTGTTTCTAAATTTTCAGAATCGATTTCTTTTTTTGATAAAACGATAGTTTTATTTTTTTTATTATATATGTTAATGTTATTGTTATTGTTAATGGCATCATTAAGCATTGCTTGTTCAATGCTATTAGCATTGTTGCTAGCATCCTTAGCATTTTTGACATCATTATCACTTTTATCTTTATCCCATCTAGCTTTTGCTGCCTTTTGTGCTCTTTCTGAAAACTTATTTAAATTTTCATTCGAATTATTGAGTTCCTCTTCAACTTTTAAACTCCACAAACGACCATCTTTTAAACGTATGATCTTCTCATCACGTAATAAAATGTCTAATGTCTTTTTTAGAATCCTCTCTGAACAACCTGCCCATCTTGCTAATTTGGGAGCATCTTCAATAATAGGACGGCGCTCTTCATACATATATAAGACAAGAGTCATATAAAGACCCTTTTCCACTATGCTCATGCCACTAACATCTACAATCCATT
Organism: Bartonella raoultii; assembly: GCF_019659805.1. Taxonomy (GTDB): domain Bacteria; phylum Pseudomonadota; class Alphaproteobacteria; order Rhizobiales; family Rhizobiaceae; genus Bartonella; species Bartonella raoultii. The sequence continues at coordinate 9,131 of NZ_JAIFRO010000012.1, read as the reverse complement.
GTGAAGAAAAAAGCCTCGTCCATGGCAACTTAGTTGACATGCATTGCCTCCTCTCTTTTCCTACTCCATCTTATATTCGCTGCTTTTGAAGCTCTTTCTGAAAATTTACTGAGGCTATAATCAAAAGCTAATGACTTATGCCATAGGTTCCCATTCTCTAAACGCGTGATGTAACCAATGCTTATTAAAGTCTCTAAGGCCTTTTGAAACGTTCTTAAGGAACACCCACACCAGCTTGATAAATAAGATGCATTATTGATAAGAGGCGCTTTCTTATCATTCATAAGCAACACAACGGTTGTATAAACTGCCTTCTCTGTTGCTTTTAAACCCATAAGCTCTTTTAAAAACTGATCTGAATTAAACTTTACACACTCTACTTTTTTACTGGGCATCGCTCTAAGATCTCCCTCTCTTTAATTAAATGTAAAATTGCTAAAGCATCCGCTTCATTATCATCACAAGGCGCATGCCCTTTTACACGCATTGCCTTAATCATCTCTTCTTTCGACGCATTCCCCTTGCCTGTCGTCGCTTTCTTAATTGTACAAACTGGAATGCCCTCATACGGTATCTGATGATGTTCACACCATGCCGTTAAGGTTGCTAATAAACCACCATAAACATGCGCCGCATCAGTTCCAACATGACGCCTTACCTCTTCAAAATACACCGCATCAATGCTCCCTGCTGTCTGCTTGATTTCTGTAAGCCATCTCTTAAAGCGTAAATAACGCATCCCACCGCCTTCAAATCGGCGTGATCTAAAATTAATGCTACCACTAAGGATACTCCCATCAGCACCACTTATCGCCCAGCCGGTCTTCGTTCCTAGATCAAAGCAAAGAATTGTATGAAGCATCCCAATCATCAGCCTTTACTTCACTTCATTCTGAGAGGACGGTCATCACAACCAATCTCTTTTGCCTCACATTCCATTAAAAACAGAATGCAACAAGCCGCATGTGCCAAGTGTGATAAACCACTCTCGCTATCCTTACCCTCCCCTCCAAACCATGCTAATAAATGACGCAACGCTGCACCGTGAAACCGGCTCCAATCCATACCATTACGCCAATTGTGTGCTCCGTATTTTTTGGCCCCAAATTCTAAAACACTACCAATTTCTATAAGAGCTAAAGGCGGTATAAGATCTAAACGAGGCTTCCCATCATCATTCTTATGCGCTTCATTTACAGCCATCATCATCTCCTCAAGGCCGTAAAATGTCACACGAGCTATGAACGTGTGAGTTCTTTACAAATCGTGATATCGAAGAGCTTTCTTGCTCTTGCATTAATGACTGCAAGCGCTCTGGGTAAAAAAAATCATCAGGACGTAAATCTATTCCGTGATCACGTGCGTAATTTAATATTCTTTGCTGGTGCTTTGCTGGTATAAAGTTACGCCACCTACAAACAGATGATACGTCTCTTTGCACTATATTTGCTACCGTTTTAAGACCACCTAAATATTTTATGATTAATCTCGAAGGCATATGTAATCTCCATAACAACGCAATAAATAATTGCGTTTTATGCATAAGTCAACACAATTATGCTTTTTTAGCAATTTTGCATAAAAGTATATTTTAAAGGATTAATATAATTATGAAACAAGATATTCAGTCCCAACTTAAGTTATGGATTAAAGAGCGACTTAAAGAGCGAGGACATGGTGCACAAACATTATTAGCTTCACATTTAGAGATACACCCGTCAGCAGTGAATCGCATGCTTAATACTTATCAAAATGGGAAAACTCGCGATATAACTATAGATGAGTTAGTTAAAATTTCTGAATTTTTTAACGAGCCTCCACCTAGTTTTTATAAAGAAGTAGATGTGGATTTCATGAAAGTATGCGCTTCTCTCGACCCCGCTGATAAAGAAGCTGTACTTGATTTTCTTGAATTACTAAAAAAATTAAAAACAAAATAGGTAATAATCGATTGTTCTTTTTCATTAAATAATGAAAAAACGGCCTCTATTTTTTTATCTATATGGCTCATAGTGTCTCCTAATTTGTGGATAGTGCATAAATAAATTAAGTTTTTTAAGAAAAATTTTTGCGCTTTATGCAAAAATTAAATTGACCTGTGCATAAAATACAATTATAAAACCACCATACCCCAAAAAAAAAAACCTATGTCAAGGTATTTTTTTCAAAATGTATTTAAATGTTTTGATAATAAACGGAGGTCATTGTGGACAAACCAATCTTTATAAATTCTGATGAGATTCTTTTAGTCATGTGCGAAAATGAAGCACAAAATCTGGCGAAATCAGGACCTTTCTACGAAGAAAAAGACATTATCGACTTTATTGATGAAGCCGATAATGCCATCAAAATCATGCGCATCGAACCAATAAATAACAGATGTGAAGATATCTCTGAAGATCTTGCTGAGTTCTACATTAAAGAACGTGAAGAACAATGTTTTAACGACATTATACCTCATGACTTTGTAAAACATAGTTCTGCATATAGTTTTTTTTTAGATGAGATCAGACAGCAAGAATATGACGACAAAAGATACGGTACTTATGAACAGCAAAACCGTTTAACCTTTTGGGACGTTCTTCCAAACTACCCAAACTATACATGGCGTTTTTAAAAGCGCCCCTTTTTCCCATCAGTTAAGTAATGAGAGCAAATCTATGACGAAGCATAATGATAATGAAGAGAATGAACAGTATTTAATATCAAAGGATGAAGTAAAAGACAGAACCGGTTACGTCCAAATGGTCAATGCCCATGCATTGCATGAACACTTACAATTGCAACAAGATTTTGACACTTGGTTTAATAATCATGTTGAAAAACTGGGGCTGAAAGAGGGCATGCATTTTGTCTTCACAAAACAAGAAGGCAAGAGAAGCAAGATTTGTTCAAAATCTGAAATAGACCCAAATGCTACAAATAGCCATCACTTCAAAATTTACGCTGCAAAAGACATTCTCGAAGCAGAACCCCATCGAAACCAAGTCGTTATCTTAAAACAAATATTGAGCCCTTATTGGTAATTAACGAAGAGATCATTCTCAAGGAGTGATCCTCTCGCCATTACAAATAATACTATTGACGGAAAAATCACTCAAACAGTGAATGCTCGTTATTTGCGTGCATTAAAAGGAAATACAGATGACAAATTCCCCCTTAACAACCATGGCAAGTAAATATGGGTTTTCTCATGAACAATTTCGAAAAACAATCATTAAAACATGTATCAATTATAACTTCTCTGATGAAGAATTCGCTGCTTTTATTTCGGTAGCCAATACCTATGGTCTTAACCCTTTAACCAAAGAGATCTATGCTCTTCCTAAAAGAGGCGGCGGCATTATTCCTGTCGTCTCAATCGACGGATGGATTAAGATTATTAAGTCTAATCCTCAATTTGATGGGATGACCTTTCAAGATCAACTTGATAAAGAGGGCAATATCATTGCTATCAAATGCGCTATTCGTCTTAAAAATATTAAAGACCCTATCGAAGTTACTGAATATTTAGCTGAATGCAAACAAAAAACTGATACTTGGCAAAAATACCCAGCACGCATGTTGCGTCATAAAGCAACCATACAATGTGCGCGCTATGCTTTTGGTTTTTCAGGTATTTATGAAGAAGATGAAGCCGCGCGCATCAATGAAGTAAACCAAAATATACAAGATAAAATGGTCTCTTATGAAACGCTTATGCAAATCAAACAATTAATGGACAGCACGCAAACAGAAGAAAACAAAATTCTCACTTATGCAAAAGCCAACACGCTTGCCGATATATCAGATGGACAAGCGCAAACCATTTTGCACCTTTTGAAAGAGAAACAACAAAAGCAAAGGATTGAAGCACAACACTCTTTACCAACAAAAGAGCAAATAGAGATGCCTGTACAAGAGGCAGAATATATTCATATCCAAGATATCGAATATGAACAAACGCAACAACAAACGGCGGTGTGAGATGGAACAAAGAACGGCAGAATGGTTTCAAGCAAGATTAGGAAAAGTCACCGCTTCTAATATTTACAACATACTGAGTAAAACAGCAAAGGGAACGCCTACAAGCAAATATGAAGACTACAAAATCAAGCTTATAACAGAACGTTTAACGGGAGAAATAAGCCCCCATTATGAAAATGAAGATATGAGATGGGGCATTGAACATGAAGAAAATGCCTTGCATGAATATAGCCTTATCCATGATGCGAATGTTACAAAATGCGGCTTTATTCAACATCCTACAATAGAAATGGCGGGGGCAAGTCCTGATGGGCTCGTTGATGAGCACGGGTTAATTGAAATCAAATGTCCTAGATCAACGACCCATATGCGCTTCTTTATAAATGATGAGATCAAACCTGAATATCATGCACAAATGCAATTTCAAATGGCATGTACTGGACGCAAATGGTGTGATTTCATCAGCTATGATCCGCGCTTTACGGGACAATCATCTCATTTACGCATGAAAATCAAACGTATCCACCGTGATGAAAAACATATTGAACAAATTAATCAGGCTGTAGAAGCCTTTTTAAAAGAAATAGAACAAGAGATCAAAAAGATTTCAACAAAAGCGGCTTAACCTTATGGGGGTGCTGCTGTCCACACATGCCTCCTAGCACCCCCACCCTTTCCCTATAACAACTTGCAAAAAAATGCGTGATTCACGACACGGGTGAATTGCACTTCAAATGAGGAGAACAGATATGGCGCATCGCCTAGCTACCATAACCCAACCAGCCATTGCACGGGCTTTAAGAGAAGCTAAAAAACAGGGATGTGAACTCATAGAAATCAAACCTACGGGGGAACTGCTTATCTATCTCAAATCCGATATCCCATTACCAAACGCAACCAATCATCCTGATAAATTATGGAATTTATCGCCTGATGATTATAACTTTGATATTAAACTATAGATTATATCTATGCCTAAACCACGCCCTCCTCATCTTGTCAAAGAAATCACACGCCATGGTAAAATTATATGGTATGTCCGTATAGGTCATGGAAAACGCATTCGAATACGTGGAACCTATGGAACACAAGAGTTTGTTGATAACTACAAAAGCGCACTTTCCGAATTACAAGGACTAATACTTCCTAAACCTAAAGTTGGGAAACTTGTTGAAGGCTCCTTTGCATGGCTCCTTAAACAGTACTTCAACAGCTCTAATTGGTATAACCTTGCCAAAGCTACCAAAAAACAAAATGAACTCATTCTTATGAAGGTATGCGATTCCGTAGGCAACATTCCATACAAAGCAATTGAAAAAAAACATATCATAGCCGGTGTTGAACGGCGTAAAGAAACACCAGCAATGGCTAGAAATTTTCTGAAAGCACTAAATGGACTTTTTAAATGGGCTATTGAACAAGGGCTATTAGAAAATAATCCTACTGTAGGAGTCAAAAGACCCGCACTTAAAAACAAAGGTGGCTTTCCTGTTTGGACAGAAGAAGATGTTGAAAAATATTACCAACGCTGGTCACATGGTACCCATGAACGTGTTTGGATTGATGTTCTTCTTTACACGGGATTGCGTCGTGGTGATGTGGTTCGTATTGGCTGGAAAGATGTCAAGGATAATATCATTCATCTCAAAACAGAGAAAAGTAAATTCCAAACAGATGTCTTTCTTCCTATTTTACCAGAGCTAGCAGAAACTCTTAAAATTGGTCCTATTGGAGAAGAAACATTCATCTGTAGTAAAGCGAACCAAAAGTTTGTCAAAGAAAGCTTTGGTAATGCATTTAGAGACGCTTGTAATGCGGCTGGAATTAAAAAATCAGCCCATGGTTTGAGAAAATTAGCAGCTACACGCGCCGCTAATTCCGGTGCAACCGTCTCACAATTGAAAGCAATTTTTGGCTGGACAGAAGATCAAATGGCGTCTCTTTACACAAAGAGTGCAGACCGTAAAAGATTAGCCTTAGAAGCAATCAAAAAGCTCCAAAAAAGTTAGGGATAGAGCCCAAAAAACGTAATAAAATCAGGATTCACAAATTCCCTTATATTTAACATAACTTTTTGATTTTATTTACTTTCTCTTTGCCCTCATCACCCACCATCTAATGTTATGTGTAAATTAAATTACTCAATTCTCATATTTTTTTAAGATATTATAGTTTACCAGCAAGTTTTGTATATTTTGACACTGGATTTTGTAGCAATTTATTTTTTTCAAAAGATTCTAAAAGGATCTTCAAAGCTAATTTTCTGAGCTTGCATAGACTTTCCAAAACCCTTAAAGACTTTTCAAAGCCCCCCCTTTTTGCTACAAAATTTCAATTTTCGCTATTTTTATACTTTTTTGCAATTTTAGGTGTCAAAATTCATTTTAAATGGACACGCCTTTAATGGTAAAAATAGTTATAAAACAATATATTATCACGTATTCCTATCTAATCTCATTGAGTACAAAACCTAGCGTCAAACTACAATAACTCTCAATGAGAGTAAATCATAAGTTTCTCTCAAAGTGTTTTTAGCTGTTTGAGAGAAAAGAGAAGTTTGTTTAACTAACTCTTAAGTGCCGCTTTTAAAAATGTATAAAGATATTATTTAGGACATCGAATAAGACGGAAAAATCAATAACAAATGTCAAGATGGTAAAGGCACACTCCATTACATCAAACATAACGCCATCTTTCCGCTTTAGTAGATCTCAATTACCTTATGAAAAAATTAATATTCTATTTGTGTAAAAGCATGCTTTTTCTTAAGATATATATCTTTAGTATTCTCCCTGCGTGACTTATGTGATCATGGACAGTATTCTAGATATATGCTGTATCTTTATAAGCCTAATTTTTATCCGCTTATTCCATAACCACCTTGAAATTCTTAAAAAACTTTCTTGAGAAAAAATACGACCAACAACGATTACAACAAAAACAGCAGTAATGAGAATGATTATCAGAGTAAAATAACGCTAAATAATAGATGTCTCTGCGTAACAAGAAATGTATCACCACTCTCCCCATGCGAAGACCGTATATTTAATGCGATCTTTTAAAAATTATCATCTTTTTAAAAGATATCCCCAATAAAATTACAGATATAGCCCACAATCGTCTTTCTACAAAAATAAAACATCAATAATACATATTAATATCATAAAATGAACAATATTTTCTTACACCTAAATAATATTTAGTTAATAATACAAAACTTGATTTGAAGCTATTAGTAAGTGACTATATTGCATGATAATTCCATAAAAATTGAATAAATCTTTAGGATACACAACCTAAAAATAATTCTCAAACTATCAAGTTTCTTTTCAATGCTTCCATGATAAACTCTTTACTGAAATTTCTTATCCATTTTTTACAGATAAAATCATATATTTTTGCCAATTTAATATGTTTTTTCTTTGTCTATATAAAGTCATAAAAAATTTCCCCTTTACTCTTTCCTTATATCATGCTTCGATAAGGAGTTATCTTTTTTTAACGTAATTTTTATCTTTAAAATAAACATAAAGGGAACTTCCAAAAAGTGAATTATGAACAAAATTTAGATGAAAACCGTCACAAGAAATTACATCGCGGGCTAGATACACGCCATGTACAACTTATAGCCCTCGGTGGTGCTATTGGAACAGGTCTTTTTATGGGATCAGGAAAAACAATTAGTGTTGCTGGTCCTTCAATTATATTAGTTTATGCTATTACTGGTTTTGCTCTCTACTTTGTAATGCGTGCTATGGGAGAATTACTGCTTTCTAATATGCAATACCGCTCCTTTATTGATTTTGCAGTTGATATACTTGGACCAGGAATTGCTTTTTTTATAGGCTGGAGCTATTGGTTAAGCTGGATTGTAACCGGAGCTGCCGATATTATTGCTATCATCAGTTATATACACTTTTGGTGGCCAACAGTGAATACTTGGACTATTGTTTTTACCTGTATTATTTTCTTTTTAATATTTAATCTTCTAGCTGTAAAATTATTTGGTGAACTTGAATTTTGGTTTGGTCTTATCAAAGTCATAGCGATCATTGCATTAATTCTTGTTGGAGCATATATGATTATTACTGGCTTTACTTCACCAAATGGGACTGTTGCCTCTCTTAGTCATGTTTGGAATGGTGGAAACATCTTTCCGCGAGGAATTGCAGGTTTTTTTGCTGGATTTCAAATTGCTATTTTTGCTTTCGTTGGTATGGAAATTTCTGGAACAACTGCAGCTGAAGTTAAAGAACCCAAAAAAGTTCTACCAAAGGCAATTAATTCAATACCTGTTCGTATCGTACTCTTTTACATTTGCTCTCTTGTTGTGATTATGTCAGTTACACCTTGGGATCAAGTAGTTCCAGATAAAAGTCCTTTTGTGACAATGTTCTGGCTTGCTGGTATTCCAATAGCTGCTGGTTTAATGAATTTTGTTGTCCTCACATCCGCTGCATCCTCCGCAAATAGTGGTATTTTTTCTACAAGCCGTATGATATATGGTCTTGCCTCGAAACGAGGAGCACCTCGCTTATTTGGAAAGCTTTCTAAACACCATGTTCCTGCAAATGCTTTGTTATTTTGTTGCCTATGTATTTTACTAGGATATACAATCGCGTCGCTCTCTCCAACCATGATTGCTGCTTTCACAGTTGTAAGTGGCATTTCAGCGGTTTTATTTCTATTTGTATGGTCAGTAATTTTAGTAAGCTATATTATTTATCGCCGCAAGCGTCCTACGCAACATGCTGAATCAATATACAAAATGCCAGGTGGTACTTTCATGTGTTGGGCTATTTTAGCCTTCTTTGCTTTCATTGTCTATCTACTTACATTAGAAGAAGATACTCTAGCTGCTTTAAAATATACGCTATCGTGGTTTGCTTTTTTAGGAGTTATGTATTTTATTTTTGTTAGACAAACTTCTACCCCTGATACAAATAAAAATTAAAAAACAAACACAAAGAATATTTCAAAAAAGGCAATTTTCATTGCCTTTTTTATTGAAATAAAATAATGCATTTTAGTAAATTGCGCTTTATCATTTTATTATCCCTACGCTATTTGCGCTATTATTTGCTTTTTATTTTCTCGAGGAAAAATTTTTCATAAAATAAAAATGAGAAATTAAATTACATATTAAAGGAATAAGTCTTATAAGG
>NZ_JAIFRO010000011.1 GCF_019659805.1 Bartonella raoultii | reverse complement strand
TACTTATATAACTGTTGTAAATAAATAAAATAATCTTAATATTATGAACATTCATTGCTTTATCGTCTAGCCAAATCTTATTTAGATATTCTAAGATAAACAATTTAAATTAGTATCATGCGCTTTATTAAACCCCATAAAATATGGAGCTTTAAAAGCCTATAAATAAAGCAAAAATAGAAATTTAGAGAATTGAGAAACATTATGCAATCAATTTAGCTTTATTAGTACTAAAAAATTATACTCTTATAATAAAAGCATCGTAATATGCATTTTCTTAGAAAAAGTGTTGCTTTTTTATAAATTTAATAAGCACATTCTGAAAAAATAGGCTCTACAGTTTCCCCCCAGATAGAATAGTAACGAGATAAAAATTTATCAGCATCTGTTTGTCCTATAGCAACAACCTCTTCCAAGGGCGTAAGAAAATTTGTCTCATCACAACCGTCTGCATCATATTGTCTGCGATTTTTTAAACCTTTGCGCGAAATAGCAATAACTTGACGCGCTAGTTCTAAAATTATAGTCTGCCGAAAAGGTGTTCTTAACCCTTCTTTTGGAACATGTTCACGCATATCTAAAACTTCTTTAAAACACCAATCTTTTGTTAAAGCCTCTGCCTCATTAAGTGCTTCACTATCATAAAGAAGTCCAACCCAAAATGCCGATAATGCACAAATACGCTTCCAAGAACCGCAATCAGCACCTCTCATTTCTAAAAATCGTTTTAAGCGTACTTCTGGAAATAATGTTGAGAGATGATTAATCCAATCTCCCATATTTGGTGTTGCATTTGTCACCTGGCCTCTTAATGCTCCATTCATAAACTGACGAAAAGTTATATGTGTACAATCATGGTAACGACCATCACGTACAACGAAATACATTGGTACATCCAGTGCCCATTCAACATAATCAGCAAAACCAAAATGTTCAGAAAATATAAAAGGAAGAACTCCTGTTCTCTGATTATCGGTATCGCGCCAGATTTCAGAACGCCAAGACAAAAAACCATTTGGGCGTCCTTCAGTAAAAGGTGAACTAGCAAATAATGCCGTGACAATGGATTGCAATTTCATTGATACTTGCATTTTTCGGCGCATATCCGTTTCAGATGAAAAATCCAGATTAACCTGAACTGTTGATGTACGGTACATCATATTAAGACCATTATGTCCAACTTTTGGCATATAATCGGCCATAATCTGATAGCGTGACTTAGGCATCCGTGGTGTTTCAGCTAAAGTCCACTTCGGACTAGCTCCAATACCAAGGAAACCAATACCTAATGGCTCTGAAATTTTTTTGAGAATAGCTAGATGCTCCATCACCTCACAATAAGTATGGCCAATTGTCTTGAGCTGTGCACCAGATAATTCAAATTGCCCACCAGGCTCCAAAGAAATAGCACCTTGACCAGAGGATTCTACCAACCCAATAATATTTCCTTCATCTAAAATAGGCTTCCATCCTAGAGCGCTTTGCATTCCCTCTAAAATTGTGCGAATCCCCCTCGCACCTTCATAAGGGACAGGACGAAAATCATCTTTATAAAACGGAAACTTTTCATGTTCTGTTCCGATACGCCAATCATCTTCGGCTTTGCATCCTCCTTGAAAATAACTCACCAAAGAATCTAAGTTATCAATTTTACTATCATCCGTTATATCAAGCGCCATAACCTATTATATCCTCACTTATTAGTGCTATTATTTGAAATCAATTATTCAAAATGATTTTAAATACTTCTTAATCAATTGCCCAATCCCCTATGGTCGCATTAAGAAGAGCCAAAGCAGCTACAGCTGCAGTATCAGCACGTAAAATACGCGGCCCCAAAGAGATCGGAATTACAAAAGAATATTTTTTTAAAAGGTTTTGCTCCTCATTACTAAATCCTCCTTCTGGTCCAATGAGAACACTTGGCATCGATATTTTATATTTTTTTAAAAGAGGTAATGGACTATGTGGCTTATGCGTTTCATCACAAAAAAACAAAGGCTGTGTCTCATCCCAACGTGCTAAAAGCTCCGCTAATGAAACAACAGATCGGCATATAGGTAAGGATAAAATGCCGCATTGCTCAGAAGCTTCAATAACATTAGCTTCCATACGCGCCATATTGACACGTGTAACTTGTGTGTGATGTGTTATAATAGGCTGCAAAACCGATACCCCCATTTCTACAGCTTTTTGCACCATATAATCCAAACGCGCGTTTTTAAGTAAAGCAAAACAATAAATGAGATTTGAAGGCGTCGTTTGCAATCTTTCTTGACGGATAAGCTGAACTATAACAAATTTTTTCTTAATGTGAATGAGTTTAGCAAGCCATTCACCATCCTGTCCATTAAAAAGTAAAATTTCAGCTCCTTCGTGCATCCGCAAAACATGCATAAGATAAGAAGCTTGTGAGCCTTCTATCTTTATTTCTTCATTCAAAGCAAGTGGCTGTCTAATAAATAATCTTTTAAGTTTATAATTTATGCGCATAAAAAATTGTGCCAAAGTTAGCTATAATTACCAAAAAAATGACAAGAATATATAACAAAAAGGAAAAATTATATCTACAAAGCTATAACTTGCAAAGAAATATAGAATTTTTTTAGCTTTATGAGATATATTGGGAACAAATGGGACCTTAAGCGATTCTGTTTATCTTATAACTTTGTAACAATTTGTTATTGCATTCAGTGATTAGCCATGTGACTGGAGGGAAGGTATGTCTGCTAAAAAAGCTACAATTATTACTATTACGGCTCTTCTAACTTTCATTCTGATTACTGTGGGAATTGGTTCTGTTGGAGCAGATGGAAAACATACAGTTGCTGAAGATGGTTATGGTATTTCTTCCAAGTTTTAGTAAATATTTACCAGTGTATGCTTAAAGCTTGATATAAACGCGGTATTTTAAGTGATTTGCTCAATTTTTTGCTAATCATAAAGAAAAATAATTAATTTATATCTATATTTTTTAACCTCCAAATTGTCACAATTTTGTCCTTTAGCATTCAGAGAAAAAGCAAAATGTGCTGTCACACTTTTAACCAGACAGAAACATCTTTACCTTACAGAAAGTTTTTGAGCTATGGCTTTTTCGTAATTGTGCCTGCAATGTAAATTAGTTTTGTTATCCCCATGTAAAAGCAGATACAATATCTCCCTGAAAAGGGAGATGCCAATCTGACGTGCGTATCAATGATTCTATTCCATTTACCATACTACCTGAAAATTTTGTAAACTCTCCCCGCCAACGAATATCAGTACGAAACCGCATTTCCTGCATCGATTCTGACCAATCTAAAATTACATTTAATCCTGTTATTTTTTCTACAGCTCCCGAAAGATGACCATGATATACAAACATACTAGTTCTAACGATAACTCTCTCAAAAAGTTGTTTCAAAAAGCGCTCCCTATCTGGCTGTTCAGATTGATGCTTTAATATTTCACGTGCATTACATATCCCTAATCTTAATGCCCCTTATGAACGAAAAAAATTATCAAAAAAATCCGTCATTATTTTAATGGGCTTTTTCATTACGAATTGTGGATGTATAATTCATGTTTCTGAAAAAATAATATATCCCCACAAAAGATTTATCAAAGATAAATCAATTTCTATTGCTTCAGCTTCCATAAATGATACAGTATGCTCAACTTTTGATGTTAAAGTAACGCTTTAGGATAAGGAAAAAGATATAATTGTGATGGATTACGTCATTGTATATTATAACCAGTTCACACACTCAAATCCTACGCTAAACAAATACGAATTGCATCTGTAGACACAAGATAAGATAATGCAAGAATACTCACCCCAGACAAAAAAATAATTATGAGAAAAATTACGCTCAAAAATTTTATAATTTTTGCGTATACAATCTTCCTCTATACTTTCACCTACACAACAGATTAAAAGTAAAGCTAAATGATCATTAAAGAAATTCTTATAATCTCAAAATTCGCCATATCTCATTTAATAATTTCATTATTTTTTTTCTTATTTAAAGTTTATTCAAACAATAATATTTCTACTTCTTTACAAAAGAATTATTTTAAGGTCTGTTAAAAGGTATCACATATATAATACTCTCAAACCATTCTTACCATTCCCATATGAATATTTTTATAAAGCTCTATTGTATTGTCAAAAAATGCTTTACAAAAAAATAAATAGCCCTACCCGAAAGGATCTCTCTCATGAAGAATATTATAGACGGAAAAAAACTCGCTGAAGAGATGATTATAAAAGTTAAGGCTGAAACAAAAAAACTCTACAATAATTATAAGATACAACCAGGTATCGCGGTTATCATTGTTGGAGATGACCCTGCAAGTCAAGTATATGTCTCATCAAAGAGTAAAAAAGCTGAAGAATGTGGTTTTTTTTCTATCAAACATATGCTTTCCAAAGAAACTCAAGAAAAAGAACTCCTCCAACTCATTGCATCATTAAACTCTGATCCTAAAATTCACGGTATTTTAGTACAACTTCCTCTCCCCGAACACATAAATACAAATCGCATCACCCAAGCCGTTGCTTTCCAAAAAGATGTTGATGGTTTTCATTATATCAATATAGGAAAACTTGCAGCCAATGTTCTTGAAGATGCTATCATTCCCTGTACACCAGCTGGTGCCATGATAATGATTGAACAACAATGCGGACCAGATTTATCGGGTCTTGATGCTGTTGTTGTTGGACGCTCTAATATTGTCGGAAGGCCGATGGCGGCTCTCTTAACAGCCGCTAATGCTACTGTGACGATTGCCCACAGTCGTACCCGTGACCTTGATGATGTATGTCGTAGCGCTGATATCTTAGTAGCAGCTGTAGGACGTCCACAAATGATTAAAAAAGACTGGGTTAAAAATGGCGCCATTGTTATTGATGTTGGTATTAATCGTATTGCTGCTCCAGAAAAAGGTGTAGGGAAAACACGTCTTGTGGGTGACGTTGATTTTGAAGAAATAAAAGAAAAAGCTGCTGCTATTACCCCTGTTCCAGGAGGCGTTGGACCTATGACTATTGCTATGCTCATGGTTAATACGCTTAAAGCTGCGGCTCGATTACATAACCTTCCTGTACCAAAACTTTAAAGACTTTATACATGCTCATTGCACATGTATTATCTTTTTCTTGCTCGTTGTTTTCTTATGCCATAAAAATGGACGCTCCTTGATCTGCATGATTCACAGATTGACGAAAAATATGAAAAAATGCGTGCCCAACACCGTATTCATTATTTGAAAGATCAAATAATATGATTGCTTGTACATTAAATTTTACGAAATCCTCTAAAATAGTGAATTTATCCATATATGAATCAATGTAAACAACATCACCATCTTGTAGACGTGCAATCGAACCATTATCGGAAACCTTTGGTGTCACATGGATTGCAAGGAGAATTTATCCTGATGTGCCCGATTGACGAGCATCCGTTATCATACTACTTTTACCCTCGATCTTATAAAACTCATAAAACTGTTGTTCGTTTATGAAATTTTAGCATACCATTTGCTTTTGACCCTTGATAACGAATAACCACGATAAAATTTTATCATGCAAAGTTCTAGCTTTTCAAAGCTTCTTAGAGTTCTTCTTTATCATTAAAGACAAAGACGGATTCTTTGATCTGCAAATGTTTAAGCTTCACAGCTGAAACTTTCATAATATCCGCATCCAAATCTCTAGATAAAATACAAACACCACTATCAGACTGAAATGATTTTCTCCACCTTACTAATACCGTATGATGACCACTCTTTCTGAGAGCAGGTTCATGCACCACACAATTATCAGTATAAAGTCTTTCTTTAATCGCATAAGCAGTGAGATCTTCACCAAAAATTGTACAAATATCTTCATGAGCTAAACCTACCTCCATAAGTTTTGGAGTAACAAATCCCATACTACCAGCAGCATGAAAATGATTTATATTCGCCAAACCATTCGGATAAATCCGTGTTAAAAGAAAAGAATCGATAAAGTTTTACAATATAATGCCATGTTCATAGAACACCACAAGCAACGGCCGTAGAAATCAAATGAATTACATGATTGGTAGATTCTCCTGTTACATTTAATCCTACAATAGCTTCACAAAAGAGTACTCATCAATAATCTTACCAAATGGCCTACAATCACTACTAAGAGCTGTCATTTTAAGAGCACGCTTAGTCGCTTACTTTATTAAAGGATAACACAAAAGCATATTTTTATTATTAAAAGAGCTTCTCGGCATATGAAGCCCCATCATCTCTCATATCATCTGATTTGCGTTAGTTGTACCACAAAATATATAGGTTTCTGGCCCATGATAAGAGAGTGATTCTGATTCTCGTAATATTGGGCGATCTATTTTATTTTCCGCGTAAAGTTGGCGTATCTTCACTTTTTCATCGTTTCCTTGACCACTTGTCATAGAACCAGCAAGTATTAAAACTTCTAGTCAATAACCAAATGTGAGTGCCCAATCACCAAACCAAGTGTAATTTTATCATATACCCCAAAGATATAGTGCAGCATCAAATATATCGTGTGATAAGCCTATAGCTATCGCCATTGCGGTTATTTCATGTGGCAAAAGAGAGAATTCCCTCCCTGTATTCCCTTATATAACACCATCACATATTGCGGGTTCCTCTACCACTTGTGCTATACCACTAACCGTACAAGCACCTTCCTTTATGAAGCATAAGAAAAAATTTAAAAGGTTTATGTGCTGAAAGAATATCATTATAGGCTGTGATAATACCAATATTCTCAACGATATTTCTCTTCAAACGTTCTTTGTCTATTTGACAACAGGCAGCAAATCCATACAGCTTGATTAGCACATCTTAAAAAATTCCGCTTAGGACGATTTTTTGTGCTTTAGCAATACAGATTAAATAATTCTCACGTCAGTAAAGAACCTTCATAACCCCTTCGTGTAACCACAGAAACTGTCTTAGAAAATGCTCTTTTATTGCTCCCTTTGCATTGAAACAACTCCATCATGTATTAGAAAGATTGCTTATCTACTTTACTCGTTTCACATTCTATTTCATTTTCTTCTGGCGACCAATAAACCTGAACAAGATGATGAGCATTGCGCAAAACTGCCCTGATAGGCATTTTCATTTCAGATCCATCTTGACAAACCTCTTCAAAACAATCGCGCTTTTGAAAACCTTCAATATGAAGAATAATGCAACGAGATTGCATTATGACAGGCAAAGTTAGTGTAAGTCTTGGTTCAACAGCACTTTTGGCATGAAGAGGTAAAACAAGTGCTTGTGTTTGAAGATCAAGTGCTTGCTTCAAACGATCAGCATCAGGAAAAAAGGAAGCAGTATGTCCATCAACTCCCATCCCTAAAACAATAACATCAAAGGGTCTAGGTAAAGTATTGATACGACTAGCGGCTGAAAAAGCAGCAAGCTCAACAGTAATTGCCTTATGATATAATCCTACAAAATGCGCTTTAGCCGCAAAATTTTGTAACAAATGACGCCGTACCATATGTTCATTAGAACGTTCATGGTGCGCTGGGACAAAACGTTCATCAACCAAAGTAATAATAATATTTTGCCAATCAATATCAGCTTTTGATAAATAATGGAAAAAACGTTCTGGTGTTTTACCACCAGAAACGGCTAAAATAGCGCGCTTACGCTCAAGAACAGATACACTAAGCTCTGCTGCTACACGATCAGCTAATGCCGAAGCTAAAGCGGCAGGCGTTTCAAAATCTAAACGGTCTATATTCATTTCATACATACTTATCGCTCTAAACTAAATTATTCCATATACGCCCGTCACGTTCCATCAAAATCATTGCAGAAGATGGTCCCCATGAACCAGCAATATAACCATCAACAGGCTGTTTTATTGCCTCCCACCCCTCAAGAATCGGATCAATCCAACGCCAAGCAGCCTCAACCTCATCACGACGCATAAACAATGTTTGGTCTCCACGAATAACATCCATTAATAAACGCTCATAAGCGTCAGGATGCCGTTCAAAAAAAGTAGACGCAAAACTCATATCTAATGGAATATGACGAAAACGCATACCACCAGAGCTTGGATCCTTAATCATCAACCATTGTTTTACCCCCTCATCGGGCTGGAGACGAATAACAAGCCTATTAGAAAAGATTTTATCCGAACCTATTTCAAAAATATTATGGGGGATAGGTTTGAAAAACACAACAACTTCAGACATTCGCGTAAACATACGCTTACCAGTTCGTAAATAGAAAGGCGTATCTGCCCAACGCCAATTATTAATCTTAACCTTAAGCGCCACAAATGTTTCGCTCCTACTCGCCTTTTTTCCTAAATCATCAAGATAGGATTTTACAGGCACACCACCTGATATACCAGCAAGATATTGCCCACGCACTGTATTTTGCTCTACATTATGAATATCGATGGGGGTTAAAGAACGCAATACTTTTAGTTTTTCATCACGCACAGCATTTGCACTGTTGTTAAAGGGGATTTCCATAGCAATCAAACAAAGCAATTGTAGTATATGATTTTGTACCATATCGCGTAATGCACCTGTACTATCATAATATTCTGTACGCCCCTCTAATCCTAAAGATTCAGCAACCGTTATCTGAACATGATCAATATAATTGGAATTCCATAAAGGTTCATAGAGTGTATTCACAAACCTTAACGCCATCAAATTTTGAACCGTCTCCTTCCCAAGATAGTGATCAATGCGGAAAATTTGATTTTCGTCAAAGGCTGTAGCAAACGTATCATTAAGTTTTGCTGCTGTTTTTACATTACTGCCAATTGGTTTTTCAATGACAATTCGTGTTTTTTGCGTTACCAGTCCTTTTTGCCTCAACTTTACTGCAATTTCATGAAATAGAGAAGAACTGACAGCCAAATAAAACACTCTAATATCAGCTGAATCTTTTGATAATAAGAGTGCTAACTCTTTCCATCCTCTACTTGAAGCAATATCAATCGAAATATAAGTTAAGCGCGCAAGAAAACGATTGAGTTCTATGTGATTGAGGTCTTTGGGATGGACATGTTTTTCTAAAGAAGCCAAAACAAAATTTTTATATTCTTCATTACTCCATGCAGAACGAGAAGCCCCAATAATACGCGTTGGCTCGCTAAATTGCCCCACACACTGACAATGATACAAAGCAGGGAGAAGTTTGCGTGATGCCAAATCACTATTGCCACCAAAAATAACACAATTGAAGGAAGAAACAGGAGTAATCTTACGCATCATGAATTTGTTTATTTTTCCTTTCGATGATGAAAGCTGAACACTTGTAGAAGCTTTATTTATTAAAACAAACCAAGACTAAAGAAACTATTTATTTTCTTTATTTCACACAATGTTTAACTAAAAACGATCCATCAAGGAAAACCAATGCATTGCTAAAAATACAAGCGGATAACGTAAAATCCGTCCTCCTGGAAAGGAGGAAATCTTTAATTCCTGAAAATATGCAAAACGCTCATGCTTACCAGTTAACCATTCAGAATATAATTTCCCTATAAAAGGGGCAAGCATAACGCCATGCCCTGAATAACCACCACAATAAGTCAAACCAGGAAAAAGTTGACGAACATAAGGCATACGCTCAACTGTTATGCCAACCGTTGCACCCCAACAATGTGTCAGGTTTATAGGCTTTAGATATGGATAAATTTCAATAATTTGTTGTCGTACACGTTCATTTAAATTTACAGGATTCTTATTATCGTAACTCTCTACTCCGCCAAATAATAAACGATTATCAATGCTTTTACGAAAATAGCGAACCATAAAACGAGAATCATCTACCGATTCACCTTCCGAAAGAATCGCGCTATGCTTTGGTAAGGGATCGGTTGCTCCAATATAAGAGCGAATAGAAACAATATTTTTCTCAACAAAATGTTGAAGTCCAAGCTTATAAGCATTAGTTGCCAATAAAATATGCTCCGTCGCTATATTACCTTGCTGCGTTATCACTCTCCAATGAGAACCTTCACGCTTTACTGTCGTTACCGGTGTCTTCTCATAAAGTTTAGCACCTGCATTTTTTGCTTGTTTTGCCAACCAAACAACTAACTTTAAAGGATTTATATGGCCAGTGTTTGCATCATAAATACCACCATAATAAAAAGATGATCCAAGCCGCCTTACTGTTTCAGATCTATTCATAAAAGTAAGACCACAGTACCCATAACGTTGCATCGTTTCAACATGTCGTTGATAAGCTTCTACCTCACATTTTTTATGGAATACGGAAAGCTGTCCTATTCTAAAATCACACTGACAATCAGGCATAGCACACCATGATAAGATATCGCGTTTGGCCTCTTCAGCCAAATTAAACAATAGCTTGCTTCGTTCAAAACCATATTTTTTTTCTAATGTTTCCACCCATTGTCGTTGTCCTGTTCCTAATTGCCCACCATTGCGCCCTGAAGCACCATCGCCAAAACGTGAAGCTTCCAACAAAACAACACTCACACCCGCCTTTGCTAAATGATACGCCGCTGAAAGCCCTGTAAATCCACCTCCAATAATAACGACATTACTTTGTTTTTGTTCACAAAAAAACGGATAAAAAGGACGCTCTTCTAGGGTATCTTCATACCAAGAAACTCCTGGAGAAATCGGATTAGAGCCAATCATCGTGATAAACCTCAAACATTAAGCAAGAGATATTCCCGTTCCCATGGGCTAATCACTTCCATAAAAGTTTCAAACTCTTGCCGTTTTATTGCAGCATATGTGCTTATAAAGACATCTCCTAGAATAGCACGTATTTCAGTATCTTGTTCAAATAAGTTAACAGCTTCAATGAGTCCACGCGGTAACTCAATATTTGCAGTATTCACATTATCTATCGTTGGTTCATCGGGTTGAAGCTTTTTTTGTAATCCAATGAGACCACAAGCAAGAGAAGCAGCAAGTGCTAAATAAGGATTAGCATCCGATGAAGGCAATCTATTTTCAACACGACGCCCTTGGGGTGCAGAACGAGGTACACGAAAAGCTGTCGTACGATTATCATATCCCCATCGTAAGTTAACAGGAGCAGAAATATCAGGCATGAGGCGTCGATAAGAATTCACATAAGGAGCAAGCATTACCAGTACTCCCGCCATATGTCTTTGTAAACCACCAATAAAATGACGAAAATAGATACTTTCTTCATCATCTTTCTGTGTAAAAATGTTCATACCCGTTTTCTTATCAACAACTGATTGATGAATATGCATAGCAGATCCTGGCTGTCCTTGAATGGGTTTAGCCATAAAAGTTGCATACATATTATGTTTCAATGCTGCTTCGCGGATTGTCCTTTTAAACATAAAAACTTGATCAGCCAATTCGATTGGATCACCATGACGTAAATTGATTTCAAACTGACCGGCCCCTTCCTCATGAATAAGCGTATCAATTTCTAACCCTTGCGCTTCCGAAAATTGATAAATATCATCAATTAAATCATCAAATTCATTTACACCAGCAATTGAATATCCTTGCCCTCCACCAATTGAACGTCCTGAACGACCAACTGGAGGAACTAAAGGGTAATCAGGATCAGGATTTTTTTCTACAAAATAAAACTCAATTTCTGGTGAAACAACGGGTTTTAACCCCATTTCTGTATAAAAATTAATTACTTTTCGTAAAACATTGCGAGGCGTATAATCAACAAACTGCCCATTTTGATATACAAGATCACAAATTACTTGTGCCGTAGGAGCGTCTTCCCATGGAACAATACTTAACGTAGACAGATCAGGCTCAAGGCGGAGGTCACCATCTGTTTTGGGATATTCAAAACCACGACCATCTTCAGGGTAATCTCCTGAAATTGTTGTCATAAAAATTCCCGAAGGTAATGCTAGTGACGTCTCTGATGTAAACTTTTTAGAAAGCATCATCTTACCCCGTGGCACACCTGCCTGATCAGGGGTAATACACTCAATATCTTCTACATTACGGAAAGTAAGCCACTGCGAAACTTGCTCCCAATTTTTTACGCCACGTAAATTTTTGAGAAAATTAGAAACAGGTCTAGAATCTGTATTATCCATTTTTACCACTTTCACAGGCATAATATACCAATTCAAAAAAATATTAAGCTCCCTCTTATGGCACTATCCTATGCATGAATGACACCTAAAAATAACTTAAATTTTTAAAATGGCACAACTCTTATCAAGGCAAAAGAGTTCCTACAATCATTATAAACTGCTTATTACATCAAACATAGTGAAAAATTGGTACTGCGCACGATACATCGGTGCTAACGTTTTCTTTAAAAACACACAGATAATTACAACCAGCTTCAAAAAACAGCCTTACCAATGAAGTACTCGCTAGAGGATTGCGTACACAACGCAATAATGACACACTGATTCCCGCAAGCATGCTTCACATATTTTACACATAGCCTGTACAGAATCTGCCGCTCCTAAATACTCTGACGTAATGCTACTGGGTTGTACAGTAATCACAGTTGCACCCTTAAACACCGGTTCCTACCATATCATAATGCCTGACAAAAGCACCATGCCATCATAGCAACCGCTTTGCATATAAGTTCCACAACATAAGTTCTACAAACTGTTTACGCATTGCTAAGCTAAGAGTTTTCTTGCCTACCTACGCCAATGAGACCACCGCTATCCTCTTTTTGAATCGTAAAACACAAATGATTTACCATTAGCGATCAACCATCTGCCAAAGTCCAGCTCGCTTAACCTCATAGCATTCTAAACCCTTAGACGCGCTCTGCCCCTAAGGGGGCATAGTTAAATATATCATTTCCGTCACCTATTCACGCTCTGGGACAAAAAAATCTGAAACTATCAGGCAATGCTGCGTTTGTATGCAGCATTGTTGTTAGGAATAAGCTTCTATTGAGATAGTTCTGATGAGAAGCGCCTACAGCTAATGGTATAGGGATTAATTTGGATTCTTTCGAAATGTTCTATATAAATTTAATGTGCCGCCCCACAACACACCATCAGTGAACCCACTTAAAAGACCAAAAAGAAGGTTAAAATCAAATGCATATTTCAAATCAGGTTCAACCTTGAGAAAAACAATCAATGTGAATTTTATGAAAAAAGCGATAAGAATAAATATCAGCGTCAACGGCGTACCAGGTCGAATAATTAAATCCGTTCCCTCTTTGATTTTTAAGCGCGGTGTGGTACGCCAAAGCAACCAGCCAACACCAATGCCGATCATTAGCCCCGCCAACATTGAGATTGCTCCCCAGCCCTGGAACGCCAGCTTATTAATCACATCGCTTGCGCCCAAAAAAAGAAAGATTAACGGCAATAGAAAAAGGCGGTTAACCTTCATTTCCCTATCTTTCAATGCGCTGATTCCCCTCGTAATGAGAAAAATAAGCAAAATCCAAGCCCATAAAGGGGTTCCGGTCAGAATATTAAACAATGACATATTATGCTCCATAGTGTTTGACGCAATAAAAATATTGCATGATTTCAGGAAGATATAGAGAAAAAAGAATACCAACGCAAATTAACCCCATAGTGCCCAAGCAAAGCTGGAGGCCATACAAAAAAAGCCACTAGAAGACCATTGGCAAAAAAGATGATTACCCAAATCCATGTAATATACTTAGTTGATGAGATAAAATAGGATATGTTTGCGTTTTTTCATAAACACCAACATTGGCATAAAAAATGGTAAAGGGTTTCTTTACTAGCAAACTAATCAATGAAACCAGAGCAAGTGACAGATAGCAAAAAACTGTAGGGTAGTTCAGTAAAAATGTAGACCATCCAGCGAAATAATTAATAAACAGGACAATAAAATCACAGTTAAGATGAGAGAGCGTTCAACCAGAGTTAAAACGTTTCCATTGATAACCCAAGAGTAAATACTCCACGGAATAAAAAAGATTATTATGTTAAACATGGTGCATCCTCCTTTTTATATTTGATAGAAAACTTACCGCAAATGCTTCGTTTTTTAGTTTCATGAATATAAAAAATGCCGCCTGGTTCATACTCTGTACCCTGTTTAATGGTCAACTGATAGGTATCTCCCAGATAAACTGCTTTAATGAACTTTACTTTTTGCAGCATAACAGATGCGATATTTTTCGCTCTACCCTGCGTGGCCAAAGCCAGAACCATCTCAATCAATAGTGAACTAGGCAATAATGAACCAGGACATACGGCGCGGGAGGGAAAATATTCCTTTAAAAGCAGGCGGTACGCATTAAAAGAAAAAGTACAAAAATCTCCGGTTACAGAAGAAATCTTACATAAATCGCCTAGTAATGGAAGAGCGGCTTTCTCAGAACACGAGCCCGGGAAGCGGACCTTACTGACAATGATGATTGCCTGCACAATAACGGCCCTACCATTGTCGTATGGTCTGGCCTTACAGTAAATACGGTAGGCCTCATTAATGCGTTCAATATGTCCTTCAACACATAACCGATCACTATCAAAATGGGTGGTAGAGAAAAACTGTTCAACCATAACAGGGAGATAGCGATAAGCAAGATTCGAGTTTTTAGCCACCACGGTGGCGAATCAAACTGAAAACTAATGCAAGACTTCGAGTAACAAGCCCCGTTTCAAATAGTTATGGGCTAAATCCCAGTGAGAAATATCGATTTGCCCGCAAGCACGCATCGGTACGGTTAAGGTGATACTCTGACATATATCCAAGAAATTTGGCTCGGTGCGATGCTTTATAGCCATGATTGGAGGCCCTTTTTATATTTTTCTCTTAAATCCTTTGATGATAAACCGAAAGAATGAAAGCTAAACCGCACTTGATAGTGCGCGGGAAGTATCGGCATACGACAAACAAAAAAAGCTAACATCCCAGCTCAGGAGCAGCTCGATGTTTGCCCATGATGCTTGCAATTAGAAAATCGACATTAGGTTGCAGTTCTGTATTGTCCGAAATAGATCGCGCAAGCGAACTGAAGGGGCGCATAGGCGCCTGAAAGCGTGAAAAAAGAAATCACCCCAGACATCTCGTTGCATAATCGGATAACCAAACCTTGGCTAGGGTTTGTCTTTGCAATAATGCGTTACCGCCACTAAGATTCTTGGCTTCAATCTCATGGAGGACACTAGAAAGTCGCATGATAGCATACTTGCAGGCTCCCACATGCGCAGAGCCAATGACACAAAAACCACCGATTGGTGCAGAAATGACGTTGCTCTTGGTACGGTTGGTGGGATTTGAACCTACGACCTCTGGTGCCACAAACCAGCGCTCTAACCAACTGAGCTACAACCGCATAAAGCAAACCTATCATAAATATTTATTCTTTTGTAAACATTTATTTCCTTTTTCTGTGACATAAGGAAGATCAAAAGAGTTTGCAAGCCCCTTTAAAAAAATCTCATACTTTTTATTCAGAAAAAGTACTTTTTACAACGATATCGTACGCTTTGCCCAATATTCAACACGTTGATCACGGTAAGTTTTTATATTATCAACTCCATCTTTCTGCATCAATTGTAATATCTCTTTTAGAATAACCACTGCAAGATTTGGCCCCTCATAAACCATCCCACTATATAGTTGAATCAAATCTGCACCAGCTTTAATTTTTTCCAAAGCAGTTTGTGCATCCTTTACGCCACCAACACCGATAATTGCGATATCCTTCCCTAATTTTTGACGCATTTTTGCCAGTATAATAGTAGAACGCTCAAAAAGTGGACGCCCAGAAAGCCCTCCCGTCTCACTACTGGATGTTTTGTTAATAAGCCCTTGCCGCGAAAGAGTTGTATTGGAAACAATCAAACCGTCAAAATCAGACAGTTTTATTTCTTCAGCGATATCATTCAATTCTTGTTCTGATAAATCTGGAGAAATTTTTAAAAAAAGTGGAACGCAAATTCCATGCTTTTTCTTTTGCTCACTACGAGCCTGCGAAACAGTTTTTATAAGAAGGTGTAAACTATCACGGGCCTGTAAATCACGCAAACCTGGTGTATTAGGAGAAGAAATATTAATTGTAAAATAATCAGCAACATCATAAAAATAAGCAATGCCAACCGCATAATCTTTAATCTTATCGACTGTATTTTTATTGGCACCAATATTGATTCCTATAATACCAGTTGGTTTACACTTACCCAATCTGTTGTAGACACTTTGATGCCCTTCATTATTAAACCCCATTCTATTAATAATTGCTTCATCTTCTTTTAAACGAAAAAGTCTTGGTTTATGGTTTCCAACCTGAGGCTTTGGTGTAACAGTACCAATTTCAGTGAAACCAAACCCTAAACGAAAAATAGCATCAACAACTTCTGCATTTTTATCAAAACCAGCAGCAAGCCCAACAAAATTTGCAAATTCAAGACCCGCCACAGTTACACATAAGCGTTTATCAATAATCGTTTGACAACTGTTTAATCCACTTTTTAACCCAACAATCGCTAAACGGTGTGCGTGCTCTGGATCCAACATAAATAATGCAGAACGACCAAGACAACGAAAAAAACTCATAAACCCTTCTCCACAACTAAAAATAATCCATTACACCTCACATAAATCTTTTAACATAAAAAATTATAAATAAAGATAATATGTTAGCTTAATAATAACGTTTACTCCCTATAAGATAAGCGCGTAATATTATCATTCTTCATGTTTATGTATATTAGGCAGAGAAAAGATCCTTTTGCTTTTCAAAATATTTCTCTCTCTGTTTTGTGACTTTTAAAAAGTGAAGGATTTTGTACATAAAAACAAAAATTATCTGATAAAAAATACAGTTTTAACGCAACAACTTTTTCATCATTCTCAATTTTATGCGCTTTTTGTACGAAACCCAATAAAACCTATATTTCTTTTAAACTGAATGATTCGTGAAGTTTTTAAAAGATCACCAGACTTTGAAAGAGATTTTATATTTGTAACGCTACAAAAAAATATAAACTGCTCTTTCTTTTTTCATTAAAAGCGGTAATTAAAATGATCGTATATCGCTTATATTAAAGGGGAAAATGCAATGCTTAAAGAATTCAAAGAATTTGCCCTTAAAGGCAATATGATTGATCTTGCGATCGGTGTAATTATAGGGGGCGCTTTTGGTGGATTAGTTAATTCAATTGTTGATGATATTTTTATGCCGATTATTGGACTTATCACAGGTGGAATTGACTTTTCTAACATGTTTATTCAACTTGCTGGTGAAAAGCAAGCCACATTAAGCGCGGCTAAAGCAGCCGGTGCCACTATCAGTTACGGCCATTTTATAACTTTACTTATTAATTTTATCATTATTGCTTGGGTTCTCTTCTTTTTTGTTAAAGGAATGAATAGAGTTCGCCGTAAACAAGAAGAAGAGGAAAAAAGCCCTAAACAGATACCTCCACAAGAACAACTTTTGTCTGAAATTAGAGATCTTCTAGCGAAAAAAAACTAATTTTATCCATGCTTTATCTCATGGAACACAGGAAAAAACATTTCCACAGTTGTTCCATGATTGGGTTTTGAAAATAATAAAAATTCACCACCATTTTCTTCTACCATTGCTTTACACATAGGGAGTCCTAAACCGGTTCCAATAAAAGTGCTATCGCCAGTACGCCCATCTTTGCGTTTTACTTGGCCATAAGGTTGCAATGCTTGTACAATTTCTTCTTCGCTCATCCCTATACCATTATCACTCACGGAAATCTTCACACGCTCTTTTTTTCTATAAGAAACATAGACAATAATTTGTCCTCCCGATGGAGTAAAACGAATAGCATTGGAAAGAAGATTCCATATAATCTGTCGAAATATCTGTTGTGATATATAAATAAATGGCACATGCGCTGGTGCAATAACGCGCATAATGATTCCATTATCATTTGCTTGTATTTCAAGCAAAGCCATAGCAGTGCGTAAACAAGAAATTACATCAAATTTCTCAGCAAGATGAAATGGTCTAGACTGATTATTACTTGTGCTAGAATAATTTGCTTTCGAGCTCTCTAATAATTGGTTAACCAGTGATAATATATGTTTTCCAGATGAAATAATATCGCATAAATATCCACGATAACGCTTATTATCTATTGAACCAAAACGACCATCTCTCATAATTTCTGCAAAACCAATCAGAGCATTTAAAGGTGTTCGCATCTCATGAACCACTTCAACTGTTTTGCGCTCTTCTTTATTCAGTGATAAAATCGTTCTTGTCATATCATGTAACATGACAGCATAATTATCTTGTTGTACCAAAGGTATAATTCTGATAGAAACCTTTATATTGTCATGATTTTTTGTCACTAAATCAACTGTCTCACTGCGACTTAAAATCTGATTTTTTTCTCCCATACAAATCAACTTAAAATATTTTGTAACTAATAATTGACTTTGCAAAGTGAAGAGTGATGACAATGGCTTTGCTTGTAACTCATTTATTTCATAGCCAATTAATGATAAAGCAGCTTTACTCGCTGATTGAATAATACCCTGCTCATTTAACCATAAAATGCCATCCGTTTCTGTATCCAACAATGATAAAACTGCTGCTGGCTCTTTTATGAGAGCTTGTTCTCTCGTCTTTTGAGGTAATGGATGTGCACAGGGTAAGCGAATCGCTTCTTCTTTAGTCAAATACTCTTCTTCCATTGAAGAATCCAATTCACCACGTAATCGTTCTGCAATCTCACGAAAAGCTGAACGCTCCATGTCCGAAAGGCTTGGAATTTTTATATCTAGCTTTTTATCTCTTTTCTTTTGTACTTTTTCGTGCATTTTTAAATACCAAAACCATGGAACTCATTAAACCGCTTAATATTTGGCAGCCAAAATCCTTAAAACAGAAAATTCAACATTAAGCTATTTAAAGCAACTTTCACAAACCTCTGAACAGTCTGTTTATTCCACAGTGTAGTCGATTCGGTAAAATTGCTAAGAACTCAATATTAAACATCATTAAATTGATGCACAAACCCATGAAAATGTAATCTTAAAATAGAGAAAAATATGAGCCTAACAATTTCAGATATTTTTTAAGACATTTAAAATAGTCCCTTGTCACCTATTTTCCAAGCAAAGCACCATAATAAAAACTTTTAAAAAGAAGAAATTTTTTACTTCTCTTTTCATTCATCTGTGCTTAACTCTAACGCATCTGCTTTCAACAATACGCATGAAACATACCTATGTGCTGCACCAAACTATAGAATAAAAAATTTTGACCGGCATCTCGCTATCAATTATCTGTAGCAGAATTTTGACTGTCTTATTAACAAAAAATGGGAGCTACCTTTTATTCCAATAAAGTTTTTAATCAAAATGCCTTGCCTAAACTAATATTAACAAACAGAAATTCCCTTTCTGCACCTTAAACCACCTAATAGAACAGAATTTGCATACTGCTCTCTTTCTAATATTTAATGACACGCTAAACAATCAAAAGAAACTGCCTTTTCATTATACCACTATAAAAAAGGACTTAAATATATCGCAATACTATTTCACTAAAAACTATTTTATTATCTGAAAAGAAAGAGCATTTATACTCGTATAAGATTTTGTCTCATTCTGTATATTCTAAATAAGTTTAAAATAGTAAAAACATCTTTCATCCTTCTTTGTGTATCTATCCTATGTACTTTATCAGAAATCTTAATACAAAATAGTTCTTTTCTTATCGCATACTCTCCATTCAATTTTTTTAATATCTCATAGCTCAAAATACATACAGAAGAACATAGGATTCATTCTTTAAATAATGTCCATCACATATTTTTATAATTGGCTTACTCATTATTGTACTTATCAAGCAAAATCTCACGTTTTCCAACATGGTTAGCTGCTCCTACAATACCTTTTTCTTCCATGCGTTCAACGAGAGAAGCTGCTTTATTATAACCTATTGAAAGCCGACGCTGTATATAAGATGTCGAGCATTTTTTATCACGCATCACAATTTGTACAGCCTTCATATAAAGTTCCTCAGCATCTTCGCTAAGATTTTCTGTCTCAGAAACATCTGTAACTAAATCCGTAGACTCACCTTCCTTATTGTCGCCATCACTATCTGTTACTGTTGTCAAATAATCAGGCTTTCCTTGTTTTTTAAGATGAGCAACAACAGATTCAACTTCTTTATCGGAAACAAAAGGCCCATGAACACGCACAATGCGCCCACCACCAGCCATATGAAGCATATCTCCTTGTCCTAAAAGTGTTTCAGCGCCTTGTTCTCCTAAGATTGTGCGACTGTCAATTTTTGATGTTACCTGAAAAGAAATACGTGTGGGAAAATTCGCTTTTATCGTTCCTGTAATGACATCAACTGAGGGACGTTGCGTTGCCATAATAAGATGAATACCAGCTGCACGTGCCATTTGCGCTAAACGTTGAATGGCATTTTCTATTTCTTTACCAGCCACCATCATGAGATCAGCCATTTCATCAACAATTACGACAATATAGGGAAGCTCTTTTAAATCCATTGCTTCCTCATGATATAGCATTTCCCCACTTTCTTTATCAAAGCCCGACTGTACAGTACACATAATCTTTTCACCTTTTTGTACTGCAAGTGCAATTCGTGCATTAAAACCATCAATATTACGTACACCCAACTTAGCCATTTTACGATAACGTTCTTCCATTTCACGAACTGCCCATTTTAAAGCTGTTACAGCTTTCTTTGGATCCGTTACAACAGGTGTTAAAAGATGCGGTATACCATCAT
Source organism: Bartonella raoultii (assembly GCF_019659805.1). GTDB lineage: Bacteria > Pseudomonadota > Alphaproteobacteria > Rhizobiales > Rhizobiaceae > Bartonella > Bartonella raoultii. Next base: position 10,998 of record NZ_JAIFRO010000011.1, on the reverse strand, counting down.
AAATAGAAAGCTCTAACATTTTAGGATCAACCATAATCAAGCGACATTGCTTTGGTGTCATACGATAAAGAATCGACAAAATCATTGTATTAATTGCAACGGATTTACCTGATCCCGTTGTTCCAGCAACCAATAAATGAGGCATTTTTGCTAATTCTGCAATGATAGGCTCACCATTAATCCCTTTCCCTAAGGCAAGTGCTAATTGAAATTGACTCTCCCGAAAAGAACTAGATTGAATTAATTCCCGCAAATAAACTGTATCACGAACTGCATTTGGTAGCTCAATGCCAATAACATTGCGTCCAGGAATCACAGCAACGCGTGTAGAAATAGCAGACATCGAACGCGCAATATCATCAGAAAGGTTAATAACACGCGATGATTTTACTCCAGCTGCTGGCTCAAATTCGTACATTGTTACCACCGGTCCTGGATGAACATGGATAATTTCACCTTTAATTCCAAAATCTTCCAAAACACTTTCTAAAAGTCCAGCACCACGCTCTAATATTTCTTGTGAAATCACTGTACCTTCATGAAAAACAGGTTTCTGTAATAAATCAATCGGAGGAAATTCATAACTGTCAAGGTCAAGAGATTGGGCATTTAGCATAGCAGCAGAAACATCGCTACTTAATGGTGTATTTAAAGATCTCGATATTTTGCCTTTTGATTTGATCATAGATATATCTGCTGCCTTTTTCACTACATCTTCTGTTCCATAAGAATCGGCAATATCATTGGTATTTTTACCCGTAATAGTCGCTTTTCCATCGCTTACTGGATGTGAAAAATTCTCAGAAACAAGTTTACAATGATGCTTTTGTTCTTCTTTGACTGCATTATTCTTTGTATAGATTAAATGAGAAAGCTTCTCAGTTTTTTGGATGTCTTGTACTGGTGTTTCTGCTGTAATCGAATTATAAAATTGTGGAAAACGGTACTCAAGAACACGATAAAGAGCAGTAATGGACTCATCAAAGGTAGGCACATTATTCAATACAATCTCATCATTCATAACAACAGCAGCTGTTTTATCTTCTTTTGAAGTTTTAGTATCGATCTGTTCTAAAAAAGAGGGATCACATTCAAAAAATGCATCATCAGAAAGATAAAAAATAGATGCCATTTTTTGCATCACATTTTGTAATTTATGCTTCAGTACATCCGTTTCAACTGACTCGCAAACAGTTTGCGGTGATAATTGTTCTAAAATTGTTGAATGACAAATTGATGTTTTTTTCTCTATCGCGCGTGAATTAACTATCTTTTGAGGCAATGGGAAATTTGTCGCTTTTGTATTGCAATGTACCATGCTTGTATTTTTTTTGCTCTCTTTTTGCGTAAAAACTTTGAACTGTTTTGCAAAAACTGGATCTGTTTCTATGCGGCGGCGCAAAATTTCTACTTCTGGTGTTCGCGTAAATCGTACATTTTGTCCAAGGGTAAATGCCTTTTTCCATACTTCTGGATAAGGAAATATTTTAGAGCTCTGAGAAGATAATTTTTTTTCTGATGAACTTTGTGTACTCTCATCAGACAAAAAAGACGTAGAAATGGATTTTGTTTTCGAATTGTTCATGATACCCAACAGACTTATAGCAATGAGAATAGTTGCTTCTTCAAAAAGAATGCAAAAGAACTCTATAATAGGAAGGTTAATAACCTTTTGCTAACCACCATTTTTAATGAAAAAAATATCATCATTTTTCTTCAGGATACTCACTCTACATTTACAAATGTAGATGACAAGATTCATGATATCATGCCACGATATTTTAATTTTTTTATTCCCAATTATTCTTTTTCCCTCCTACACCCATACAAACAATTCATGATAAGCAGTATTCTTTCTTACTTTTATACTCATTATCATAAAAGCCATCTCATTCCTTTTCTGTTCTTTTCTGAGTAAAAATATTATTCTTGTTATCCTTGCTCAAAAAGGCTTAAATGGAATGGAGTTTTAAAATATCAAAATAGGGAGGAAATCATGTTAAACAAACGCAAATTTTATATCAATGGTCTATGGGATGAACCAAGTACTCCTCATGATTTTCACGTCATTGATCCATCAACAGAAGAAGCGTGTGCTGTCATTAGTATGGGCAGCAAAAAAGATGCAGATAAAGCAATTCACGCAGCTAAAAAAGCTTTTCAAAATTGGAAAACAACCTCACAAAGTGAACGTCTTGGCTTTGTTGAAAAAATTGCACAGATTTATGAAAAACGTTCAAAAGATATGGCAAAAACTATTTCAATGGAAATGGGAGCACCCATTGATATGGCACTCAATGCACAGACTGCAGCTGGTAGTTCTCATATTCGTAACTTTATCAAAGCTTACAAAGAATTTTCATTCCAAGAGGTTTTAATAAAAGGAAATGAGCAAGCCATTCTCCATTATGACCCTATAGGTGTTGTAGGATTAATTACTCCATGGAATTGGCCCATGAATCAAGTAACTCTTAAAGTTATCCCCGCTCTCTTGGCTGGTTGTACCATGGTGTTAAAACCCTCTGAAATTGCGCCACTTTCTGCTATGCTCTTTGCTGAAATTGTAGATGAAGCAGCCTTGCCAGCCGGCGTTTTTAATTTAGTCAACGGTGATGGTGCCAATGTTGGCTCTTACCTTTCACTTCATCCAGATCTAGAGATGATCAGCTTTACTGGATCAACTAGAGCAGGAAAAGATATCTCTAAAAATGCTAGTAACACTTTAAAACGAGTCTGTCTGGAACTTGGTGGTAAAGGTGCCAACATCATCTTCGCGGATGCGGATGCGGATGCAGTTCAACGTGGTGTACAACGCTGCTTTTATAATAGTGGACAAAGCTGTAATGCACCAACACGTATGATCGTGGAACACACCATTTATGATGAAGCTGTAAAAATAGCAAAAGATGTTGCAGAAAAAACAAAAGTAGGTCCAAACCACCAAACAGGAAATCACATAGGTCCTGTAGTCTCAAAAAAGCAATATGATAAAATCCAAGACCTTATCCAATCAGGAATTGATGAAGGAGCAACCCTTGTCACCGGTGGGACGGGTTTACCGATAGGAATAGAACGTGGTTATTATGTACGCCCCACAGTGTTTTCTAATGTAAAACCGCATATGCGCATTTTTAAAGAAGAAATCTTTGGTCCAGTCCTCTCGATTCTTCCCTTCAATACTGAAGATGAAGCTGTAGCCTTAGCGAATGATACCGAGTACGGTCTTACCAACTATATACAATCACAAGATCGCAATAAGTGTCGTCGCATCGCTGCACAAGTACGGTCTGGTATGGTAGAAGTGAACGAACATGGATTACCCAGTGGAAGTTACTTTGGAGGCGTAAAATTTTCTGGACGTGCCCGTGAAGGCGGACACTGGGGCATTAAAGAATTTCTTGATACAAAAGCAATTTCATATTGGTAAAAAAATCTTATTAAAAACTTAATAGGAATTGTATGATAATACAAAAAATAACGGATGAGGATTCTCTTGGAAAACGCCTAGATCAGTGGCTTGCTCAACAATATAACAATGAACTATCGCGTTCGCGTTTGCAAGCCCTCATCCGTGAGGGTTATCTTAAAATTGATGGTAAGCCTATAAAAGAACCAAAAACAAAATTAAAATCTAACCAAAAAATTGAACTCATAATACCTGTCCTTCGTGATGCGGAACCTCTTGGTGAAGCCATTGCATTGGATATTCTTTTCGAAGATGACCATATCATTGTTATCAATAAACCAGCAGGTCTGGTTGTTCATCCTGGAAATGGTAATTGGACTGGTACGTTAGTTAATGCTCTTATTTATCACTGTGGTAAAAGCTTATCTGGGATCGGCGGTGTCAAACGTCCTGGCATTGTTCATCGACTCGATAAAAATACAACTGGAATTATGGTTGTAGCCAAAAATGATATTTCTCATAAAAATCTTAGTGCCCAATTTTCTGACCATGGACGTACCAGTGCTTTAGATCGACGTTATCATGCCTTAGTTTGGGGGATGCCTCATCGTAATACTGGCACAATCGACGCATCACTTGGTCGTTCTCCCTATAACCGAATAAAGCAATCTGTTCTCCATAACCAAACCCCTTATGCACGTCATGCTATTACGCATTTTTCTCTTCTAGAAAAATATGGAGCGCATACTAATACAACATCTTTTGCTAGCCTTTTGGAATGTCGCCTAGAAACAGGACGTACGCATCAAATTCGTGTTCATATGGCTCATATTGGACACCCACTCATAGGTGATACTGTTTATGGAAACGCTTTTAAAACAAAATCAAACAGACTTAGTTCCATCATTAAAAATGCAATTGATCAATTGAATCGACAAGCACTTCATGCCGCTCATCTCACCTTTGAACATCCTATCACCGGTAAAATTATGTCTTTTTCTTCACCACTTCCTCAAGATATGGCTGAACTTATTATGCATTTTAAAAAAATGAATTGAAACTTTTATGCTTCTTAAGATTTCACAATAAAAGAGCTCTGTCTTTAATATCTCTTTTTGAATAAAATTAAAAATTATGATAGCGTAAGATGTTAAAGATATTTATAATGTCTCAAAATAGAATTTGCCTTATAAGGGAATTCATGCAAAAGGAGGGTGCTATATGGCCCATATAAATTTACTATCCGTGATAACAGGCGATGGGGGATTAAATCGTTACTTAGAAGAAGTACGTCGTTTTCCAATGCTTGATCCAAAAGAAGAGTATATGTTAGCTCAGCGTTATCGTGAGCATAATGACCTAAAAGCTGCACATCGATTGGTGACCAGTCATTTGCGTCTTGTAGCGAAAATTGCAATGGGATATCGAGGTTACGGGTTGCCTATTGGAGAAGTTATCTCAGAAGGTAATGTTGGTCTTATGCAAGCTGTTAAACGTTTCGAACCAGAGCGCGGTTTTCGTCTTGCAACTTACGCAATATGGTGGATTAAAGCATCAATTCAGGAATATGTATTGCGATCTTGGAGTTTGGTAAAAATAGGAACAACTGCTAATCAAAAGCGCTTATTTTTTAATCTTCGTAAATTAAAAAATAAGCTTCAAGCGCTTGATAGTGGTGATCTTAATGGAGAGCAAGTTAAGGAAATTGCTACCCAATTAAATGTCACAGAAGATGAAGTTATATCAATGAATCGTCGACTTGGAGGCGACACCTCACTTAATGCCCCGCTTCGTACAAAAGAAGGTGAAAATAGCGAATGGCAGGATTGGTTAGTAGATGACTCTAATAATCAGGAACAGACTTTAATCGAACAAAATGAATTGGATAATCGTCGTTCCATGCTCACAAACGCTATGGATAATTTAAATGAACGTGAAAAGCGTATTTTTAAAGCGCGTCGCTTAAGTGATAAGCCACTAACATTAGAGGAACTGTCAAGCGAATTTAACATTAGTCGAGAACGCGTAAGACAAATCGAAATGCGCGCCTTTGAAAAAGTACAAAATTTTATCAAAATTTCCGCTTTATCTCAAAACCAAATGTAAAAGCTTTTAAAATATAAAGTTATAGATTGAATTTCCATTAATAAGAGGCAATATATTGCCTCTTATTAATGCGTTATTATAATAATCCCGTGAACACAGATTGTTTATTTATATCTTATCTGTTGGCAATCTTAATACTTTATTTCTTGTGATCAAGAGCTGTTTGCTTATCTGGTTGCGCGAGCCATTTTCCAATAACTTTCTTAAAGATAGCTTCACCGATTGCCCCTTTTGAGAAAGTTAATTCGTTTATACGTCCATTTTTATCCGTTAGGACTAAACGCATCCAATCTAATTCCCTCATCAATTGTAAATTTCTATCAAGAAATGGATGACTGCCGCTTAATGCAACAAGAAAAAAGTTATCGCTAATCTTTGCTGTAACCGTTCTAGCTAACGCTTGTCCAATGGATTGTTCACTTGCTTTAAAAGTTAACATTTGAATATTGCTCACAGCTTTACCGGAAAATTTATCAGAAAGAATAAAAATAACATCTATAATATATGCAGCAGGAAAAGATAAATCCGTATTACGACGTAAAATAAGCCGTAACGATACCCCTTCATCTGGAATTTTTATATCACCTTGTATAGCTTCTTCTGCCGGAACACCTTTCATTCGCGATTCTTTTATAAGCTTCCAATGGACACTCCCCATTGCCACCTTTTCTGAATCATAATCTGTACGTGCCTTATAAAAAATAGCTTCACCTGACTCTCCAATTGCTTGGACATTGCTAGAAATAACAGAAGAAATAGTTTTTTCTTCATTCGAAGAATTTGCCGTTTTATCTAAACCGACATCAATTTCACTCCCATCTTCTAATAAGCGCTGCGTTAACTTTTTATGAACCGAAAGCATCTTTGTCTGTGCATGAGTAACTGCAACATTTCCTCCTGAAAACTGACGATCATTTGATACAAACATACGCCCTCCAATAAGGAAAAAACCAATTATTAAAATGATAAATACAACAATAATTGTAACACCTATCACAATACGCTTTTGTATCGATGACCTATTAGCACGACGCAAAGCTTGAGAAAAAATATGCGATACAATATGTGAGTTATCTCCTTGCAAAGGAGAAACTGGAGATGAAGCTTTTAATATACTTTTCTGAACATGCTGCGAGGACAAACAAGCTTCCATATTGACAGGTTCTGCATCTGGCATAGAAGACTTATTAAGTATTTCATTATCCTTTGAACGTACAGCTATTATTTGCTGTTTTTCTCCTGTTCCTAATACAGAAAATGCATTCTCTTGTGGCAATATAGTGTTTTGTATGTGTTTATCATTTTTAGATATATTTTTAGAATTCCACCCAATAATTGAAGAGAGTAACTCCTTTTCATCCGCTAAATATTCTTCTTCAACAATTGCAATAGCATTTTGTAAACTTTTTCTTTGCTCATCTGCTATCGCATGTGGTACTGTTGCTTCTACAAATTGACGTTCAAGTGTTTCAATAGCTCGTTTATAAATCCGCTTACGCACTTGTAGTGTAATATTACTTTGTGAACTAATGGTCTTCTTTAAGATTCCAACGAAATCTATCATATCCTCTATAATCTTTCTCAAACTCAGAAGAGAAATACCAAAATTAAGGCTAAAAATACCTTTATTTTAGCCTTCCGCATTAATTATCATTTAAATTGCTATAACTCTTGTAGTAATTTAAAATGAATGTGAAAAATAAACAATGCTCTTTTCCAACTTTCTCTCATGCATCTTTAAATCTTTTTTCGAACCTAGAAGACAGAAATGAAATAAAATCCTTTACAACAAAACTTTAAAAATAATGGCTAGCCCGCAAAGGGATCCGTAACGAGGATAGTATCCTCGCGCTCAGGGCTGGTAGACAATAAAGCAACTTGTGCGTTGATCAGTTTTTCAATATGATGTATATATTTAATGGCTTGAGTTGGCAAATCTTCCCATCTTAGTGCACGTGCTGTTTTTTGCTTCCAACCTTCTAATGTTTCATAAATAGGCTTCACACGAGCTTGAGCACCCATAGAAGAAGGGAGATAATCAATTTTTTTGCCATCAAGCTCATAACCAATACAAATTTTAATTTCGTCCAAACCGTCTAAAACATCAAGCTTTGTCAATGCTATCCCATGAACACCACAAATTGCTACCATTTGACGTACTAAAACAGCATCAAACCACCCACACCGGCGCTTTCGACCAGTTACAACGCCAAATTCATGCCCACGCATTCCCAGAAATTCACCAATATCATTTATCTGTTCTGTCGGAAATGGCCCCTCTCCAACACGTGTTGTATAAGCTTTTGCAATACCTAAAACATAATGAATAGAACTAGGCCCCATACCAGAACCAGTACATGCTTGCCCAGAAATTGTATTAGATGATGTTACATAAGGATAAGTCCCAAAATCATTGTCTAATAAAGCACCTTGTGCGCCTTCAAAAAGGACGTGCTTTCTCATCCGAGAACTTTCATCCAAAAGACGCCATGTACAATCCATAAAAGGCAAAATTTCATCTGCAACTTGCATTAATTCATCATAAAGCACTTGAGAATCAATCTCTTCTACTCCCATTCCACGACGTAAAGCATTATGATGCCGCAAAAGTCGTTCGATTTTAGCCATAAGCGTATCGGCTTCCGCTAAATCCATAACCCGGATAGCACGACGTCCTACTTTATCTTCATAAGCTGGACCAATACCACGCTTTGTCGTACCAATTTTTAAACCTGATAAACCACTTTCTCGGGTTGCATCAAGATCACGATGCAAAGAAAGAATTAAAGGAGCATTTTCAGCGATACGTAAAATCTTCGGTGTAATTTTTATACCTTGGTCACGTAGTTTTTTTAATTCTGCTACAAAGTGATGAGGATCAACAACAACACCATTACCAATAATTGATAACTTTCCACGCACTAAACCAGACGGTAAGAGCGATAATTTATAACTCACTCCATCAATAACCAATGTATGACCTGCATTATGTCCACCCTGATATCTTACTACGATATCTGCCCGTTCAGACAACCAATCTACAATTTTTCCTTTGCCTTCATCGCCCCATTGTGTACCAACAACTACTACATTGGCCATAATTTTCTCCGTCGTGTTTGGTAAATAAAACCAGCATTTAAAAACAAACACTTCTTTATAACGAAACCTTAAAGCAAGTGCGACTCTTCATTTCAGCTTTTTTAATCTTCAAATGATTAAATCTTTATCTTTACAATAGTAGAAAGCAGACAATGGATGGATATATTTTTATTCTTAATCAATCATTTTTTTTATAAACAATAGAAAAATTGAAAACTCTTCGGTATTATTTTGGTTAAAATCGACTCATTATTCGTATTTATCGTCTTCTCTTTTAAAAATTATACGGAATTTGAAAATGATTTATTCATAAAAATATGGGAGATCTTATAAAGATCTCCCATATTTTCTAGAACAAGTCGCATTAATAAAAAATACCTATAGTTTCCTAAAGCTGAGCTTTTTCAACTTGAAATGCCCATTCCAGCCACTCTGTTAAAATTTCAAGATCAGAAGATTCAATTGTTGTACCTGCCCAAACACGAAGTCCTGGAGGAGCATCTCGATAAGAACCAATATCATAAGCAACACCTTCTTCATCAAGACGTTTCACAATTGCTTTTATAAAAGATACGCGCTTTTCAGTATCCAAAGCAGTAACGACTGAATCCACGATATCTAAACAAATAGATGTATTAGAACGTACTTTAGGATCTTTAGCTAGATACTCTAGCCATGGTGTTTTGCGAACAAAAGCATCAAATACAGCAAAATTTCTTTCAACACGTGCCCTTAATGCTGGCGCACCACCTATAGACTTTGCCCACTTTAATCCATCAAGAAAATCTTCCACACAAAGCATAGAAGGCGTATTGATTATCTTCCCTTTAAAAATATCTTCATTCAGCTTTCCATTTTTTGTCATATAAAAAAGCTGGGGCATTGGCCAAGCAGGAACATGATTCTCCAATCGCTCCACAGCACGAGGACTTAAAATTACTATGCCATGTGCTGCTTCACCACCTAAAACTTTTTGCCATGAAAAAGTAACAACATCTAATTTTGAAAAATCAAGGTATAGTCCAAAAGCGGCAGAGGTTGCATCACAAATTGTTAATCCTGCTCGCTTTTCTGGAATGAAATCTGCATTAGGAATACACACACCAGAAGTTGTTCCATTCCATGTAAAAACAACATCACGATCAAAATCAAGTTGTGTTAAATCTGGTAATTCACCGTAAGGTGCTTCAAAACGACGTACATCAGAAAGTTTTAATTGCTCAACAACATCTGTATTCCACCCCAAACCAAAACTTTCCCATGCCGCCATATCGACACCGCGTTCACCTAATAAAGACCACAGAGATGCCTCAACAGCACCAGTATCTGAACCAGGAATAATCCCTATACGATAATCAGAAGGAACTTCAAGAATCTCACGGATTAAGTCAACAATTTCAGCAAGTTTTAATTCTGCTTCTCTTGATCGATGCGACCGTCCAACTAATGCATCTTTTAGAACTTCAAGAGTCCAACCAGGCCGTTTGCTACAAGGTCCTGAAGAAAAATTGGTATTATTGGGACGACGATTTGGTTTGTCTAGCATTATCATTATTCTCCCCTTTCAGATAGCTTGTCTTTCTTTTCTTTAAAGAAAAACGAATTATTATAAAAACTATGCCAGTAGTCTCTTTAAGACAAAGATCAAAAATGTTTTCTATTCACTTCGTAAACTTAAAGTACGCGGAAAATTTATGAAAAATATCTTTTTGAATCAGATTCTTATATTAATTCTTTTAAAATATTCCCTCACGTCCTTATTACGATAAGACAGCATTCTGATAGCAATATGCTAACGTATTATAATATACCTATCAAGTTTATTTTATGAAAAGAATCATTATAATTTTCCTAGCGTATGTAAATAAACTTATAAAAAATCAATTATTTTTCTTTTGATGGCTGGACAGAGAAAATTTTAATGTTATAACCGCACACGTTTCACTTGTTTTATGAACGTGCCCAGATAGCTCAGTTGGTAGAGCAGCGGACTGAAAATCCGCGTGTCCGTGGTTCGAATCCGCGTCTGGGCACCACCTTTTTCTTTTAGCACATTGAAATATATAGATTTTTTCTTTAATTCTTTGTTTTTAGACCACCTTTTAGTCCACCTATTGTAGTTTATACAATTTTACCTAACTTGTTGTTATTTGCTCCGTATTTTTCTTTGGAGTGAAGGCTAGAATCTCTTTTTTTCTCCATCTCACAGCTCTCCCTAGCTTATATGGCTTTGGAAAGACACCTTGAAGAACCCAATTGCGAATCGTTGTTGTGGATACACTAAAAAGCTCTGCACATTCACGGGTTGTTACATATCTATCGCCATCATCAAATATCATTTTATTACCTCTCTATTTTTTATGTTATGTAAATGGGTGGGTGGGGAC
>NZ_JAIFRO010000010.1 GCF_019659805.1 Bartonella raoultii | reverse complement strand
AAATTATATTTTATATCATATATAATTTAAAACAACAAAATTACTTATATAAATATAACTATCATACTAATATTATAGATTCATTACTTGTTTTATACATATTCTACGATGAACGCATTTAAAAAATGATAACATTATCTTTTCAAAGATGATTAATAAAAAATCTTAAACCACTTTATTTAAAAATTGCTCTATCTTTATTAATTTCTATATTATCTTCTGCTTTTATCGCAAAGCGATCTTTATTAGGAAAAGTAATAAAGCATCCCTTCATACAAATAATAGCAGTCTGCTGCGTATTTAATGAAATATTTGAAAGAATGCTTCCTTCAACGATAATAAGAGACTGTACTTTTAAATCCGTATTTTTGATAGTTGCAGCAAAAGCTGTTACATTTAAAATATCCAACAAAACAACCATCATAAAAATACGAATATACTTTAGCATTCCAAAATCCCTTCCTCAGAAAAACGTTTATATAAAGTAAAGCGCAGAGCATTCGTTACATCAAAAGGTGAAGTAATATTGGGGATATAAATAGCCAAATTAAAAGAAAAATTTTTACTATTAAATGCAGTAAAACTCACCTGCGGTGCAGGATTTTTTAAAATTCCCTCTGTCTCAACTGCAATCTCTAACAAAATTTTAACAACGCGCTCTGGAGCAACCTTGGATGAAACAGTTACAGGAATATCAATCCGTCCTATCTTATTATGTCGAGTCCAATTACTTACATTATTATTGATAAGGCTTGAATTAGGAATAATAATGGTCTTACTTTGTAATGTCTCAAGTTCCGTTGCACGCACGCTAATACGTTTAACAATACCACCTACCGATCCAGATTCTATATAGTCCCCTACTTTAAATGGTCTTCCAACTAAAATAATAAGCCCAGAAACAAAATTTTGGACAATATTTTGCAAACCAAACCCTATACCAAGCGAAAGTCCGCCAGCAATAAGCGCAAAATTTCTAAGGTCTAAGCCTGCCATTGATACCCCTATCAAAGCAGACACAACAATACCACTATAACTTACAATTGTTCTGATAGAGTTACGTACACCCGAATCGAATTCTCCATGCACCAACACTATCGTATCTAACCAACCGTTAAATCGGTGAACGAAGAACAAACAGAGAAAAAATGAAGCAATACCGGTCAAAAGGGAAATTAAAGAAATAGAAATATTTCCAATTTGAAAACCCGTCATTAACTGCCATAATATTGCTTTCAAATCAGAATAGGAAAATCCAAACTGCGTAGCAATCGGCATTACACAAAATACAATAACGGCCAAAGTGAGAAAAACGCTTATGATAATCCCTACTTTATTCATCGTTTTCTCTTGCAAATGCAACCACTGCATCAAAATATGGCCAACACTTGTTTTCATAAATTGTCCTTTAGAACCAATAGCTTGAGCACTTTGTATGCCCAAATACATGAGAACTAAAAAAGCGCCACCGATTACAATCTGCTGCGTAATAAAACGGGCCAAGCCAATATATCCTAAAAAGTCCATCACAATGAGAAATAAACCCAATAAAATCAGTGTAATACGTATATAAAATGGCCAAAAACGTGGTTCTTGTCCCTTACTTTGAGCGCCTTTATATCTAAACCGTAAAGGCACAAAAGAAATTATAAACAGCAATATTGAGACAAGAAAAACAGCAATAAAACTTTTGGCAATTGTCAAAGAAAGAGAAGCTGAAATGACTTGATAAATACTATCAAGAATAGCATCAAATGCTAAAACGCTACCTAAAAGAGTAAGCAAAATAACCAATTGATATGCAGAAGAAGGGGCAATATTAAGTAAAGCTGTATGCCCCCTACTCTGTGATAAAAGAACAACTGCCAAACGATTTATCAAAAAGACCAGAATAATTTGATACCCAATCATATCAAAAACCGCTGTGAGTTTTCCTGAATCCAAACCAAAATAACGAAACAAAAACAACACAAAATAAACGCAAATAACACATACAAGGACAGGGAGAAGAACTGAAATAAAAGCAATTAATAAGCGCTGTAAATAAGATATTTCTTCATTATTTCTTATAAAATGGCAGCGTATATGTATAAGAGCTTTACGAGAAAAATAAGAAAATATAAAAGCAATAAAAAGTGGAATCAAAAAAGCAAGAAATAGTTCTAATAACTTGAAATAAAACAAAAATCCCCACCAAGAACTGAAGAGTAAAACAAAATCATAGGAAGCCTCTTTTGTTTTCTCAACGAGGTGCTTAACCATCGGTATTGAAAACTCAAATCTGTATGCAAGTTTATGTTTAAAAAGCTCTCGAGATTGCGAAATAGTAAGTTCCGCTATTCTATTTGTTACCAAAAAGATTTCCTCAAATCGAAGCACTATGCCATTAATTTGGGCTTTTTTCTCTATCAAATAGGCATGTTCCTTACTTTGATTTTTCAATTCCTTTTGGTTATTATGCACCTCTGTCAATTGATCAAGTAAAGTATTAACATCATTTAAAGGAGCACGCAAAACAAGTGCAGCTTCTATAGAACGTTTACTAATACCGCGCGCACGCAATCGCAACTCTGCCAAAATACCTTCATCTTCTGATTTATTTTGAAAATCTTTTTTTAAAGTTTCAGTATCTTCTTCAAGAGTTTTAATAATAAATTGTTGTTGCTTAATAATTTCATCAATTGAAGATGTTGTTACGGCTTCTCCAATAACGGCACTTTCTGCGACAAAATTCCCCCACGCAGAAGAACACAATACAACAATAACCCCAATAACAAAGAAAAGAATATATAATTTTTTTTCAAAAAATGAAGACATATCTACCTTAGATAGAAAGAGGAACCTATCCCCCACCTTTAAATATGATATAAGGCAAATATTTTCAACTTGTATAGAATAATCTTATAAAAGCTTCCCCTCATCCTATAATACTGATAATAAGGGAAAAGATAACACTGAGCTAAATAAGATTTAAAATAAAAGAAGGCATTCTATCATGGTTTTTTTGCACCTCTATTGCAAAAAAGAAAAATTTCTTCTCTTTACAAGCTACCCTCTTTTCTCAAGTATTTGTATGTTACTCGCATATAATTTTAAAATACAAATTTATTGGATTAAGCAATCTTATAAACAACATACCATTAAAACGGAGATGCTTTATCCACAAAATAAATGTAAGCAATTACTTATCACAATGACTACAAATAAAAAGCTTATAACACCTTCTACAGATTACATTTTACTTATGAATGCTTTTCAAAAAAAACTCATAATTTCTATTTTGTTAATAACAACCATTGTTATTTATAGACGATTTTATAACCTTCAAATACAATATTGTTCAAACAAACGTGCTCCTCCTCTTTCTTGAATTTATGAAACTATCATTTTATCTCACTTGTGTTTTTAATTTTTATGACTGTTAGATGACCTATTATCGGAATATATTATGCGTACACCTAGTTGGTTGACTACTCTTTATTGTTTTATTCTTTTAAGCAGTATTTACATTGCTTTGCCTAATTTATTTTCACAAGAACAGGTTAAAAATTCAAAATTCTTAACCGACACGCGCGTGACGCTTGGGCTAGACCTTCAAGGAGGTTCTTCTCTTTTGCTCGAAGTTGATAGCAAAACGTTAAAGCGTGATCAATTGCATATAATTTTAGAAAATGTGCGCAACACACTTCGTGAAAAACAAATCCGCACATCAAGTATTCGTATCGTTGAAGGCAGCATTGTTGTAATTCTTTCCGATTCAACACAAAGTGAGCAAGCTCTTTCTGCTTTGAAGATGTTGATAAACCCTATACATCATAGCTTTGGCACAACAGCCAATGATATCGCCATTAATACCCAAAATGACACGATCCGTGTAACATTAACTGAAGATGGTATTAAAGATCGTATGCGCAATGCCATTGAGCAAAGTTTAGAAATTATTCGTCGGCGTATAGATCAAGTTGGTGTAAGCGAACCTGCTATTCAAAAGATTGGTAGTGATCGTATTATGGTTCAATTGCCGGGCTTACAAGATCCTAAACAACTGCGTGATCTTTTAGGAACGACCGCTAAAATGAGCTTTCATCTCATGCCCTCTAATGTCGACATAAATAATCCACCCATAGGTGTTTCAATCCTTCCTGGATATACAGATGAAACACAACGCTATGCAATTTATGATCAAATCGCTTTGGATGGAAATGTCCTTAAAGACGCTCGAGCAGGTTTCGACCCACAAATACCAGGACGTTCTCTTATTTCATTCACTATGAATTCTACAGGCGCAAAAATATTTGCAGACATAACGCGAAAAAATATTAATCGCCCTTTTGCAATTGTTCTAGATAACAAAGTTTTAACCGCTCCGATCATTAATGGTGTTATTCCCAACGGACAAGGACAAATTACAGGAAACTTTGATCCCAAAGAAGCATCAACTCTAGCAGCCCTCCTGCGTGCTGGTTCCTTGCCTGCACCATTAACAGTAATCGAAGAGAGAACTGTAGGTCCAAATCTTGGTGCAGATGCCATTCAAATGGGCCTTTACACAGGTATTATCGGCTTTATTTTGGTTACAATTTTTATTTTTCTTCTCTATAGAATTTGGGGGCTCATTGCAAACATAGCATTAGCTCTCCACACTATTTTAACATTTGCTGCACTTAGTCTTCTTGGTGCGACACTCACACTCCCGGGTATTGCTGGTATTATTTTAGGTATCGGTATTGCCGTTGATGCCAATATTCTCATTAATGAACGTATTCGCGAAGAAAGCCGAAAAGGTATCAGTGCCTTTGCATCCTTGGATCGCGGTTTCAAACATGCTTTTGCGACCATTGTTGATGCTAATGTCACTGCAATTATTGCAACGGTTTTATTATTTTGGTTTGGTACCGGCCCTGTTCGCGGTTTTGCTGTAACAATGCTGCTTGGTATTATCATTTCTATGTTTACCAATATCACTATTGTACGCATTATGATGATTTGGGTCATCCGTAAATGGAAAATAAAAAAACTACATATTCATTCCATTTTCAACATTATCCCACAAAATACCGCTTTCCGTTTTATGAAAGCACGTTTTATGGGCATTGGTGTCTCAATCATTTTATCACTTGCTTCCATTTTTCTCTTTTTTAAACCTGGTTTAAACTTTGGAATTGACTTTATTGGGGGCAGCCAAATGAGTATTACTACACAAACACCAGCAGATTTGGCAACTTTGCGCTCAAAGCTTTCTACCCTTAATATTGGTGAAATAACACTGCAAAACATGGATAACGCCAATACTGTTTTGATCCGCATTCAAAAACAAAATGGTAATGAAAAACAACAAACCCTTGCCATTGAGAAGGTAAAAACCGCTGTACAGAATATTTATCCCAATGTCACATTCGATCAAATAGAGGTTGTGGGTCCTAAAGTTTCAGGTGAACTTGCAACAGCTGCCTTTACTGCTGTCATTCTCGCGGCCCTTGCCATGTCACTCTATATATGGTTACGCTTCGAATGGTTTTTTGCCGTTGGAGCAATTGTAACACTCATTTTAGATACCACAAAAATGGTCGGTTTTTTTGCTTTATTTCAATTTGATTTCAATTTGACTGCGATTGCCGCCCTCTTAACAATTGTTGGTTATTCTATAAACGACAAAGTGGTAGTCTATGATCGAATGCGCGAAAATATGCGTCTTCATAAAAAAATGCCTCTGCGTGAACTCATTGATCTCTCAATCAATCAAGTTCTTATACGTTGTCTCTTTACCTCAGCAACAACAGTTCTCGCTATGCTCCCTATGGCAATATGGGGTGGAAGTGCCGTTCATAATTTTGCAATTCCTATAGTTTTTGGAATTATTATTGCTACATCATCTTCTATTTTTATTGCAGCACCTATTTTACTTTTTCTAGGAAATTGGTGGCGCAAGCGAAGTAATCATAATAAAACACTAACTTCCAATGAAAAAACCACGTGAATACACATGACAGATCATTTCTTTCTGCTTATAAAAAGAGAGGAATTTCAATTCATTTACTCATACTTAGAAAAGTCATTAATAATCTATGCTCCATGATACACCATTGATTACAACAATTGTTGCAGGTTTATGTTTAGCATTTCTGTTGGGAATGATTGCAAACCGTTTACGTATCTCACCACTGGTAGGATATTTGTTAGCAGGCGTCATTGTAGGACCTAATACAGGCGGATTTAAAATAGATTCTATTATTATCAATCAGCTTGCTGAAATTGGTATCATTTTGCTAATGTTTGGTGTTGGACTACATTTTTCATTAAAAGATCTTTTATCTGTTAAAACTATTGCTATTCCTGCTGCTATTGCACAAATGGCATTCTCTACTTTTCTGGGCTGGTGTCTTGGTTTAATCATGGGATGGGGCTTCATCAGTGGCTTAGTTTTTGGTCTCGCTTTATCAACAGCAAGTACTGTTATTCTTCTACGTGCCTTACAAGAACGCCATCTTATTGAAACGAAAAAAGGACGTATCGCTGTTGGTTGGTTGATTATTGAAGATTTAGCAATGGTCCTCATACTTGTCCTCATACCAGCATTGGCAACCATCCTTAGTAATACAAATAAAGAGGCTGTTGACCCTGTTGTACAATGGTTAGATTTAAGTATCTGGGGAATTTTTGGTTTCACCATTTTAAAAGTTATTATATTTATCATCCTTATGCTTGTTATTGGGCGACGTATTATCCCCTGGTTACTAAAAGTGAGTGCCCACTCAGGATCACGTGAATTATTTCGTCTTAGTGTTTTTGCTATCGCACTAGGAGTAGCTTTCGGAGCAGCCCATTTATTTGGAGTTTCTCTTTCTCTTGGTGCTTTTTTTGCAGGCATGGTTATGAGTGAATCAGAATTGAGCCATCGTGCAGCGGAAGAATCCTTACCATTACGAGATGCATTTTCTGTACTCTTTTTTGTTTCTGTAGGCATGTTATTTGATCCAGGAAAAATAGTCACTCATTTTTTTCCTCTCCTAGCAACATTACTCATCATCATACTCGGAAAGTCTGTTATCGCCTTTTTGGTTGTTAAAGCTTTTCGCTACTCTCATGCAACAGCTTGCACTATTTCTGCTAGTCTTGCTCAAATTGGAGAATTTTCTTTTATCCTTGCAGGCTTAAGTTTAAATCTTGGTCTCTTAAACCACGACGCTCATGACTTAATCCTCGGAGGCGCAATCCTTTCTATTTTTCTCAATCCTCTTGTTTTTATTGCCTTTGATAAAATTAAAAAATATCTAGAAAACACATCTACAAACTTACAAGATACAGATACTATTATTGATATTGATTCTAAGGATTTTGATCAAGAGTTCTTGCCTGTGACCGCAAAAACAGACCATATCGTTATTATTGGTTACAGCCGTATTGGTCAATCTGTTGCATTCTCTTTAATTAATAACGGTGAATCGGTCGTCATAGTAGAAGAATCAAAACGCCTTACTGACAAAGCAATTGCAGATGGTTTCGACGTTATTTGTGGAAATATCCTAAACGAGGATATCATGAATGCTGCAAATATTAAAAATGCAGATAAAGTTGTTATTACAATGAGAAGTGCTATTGAAGTAGGAGAATGTATAGTGAATATACGCAATATGAAAAAAGATATCCTCATCATTACACATGCATTATCTGATGTAGAAACAACTTATCTCACTGAGAGTGGGGCAGATATAGTGGTAACAGATGATGAAGAAATTGCCAATGGTGTTATCAAGAATCTCACTAGACAGAAATCTGTAAAAAATATACATAATTATTAATTCAATTGATAGGAAACATAAATAAAAACAAACAACAGGTAAAGAAGCGTGAAAATAAAGCAATTTATATGGCCCTGCATCGGTATTTTAGCAATGCTGATCTCTATTCGCATTCTTTATATAAAACTATCTGCTATTTCTTTTGATAGTATATTGGAGCGCTTAAGCAATTTAAGTATGCAACACTGGCTTTTAGCTATTTTGTGTTCTATTCTAGCTTATGCAGCCCTTGCTGGATATGACCGTATTGCCTTACAGCACCTTGGTCACAAGATTTCTTGGATTTTTATCGCTATATGTTCCTTTACCACCTATGCCCTTTCACACAATATTGGTGCTTCTGTTTTTTCTGGTGCTGTTGTGCGCTATCGCGCCTATAAAATGAAAGGCTTAAATGGAACAGAAGTTGCAATATTAGTAGGCTTTTGCTCTTTTACTTTTGCGATCGGCACAATTTTACTATTTGGAGTTGTTTTAATTCTGCAACCTAATATTATCACTCTTATTCATTCTGAGCTTCCTGAATGGCTTGGAACGATAATTGGTGTTATTTTACTTGGTTTCATAGTCCTCTATACTTTTGGTAGCTGGCTACAATTAAAACCTTTGCACTTGGGAAAAAAAATTAAACTCTCTTACCCAAAATTAAAAATTGTGATTCAACAACTTCTTATTAGCCCCTTAGAACTTTTAGGAGCGGCAGGAATTATATATGCTGTTCTCCCACACAACACAGATGTTCATTTTATTTCTGTACTTGGTGTTTTCCTAGCGTCTTTTTCGATAACCCTTCTCTCCAACGCTCCAGCTGGAGGCATTGGTGTCCTTGAAGCTGTATTCATAACAGGTATGCCCAGTGTAAATCCAACCGATATCGTTGCCGCACTTATTGTATTTAGAATGCTTTATTTAATTGTACCTCTTATAATTTCATTATTTGTTGTTGCTATTTTTGAAGCTCGGCAATATTGGAAACAAACCTCCAAAGCAACATCGAAGGAAACATAACCCCTCTTCTTTTTTCATACATATAAAAATACGCGCTATTTCATATTAAGCTTTGATATTAATCAATAGCAACCATTATTCTTGTTTACCTTTTTATATGGAGTATGAATTTTTCTCATTTTATAATAACTCCATTGATTATTCAATTTTCACATATTAACCACTTTATGTTCAAAAATTAATTCAAAGGATAATAGACAAAACGATTGCATAGCCAATCTCCATATTCCTTCTACTTTCCGTAATATTTGAGAATTTTTTTATTATTTTACTTGTTTCCGATTATACAAGTGGAGATATAAGGATTTTAGACACATTTCGACGATCCATTTCAATAACTTTAAAGCGTAAACCCTCTGCTTCAAAACTTTCACCTTCATTTGGTAAATGGCCAAATTGCCAAAGCATAAAACCTGCTAAAGTTGTATAACGATCAGCCTCATCCACAAGATTACGCTCAAGATAACCACTTAAACGCCGAATATCAGCATATCCTTCAACAAGAAGGCTTCCATTTTCAAGCCGTTCTGCAATCATAGGTTCTTCATCATCATCAGGAAAATCGCCGGCAATCGCTTCAAGAATATCAGTTGGTGTTGCAATCCCCTCAAAAGATCCATGTTCATCAACAATAATTGCAAGCTGAATCGAAGAATGGCGTAATTGCTCCATCAATCGTAAAACGCTTGTATTTTCATGGACAACGAGTGGCTCTCGCATAGCCTTTTTCCAATTGATCTTTTTTCCTTCTGCTAAATTCAAAAGCAGGTCTTTTGTTAAAGCAACACCAACAAACTCATCCACTTTTCCACGCGCAAGAATTAAGCGGCTATGTTTAACCTGTTGTAATTCTTCACGCATTTCATTCTCATCACCATTTAAATCCAACCATTCGATCTCATTTCGTGGTGACATGATAGAGCGGACAGGACGATCAGCCAAATCAAGAACACCACGAATCATTTCTTTTTCTTCTGGTCGAAATAACTCAGAAGCAGCTGCTTGTTCAGCAATAACATCGACAGTCTCACCAAGGTGACCATCTTTATTTCCCCCACCTAAGAGTCTTAAAACAGCATCAGCTGTTCTCCCTCGTAGATCATTTGTGGTAATCATTTTTTCACGATTACGACGTCCAATTTGATTAAAAGCTTCAATGAGAACAGAAAAACCAATAGCAGCGTATAGATACCCTTTTGGAATATGAAATCCAAATCCTTCAACAATAAGGGAAAAGCCTATCATCATCAAAAAACCAAGACAAAGAATTACAATAGTGGGATGACGATTAATAAAACGCATAAGAGTGCCAGATCCATACATCATCACCCCCATAGCGACAATGACAGCTATATACATCACGACTGCCTGTTCTCTTGCAATCATACCTGTCGCAGTAATAATACTATCAAGAGAAAATACGGCATCCAACACCACAATTTGAACAAGTACTTGCCAAAAAACAACATAAGCAACACCTGTTTTGGTTTCGTGCGAGACGCCTTCTAATCTTTCATGTAACTCTAGCGTTCCCTTTGCTAGCAAAAAAGCACCACCACTAATTAAAATGAGGCTATGCCAACTAAATACAAAGGATGAGAATGAAAAAATCATCGTATCGAGATTCATCACCCATCCAATCACTGTAAGAAGAAAAAGTCGCATAACCAATGCTAAAGTGAGACCGACCAAGCGTGCGCGATCACGCAAATGTAATGGCAGTTTTTCAGCTAAAATTGCAATAAAAATTAGGTTATCTATTCCTAAAACAATTTCAAGAAAAATTAACGTAACCAAGCCAAACCACGCATGGGGATCGACAATCCATTCCATCATAGTTCACCTTTAAAATATATATTTAAAAGCCTAAAAGCGTGTGATTGACAAAATAAATTCATGAGCTTTTATTCTCATAATTGACCAAAAGCTTTGAATGCAAAAAAAATACACTCAAACCAAACAATGACAAAACATCGCTTAAACATATATAATTATCGATAAAATTTATAAAACAGAACGCTGCCCCCTTCCAATCATGAGAAGGCTCTTCTGAATTTTTCTCGGGCATTATGCTCGACAATCCTCCAACTTTAAGTTCTGTATACTCTCGTTCTGCATAATGACCAGAACATTCATTCATAGAGATTCTTATAATGGGTCTATTTTGAGAGAAGATCAAGGGGGTATTATCATATTTTAATATACGGCTAATTTAACTACAAACCTTATCATTTTCATATAAAAACAATAAAATATCTAGACATCCTTCTTTAAGAGCGTTATAGAACCGCTCATTCTTATCTTTTGATGTACTATGGGTGATTAGCTCAGTCGGTAGAGCAGCTGACTCTTAATCAGCGGGTCGTGGGTTCGATCCCCTCATCACCCACCACCTAATTTGATGTGTAAATTAAATTACTCAATTCTCATATTTTTTTTAAGGTACGGGATGTTCAAATAAAGTATGGGAATAGAACTTTGCAACATGCCTCTATAGGACCTCTGTTTTTTTGCCAATTTTCTCCAAGAATTTTTTAAATTCTACTAAGTCTTGTGATGAAAAACTCTCTAAACTTCTAACCAACATACCAAGAATTTCAGAACGAAATGAATCAGAAGATTTAATGGTAAAACTCTTACGACAAGCATCAGCCTCTCTTCTTAAGAGACTAGCTCTCTCTTGATCCAAGCTATAAAGCTCTATGATCTTCTCTTCCATTCCAATAGGTACTGATTTTTTGCCAATTTCTACAGAAGATAAAAACACTACAGATACACCTAATTTTTTAGCCATATCTAAAAGGCGTTCTGAGTGATCAATACGAAGTTTTCGTAAGGTTTTACCAAATGGTGTAACCATCTAAAAAGTCCTGTTAGAGAAGAAATATTTCTGCTGATTCTAACAAATCTTTTCGTAACTTTCTTCAATTATTGCGAATCAGAACTTCTTTTCGAGGAATTTTTTTAGCCTTACCAGATGTCCAGAGGGTCTCAACTTCTAAAAAAATAACTTGAAGCTACAATGTGGCTACATTATAATAAAAGTTATAAATGGAGGTACTAATCATGAAAACCGATTCTGTTGTTCGTGCTCGCATTCCTGCTGAAATGAAAAAACAAGCTATGATTACTTTAGAACGCATGGGATTAAGTGCATCAGACCTTATCCGCATAACATTCTTGCGTGTCGCTGAAGAAGGTTGTTTACCTTTTGAGCTTAAAGTACCTAATAGTGTCACACGTAAAGCTATAAAGGAATTAGACGAGGGTAAGGGTGAAACATTTAAAAATGCTGATGCTCTTTTTAAGGACTTAGGTATTTAATATGCTGATACCTGTTCGCTCACGACAATTTAAACGTGACGTGCGCAAAGCGGAAAAACGCGGTAAAAATATGAATAAGCTGCGTATACTGTTAAGTCTGCTAATTGAAGAGAAGCCATTACCAAAGCATTATTGTGATCATCCACTAAAGGGTGATTGGGCGGGATGTCATGATAGTCATATAGAACCAGATTGGCTACTTATTTATCGAATTGAAGGAGATAAATTACATCTTATTCGCACTGGAACTCACTCTGACCTTTTCAAAGAATAATTGTATGAAAAATTAAAAGTACTCTAACTTTTTGTTATCCATCTTTTTAAGTGTGAGAAACTATTTTCTATGGCATCTATGAAACGGGAAAAATCCATGACAAAGATAAAGACAGCAAAGGCCCCCCATTTCATAAGACGTGACATCATCTTTAAGCCTTGATAGGTCTCCAGCATCTCAAGGAGCAGTTGGCGTTCTTTTTCTGTTAAATCTTGTTCTTTTCTGCTTTGTTTCTTAACCATCTTGCCAACCACACACGTGAGCCCCCTGTTGATTATGCTTTAAAATATCCCTTGCGAGGTGAGAACTGATGACCTGAACATCCTGTTGATCTAAATAAATGGGCAACCAACCAACACAAGAAACTGATCTATTTGTCCCGCATCCAACGAGACAGAGCAGCACGCACACCACTATCACTTTTTTGATTAACTTCATTTTCAACCTCAAAACGTGTTGTCGCTCTCTTTAATGCTGTCTCTACCTGCTTTTGACGCTCGCTCTTCTTTCCAAGGTGAAAGGCTTTAGCCAAAGCTATAAAAAAAACGGCTATAGCCGTTAACAGAAAAGACAGATTTCTTTTAAGATATAAAATCATAACCGCTGTTCCTTAAAGCGTTTTGTGACTATAAAAACCCCTGTTACAGCAGCTAGAACCATCATCCCTGCCAAAACCCATTGGATAGGACCATTGCCTGCAAAAAGCCCTCCAAGCCCTGAACAGGACCCTATAATCGGTGCAAGCGCTTCTATCTTGAACAAACCGCTCCTCTCTTTCGTTTCTACCTTTTGATAATTGGAACAAACATAAGATCCCTTGGCCCATAACCCTGCTTCAGCGGCGCGACGATTGACTAATCCTTGAAGCGGTTTACCTCCTACCTTATTCCATTTCTGTAATTCTGTAGGAACAGCTTCATAATCCCCTTTATTGAGCTTTTTTAATAAGGTCGATTGGCAAAAGGCGGTTGTGCCTACATTATAACAAAACGACACCAATGCCGCGAATTGCGCATCCGTTAACGAAACCATGACAAACTGCTCTACCGCATGCTCAAATTGCTCTAAATCTTTACAAAGTATCTCTTCGGCTTGTTCTTTCGTAATACACATGCCCTTATGCACCAAAGGTTTGCCCGCATAACTGGTGTGACCATAACCAATCGTCCACACACATGCCTCATCTCTATAAGCCTCTAAGCGTAAACCTTCCCATTGTTTAATAAGCTCTAAACCTTCCTTCGATATCTTGCGCATTTGCTCCTCCATAAAAAAAGCCCCACAAAAGTGAGGCTGAATAAAAATGAGACTGGATCCTTCTATGAAGTTTCTCAAATAAAACGACGTGGACGACAGCATCCACGCGCTCCTACCTTCTCATCCGTAAAATTACGAGAATGCACGCTCTGACGAAAAAAACTACCGCATTCTGCTCCATCCTGCCAACTCCCACCACCAATCAAAACATGCATATCACTCTTTGAAGGATCACTTTGATTGGGAACCG
Source organism: Bartonella raoultii (assembly GCF_019659805.1). Lineage (GTDB taxonomy): Bacteria > Pseudomonadota > Alphaproteobacteria > Rhizobiales > Rhizobiaceae > Bartonella > Bartonella raoultii. Next base: position 22,821 of record NZ_JAIFRO010000010.1, on the reverse strand, counting down.
GGAAAAACTCTGATAAATATTGCGAAACATAACCATAACCATCCTCACAACCAATATGCGAGATCATACGACGTTCTTGTGTATCCTTATGACCTCCTGAATGGGCTGGTGTAGGCGCTTGTTGTCCCTCAATACTGCTATTTTCATTGCTTCCATACATCGCTGAAAGAAAATCCTCATGACCCAATAACCTTTTCTTTACCTGCATCATATCCTTGGCATGATCTGTATAAGAACGATTGCTGGTGATCGGAACACCATAGGCTGATTTGGTATCTTCCCCCTTACCGGATTGAAGATAGATATCCACCCAAAGATCTCTTCTAGGATCGTAGACCATACCTTCTGGGGAACAATGCGGGCGATGATTGAGACACCAAACAGAACGGGGTAAAATATCCCCTGCTTTATAACCGGATAAAGGATGATACGCAGAATAGCCAACATCTGCACAAAGCGTATGAAAACCGCCTATCTGCTTCCAATTATATGTTGAAATGTCTGCATCACGGGGAGAACTTTTATACTCTGACACAATCAGTTTTTGGTCCTCTCTCCCCCCATTCACCAAATAGACATAATAATCCTTACCGGCTGAAAGACCTGAAGAAGGAAGCGCGACCTCTGTAGAACTGCTCGTAAAACTGACCAGCTGTATATCACTCCCATCCTTGACAGAAATATGCGTTTCTCCTTCTAAAATGAGCCGTTTGGTTATATCTGTCTTCAGAAATGGCGTGGACTGGGTAAAAACATTCCAACTTAACTTTTTGAGAAGATCAGAAGCGCTACGTTCACAAGCCGTTTTGAACTCTTGTGCTAATGTTTTTGCTTCTTCCACCTTCGTTTGGACCGTACGGATGTTATTAGAGACGTTGCTCACAGAAAGATCCATATCGTCTAGGTCTTTTTCTAATTGCTCCGTTTTTTGGAATGTCTGTGTGAGCCATCTCTTCGTACTATTATTCTCTCGTATTGCATGACTCGCGCTTTGCTTGGCTTCTTCGATTTCTTTCTTCGCTTTTGTAATTTCTTCCTTCACTTCCGCGATTTTTTCCTGCGCATTCTTGGCTTCTTCCTTCGCATTCTGCGCATTGCGATCGGCTCTATCGGCTTTTATATCCGCTGACATGGCTTTCAAGCGGGCATCATAAGCAACTGTTTGCGCATCGGACGCTATGGCCATCGCTTCATCATCTGCCGTTTCGCTTATTTCTTCATCTTCCTCAACATCTGAACCTTCTGAGGCGGCTTTGACTTCTTTGGCTATACGAAGGGCTTCAGAGGCATTCTCTTGTGCTTGCTCTGATGTCGTTTTTAATGTCTCTAAACTACTTTTTACCCCTTCTGCTGTATTCTTGGCTTCTTGTGCCAAACTCTTGGCTTGGCTTGCTTGTTGGGTCGCTTCTTCAGCCTTGTTGCTCGCTGTTTGTGACGATTGATGCGCTTGTTCTACACTTTGTTGAAGCGCATTAACCCTTTGGCGCATTTCCGATAAATTCAGGGAATTGAGCCTGCTCGTGGCTTGCTCGGCAAGTGTCTTGGCTTCATTGGAGGTGGTGTTTGCCAATTCAGCATGGCTCTTGGCATCTGTCGCTTTCGTTAACGCCTCATCTGCTGTCGACTTCGCATTCTTGCCTACTTCTTGCGCTTGACTTGCCTCTTCTTTCGCAGCTGAAGCGGCTGTTTCTGCCTTTTGCGCTGTTGACAAGGCTCCTGATGCATCCGTTTTTACCAAATCAAGTGAGGCTTTGAGCGTCTCTATAACCTGTTCAACATCATTGATTTTATGACGTGCTCCATCCGCCGATTGCTTGGCTTCTTCTGCTGTTTGCCGCGCTTGCTCTGCATCATCTTTCGCATTGGAAACGCTCTCTTTTATAGTCTTTACAGAATCTTTGGCTTCATTGGCTTCTCTCCACGCTGAACTTGCTGATTGCTTGGCTTCTTTTGCTTCCATTTCTGCCAAGCTCGCTTTTATACTCGCTCCATGTGCTGCTTCCTTGGCTTTACCCGCCTCATCTTTCGCGGCATAAGCTTGTGATAAAGAAGAACCGGCGGTTTTCTTGGCTTCTTCCGCTGCACTCTCTGCCAAGCTGGATTTTATTCTTGCTCCATTCGCTATTTCCTTGGCTTTATCTGCTTCATCTTTGGCGGCATAAGCTTGCGATAAAGTGGAGCCGGCGGTTTTCTTGGCTTCTTCTGCTGCCATTTCTGCCAAGCTCGCTTTTATACTCGCTCCATCCGCCGATTGCTTGGCTTCTTCGGCTTTATTTAAGGCTTGATAGGATAAATTCTCTGAACTTTGCGCCTTCTTTTGTGCTTGATCGGCATCATGTTTCGCATAAGAAGCCGCTTCTTTGGAGGCTGTAGCCGTTTCTTGCGCTTTTTCTGCTAATTGCTCTATCTTATCTATTTTGCTCTGTAATTTGTCTGAAACACTCTTGGCATCTTCTGCTAAACTCTTTGCTTCTGTAGCCTGTTGAGAGGCTTGATCTCCCGTGGCTTTTGCTGCATTCGCTGTCGATAATGCCAAGTCTGATGACGTTTTTAATCCTATAAGCTCTTGCTTTACTTCTTCTGATATTCTTTTTGCTGCCTCTACTTGCTCTTTTACATCCCTTGTTTCTGTAAGCGCGCTTGTCAAGGTTTCCTTGGCTTGTGTAGCCAATTGCTTTGCATCACTGCTCATACTCTTTGACGCTTCTGAGAGGGTCTTGGCTTCTTCTGCCTTACTCTTTGCATCATTCGCTGTATTTACCGCTGTTGCTGATTCACTCCTTGCATGATTAGAAGCTAGCAAGGACTGTGAAGCGCTCTCTTTTGCTTCTGAAGCTAAACTTTCTGCTGTTTCTGCTTTCTTCTTTACCTCTTCAACTAAACTTTTGAGCGCTTCTCCCCCTCGAAGGGTTTCTCCATCCGTAACAACAGCCCGTTCTGCAACTGCTTTTGCTTCTAAAGCGACCTTTGAGGCTTCTGACGCTGCCTGCTCTGCTTCATTCGCTTTCCTACGAGCAGTCTCTGAGACACTTTTCGCTTCCTCTGATAAAGCCTTGGCTTCAACAGACTTCGTCAAAGCTTCTGAAGCTTGCTTGCTTGTCTCTTCTCCTGTTTGTTTGGCCGCATTCGCTGTGGAGAGAGCTGTATCTGAAACTTCTTTGATGTCTTCTATCTTTTGTTGAACGCTTTCAAAACGCGCTTTGCTTTCTTGCGCTAAGCTCTTTGCCTCTTCCGATAGACTGTGTGCACGCTCTGCTATGCTTTTCGCATCATTGGCTGTTGTAGATGCCAAGCCTGCTGTTGCTTGCGCATCCAGAGAAGCGGTTCGTGATGCCTCCGATGCCTGTTGGGCCTCCGTAGAGACCTTGATTGCTTTATCGGATAATGCCTTAGATTCTTCACAAACACTTTTGGCCTCTTTAACGAAAACAACAGCCTCAGAAGCTTGCTGCTTCGCATCACTGGAGGCTGTAAGCGCGCTTGTCGACGCCTGCTTGGCGGCGCTTGCATCCAAAACCGCTCTATCAACCAAAGATTTTGCTTCATTCGCTATACCTGCAACCTCTTCACTTTTCTTTTGAGACGCTAGGGAAGCTGTCTTCGCATCATGGGCTGTTGTAAGCGCCTGTGAAGAATGCTCCTTGGCATCCCTAGAAGAAGTGAGGGCATTGGTGGAGGCATCCTTCGCTTCCAATGCTAGCTGTTTTGCTTCTGCTGCTTTACTCTTGCCATCTGCTGCTTCTGAAACTGCTTTATCAACACTGCTTTGTAGAGAAGTTACTGTTGCTTGCACTGTTTCACTTATCTGCTTGGCTTCTAAAGAGACTCTTGAGGCTTCACCCGATGCGGCTTCGCATTCTTCTGCTTTCGATAATGCTTTTGAAGCCGTAGCTTGTGCTTCTCCAGAAAGACTTTGGGCTCTCTCTGCAAGCGATCGTGTTTCTTGAGACAGACTAACGGCTGTCTCAACAGAGCTTGCTACCTGTTGAGCGGTCTTGGTGACCTCTGTGACTGAACTGACCGCTTGCTCTGCTAACTCCTTCGCTTCTGTCGCTACCTGCTGGGCTGTTTCTGCAACACTCTTGGCTCTCTGAGAAACTGTCTTAACTTCATGACATGTTGCAACGGCTGTGGCTGCGACTTGCGTCGTCTCTGTCGCTGTTTGTTCCGCTTGCATTGCTACTTTCGAAATCGACGAAACCTCTTGCTTAACTTCTCGCATGCCTTCTGTCGCTATTTTCTTGGCTTCCTCCGACAATGCCCGTGATTCAACCGACTTGCTTAAAGCTTCTGAGGCTTGCTTGCTGGCCTCTTCACTGGCCTGCTTGGCTTGTGTCGAAACCAAGAGTGATTGATCTGAAGCCGTCTTAGAAAGTTCTGACAAAGTCTTGCTTTCTTCTGAGAGAAGTTTTGCAGCATCAGCTATCTGTTTGGCTTCTAACGCTCCATTCTTTGCTATCAGAGAAGATTGTTCGGCTTCTCTAGCACTGGCTTCTGCTCGTTGTGAGACTGTCTTGCTTTCTTCTGAGGTCGACTGCGCTAATCCTGAAGCTGTTAAGGCTTGTGAGGATTCCGCCTTGGCTTCTCTTGCTATACGCAATGCACTCTCACTTTCCTGCTTGGCTTGTGTAACTGTTGCCAATCCTGAGCTTAATAAACCTTTCGCCGTATCAACTTCTGATATGTTCTTCTCAACAGCTGCTTGCGCGCTTTCCGATATTCTCTTGGCTTTTGAAGCTATCGTTTGCGTTTCTTGCGATAATCTTTCTGCTGCCTCCGATTTAAGCTTGGCTTCTGCCGAGACCAATTGTGCTTCTGCCGCTGTTGTTTTGGCTTCTGAAGCTGTCTGCTCTGCTCTTCCTGCACTCTCTTGTGCACTGTTTGCACGCGTGAGCGCATTGCCAACACTTTCAACCGTTCTTTGCACCTCTGTAAGCGCCTGCTCTGATAGTCTTTTGGACTCTTCTGCCTTTTGTTGGGCGCCATTTGCACGGGCGGTTGCCGTTTCTACTTCTTTCCTTACATCGACAACCTGTTCTAACGGCGCAAAAGTTTCATAAGAATAAAGGCAAGCCGTCCCTAACAACTTGGGAACAACAACCGTATCTTGCGAACGCCCCTCTATTATCTCTTCTTTGGTTGCCGTTGGGAGATAATATTCATGGGTATGGTGGGGTATACTCATTTCTTGCTTCCTTACATCAACTCTTCATAAAGCCTTAAAATAAACACGCTTTCAATTCTTCCACTTCATCCCTCAAAGCTTGTAATTCAGTTTCTAAACGCTTGAATGAAACGGAAAGCTCTGAGTGCAAAGCAGCTTTCAAAAGATCACTAACCCCATTTAACGGGGCGTGCACAAAGCGCTCACCGGAATACAAAACAACCCGTACTTGAGACGGGTCACTTAAAGCTGAAATCGCAAAGGGTTTTGATAACATCGCATAACCTCATGTCTTTATGCCAAATACAACCGATACATTGACTGGACGCGTTTCCTCTCCACCAAAACTGTCGATAAGAAATCTATGTTCATGAGGAGCAAGACGATCCAAACCCTCTTGTAACGGCGTAGAAGAGATTAAAAAATTGGCAAATGGAGACCGAATAAACCAAGGTAAACGGGGCGGTTTATCCGATTCTGTAAACCAAAAGGGAACCTCTGGAACCGCTGGAACGCCCGCTCTCTCATCAAATTCTTGATTACACCTTTCCAAGGCATCCCCGCTCAATCCTAAACATTCCTCATCGCTATCAAGAGAACGCTTGCTTCTTTTTAAAGCATCTGAAGAAGAGACATCACGCTTCTTACGGGAGGCGAGAGAATGAGGGGCTATAGAACCGATAAAATGATCATGGGCTTTTAAAGAATGCTCTTGCTGGCTTGCAAAAGAACGCCAAGGATCAACATTGCGCCCTTCATCAAGACCCCGTAAAAACATCCCACGCAAATCTGGAACATTAAAGGTTCTTACACCATCTCCCTCCCCCCAACTCGTCCCTATCTTCGAAAAAAGAGACCTATAGTGTAAACGACTATAAGCCTGACCATCACACAACAACCAACCAGCCGGTAAATGGCGCATGGCAAAAGGACCGATTAAACCAGTCGGTAATGTTTTTGACGCTGGAACTGGATCACGGGTAGGATTGAGAACTTGCCAACCTGAAAGCGCTTCATCATACACAAGGCTATAAACACACCCTTCTTGGAACTCACCACCTGATAAAAGCGATAGCCCTTTATCTGTGGCCTTATAAACAGGCTGGCTGGTTAAAGTATTAACTGAAACACGCGTCGCGCCTCTATTGTGACCACGTGAGACAAAACGTAAATGAAGACCGTCCCTATAAGCAGGATAAGCCAACCTACTTTGCAAATGAACCGACGTTGTGCTTTGTCCTTCATCATATACAAAAACACTCTCAATAACCCCTCCCGTATCTAAGAGATACTCTTTGATCCGTTGCATCATCATACGGGCGCTGTTGTTGACTGTACTAGGAGGCTGACCCTCTGACCAATTGATCAAAGCATCCGCATTGCCATTCTCTAAGGCTTTTAAAGACCAATCATAAACCGTCGACATAAAACCCCTCACGTCTTAATTCCAAAGCGTACAGCTATATTGACAGGACGTGTTTCCCCCGAACCGGAACCCTCCAAAACAACATCATGCATATGAAGATGAGAACGGGGAAAAGCTATCTTATGGTGAACACGTATATCCTCAACCCGAACACCAAGCCGTTCTGCAAGTTTGGCTCTTTGCTGCTCATTGAACATATAGCCCCAAATAATCGTGCTATAACCATACCAACTTTCGCTATCCCCTTCGTTATTCAAAATAGAAAAACTGCTTCCTCCATGGCTATGGATCTTCATCGAATCCTTCTGTAACGTGCCTAGAATACGAAAAGGATCAATGCTACGCTCATCATCAACACAGCGTAAAAACATCCCACGCAAATCAGGAACATTAAATTTGGTCCAACTCTCACTCCCACCCCAGCGCGTGCTTATCGCTTCAAACAAAGCGCTATACTCACTGCGTAAATAGGCTTTGCCATCACACAACAACCAACCTGAGGGAAGATGTTGCATGCCAAAAGCACAAATACTGCCGGTCGCATAACGAGAAAAATCGGATAGTTTGGGTAAGGAAGCGGGGGTAGGATTGAGCAAATGCCAAACACCATCACGGTACACCAAGCTATAGATACACCCCTTTTGTATCTCTCCACCTGTTAAAGGATGCACCCCTAAAGCACTTGCTTTGTAAACCGCTTGGCTTGGCAAATCATTTAAGGAAATCCTCGTCGCGCCTACATTCTTCTCCTTCGCTTTAAAACGGAAATGGATACCATTCTTATAGGTGAAAAATTGTGATGGGCTTTGTAATTGAATAGATGTTGTCTGCTGTCTTGCATCAATTGTAAATCTATTCTCAATCATACCGCTCATGTCAAAAAGATATTCCCTTACACGTTGCATCATCATACGTGCACTGTTATTGACACTGCTGGGGGATTGTCCTTCTGACCAATTGATAGCATCATCACAACGGGCATTCTCTGATGCCGTCAAAGACCAATCGTAAATCGTCGACATAAAACCCTCATGTCTTTATGCAAAAAAGGACAGACATATTGATCGGGCGCGTTTCCCCTTCACCCGTTCTTTCAAGATTCACATCAGGACTATGATCAACCGAATAAGGTTCTATCAAATAGCCGTCAATATACTCGCTCTCTACCCCTGTAAAATTGGCGAGTACACCACCCTCAAATAAACGAAGCTTATAACCTAAAATATCCGTCGTATTCCCATCCCAATAATGTTCCTTGTCGAGAAGATGCTCGGTTGAAAGCGTTTGACCCTTATGTTGGTGCGCATGCATTAAATCCTTTTGTATGCTGGCAAAATCACGCTGCGCATCAATATTACGACCACTGTCTAAACCGCGTAAAAACACACCACGCAAATCAGGAACATGAAAGGTAGAAAAGCCATCCCCTGCTCCCCAAGCCGTTCCTATCGCTTCAAATAAGCTTCTATAAGTGATGCGTGAATAGGCTTTTCCATCACAGATCAACCAACCATCCGGAATATTGCGCATTGCAAAGGTCCCTATAAAACCGGAAGGATAAAGACTGATATCTGTAGACTCTCTCTGTACTACTGGTGTAGGATTTAACAAATGCCAAGCATCTTCTCTAAACACCAAGCTATAAAGACAATCCCTTTGGATTTCGCCTCCTGTTAAAGGAACCGCCCCTAAGGCTGTTGCCTTATAAACGGTTTTACTCCCAAGTCCATTTAATGAAACACTGGTCGAACCTACATTCTGACCGCGCGATAAAAAACGCAAATGGATACCGTTTCTATACTCTAAAAACTGACAATGCGTTTCTAACCTGATCTCTGTCTTTTGTTGCGTTGCATCAACCTCAACAATCCCTTCAAGCGCTCCACCCGTATCTAAGAGATACTCTTTCATCCGTTGCATCATAACACGTGCACTGTTGTTGACCGTACTGGGAGCTTGACCTTCTGCCCAATTAATCAAAGCATCCGCATGCGTATTCTCTGACGCCTGATGCGACCAATCATAAATCGTTGACATGTTGCTCAATCCTAAATGCCGTAAAATGCCCGCATCAATTGCCCCATGAAGGGCTGTTCGTAAGCAGCAGAAGCTTCACTCTCATCTTCTTCTGAAGGCTCTTCTTGTGAAGCCTGTGAAGCCAATAATGCCCGTAAAACCTCTAACAAATGCGTCCTATGGTCATAGCGACCTTGTACAAAAGGGCTTCTATAAGATGGCTGTCCACCATACATTTGAAACACGCGATTGATAAAATCACTTGCTCGCATCGCATTGTTACCACTGTTCAAACCAACCGCATTGCTGCCAACCAATTGTGCTGCATTGGCATGAGGATTTTGTAAAAGACGCGCTGCACCCCTTGCCCCTTGTTGATGCGCTAAATACAATTCTGCCTCTGTGGGCGCTCTTCCCAACACACGACTTAAATGATTGCGATTATCAAGGGTAAGTCTACCCATCGCATCGGCTGCTTGTACGGGATCAAAACGGTCCTGCAAACCATATTGCTTCGCTGTGCTGTCTATAAACTGATACAAACCACCAGCAGACGAGCGTGGATTCCTTGCATTGGGATTACCTCCACTCTCCACTTGCGCAACACGGTATAAATAACTTTCAGGGATCCCATAACGCGCCGCTGTCTGGCGGATCGCTTGATCTACTGAAGGACTACGGATCATCGGTTAAACACTCTCACAAATTCGTTTCCACTTGACCTAGCCAAAGCAGCAGATAGTTTTTTCACCCATTCTTTCGTAGCATATCCCTTCTCTTGCGCTCTCACCATGCCTTGAATAAGCTCTACAATTTTCTCATTCGAAATCTTTGAACCACCTGTCAATAACTTGACGACATCCTTTTCAATCCGTTGACGCTCTCTAAACGCTGCTTCTTTAAAAGGTATCCAAGAAGCTTTCAATGCTGCTTTCCCTGCTTGCATGGCTGCATCTTTGGGACTAGTCGGTATACTGACATTATGCGTAAAAGATATTCTTTTATCTGCTTTGCGATTTGGTATTCTGTTATAAAAATCCGCATAATCGGCTTCTCTATCGACGACCTTCTTAACAGCAGAAGCTTTATCGGCTCCATAAACCTTTGCAAACCTATCATACAGATCATCCGTACCAAAAATCTCCTTTGCCTTGGAGACTTTATCTTTCGTTTGCCTTATCCCTCTGAGAAGTTCACCTCTTGAGCCCTTTTGAAAGTATTCTTGTTGTCTCTTTGGTAATTCATCAAAAATTTTACTGAATTCATCCTTATTAATCGCCTTGCTAAGAATTTTGGAACCTTCATCCATAGCATCTACATGAGAGCTGTATTGATGATATAATGCCCGTCCCTTCTTATATTCAGAGGAGATATCATCCATAACCTCTAATAAGCTTTTCTGGATATCTACTAAGGTACGAACTTTGCTATTTCTTCCTTTTCCCCTCTCTATCTTTATCATCTCATCGAGTATTTCTTTCGTATGATGAAGAACTTCCATATTCGGTTTCTCCTTAAGAAGACTAAACTTTTGAGAAGAAAACGGATGAACTTTATTGACTCCACTCGTGAACTGCTTGAGTCCTTCATTATAAGCTTGTTTGAAATATGGACGTTCCATTAATTCATTAAGAGCGCCATAATATTTTTCCCCTATCGGTGTCTTCTTGGCTATTTCGTAAAGATCATGAGATGCTGCTTTCCTACTCGCGATAAGATCATCTTTTAAACCTACAACATTTTGACGAGGAACAAACTGTTCATCAACGGCTTGATGTATACGCTCTCCTCCTCCCAGCGCTCTTGCCTTTGCTTTTTGGGTCAAATCAAGATAAGCCCCTTGGTTCCTTCGGGCTATATCAAAAACAAGATCTTGTAAAAAAGGACTATGATCAGCTACATAATCGGTATCAACGGCTTTACGGCCAAAAGATTCTCCTAAATCTTCAGCTCCCTCCCTGCCTAAATGTTTACTGATTTCTCTTAATGTTGCTTTTTCAACTCCTTGTTTATAAGAAGGAGAAAAAAGTCTTCTTATTCCACCGACAGTAGAACCAGCAAAATGACCTAAACCACTTCCAACCATTGTCCCTGCTGCTCCTAAACCAGCACCAGCGAATGTATTGCTAACTGTATTCCCTAATCCTTCGCCCTCTCCCATGCCATGTAATGCACCAGATGCCGCTCCTACTTTTAGCAAATGAGGCCACGTTGTTTTGTTCGTGATACCTAAAAATGGCTGTGCAAGTCGGCTTGCACCTGACTGACCTGATTTTAAAAAGGCTTGACCTAATTTTGAACCAAGAATGCCTAATCTTGCTGCTCCTCCTATTCCTAAAGTCGCAAGTGAAGGAAGTGCCGCCCCTAAAGCATTTCCAGCAAAAGATGTCCAATAATGCGCGTCACTCATCCTACGATAATAATCACGGATTTTTTTGACTTCTTTATCATACTTCTCTTCGTATTTCTTATCTCCAAGCCAATATCCTAAAAACCCATTGATAAAAGAAGGTATAGCATAATCATCTTCATGGTCACGTCCTGCCGCTGTAATGGCTGAAAATTCATCATCTAAATTAAAACTCAATCCATGTTTTAAAGAGTTCCAAAACGCTTCACTGCGCGTGATCTCTGGAGGCTGTGGTGATGTTGTTTCTGTAAAATCGGTGTTATCGTCAATAACACGCAAACGATAACGTTTTCCACTTTTAGATGTTGCATATTCAGGAATGCCACCTCTAGAATTATCATCGATAACACGCAAACGATAGCGCTTTCCACTTTTAGATGTTGCATATTCAGGAATGCTCGTGTAAGTATTCATCAATAATCTTCCTTTTCAATACGCTTACCGGTAGCAACATCAATAAATACAGTGATATCATCTCTGTCGATACCTTCTTGCATACCCATCTTAGGTATATTTTCACTACTCCCTTGTGATATTGTCTGAATTTCATTATTTTTGCCTAATAAAAAGTTTTTTGCTTCAGGGGATAATTTTTCAAGAACATCTTTTATTTGAGACAGATTCCGCGCAAATAATTCTACATTCATATCAATACTTAGTGCACCTAAAGAATCCTTTAGCATGTCAAGATCTTTGTCACTGACATGTCCAAGTCCTACCGCTCCTGTCCTTGATAAGCTTTTCAGTTCGTCTATACGATTACTTGCTATATGGCTCCTAAGCGCTTGCACAACTCTATCTGCACCGCGTGCGTCCGTTCCGGGAAACCAGCTTTTAAGCCAAGCAGTGAGACCAGTTGAATAAGTACCATGTTTCTTCATGTACTCATCAAGATATCCGATATCATTAAATAAAACAGTGTCGCGTACTATATTTTTCTCATGGAGTTTTTTTGCACGCTCAGCTTCCTGATATGCCTTACTACCCTTAATAACCTGTGCTTCATACCCTCCAGTCTCAGGATTGCGAACATAATGATAGTCTTGCGAAAGTTTAGGTTGATAAGTATTTGTTAACAATGCACTAAGCATTTGAGGATTGCTTGCCATAACCCGCGCTTCTTCTTCGCTGTAGCCTTTGGATTTCAGATACTCGACCGTTTGATTAACTCGACCTCTTTGTTTATCACCTTCATTAAGATGCTTCACACCACTTGCAAGCGCATCCCATCCAGAACCACCGGACGGTGCTGCCGACATACCTGCAAAAAGATCTTTAAGCTTCTGGTAAGCATCTGATTGAAAAAATTTATAAGTATTGGATTGTAAAAACTTCTCTAAATCTGTGGGTTCAGGAGGAGGTGTTTGTGATGTGGGCGCTAATGGTTGTGCTTGAGGGACATCAACATGATGTTTTAGGTCTTGTGATGTTTCCTCTGGTGTGGGAATTTCCTCTAGTGCATTTGAGATAGGATCAGGATACGGCCCAGGAATAGGCGATTCTTGTTGTTGTAGGGGTGATGGCTGTTTGGGTAAATGCTTCATAAAAGATTCAACTCCTGCACCAACAAAAGGAGACAACAAAGGACTATGCTGCATTAAAGATTGTGCAACTGGAGAATCGGATATTAATTGCCCTAATCTTTGCGCTCCTTGTTGTGTTCCTGTACGCATTCCTGTAGCCATGGATCTCACTAAATTATTGGTTTGCGCTGCTGTTCGCGCTCCCGCTCGTGCTCCAAATTTCATTGCATGCGGCAAAAATCTCATGATATGTGGCAAGGTTCTCAATCCTTGCCCTGCTAATGCACTTAAATATGGGACTGCTAACATTATAGATGGAGCTGCCATCACACTCTCCTATAAAACTATTATTTACTTATTCGACTTGTTTTGTAGGTCCTTGAAGTAATCAATGGCGTCTTTCGACAATCCTGCTGCTACTGCCGCTCCTAATGGACCACCTGCCATATAACCAAAAGCCATTGGTGCCGCTTGAAGCGCTAGAGAACCTATAGTTCCTGCATTCTTCCAAGGATTATTACCTTGTATCTCAGAACCTGTGAGGTTGTTTGTTGTTGTGCCGTAATTACCTGCAAAACCATGACCGGCGTTCATTAACATGTTCAATCTATTCCAACCGCTATTGTCTTGTTCCAGCCAACGTTCGCGGTTGGCATCAACAACTCTCTGATTGTAATTATCAAGCACACCTCCACCCTGTATGGCATTAGAATAAGCATTCCCATAACCCTGTAAGAAATTATTCGAAGCACCCAACTGATTTTGGTTAGCTTGGTCAATCATTGCATTCGCTTGCATCATATTTTGTACATCTTGATTGTATTGGTTCGCTGTAGCACTTGTAGACAAAGCTCCAAGTTCATTTGCCAAAACACCCGTATGTGCACCGGACCCATAACGACCTGCTCCTGCAAAAGAGCTATGAATAGTATCTCTTGCACGGTCTAAACTCTTTTGAAGAGCAGCATTAAAAAAGGGATTTTGTCCAACCAGATCACCAGAAGCCATTCTTCCAAGATTATTTGCTGCTGATGTTGGATTGTAGACTGTATTCATCAAAGAACGATTTTGGTAATGGCTAGGAATACTCCCAAGTCCACCAATGGCATAGCGCGTCTGATCACTTAATGGCGCAACACGAGGTCCACCATAAACATTCCCACCCATCCCTGTATTATACATTTGATAAGCATCCGCACCACCACGCTTAAAGACATTCTCCATCCAAGCAGGAGGGGCGCTTGTTTGCACCTGCTTTTGTTGTGTTTCTGTTGGGCTCCTACTCCCCATGTCTCAAATCCTTCCTATAGTAAAGCATATCTATCTCATAACCCTGTTTGCTGAGTGCTCGTTTCCAACCAAAACGCCCTAAAATCTCCAGTTCTAAAGCACCATTCTCAACTGCCCAATCCTCTATAGAGTGCAAATTCTCAATAAGACCAAGAACACCCTTGCCACTACATTCACAAATCAAGGCACGCTTCTTTCCTAAAACGGTTTCTTGTATCTGGGTCGTAACTGCTGCTAAAAAGCGCTCGTCATCATCCAAAACAAGCCATAACTGTTTTTTGCCCGTGCAAATGGCTTCAATGATTTCTTGCAACGTAACTTCATGTTTGAAACGCTCTACATACGCACTCAATGACGCAAGTATCTCTTCTAGATAAGGCGCTATACGCTCCATATCCCAAGAACTGGTCAAATAGACTTTTGCCATTATCCCCTACCTAAAGGACGTAAATCCGCATTAAAGCCAGTAATCATCGTCCAAAGTTCATGTTCGGGAATACGCAATTTAAAGCGGTGATAACGATTGCGTGAGCGACCATGATAAGCGCCCGTAATATAAGAACACCCCCTCTCCTTGTGCCATGTAATCGGCGTATCATGATTACGCAATCTTCTCTCACCTATGCTTAAAAGACCTTGCGTTGTATCAACCTCTGCAAACATCTTCGTGATAAAGCTAAAACTTCCATCCGGTGCCCCCATCTCTTGCGATACAAGAGTTGCCTCCATCGGCGCTCCTGTAAACATAACAAGATGATTTTGTTCATTAAAAGCCCCAAGGATAGGTGCACCACTTTGCCAACGGGGGCTGTCTAAAGAAGCCGGCAAGGACTCAAGATTTATTGAGATCTCATCCAACTGTTCCAAAGTATAACCTGTCGTAAACACTGGAAACAACGTGAAAGGCTTGCCCTGTATCGTCGACCATTTCTGCAAACCCCAATCATAAACAAAGGTCGTTTGCTCGTTATTGCCTTTCTTTAAGGACCAGTAAATCCGGTTATCAACGGGGTCTATCACTCCTTGCATCTCATCAAGGGCAAGTTTATCAAAGTTTTTAAAAACCGTTCTATCAACCTTTTCAAAGCCTATCGGCAAAAGTTGTCCATCCAAACGCATCTGATAAAAGCCACCATCACCGGCAAAAAAAGCATCACTGCCTCGACAAGCTATAGAAGCTGCACTGCGTACTCCTCGCTTGTCTTGGATCTTTTGAAACGTAAACACTATCTTAGAACCCGCAACAAAAGTTCCTGCATAAACAGCAGAACGCATAAATATGAGCGGATTGGTAGATTCCGTTGCACCCTGTACATATTCTCCATCCGGAAAATCCTGAAAATCGCAATTTTTCTGCTTAACGGTCCAATGGGTTGCATCTTCCAAACCAGACCAATGAATGCGATTGGGGTGATCTGTGAGTTGCATCAGACAAACAAAAGGTCCCCAAACCTTCACCAACCCTGCTTTCGGTGGATTGCCGTCTAAATCTTCAAACCGTTCAGAACTATGGGCATTAAAGACTTGCGGTTTATCATTTTTATTGACCGCAATAACTCTTTGACCAAACAAAGCAAACGACCATTGATTATCTTCATGCGCATGATACATCACACCACTTTGGCTTATATCTTTCCAACCCTGCGTTTGACTATCATAACTATAAAGCTTTTGCTTGCCTCCTACGATGATCTTGACACCATTGCCACTTCTAAAGGCGATACAACCCAACGGCTTCTCTGCCAAAGGCAACTTAGAAACAACCGTTGCACTAGGCATAGGAATGTAGCCACCATCTGCCGGTAAAACATTCACAAGTGTATCTGTAAAGCTGCCGTTGACAACCGCAACATCTGGGCGGTAATCCGCAACTGGAAAAAAAACCATGTTAGAAATCCGTTGGAATGATTCTGATATCGTTATGACGTTTTGACGTTTCTGCACGCAAGGCATGCAACTGTTCGTTAAAATCATTATAAGCCGCGGCTGCACAATCGGGCTCTTTAAGGATATTCTTGTACAATTCATATTTTGCACGCGCCTTAATCAAATCAAACGCGTGCACAAACCATGGATGTTCTTGATCCGCATTCTCTAATTCTTCCAAGCGCATTGGAGAGAGAATAAGTTGAACCTGATAGGATTGATCCGGTGTGGGATAAAGATGCAATTTCCTATCAAAGTAACTGTAACAAACAGGTCTTCCTTGCTGTGCTGAAGAAAGCGAAGCTTCTAACGCAAAAGGACTTCTCTGTTCTAAGGCAACCTTGTGATATTGATCTGAAGAAAGATAAACGCTTTTGATTTTGACTGCCGTTTCAAGGTGGGGGGTATCACTTGCATCATAAAGAGCTTTTCCCGCTTGTGTATTAAACACAACATCACGGCTTTCGTTAAAGTAAAAACTTTCCCGCTCGCAAAAACGAATAGCAGCAAAAATACTCTCTTGGATTTGTCCAATATATTCATCCGTGATGTCATCGATTTCGTCTTGAATGACAGACACAAGATGAGAAAGGGTTCTTCTATGACGAAAAACATCCTGCCTTTCTTGGACAGGACCTCCTGTCTTAATCCTTATATAATGACGTGCCATCAAAATACCTTTTCAGTGATACAAAAATTGAAACGAACTTGACATGATACACTATGTGCACTATAGTGCTCATGTGATATTCATTCATAAAACGATAGAATTTGATACTTGGCTTAAGAAACTTAAAGATAAAAGCGTTAAGGCTATTATTCTTCAACGTGTTGTGCGTTTAAAACAAGGACTTTTCGGTGATGTTAAATTCTTTCATGGCATAGGTGAATTACGTATCCACTATGGTGCTGGTTATCGAATTTATTTTACCCAAAAAGGCTCTGATTTTATCCTCTTGCTATGCGGCGGAGATAAATCAACGCAGCAAAGGGATATTGAACAAGCGTTAAAGTTAAAAGAGGAGTACAGTGATGAAAATAACCCCATTTAAACCCGAAAAATATCTTAAAGACATTGAGTCACAGCAAATTTTTCTCAATGAAGCTCTTAAAACCGGTGATGCCGCTCATATTGCTGATGCTATTGGTATCGTTGCACGCGCCCAAAATATGAGTGCTTTAGCAAAAGAAACAAACCGCGAACGCAGTGGATTATACCGCTCCTTAAGTAAAACGGGTGACCCCAAGCTTTCTACCTTAGTGGCTGTATTATCTGCCCTTAATTTGCAACTCTCTGTACAATCTTGCAATTCATAAATTAAGGGGGAGTTAATACATCTCTCCCCTCAGTTTCAGTGATTAGTCACGAACTGCACAACCACAACACATTCACCTGCTGCTGTGGCTTTGTCGCGGGTAGCGTAAAGAGTCGTTTCCTTATCATCTCCAACAAAAACTTTCTGATCTGTGGGTGTAAAGTCTTGTGTGCTTTGGGTCTTGATCTCTTTCTCACCAAATTCACTTCCCCCATAACTGCTGCCTATCTTCAACTTGGCTTCCGAAAACGCTGTCTTCACAAAGGCTTTGATCGACGTAATCACAGCTCCACGCGGTAAAATCCCTATTCTCTCCGTAAGGGACTTCTCTTTATGCGAGATATTTAAGCGTAAAAAGCTTACCTGTTGCGTATGAAGATTTCTCCCCTGTAATGGGGCGGGTAAATGATCTGCCATCTCTTGTTTCCTCCTTTAAAATTACGCTGCTTCACCACTGTAGGTGGGGATAACTATCGTTCCAAAATCTTGGGCTGTTTGTGCACTACCAGGCATCTGGAAACGGGTTTTCTTCATGCCAATAAGCGTCTTGGCGGCAACGCCAAATTCACGTTCATAATCAAAATATTCTTCCTTGAGGGTGTAATGGGTTGCACTATGATTTTGTCCAAAACCGATCACAGCACTTTGCGCTCCTAAGAACACAGCACGACGAACGCTTTTTACGGCTGTAGAATCTGTCGATTTAACACCATGGGTCACATGGATAGCTTCCCGTAAAACAACGCCATTATACATACCTAAAGATCCATCAAAGATTGGGTTCTTTGCACGTGAGGTTGCATAAACTGATTTTTGAATATCTAACCATTCACCAGCGGCTGTATTGGTGCGCAATTGCATCACTTGGGTAGGGTGCAAATACAAAACATACACATCATCACCATTGACGTGAACAGGAGAGATTTGCGGATTGGCAAGCTTTGCTTGTTTAACCGCTTCATCAATCAATTTAAGGCTAAAGCTATGTTTGGCTTTATCGGTAAGTTCTTCATCTTTGGTTTTGCCATCGGGGCGGATAATGCGTTCACTGCTGGGCGCCATGATCGGATTAAAGCCGTAATGAACCGGTTTAATATAAACTTCTCGACCATCAACACTAAGCGTGCTTGCTGTATAACCACACACTTGAAGAAAGAACATGATGCTTAAACGATTAGCATACCAGCGAACCAAACCTTCCTTGGCCTTTTTGCGCAAATTCGGTAAGACTCTCTGTTGATCAATCGAATCCGTATTGGCAACACGCGCTGCATGTAAGAGCTCGTTAATGACCAAGCGGTCATTCATAAATTGAAGCGCTTCTTCATTGCCCTCTAAGGTTTCCCCTTGCGTGACACCATCTCCAAACAAATTAACCAGCAGGCTAAAGGTAACGCTATCCCCTGCACTCTTATGGGTTTCATTGTAAAGCTGGATAATGCTGTTTGAACTTTTCCCTATCAAGGGGGCGATTTTCGTCGCCTTCAAAACTTCATTGCCTAATTTCTGTGACCACAATTTTACCGCTTGCGGATCATGGGTCCCTATATGTGTTGTTGCCATTTTTGATTTCACCTTTCTTTGCTGTAAAAAAAACCGGCTGAATAAAGCCGGTGGAAAACCCGCATCAAAGGCGGATTATGTGGAAAAACCTCTTACCTAATCAGGATCTACACCCATAATTTCATAAAAACGTGCTTCATTCTTTGGATTGGATATCCACGCATCAAATTCTTTCTCTGACATATTCGCAAGAACTTCCTTGGTCATAGGACCAACACGGCCTCCACCACCAGAGCCCGTTAATGTCCGCGCTGAATTCTGACGATTCTGGAGTGCTGCAATTTGATCATTGGCTTGCACGGCTTGCTTTTGATAGCCAAGATTTTGCGCGATCCTATAAAGCTCTTCTGCCGGATTAACCCCCTTTTGTGCGCAAGTGGCTACTATCGTTCGCAACTCATCTCCTATAATCGCATCGATCGTGCTCTTCTGGGCATAAGTGGGATAGATAGAAGACCATGCATTCAATTGCTTGGCGCGCGTCTCATAGAGAAAATCTGCCGCCGCATCAAAATCACTGTATTTATCTTTGACCGAGGTAACGGAACTTTCTAAAAACTGATTTAAATGCCCATTAAATTCTTGGTATTCTAACGCTTGCCTTTGCACATCTTGCTGCGCTCTAATATACGCATCCTGCTCTTGAAGCTTTTTGCCCATCCACCCCATATAACCAATAATATCTTCACTAGGATTGGGAGGCGTTTCCTTGCCATCAACCTGAGACATCTGGGATTGCGCTTCATAAAACTTCGTAAGTGCTTCACGGGCTTGATTGGCTTGTTCTACAGCACGTTGCTGTTCTCCATTAGGGATAGTAATCTCTGAAGGCTCTTGAACAGGCTTTGCTACAACCGGCTCTGAAGAAGAGACATCATCACTTTCAACCGCTCCTCTATCATGAGCGCTCTCAAAAGAACCCTCATCATCAAAAACGGATGCCTCTGTTCCATAATCTTCATTCAGTCCTTCATTCAGTTCTGCATTCATTCTTTAACCTTTCTCAAATGCTTCTTCCTCTATAACTGGCCGCTCTTTCTCGCATGATCTGATTTTGCATCTGCTCATTGTAAATGCGTTGCCGTTCAAGTTCATGGCGCTGTTGCATCAATTCTGCTTCCAATTCCGCTCTTTTTTGACGCATGAACAATTCAATCTGCTTTTGTTGTAAATCCATCTGTTGCATTTGGGTTTTCGTCGCCATGTCTTGCTGCTTTTCTTGCAACTGCATTTCCTGCTCTGGATTCATCTGTTGTTGCGCTTGTTGTGCCATTTGTTGCTGCTGTTGTACCTTCTCACTTACACGATTAAGCAGAGAGGCCGGCAAGGGAGAATAACGAAGCAAATCAAGCATAATATCCGGTGTAACCGCATTTTGAAGCAACGGTAACAATTGCGTGATAATACCAAAGGTACGCTCTTTCTCATTAGGACTGGTGGGCGCATCATCAACAACAATATCGTAATCAACATGCATCACAGCTTCACGGGTTAAGGGAATATATTGCGCATTCTCCTCTCCTGAAATCCGTACCAAGCGACCATCGGATAAATAATTCTGGATCAAGTGCAAAATAAGCTTCCCTTGACGCTTGCGATACAAACGTAAACCATCAAACAAACAAGCAAGCAGATTGAGACTGGATTGGCGCCTTTGTGCTTCCAAAATCCCTGCTTGTGAAACTTCTCTCGTCCCTATAAACTCAGGCGATAAACCCGTGACCTGATTAATCGCTTCTTTCGCCTCATTAAACAGTTGGAAAAAGCCTGTTGGAAACTGAGTGACCGGTTTGGGTTGGATCTTTCCACCCGCAAGCGCTCCTGATTTAAGCACCGTGATACTATCAACTCTGCTCCAACTCCTTACCGCTTCCCTCTCATCTTCAAATGCACCTCTTTCTGCCATTATCCCCCCTTTGGATTGGCTATTGAGAATATGCATCACTTGACTGAAATATTTATTTGCCCAGCGTTGTGGATCTTTGGTCGGGCGAACAACCCCATAAAATTGACGCTCTATCTTATCAAAATACCCCGTTATACATTCCCAACCCAATTGACCGGCGGGAACCAAAGGCTGGTCTGGACAAAGCAAAATTTTCCTGCCTAAAAAAGCGCGCTTAACCACCTTTTTATGAAAAGCAGCTCCTTGAATATCGGGCATCATGCACTGAAGTTGCTTAAATTCTTCCTCGCTATAATCACGAAGTTCACCCGTTTCTAAATCAGGCGCTTTATAATATCTCTCACTTTCAAACCAACGACATTCAACTAGCGTGACCATCCGGCGGCCATTTTCAACATCAATACCCTTCTCATCATCATAAGCTTCAAAAGCATTGTGATGAACCCCTTCATAAGAACTCCCATCACGCGCCCAATCCGCACTTAGTTCACTCCAATGCGCTTTGGGAAACATTTGTCTTGCAACTTCCAAAGGTTTACGGTCTACATACCACAAACGTTGTGCATCGGTTAAATTCGGTTGTATGGCCGCGCTGTCCCAAACCATCTTTAAGGGGTCTAAACGTGTAATAACCGGCTCCCCATCTAGACTACTCTCATAATCAAGCCTTGTATCTGTCCAGCCCATACCGCAAATGACAGCATCTTGGAAAGCATCTGAATCCGCATATTCCGCATGGGCCATGTCGCGAAACCATTCTGCTGCACCAGTGAGCAATTCGCTAGGCAAGGCCTTGCCTATTTGACGAGGAATAAACTGCACTTCTCTCTTATTATTGCGTTCAGATCCAACAACCGCATTCACAAGTGGAGCAATGCGGTTAAACGTCATGACAGGACGGCGTTGTTCTTTTAAAGCGGCTAAATCAGTCTCATTCCACTGGTCGCCATTGTAAAAACGAAAATCTTCACGCGCTTGCTCACGCCATTTGTTCACATGCTCTACATCTTCTTTGTACCAGCTTAAAAGCTTACGAAACAAACCTTCCATTGAGAAATCTGAAACCTGACTTTCTTGCTCTATATGCTCTTCATCATGCATCATTGTGCCATCCATGACGTACTCTCATAGGCTTCTCTATCGCTATAAGCTGCTCTCTTATGTTTCTGTATCGGCTGCTCATAACCCACACACATCAATCCAAAGGCATCGGCCCCATGACTCGACCAATCATGCTCTGCCCCTAACCCTATATTCCGCTTCTCATCCCATTTCTCGTGATACCAATTCAGTGCCTTACGACCCGCTACGGTCGTCTCTTCGTTAAACCAGACAGAAGGTAAAATACGCCGCACCGCCTCTATCCGCATTTTGACAGCACCAGCCCCTTGATTAGGGATCACTTGCGTTTCAAAACCCGCATCATTTAAAGCACTCTCAAAACTCACATTGTGTACACGGTCTCTCGTTGCACCATCATGAGGCAAAACCATCAATGCTTTCTCATAACCATTTGCACGCAACCAACCGATATGTTCGGATAACGGCTGCCCTTGGGCCTCATAATAATCTAGCACTCTGATCTCTCTACCAATAAACTGGGCTATCCAGATTGCTGTTGCATCTGCCTTGGCTCCTGTCCCCCCAATATCCCAAAAGGCGCGTATCTGCATTAAAGGGTCACGTGCAACACGCCCTATCCGCCCCTCCTGTTCAGCTGCTAACATCTCCTTTTGGTAATAAGCACCTTGAACGGCTGTAAGGTAAGCTCCCTCCCAAATATGCTTATAGGTCTCTGGACGGTTTCTCAAATCATCAAGACGCGCTTCATTCAAGATCTTAGGAAACTTGGGATTATCTGACCAATTAACCTCAACACGCTTAATCGCTTCATTGTCTGAAAAACGAAAGCGCCTTTCAACCGGGGCATTCTCCCGTAATGGGTTCCATGTTACCCATAATTCTGCACGCCATCCATCCCCTTCTTCACGCAACGTCGGTATAAGCGTCTGCCAAGCGGTCTCTGTGACAGGCTCTGCCTCATCAACCCAACAGAGCAAAATACGCCCCATCGACTTGATACTCGCAATATTACGGTCTAGTCCAGAAAACTGAAAGGCTATACGCCCATCATTTGACTTAATTGAAGATTCCCCAACCCTGTAATAATCCTTTAAAAAGTCATGGGCTTCAATAGCACGCTTAATCTCTTCCAAGGAACTTTCCGCAAGAGAATTTTGAAACTGACGTGCACAAAGAATGGTCCCCGATATCCCTCCTA